>JAFQFA010000011.1 GCA_017398725.1 Oscillospiraceae bacterium | reverse complement strand
CTCATAACAACTTCTTCTCGTATCTCTATAGGATACTTTTTCATGCCTTTCTTACCAGACATAATAACACCCCCTGATGTAGTTATTATCCTACATCAGGGGGCTTTTTGTCTATTGTCCGTTTTTACTGGTTCAGTTCACATCGCATGTCTGCTTTTTTTGCAGGAAAAAGAACGCATGGAAACCCATGCGTTCTTTTCAGTTCAATTACTTTTTCCGGTTCTTGGCATCCAGCAGCCAGCCGATAAGCATCACAACGGCGTAGAGGATCACATACCAGAAGCAAGCCATCTTGTGGCTGACGATACAAGCCAGCACCATAAAGGCAGAGCCGCACATTGCCAGAATCGGCATTACAAAGCGGCGCATTACGCTCTGATCCTTTTCCTTACGGATCCACTGGAAGAAGATGGGCAGATACATCAAGTAGATGGTGATGATGGGAAGCTCCGTGGAATCGAAAGCGAAGGGCTTGCCTGCAAAGGACACCGGCTGGCCGTTCATATCGCCGGTCCACAGGTTGGCAAAGTAGAAGTAAGCCAGCCAGAAGGCGGTGATCACCAGCGCAAATACGCAGGAGTTGCTGGGCATATCGGTGGTCTCATCCACCTTGCTGAACACTTTGGGGGCAGGACCTCTGCCACGGGCAGCCACGGAATACATACCACGGCAGGTACCCAGCATCAGACCGTTCAGCGTGCCGAAGCAGGAAATGGCAATAAACAGATTCAGAATGTTGCCAAACACATTGCCGAAGATGTTGGTGAAGGCAACCTGTGCGCCGTCCGTGATCAGCTGCGCGTTGCTTGCGCCGCCGGCAACACCTACATAGTAGAAAATGTACACGGCTACGATAATGATACCGCCGATCACCAGTGCCTTAGGCAGATTCTTCTTGGAATCCTTCAGCTCAGAGTTGATAGCGGTGGCGATGATCCAGCCTTCGTAAGCAAAGGAGGTGGCGCACACAGCCGCAAACAGGGGGCTGGAGGAAACACCGTCCATCTGAACAGGGGTAACAAAGTTGTTTGCCAGCGTGCCGTTGATCAGGCCGTAGGCAATACCCACCACAGCCATCAGGCCCAGCGGGATCAGCTTGATCACAGTGGTACTGGTCTGGAACTTGCCTGCCAGCTTGGGAGACAGTGCGTTGACCGCGTAAGAGAAGGCCATAAAGAACAGGGCCAAAATCATGCACTCCGGGCCGGTAACGGGGTTGCTGCCGGCACTCAAAGGCATGCCTACAGCTGTCAGGAACACCAAGGTATACCGGGCAGTCAGCCAAGCCAGTGCGGAGTTCATTGCGGGGTAGTAAATGGTGCTGGCAAACCAACCCATCATATAGCCGTAGTCAGAACCCACGGTGGCCTCCGCATAGTCCACGATGCCGTTGACCTTTTCATATTTCTGTCCCATAAAGGCAAAGGCCAGCAGGCAGGCCAGCATAATGGCACCGCCAATGATCCATGCCACGATACCCAGAGGCATATCGCCACCGGTCTTTTGCAGAATGGTTTGTGCTTTGAAGAATACGCCGGAACCGATCACGATACCAACCACCATACAGATGGCAGTAAACAGACCGTATTTCCGCTGCAGATTATTGCTCATTGCTTTTCTCTCCTTTTTATAGTTTTACTTATTCTAATCTATTTTTTTGCTTTCGTCAATCTTTTTCCCAATTGCAATTTCTTGCGTACATGATATAATAGTAGCAACAAAGAAAATGGAGGTATTTCTTATGGGAAACACACTCTTAGTCGGCTACAGCCGGCAAGTTATTACCCCCGACTATGCCGTACATCTGACCGGCTACGGCGATGATGAATCACGCCTTTCCGAAGGTGTGGCAGATGACATTTGCCTGACCTGTGTGGCCGTTACCTCCGGCGAGGATACGATCTTACTGTACAGCGCCGACTTTTTGTCCCTGAATATGGTGGCTGCTGAAATGCTGCGGGAAAAGGTCTGCCCCGCCACAGGCATCCCCGCCGAACATATTTACTGCGGCGCGACCCACTCCCATAACGCACCTTCCCTTTACGCCAATTGGGAAAGCGCTGTCCGTTTCCGCGAGACTTTCCTTGAAGCCTCTGTCACCGCTGCCAAGGAAGCCCTGAACGACCGCGCCCCCGCCCAATTCCAGTTCGGCTGCCGGGAACAGCCCGGCTTGAACTTCATCCGCCATTATGTAATGCATGACGGCTCTGTTTCCGGCTCTAACTTCGGCGATTGGAAGCTTACCTGCGTCGGTCACACCCATCCCACCGACCCCCGGATGCTGCTGGTTCGTTTCCTGCGGCAGGATAAGCCCAGCATCACCATGATGAACTGGCAGGCCCATAACGACACTGTGAGAGAAACCGGCTATAATCTGGTCTCCGCCGGCTATGTTGCCCACATTCGCAGCGAATACGAAGCCATTACCGGCGATCATTTCATTTTCTTCCAAGGCGCTTCCGGCAACCAGAACAAGATCAGCCGCTTGGAATCCGAAAAGCACGGTCTGGACTGGATCGCTTACGGTCATAAGCTGGCCCATCTGGCGCAGGACATGCTGCCTTTGCTGCAGACAGCGGAAAGCACCACCTTCCGCACCATCCGGGAGCAGTTCGTTGTGCCCATCAACCACGATTGGGATCATATGCTGGAACAGGCCAACGAGGTCTATAACCTCTGGAAGACGGTAGGCAAGGCAGAAGGCGACGCCCTTGGCAAGACCTACGGCTTCACCTCCTCCTATCAAACCCGGGATATCCGCAACCGCGCCAAGATGCCCCGTACCACCAAAATCGAGCTGAATGCCTTCTGCATCGGTCCTATGGGCTTTATCACCGGCCCCAACGAGATTTTCTCCACTGTGGGTCACTACGTCCGGGCCAATGCTCCCTTTCAGAACACCTTTATTATCTCCGGTAATCACCTGTATCTGCCCTGCAAGGATGCTTACGAATACCGCAGCTACGAAGCGGACACCGGCTACTACAGCAAGGGCACCGCAGAAGTCGTGCAGGAAGAATTTGTCAGATTGTTAAAGACCATTGGCTAATACTTGTCAACAGGTTTGCAGCGCGCCTATGTTTTTAGAATATCGGGTGCATGGAAAATAACGCAACATGCGGCATGAAAACATGCCGCATATTGCATTTTAATTTTCAAGAAAGTGTGCGAATTCGGAATTTTTACATCATGTGAAAGTTATGCAAGCATATGCATTTATGTAATTGTTTTTTGTGTGTGCATGTAGTATGATTTTCCCGGTAAGATTGGCAGCCACCGCCCACCGGCAAATGCTGCACAGCCTAAATTTGCGTCATCGGAGGCGCGTAGAAATGACACTCAGAAAAAAACCGCTGGATTATAAGTGGGTTATTCTAATCCTATGCTTCCTGATGGAATTTATCTGCCTTGGCTTTTGCAGCAGTAACCCCGGCCTTTACACCAAAGCCATTACCGAAGCCCTTGGTATCAAACGAAGTGTTTATGCCCTTTCTTCCAGCATCCGCTATGCGGCACAGGTGCTGGTCGCTCTGAATTTCGGCGCACTGGTGAGCAAGTTCGGCACAAAGAAAATGGTATGTGTAGGTATGCTCAGCCTGACCGCCTCTGTGGCGATCCGTGCCGTGGCCGCCAATGTTTTCCACATCTACCTTGGCAGCGCGTTTTGGGGCATTGGCATCGTATTTGCCGGCGGCACCATGGCCGGCACGATTGTACGCAGATGGTTTGACAAGGATGTGGGCCGCTATACCGGTATTGTGATGTCTGCCAACGGCATCGGCGGCGCCATTGCTGCCCAGATCATCTCTCCGCTGATCAACAACGGCGAGGTCTTTGGCTACCGAAAAGCCTACCTTTTGTCGGCAGTCCTCTCCTTGTTCATCAGCATCGTGATCATGATCTTTATGCGGGAGCATCACAGCGACGCATCTGCAGCCCAGACCGACGGGGGTAAGAAGAAGCCCCGGGGCGCCATTTGGGCCGGTCTAAACTATGACCAGATCAAAAGAAAGCCTTACTTTTACGCAACCGCTGTTTTGGTGTTTTTAACTGGCATCAGCCTGCAAAGTGTGGGCAACGTCACCTTGGTATACATGGGCGACCTTAAGATGGATGACGGCTTTATTGCCACCACCGCTACGGTTTTTTCTCTTGTGCTGACCTTCACCAAGGTTTTTGTGGGTGCCATGTATGACAAAAAGGGACTGCAAACGACCCTGACCATTTGTCAGGTTGCTACGCTATTATGCTTCCTACTGTTTGCAACCATGCGCAACTCTCTGCTGGGGCAGATCCTAGCCATGGTAGCCAAAGTGCTGGAAGCCATCGCCCTTCCCATGGAAACGGTGATGATCACCCTGATCGTTGGCAACCTGTTCGGCACAGCAGCCTTTGACAAAGTCCTCGGTGTCCTTTATGCTATGAACTCCCTTGGTCTTTGCCTTGGTTCTCCCGTGGGTGACCTGTTCTATGATACCTTCGGCTCTTATAAGCCCTGCTTCTGGTTCTTTACAGTTTTAATGTTCTTGGTGATCATTGGTTATCGTTTCGTGATCAAGGCAGCTTATAAAGACAAAGAGACATTCCTTGCCGAAACTGCAAACGCATAACAAAAAGCCGCCCTTTTGAAAAAGGGCGGCTTTTTATTGTGTAAATTCCGGTTTAACTGGCAGGACCGGCGGTATCCGCGCCGTCGCCGGTGAGCTTCAGCTCTTCCGCAGCCTGCTGGCGCATCTTATACTTCAGGATCTTGCCGGCTGCATTCATAGGGAAAGACTCCACGAATTTCACATACTTGGGCACTTTATGCCGGGCCATACTGGCTTGGATATAGGCGATCATTTCCGGCTCTGTTACCGAGCCGGGTTCTTTGAGGATAATGCACGCCATGATCTCTTCGCCGTATTTTTTATCCGGCACGCCGATCACCTGTACATCCCGCACTGCCGGGTGAGTATAGATAAATTCCTCGATCTCCTTGGGGTAGATGTTCTCACCGCCACGGATGATCATATCCTTCAATCTGCCGGTGATCCGGTAGTTTCCGTTTTCATCCCGGCAGGCAAGGTCACCGGAGTGGAGCCAGCCTTCGGCATCTACGGTATCTTTGGTAGCCTGCGGCATTTTGTAGTAGCCCTTCATGGTGTTATAGCCCTTGGAGCAGAATTCTCCGTTTACACCGGCTGGCAATTCTTCTCCCGTCTCCGGATCTACGATCTTACACCGCACATGGGGGAAGGCATAGCCCACTGTATCTGTGCGCACCTCCAGCGGATCTGTCCATGCGGACATCGTAGAGCCCGGGGCAGATTCCGTCTGACCATAAACACTGACGATGCCGGTCATATGCATTTCATCCGGCTGGGCAGCCCGGCGCATCAGCTCCGGCGGACAACCGGCGCCTGCCATAATGCCGGTGCGCATATGGGAAAAGTCCGTTTTCCGGTAGTCCGGATGGTTGAACATGGCGATAAACATGGTCGGCACGCCGTTAAAGCAAGTGATCCGCTCCTGATTGATACATGCCAAGGATTGCTTGGCAGAGAAATACGGCAGCGGACAAAGTGTTGCGCCGTGGGTCATGGAGGATGTCATGGAAAGCACCATACCGAAGCAGTGGAACATAGGCACTTGGATCATCATCCGGTCTGCGGTGGAAAGGCCCATTCGGTCGCCGATGCACTTGCCGTTATTGACCACATTGTAGTGGGTCAGCATCACGCCCTTGGGGAAACCGGTGGTGCCGGAGGTGTACTGCATATTGCAAACATCGTCAGGCCGCACCTGTGCGGCAAGCCGTGCCACCTCTTCCCTGTTTACAAGGTTTGCCCGATCCATGGCTTCCCAGAAGGTCAGACATCCCGGCTGGCGGAAGCCAACCGTGATCACATTGCGCAAAAACGGCAGCCGCTTGCAGTGAAGGGCCTGTCCGGGCTTGGCTTCTGCAATTTCCGGACACAGTTCATTGATAATCCCCCGATAATCAGAATCCAGACAGGATTCGATCATCACCAGCGTATGGGTATCGGATTGCCGGAGCAGATACTCCGCCTCGTGGATCTTATAGGCAGTATTCACCGTCACCAGCACCGCGCCGATCTTTGCGGCAGCCCAGAAGGAAATAAACCATTCCGGCACATTGGTGGCCCAAACCGCCACCTTATTGCCGGGCTTTACGCCCAAGGACACCAGCGCCCGGGCAAAGGTATCCACATCCTCCCGGAACTGGGCATAGGTGCGGGTATAGTCCAAGGTGGTGTATTTGAAGCAATACTGGTCCGGAAATTCCTCCGCCATCCGATCCAGCACCTGCGAAAAAGTCAGATCGATCAGTTCATCCTTTTTCCAGACATACTGACCGGTGCCGTCGTGGTTGAAATACAGGGATTTTTTCTTGCCCCGGGGATTTTCGAACCGGCTCATATAGTTTACGAAATAAGGGAAGATCACTTCCCGGTCCTGCAGCTCCTCCAACCACGCGGGCTTCCACTCCAAAGAGATAAAGCCGTTGTAATTGACGGAAGACAGTGCCTGCATGATATCCCCGATGGGCATGGTACCTTCGCCGATGAGATTATACTGGCCGCTATCGTCAGAATCCCGCAGGTGGACATGGCGGACATAATCACCCAGATTTTTGATGGTGGTATCGCCGCTTTCCCCGAAATCCCGGTAAGGATGATGCACATCCCACAGAACCGCCAGTTCATCGCAGCACTGCTCATCCAGCAGCCGGCGCAGCCGCGCGGTATCTGCGTAGATGCCGCTGGTCTTGATCAGCAGCGTTACCTCCAGTTCCCGGGCCACAGGCAGCAAGACCTGCAGATTTCTGCGGACCTGCTCCTCATTTTCCGAAAGGGCGCAGCACGCTACATACCCTACCCGGGTGTTCCGCGCCACCTCCATGAGGCCTTTGAGCCAAGACACTGCGCTGTCTCCGTCGGTCAGGTCATAGGATGTATCAAAGCAAGGGATCTTCAGCTTTTTTTCATGAAGCTGCCGAACAGTGGCAGCTGTCTGATACTTGTGGAACGGACCGCTGCGGTCCGTCAAAGGATCAAATTTGGGCAGATTATAGACTTCCACACCGGAAAAGCCCATATCCACCGCCAGCTGCAGCATTTCTTCCCAGCCTAAATCCGGCCAGCCACGGGTGGAAAAGGAGAGATTCATACTTCCCCCTCCTCATAAACGATTTTGTTAAGGGCGCTCAAATAAGCCTGAATACCGGCGCAGACGATATCCGTGGAGATACCTCTGCCGGAGTACACCTTGCCGCCGGAGCGCAGCCGCACGATGGTCTGGCCCATTGCCTCCCGGCCCTCGGTAACCGCCTGCAGCTGGAAATCGTCCAGCTCGTAATGCCGGCCGGTAATGCTTTCAATGGCTTTAAAGGCGGCATCAATGGGACCGTCGCCCAAATACACCCCTTCCAGCAGCTGCTCCCCACGGCGCAGTCGCAGGTGGGCGCTGGAGGAAATGGTATTGCCGGAATTGATCACATAGGTTTCCAGCACATAGCTGGAGGGCACCTGCATAGCCGCGGAAGCCACGATGGCATCCAACTCCCGGATCCCCACCTGTTCCTTCTTCTTAGCGATCTGCCGGAAAGCTTCATATACGCTGCGCTTATCTTCCTCGGAAAGGTCGTAGCCCAACCGGGCTGCCGCCTCCGCCACTGCGGTGATATCATCGTGTTCTGTCAGGTAGATGCCCCCATCCTCCTGCGCTGTGCCGGAGAACGGTGTGGCTTTTTTTCCGTCGGTCTGGCAGATCCATGCGATCTGATCCATAATGCGGCTCATCTGTGCCACCCGGACGGTGCTGACCGCCTGCAAAAGATCACTACGGGCTGCCAAGATCCGTGCCACGTTTGCAATGCTGCTCTGGCCGGTGGGGTAGGCTGCCGCCTTGATCTCCCCCGCCCCCTGCACCACTGCCGCCACAGCACTGGCATCTGCCAAAGAAAGGTGATTGCTGCAGCAAACACCCAGACACACATTTTTTAGCGCAGGAACCGCCGCAAACAGTTCTTTCACAAAAGCGGCAAATTCCTCCGGCAGCATGATGCCGGCACTGTCACACACCGTAACCGTAGTTGCACCGGCTTCCACCGCCGCTTCCAGCACCGTATGCAAAAAGGCCGGTTCCCCCCGGGTGGCATCTTCTGCCACAAATTCCGTATCTGCACACAGGCTGCGGCAATAGGCCACTGCCTCCCGGATGGCCTCGCGCATCGCATCCGCCTTTTTATGATACAAATATTCCATCTGCACAGAGCTGACGGCACATTTGACCTGCAGCCGGGGATTTTTCGCCAGTTTGAGCGCCGCCCATACCTGATCTATATTCTCCTTGTCCAAGGTCACCGGCACTGCCACGGTGCTTTCCTTTACCGCCGCTGCCACAGACTTGATCCGCAGCGCATCGGTGCGGGACTGATGGATGCCCTCCAATTCGATCACACTGACACCCAAGCTATCCAGCAGTTTGGAAAGCTCGATCTTCTCCCGGAAGGAAATAGAGGCGCTTTTGCTGCCCTGTGCCATGGTCATATCGCTGATTCGGATCGTTTTCATAATACTCTTCCCCTTTGATAAAAGAAAATCCCTGAGGCCGCTTCTGCGGTCTCAGGGACGAATTTACATTCGCGGTACCACCCTGCTTATTCTCCCGGAGGAGAATCTCTCATCGGGCTCTACTAAGCCCTATCCCTGTAACGGAGGAAACCGGGCGCCACTACTGAACACGCGTGTTCGCAGCGCCGACTCGGGAATCAGAAGTCTTGCCCCGCCGCACCGGTTCACACCAACCACCGGCTCTCTGCAGCTTTGGAAACAGACCGCTTTCCGTCTTCGTCTTTACCTGTAATATTGAGGCAATTTAACCATAATACCGCGGCTTTGTCAATAAAAAACCACCCGCCAAAACCATCTTTTACATTTTATACAAAAACGCCCTCCTATTTTTATCCGTTTTTGGCACGAAAACATTTGACTTTTGTCTGTGGACATGTTAAACTGTCTACAACTTAATATTACAGGCTGTGACGAAGACGGCCCGGCAAAGAAAAACTCCCAGAGAGTCGGTGGTTGGTGCGAACCGACAGTTTGTTGCCGTTCGCCCATCACTTCCGAGCCGAAGGAGCGATATTTAGCTTCTTCCGTCTGCCCGCGTTAAGGGATAGGGCTTAATAGAGCCTGAAGGGACGGCTTTTGCCGTAATTTGAGTGGTACCGCGGGTAAGCTTTACTCGTCTCAAGAATTTTTCTTGAGGCGATTTTTTGTTATTTGGAAAGGATTGAGAGTATGTCTAACATGAATCCCGATACGCAGCTGATGGATGTTGCCATGCGTATCCGCGCCATGCGCGAAATCCTAGGCTACAGTACCGCAAAAATGGCGGAGCAGACCGAACTGACGGAACAGCAGTACCGTCTTTACGAGTCCGGCACCGTGGATATGCCCTTTACCTTTATGCATAAATGCGCCAAGGTCTTCGGCGTGGAAATCACCGTTTTGCTGGAAGGTCACAGCGCCAAGCTCTCCGGCTACACCGTGACCCGCAAGGGCAAAGGTCTGGTCACCGCCAGCGAGGATGGCATCACCATTCAGGATATGGCGCCCATGTTCCGCAAAAAGCTGGCGACCCCCTACTGGGTCACCTACCAATACTCTCAGGAACTGCAGGACCAGCCGATCCACACCACCACCCACGCCGGTCAGGAATTTGATCTGGTGATCCGGGGTTCCATGCGTATTAAGATCGGCGACCACGAGGAGATCCTCCGGGAAGGCGACAGTATTTTCTACAAGTCCTCCACTCCCCACGGTATGATCGCCATTGACGGGCAGGACTGTGTGTTCCTTGCCATGATCATGGTCAGCGACACCACCGACCAGAAGCTTTACATCGGCCAAAGCCGCAAAAGCGATGCTTCCCAGAAGCTGCTGTGCCATAAGTTTATTCAGGCTTCCGAGGATGAGCACGGCGCCTTGACAGCACTTTCCTTCACCGACGAGGACAGCTACAACTTTGCCTTCGATACGGTAGACGCCATCGCACGCACGGAGCCGGATCGGCTGGCTATGCTGCACATTGCCAACGACATGACCGAGCGGCGGTTTACCTTTAAAGATATTAAGGATGCTTCCAGCCAAAGCGCCAACTACTTTAAGTCACTGGGTATCAAACGGGGCGACCGGGTGATGCTGGTGCTCAAGCGCCATTATCAGTTCTGGTTCGCCATTCTGGGCCTGCACAAGCTGGGTGCCATCGCCATCCCCGCCACCAATCAGCTGGTGGAGCATGATTTCACCTACCGGTTCCAAGCAGCCGGCGTGAGCGCAGTGATCTGCACCGCCGACGGGGATACCGCCCATCAGATCGAACTGGCAGAAGACGCTGCCGGCATGCAGCTGACCAAGATCATGGTTGGCGGCAAAAAGGACGGCTGGCACGATTACGACGAGGAATATCCCCTCTTCAGCCGCCGCTATCTGCGCGCCGACGATGCTCCCTGCGGCGACGATCCCATGCTCATGTTCTTCACCTCCGGCACCACCGGCTATCCCAAGATCGCCATGCACAGCTATAAATACGCGCTGGGTCACTATGTTACCGCCAAGTACTGGCATCTGTGTGAGCGGGACGGCCTGCACTTTACCATTTCCGAAACCGGCTGGGGCAAAGCCCTGTGGGGCAAGCTTTACGGCCAGTGGCTCTGCGAAGGTGCTGTGTTTACTTACGACTTCGACCGCTTCGATGCGGAGAAGATCCTGCCCATGTTCAAAAAATACAACATCACCACCTTCTGCGCTCCGCCTACCATGTACCGGATGCTGATCAAGCAGGATCTGAGCCGGTTCGACCTTTCTTCCATCCACCACGCCACCACCGCCGGCGAGGCATTGAATCCGGAGGTGTACTATCAGTTCGAGAAGGCTACCGGCCTGCGGATCGCCGAAGGCTTCGGCCAGACAGAGATGACCTTGGGCATCGCCAACCTGACCGGCACCATCCTCAAGCCCGGTGCTATGGGTAAGCCGGTTCCCGGCTACGGCATCGATCTGGTGGATCCCGACGGCAACTCCGTCCCCGACGGTATCAACGGTGAGATCGTGATCCGCACCGGCGACAAGCCCACCTGCGGCGTATTCCTTGGCTACTACCAAGACGAAGAAAAAACAAAAGCCGTGTGGCATGACGGCATTTATCACACCGGCGATGTGGCTTGGCGTGATGAGGACGGCTACTACTGGTATGTGGGCCGAGCAGACGATGTGATCAAATCCTCCGGTTACCGGATCGGACCCTTCGAGATCGAATCTACCATTATGGAGCTTCCCTATGTGCTGGAATGCGGTGTCTGCGCCGCCCCCGACGAAGTTCGCGGCCAAGTGGTCAAGGCCTGTATTGTGCTGGTTCCCGGCACAGAAGGCACCGAAGAGTTGAAAAAGGATATTCAAAACTACGTCAAGCACCGCACCGCGCCTTACAAGTATCCCCGGATCGTGGAGTTCCGCAGGGAGCTGCCCAAGACCATTTCCGGCAAGATCATCCGCAACCAACTGTAAATAACAGTTGTCGTATACCATTGTAGGGCGGGGGGGGAGCGAAAGGAGCGCTGCCTGCGGCAGATCAAGCGACTTGAGCGAGTGGCCGGGGTCGGCGATGGACGAAGGCGTTCGCGCCGAGGACATTCGCCGGGGACCCCAACAGGATAACACTCCCGCCGCTCTGTTGCAACGGATTTTGACGGCGGGACCAAGGCCCCGCCCTACGATGTTGTTTGCAAACGGCCCAATAAATTGGAATTTGAAAGGAGGCTCTATGGAGCATCATCGGCTGACATTATTTGCCGGGCATTACGGCAGCGGCAAAACCAATATTGCCGTCAATTACGCCATATCTTTGGCGCGCCAAGAAAAAAAGGTATGCATCGGTGACTTGGACATCGTTAACCCCTATTTCCGTACCGCTGACAGTGCCAAACGGCTGCACGAAGCCTCTGTGGAGCTGATCAGCCCGCAATTTGCCAACACCAATGTGGATCTGCCTGCGCTGCCTGCCGAGGCCTACCGACTGGTACAGGACAAAACCGTATACGGGATCATGGATATCGGCGGCGATGACCGGGGCGCCTATGCCCTTGGGCGGTACGTCCCCTTCCTGAAAGAAGAAAATAACTACAAAATGGTGTTCGTTGCCAACTTCTGCCGTCCGCTGACCCGGACCGCAGAGGAAGCCATGGAGGTTATGAGGGAAATCGAAGCCGCCTGCGGTCTGAAATTTACCCACATCGTCAATAACACCAACTTAGGTCCTGCCACTGACCCGGATGTGGTGCTGGACTCCGGAACGCAAGTGCAAAAACTGTGTGATATATCCGGTCTGCCCCTTTTCTTCACCGCCCTCCGGGAAGACCTTGCCCCGGCTTTAGAAGAAAAGATCCCCAATGTATTTCCCCTGCAGCTGCAGGAAAAGTATTTTGACCTTCCGGAACAACAAGGAGGAATTTAATATTATGGCAAAAGTAACATTTAGAACCGACCTTTGCAAAGGCTGCGGTCTGTGTGTCAACGCCTGCCCCAAGGGGCTTTTGGCCATTGCCGCAGATCAAATCAACGCAAAGGGCTACTCCCCCGCTGTGATGACAGACATGGAAAAATGCATTGGCTGCGCCTTCTGCGCCACCATGTGTCCCGACTGCATCATCACTGTAGAAAAGTAAGGAGGTTTTCTTATGGCTGAACGCGTACTTATGAAGGGCAACGAAGCCATTGCCGAAGCCGCCATCCGTGCCGGCTGCCGTCACTACTTCGGTTACCCCATCACCCCCCAGACAGAAATTGCCGCCTATATGGCAAAAAAGATGCCTAAGATCGGCGGCGTGTTTCTGCAGGCAGAAAGTGAGATCGCATCCATCAACATGGTCTACGGTGCCGCTGCCGCCGGCATGCGGGTGATGACCTCCTCCTCCAGCCCCGGAATTTCTCTGAAGGCTGAGGGCTTGAGCTACATTGCCGGCTCCGATGTGCCTGCTCTGGTCGTCAATGTCCAGCGGGGCGGCCCCGGTCTGGGCGGCATCCAGCCCTCCCAATCCGATTACTTCCAAGCCACCAAGGGCGGCGGTCACGGCGACTACCGGATGATCGTGCTGGCACCTGCCTCTGTGCAGGAAATGGCCAACCTGACCATCAAGGGCTTTAACTTGGCAGACAAGTACCTGATGACCTCTATGATCTTGGCAGACGGCACCATCGGTCAGATGATGGAGCCCATCTCCTTTGAAGATGCCCAGATCGAAACTTACGAAAAGCCTTGGGCGCTGACCGGCACCGATTGCAAGCGCAAGCACAATGTGGTCAACTCTTTGTACCTGCAGCCCGACCAGCTGGAAAAGAAGAACTTCGAGCGGTTTGAGCGCTACCGTCAAGTGGAAGAAAACGAAGCCATGTGGGAAGAGTACATGATGGAAGATGCCGAAATCTGCGTCGTTGCTTTCGGCATCGCCTCCCGTGTGGCAAAGAACGCCATCGTAGCTGCCAGAAAAGAAGGCATCAAGGTGGGTTTGATCCGGCCCATCACCCTGTGGCCCTTCCCCAAAAAGCCTTTGGCGGCTGCCGCGGAGAAAGTAAACAGCTTTATTTCCGTGGAGCTGAGCATGGGCCAAATGATCGAAGACGTGCGTCTTGCCACCCAGTGCAAGAAGCCTGTATCCCTGTGTAACCGCTGCGGCGGCATGATTCCCAGCCCTGACGAGGTGCTGGAAACCATCCGCAATGCCCAGAAAGGAGTGTAACCATGGCTGTTGTATTTGAAAAGCCTAAGTCTTTGGCAGATGTGCCTCTGCACTACTGCCCCGGCTGCCCCCACGGCATTATCCACCGGCTGGTGGCGGAAGCCATTGACGAGCTGGGCATTGAAGGAAAGGCCATTGGCGTTGCGCCTGTCGGCTGCGCAGTGATGGCTTACGACTACTTTACCTGCGATATGATCGAAGCCGCCCACGGCAGAGCTCCCGCCATTGCCACCGGCATCAAGCGCTGCCGCCCGGAGAACATTGTGTTCACCTACCAAGGCGACGGCGACCTTGCCTCCATCGGCATGGCAGAAACCGTCCACGCCGCTGCCCGCAACGAAAATATCACCGTCATTTTCGTCAACAATGCCATCTATGGCATGACCGGCGGTCAGATGGCACCCACCAGCCTGCCCGGTCAGGTGACCCAGACCAGCCCCTACGGCCGGGATGTGAATCACTGCGGCTGGCCCATCCGGGTGTGCGAGATGCTCTCCACACTGGAAGGCCCCGAATTCATCACCCGGGTAGCTGTGAACAATGTGAAGAATGTAAACGCCGCCAAAAAGGCCATTAAGAAAGCCTTCCAGAATCAAATGGAGGGCAAGGGCTTTAACTTGGTGGAAGTGGTATCCGCCTGCCCTACCAACTGGGGCATGACACCGCAGCAGGCGCTTCAGTGGGTGGAAAGCGATATGCTCCCTTACTATCCTTTGGGTGTGTACAAAGACCGCACCGCAGCAAAGGAGGGCAAATAATATGAAGACAACACAGATCCTTATTGCCGGTTTTGGCGGACAGGGTATTCTGTTCGCCGGCAAATTCCTCGCTTACAAAGGTCTTCTGGAAGATAAGCAGGTTTCTTGGCTGCCTTCCTACGGTCCGGAAATGCGGGGCGGCACCGCCAACTGCAATGTGATCCTGTCTGAGACCCCGGTGGGTTCTCCCATTATCACCGATCCGGATGTGCTGGTAGCAATGAACCTGCCCTCTCTGGAAAAGTATATCGACACCGTGGTTCCCGGCGGTCAGGTATATCTGGACAGCAGCCTGATAAACACCCAGATCAAGCGCACCGATGTGCAGGTATTCTCTATCCCCGCCACCGCCATGGCAAAGGAGCGGGATATGGCTTCTTTGGCCAATATGATCATTATGGGTCATCTGCTGCAGAACCACCCGGAGCTGACCTTTGAAGGCACTGCCGAAACGGTACAAAAGCTGGTGCCTGCGAAGAAGGCCGCACTGGTGGAACTGAATATGAACGCTTTGATGCTGGGAAAGGAATATAAACAATGAAAGTAACCTGCCTTCAAATGCAAACCCCCTACCGGCAGCCGGAAACCAACTTTGCCCACGCAGAAGAACTGATTCGGCAGGCAATGGCGGAAAAACCGGATGTGATCGTCCTGCCGGAGACTTGGAATACCGGTTTCTACATCAAAGACGGTCTGGATGCCTACTGCGACCATGACTGCCAGCAGGTAAAGACCCGCATCGGCGCTTTGGCTGCCCAGTTTGGCGTCAACATCGTGGCCGGCAGCGTTTCTAATATCCGGGACGGCAAGATCTACAATACTGCCACGGTATATGACCGCACCGGCGCATGCATCGCCTCTTACGACAAGACCCATCTGTTTACCCCCATGCAGGAAGACCGGTACTACACCCCCGGCAATCAGCTGTGCACCTTCACCTTGGACGGTGTCCCCTGCGGTCTGGTGATCTGCTACGACATCCGGTTCCCGGAGCTTGTCCGCAGCCTCACCGTTCCCGGTCTGGACATGCTGTTTATGGTATGCCAGTGGCCCAAGATCCGCACCCATCATTTGCGGACCCTGACCACTGCCCGCGCCATTGAGAATCAGATGTTCTTGGTGTGCTGCAACTCCTGCACCCCCTACGGCGGCCACTCCGCCATTATCGACCCTTGGGGCGAAACTTTGGCATTGGCCGGTGAAGCGGAAGATACCATCACCGCCGAATGCAACATGCAGATCCTGTCCGAGATCCGCAGCTCCATCCCGGTGTTCCGGGATCGGCGGCCGGATGTGTATAAATTATAAGAAAGAGGATGTTGTCATGAAATACGAAATCCCTGTAACCAGAACGCAAAATCCCAAGCCCCGTCCTGCCGATGAGAGCCAGCTGGGCTTTGCAAAATACTTCACCGACCACATGTTTGTGATGGAATACGATGTGGGCAAAGGCTGGCACTCTTTTAGGATCGTGCCCCACGCCCCCTTCCTGATCGAACCCGCTTCCGCCGTTTTGCACTATGCCCAGATGATGTTCGAGGGCATGAAGGCATACCGCAAGCCCGACGGCAGCGTGCAGCTGTTCCGCCCGGACATGAACTTGGCCCGTATGCGCACTACCTGCGAGCGTATGTGCATGCCCGAAGTCCCCGAAGACATTTTCCTGCAGGCCATCAAGGAACTGATCGAAGTGGACAAGGATTGGATCCCCTCCGGCAAGAACACCTCTTTGTACATCCGTCCGTTCCTGTTCGGCGATGAAGTTTCCTTCTCTGTGCTGCCTGCCCAGCACTACAAGTTTATGATCATCCTCAGCCCCACCGGCTCCTACTACGCCGCCAACGACGCCGGCCTGACCACCGCCCGGATCTATGTGCAGGATAAATACATCCGCGCGGCACAGGGCGGTACCGGCTACGCCAAGGTTGGCGGCAACTACGGCGGCGGCATGCGCGCTTCTCAGGATGCCATCAAGTACAACTGCAAGGATGTGCTGTGGCTGGATGCCAAGGAGCACAAGTATGTGGAAGAGATCGGCACTTCCAATGCCTTCTTTGTCATTAACGACGAGGTGATCACCGCGCCGCTGGACAGCGGCACCATTCTGCCCGGTATCACCCGCAACTCCGTCATTCAGCTGCTGACCAAGTGGGGCATCAAGGTCTCCGAGCGGAAGCTGTCCATCGACGAAGTGGAAGCGGCTGCCGCTGACGGCTCTCTGAAGGAGATCTTCGCCACCGGTACCGCTGCCGTGATCTCCCCCATCGGTTGGCTGTGCCACAACGGCACTGACATGCAGGTTGCCGACGGTCTGGTGGGCCCCATTGCCCAAAGACTGTATGACGATCTGTACGGCATGCAATCCGGTGTCGTGGAAGACTACATGGGCTGGACCTATCCTCTCGGTTTTAAAGTGTAATCAAAGCCCGGTGTGCTGCCCTTTGGCAGTACACCGGGTCAAATCTTATCGCCTGTGATCGTGATAAAAACCGGGGTGCAGAAAATTCTGCACCCCGGCATTTTTTATCCTTTGAAGCGAGCTTGGCAGGTCAGGTTGATGCCGAGGCGCTTGAAGATCTTTTCGTCCACAGCGGACAGGATCACAGAGGAATGGACCTCGCAGCCCCGGAGTGTCCCCAACTGCTCCATGGCCTTTTCTGCCGTAGGATCGGTGGCGGCGGAAATAGACAGAGCGATCAGCACCTCATCGGTATGAAGCCGGGGATTCCGGTTACCCAAATGGTTTGTCTTTAAAAGCTGAATGGGGTCGATGACCTCCGGTGCGATCAGGTGCAGCTCGTCGGGAATATTCGCCAGCGCCTTCAGGGCGTTGAGCAACAGGGCAGCAGACGCGCCCAAAAGATCCGATGTCTTGCCGGTAATGATCCGTCCGTCCGGCAGTTCCATCGCCGCCGCAGGCAGACCGGTCTGCTCTGCCTTTTCCAAGGCAGGGGCAACCACCCGGCGCTGCTCCGGACTGACGCCGGCTTTCTTCATGAGAAGCTCCAGCTTAAATACCTGAGAGTCTTCCACCTTGCCCTGCTTCTGGTCACTCAGGGCCGTATAGTACCGGCGCAGGATCTCCTGACAGGAGGCTTCCTTTGCCGCTGCGTCATTCACGATACAATTGCCCACCATATTAACGCCCATATCTGTGGGAGATTTATAGGGGCAGGTGCCCAAGATCCGTTCAAACATTGCCACCAGCACCGGGAATGCTTCCACATCCCGATTGTAATTGACCGTTGTTTCTCCGTAGGCTTCCAGATGGAAGGGGTCGATCATGTTCACATCGCTCAGGTCTGCGGTAGCCGCCTCGTAGGCCAAATTCACCGGATGATTTAGCGGCAGATTCCAAACCGGGAAGGTCTCAAATTTGGCATAGCCCGCCCGGACACCCCGCTTATGCTCATGGTAAAGCTGGCTCATACAGGTGGCAAGCTTGCCGCTGCCGGGGCCGGGGGCAGTGACCACCACCAGTTCCCGGGTGGTTTCAATATAGTCATTCCGGCCATAGCCGTCGTCGCTGACAATAAAGGGAATATTGGCGGGATAGCCGGGGATCTCGTAATGGTGGTAGACCTTCAAGCCCATGCCCTCCAGCCGTGCCTGAAAGGCCCGGGCAATGGGGGCATCGTGATACCGGGTCAGCACCACAGAGCTGACATACAGGCCAAAGCCCCGGAAAATATCGATCAGCCGGATCACATCCCGATCGTAGGTAATACCCAGATCGCCCCGGATCTTATTCTTTTCAATATCCGCGGCATTGATGGCGATGACCATTTCCACCTTGTCCTTCAGCTGCAGAAGCATTTGCAGCTTACTGTCCGGCTTGAAGCCGGGCAGCACCCGGGAGGCGTGATTATCATCATAGAGCTTGCCGCCGAATTCCAGATACAGCTTGCCGCCGAACTGCTTGATCCGGTTATGGATGTGGGCAGACTGGCTTTTCAGATACAGATCATTATCAAAGGCGATCTTTGCCATAAGGCGTTCCCTCTCTTTCTGGGAATATCATACCCTACTATTGTATAGGATATAGGCCAAAAAGGCAAGCTTTAATTGACAGCAAAATCATTTCATGCTAGGATGAAGAAAAGACAAAAGGAGGGATCTTATGGAGCCCTTTTCCCGTACACAGCTGCTGCTTGGTCCGGAGGCTATGGAAAAACTGAATCGCGCCACCGTTGCAGTATTCGGGCTGGGCGGGGTTGGCGGCTATACCGTAGAAGCCCTCGCCCGCAGCGGCATCGGCGCACTGGAGCTGATCGATCATGATACCATCAGCCTGACCAACATTAACCGGCAGATCTTAGCCACCCATTCCACCGTTGGTATGGGTAAAGCAGAAGCCGCCCGCAACCGGGTGCTGGATATTAACCCCCATTGCCATGTCATCCCCCGGAAAGAATTTTTTGGACCGGACACCGCCGATCAATTTGATTTTTCCAAGTATGATTATGTAGTGGATGCCATCGACACCGTTACCGGCAAGCTGGCCCTTGTGCAGGCCGCTCAAGCCGCCGGTACCCCGATTCTGTGCTGCCTAGGCACCGGCAACAAGCTGGATCCCGGCAAATTCCAGATCGCCGACATCACCAAAACCTCCGTATGCCCCCTTGCCCGAATCATGCGCAAGGAGTGCGCCAAACGGGGCATCCGGCACTTGAAAGTGCTGTTCTCCACAGAAGACCCCATCGCCACCGATCCGGATTCCGTGGGAGAAGAGCTCCCCCAAGGTCGGCGCGCGCTGCCGGGCAGTGTAGCCTTTGTGCCATCGGTCGCCGGCCTGATGATCGCCGGGGAAGTCATCAAAGATTTGATAAAATGAGGACTGCAAAAGCAGTCCTCATTTTTTATTAAGTTTCCGTTTATCGAAGGGTTGGATGGGTATCGAATCCCTCATCCAACCCTTGGGCAAATTGGAATTTGACCTGAAGGAAACAATGTGGTATAATGTGAAAAAGAGAGGTATTTGAAATGCTTGCTACTCAACGACACAATCAAATACAGGCCCTTTTGCTGCAGCACGGCGCTGTAAGCATTGCCCAGCTGATGGAAACCTTCGATATTTCCATGGAGACTGCCCGGCGGGATCTGGCTGCCATGGAAAAAGCCGGTCTTCTTACCCGGGTCCACGGTGGTGCGCTGTCACTGAACACCACCCGGTTCTACCGGCCGCTAAAGGAACGCATGCAGGATCAACAGCCGCAAAAGCAGGCCATTGCCCGGGCAGCGGCAAAGCTGGTCAACGAAGGGGACTATATCGCCATCAGCGCCGGCAGTACCGCCCTTGCCTTCGCCCAAGAACTCCGCAGCTGCATCCGGAAGCTGACGGTAGTCACCTATTCTTTGGATGTTTTCGAAACGCTGCGGGATCTGCCGGAATATAATGTACTGCTTACCGGCGGTAACTACTATGCCACGGAACGGGCATTTCGAGGCCCCGCTGCCGCCGCTTTTTTATCCGGCCTGTATGTGCAGAAGGTTTTCTTCTTTCCATCGGTGCTTTCTCTGGAAAAGGGCATCACCTGCCGCACGCAGGAACTTGTCCAACGGATCACCCCGATACTGCACCGGTGCGATCATGTGTATATACTGGCAGATAGCACGAAGTTCGAAAAAACTACCCCTTACCAAATTGTGCCCTTGCGACAGGATTATACTTACATTACCGACAATGACCTTCCGGATGATTTAAAAGAAAAATACAAAGCCAATCATCTGAATTTTATTTATGCAGACTAACAAAAAAGAGAGAGTCAAAGACTCTCTCTTTTTTATTGGTTTTTTATTGGGCTGCGGTGTTCCAGATGGGGTTGCCCAAAGCCAGCATTTCGCCGGTGGTCACATCGTGGATCTCCACACGGTAGAACCTAGCCGTTTCATCGGCTTCTTGGCTGTAGTAGAAGGGTTCTTCGCAATCTATGGTCATGCTCTTCTTCAAGCCCTGATCTGTGTACAGGTCTGCCCGATAGGTGTGGGTAGGATCGTAAACAGTGCTATGGAAATCGCCCACGCGGAAGGCCAGCTGCTTGCCGGTAAAGTCACATTCGCCGCCCATGAGCTGATCCCCTACTGTCATCTGTACGCCCACATGACCGGCAGTAAAGTTACCGATACGCAATTGCTTCATAAAGGCCTCTGCATCCTGCTCGGTAGCATAAATGGTGCTCAGCGCCTTGTTGGTAGGCATCGCATGTTCATCATTGCCTGCAGTGGCCCAAACCTTTTTGCCCAGATCCAGCAGATCCAACCAAAGCTGATAGTTCTTCTTGGTCGCGGAGCTGTTCCGGTCGGACCAGATGGTGTAGTACACTTCCAGTCCTGTCCAATCGGCAAACCAGTAATCCAGCGGCTGCGTGGACTTGATATAGCTAGAAGATGTGGGATGGACATGGACGAACATACCGTTATGCTTCCGAACGATCTCGATCAGCTTTGCCATATCGGCCTTGTTGGGTCTGCAATTGATTGCCACACCGGTGCCGGAAGTATCGGCTTCAAAGCCTTGCAGGTAGGTAAAGTGCCATTCGCCGGTGGTTTCATCCACATAGTGACGGAATCCGCCGCCGGGCCCAATGGCGTCATACTCTTCCACCGCTGCCTTCAGGTCCATGGGATCCGAGAAGATCATGTTGAAGTGCATCTTTGTCTGGGTTGCTGCCTCCAGATCCTTGGGCATTGCCATAGCCTCACTGCCACCGATGAAATACTTATTATCCCACTCAGGCAGTTCCATATGCAGGTACTGCTTGTGATCGACGATGGCCGCAAAGTCCATATCCAGCTGCTGCATACCGGTAAGCCACTCGGTCAGGGTGTAGTTGCCGTCGGAGGTGCCGCCGGTATTGGCATGATCGTGAAGCTCGCCCTGATAGGCATTCAGGCCGTCATATGCCTGCAGCAGATCTACAATGCCCTCCGGAATCCGGTAGTCCATCTGCCAATCGTTGCCGGTGAGACCGTAATCGTCCCAATAATCCATGAAGTTGCTCAATGCTTCCGCTTTGCTATAATACTCGTAGATATTGTCGCTAAGCATCTTGAGCATGTCGTGGAGGCTGTAGGACTCCGCATTGCCGGTATAATTTTGGCCGTCCACAGTCACATATGCCACCGCATAAATGGGCTTCTGAGCATAGTCGCTGTTCTTATCCGGACGAACGGACTTAAGAATCTCCTTAACCAGCACGCCATTGCCGGTAATGCCGCCTTCCACGCCTGTCTGGCGGGTGTACATGGTCTTTCTGTCCGTTGCAAAATCGTTACCGGGAACACCGGCCAGACTCATCGCCACGCCGTAGGCTTCCACTTTCTTGGCCAGTGCTTCATCGCACTGCCACTGGGCAGTGTAATACAAACCAGCCTTTTCAGGCCGCAGGGTCACACCGGTAATATCCATATCCAACCGATGGAATGTATAGGTATTGTCCTCCCGGAGCGCAAAATAGCTCTTACCATCGACCACGGCATTTGTGCTTGCCAAGGTGATATCGCCGGCGAACGTGGCGCTGCCGTAAGTCTTATAAGAATCATTGGCACTGTCCATACCGGTAACCGTTCCGGTGCCGGTAATATTCACAGCATTTCCTGCCATGTCAATGATATAGTCGCCACCCTTGAGTTCCAATTCTCCGGGGCCTGCCACGATGTAATCACAAGTGGCGTCATATGCTTCCATCAAAGCCGCATTATCCACAAACCATGTATAAACACCGTCCTTGACGGAAGCGGCCTGCGGAAGTTTCAGAACGCCATCCTTATGCAGGATGAAAGGCTTGCTTTCCCAGTTTTCCAAGATCAGCATGCCGGAGAAATCGCCGGTGGCCGTATCCAAAGCAGGATCCAAGCCGTTGTTTTCAAAGCTGCGGCCAAAGAAGTAGGCATAGGTCGTTCCGCGGAAGTTTTCCAGCACATGCAGCTGCGCGTTTTTATTGACAAAAATGTCCTGACCGAAGGAAAGGGCCTTGCCTTCAGAAATATCGCAGTTGCCAATGACCAACCAAGGGGTGGGGTGTGTGTTGGGGTACTTGGCTTCGGGCTGGCTGCCGTCTGCCGCATAGTAAATATTACCGCCTTCGCACTTGGCAGTACCGCCAATGATCCGGGGGCAATCCGCACCGTCAATGGTCATCGTCGCATTGGCCACAAAGCTCAGATAAAGGTTGCCACCCCGGGCTGCGCTGCCTTTAGACACCGTGCCGCCGGTGATCTTTGTAATACCGGCATTGTGACATAGGTTGCCGCCGAATTTATAGGCATAGCCGCCGGTCACGGTACCGCCGGTGATATTGACCTTGGTGGTGCCGTTGGACATGTAGATGTTGCCGCCCCGCTGGCTGGCATAACCGTTGACCAGCTCGCCACCGTTGACATTCAAAGTACCGCCGGCTGCGTACACATTGCCGCCGTCCTTGCCGCTGGAAGAGGTTCTGCCACCCAGAAGCTGACCGCCATTGACTGTCAGCACACCGGTAACATAGGCATTGCCACCACCATAGTTGGCAATACCCCGGGAAATCACAGCCGTACCGGAGACGGTAACTGTACCCTTGGATACGTAGAAGTTACCGCCTTTACCGTCTGCTGCATTCGAGGAAGTATAGCCCTCGGCAATACCGGCGGTAATAAGGCCGCCGGAAATGCTCTGGTTCTTGCCGTCAGCATAAATATAGAAGTTGCCGCCACTGTAGGCCTTGCCCGCGGTAACCAGACCGCCGGTCACATTCAGCGTGCCGGTGATATAGCCGTTACCGCCGTTGCCGGTTGTCACGCCACCGGCGAGCACTGCCTCTTCCGAAATATTCAGCGTACCGCTGACATAAGCATTGCCGCCGATCCGGGCTTTACCGCCATTCACGGTGCCGCCGGATACATTGGCAGTGCCGGTAGCGTACAGGTTGCCGCCACGGCCTTCTGTTGCGTCGGTTGTACCGGCATTGTCGGCTACGGTGCCGCCGTAAATCGTACCGCCGGAAATCGTGGTCGCACCGGTAGTATAAAGGTTGCCGCCGTCGGCTGCTTTACCGCCAAGGATAAAGCCGCCCTTAATCTGGGTCGTGCCGGCATTATAAATATTGCCGCCCTTGGCCACGCCGGCATTGCCGCCTTTGATAATACCTGCATTCACTGTCAGAGTATCGCCGGCAAGCATGTAGATATTACCGCCGCCGGTAGCTCCGCTGGCCTTCAGCACACCGCCGCTGATCACACCGCCGTTGATCACGGTCTGACTTCCGCTTACACGGCTGTAGATCACGCCGCCGCTGGGCACCACGCTGGTACCGGTGCCGGGGTTCATCCGCACAGTGCCGCTATAGAGGGTAAAGGTGTTGTTCTTTGCAACAAAGTCAATGAGGCCGCCGTATTTGTTATAATTTTCAACCGTACCGGTGCCTTCCATTTTGCCGCCGCCCGCAGAGTCCAGAACCGTCAGGCTCTTATCCGCAGTAAGCATTATGATCCGGCGATTTGTACGGCCGAGGGTATAGCCGTTCAAGTCCAAAATTACATTGCCACCAATGGTCGTATTTTCTTCAGCCACCATATTGGCAGATAAATAGCAATGGCCATCACCGCTGGTGGTCAAGCCCTTTGTCCATGTAACTGTGGCAGGATTTGCGGGGTCATAGCAATGGGGACAATAACCGGTCGTCCCCTGCGTACCCTTCAGCGTAAAGTCCTCTTCCAACGTCACAGCGGTACGGATCGCACCCTTAAAATAGCCGGCAATTCGCTGGGCATCTGCTTGGGGAATTGCCAGTGTAAAGGCATCAACGGCCTGTACAAAAATTTCAGAGCCATCCTGCAATGCGCTGACATTGGCATCCAGTGTCTTGCCTATGAGCATACCGTTACTCTTGCCCAGACCAAGCTTTACCACGCCGGACAGAGTCAAGGAGGTCATGGTAGAATCCAAGCGCACATCGCCGGAAATAGTACTGTCTGCAATGCTTATTTCACCCTCGTAGCCATAGATGTTGCCACCGCCGCCGGAACCTTGATCGGCATCGTTAAGCTTGCCGCCGGCCACGCCGCCGGAAACCTTTACACCATTCAGGCTTACGCCGGCATTAGAGGACATGACGGCAATGTTGCCGCCGTGCTGCACTGCATGGCCCCCAAAGATCTCGGCATCACCGGAAACACACAGGTCCGCACTGCCCAGATAAAGATTGCCGCCGTTCAGATCGGAATAGCCGTCAGAAATCACGCCGCCGGTAATATTGACAACCGCATCCGCACCATCAACGGTACTTGCGAAAATATTACCGCCTTGGGCGTTCTTACCAGTATCGGACAAAGCCATGCCGCCGGTAATGATACCGCCGGACACATTCAAAGTGCCGCTCTTCATGTAAATGTTGCCGCCCTGCGCGCTGTAGCTGCTGTTAGCGCGGGCAATGCCGCCAATCAGTGCGCCGCCGGACACATTCATGGTGCCGCCTTCCACATACACCAGACCACCGGTATAAATGGTTACGCCGGTCTTTTCAATCCGGCGGATGGTACCGCTGAGAATGTTCAAAACGCCGGTGGACTTGACTTTCGCAAAGCCGCCGGAAGCGCCGTTGGAGCCGGTGGTAATAAACTGGCCGTTTCCTTCGGTGTCCATCACCGTCAAATTGCCATAAATATCAAACGGATGGATATTCTGGGCAAAATACATCTTACCCCGCAGATCAAGGCACACATCCGCTTCCGCGGGAATCTTGATCATAGCGGTCTGGCCGTAATATTCACGGGTCAGATAATAGTGACCGCTTTCAATACTACCTCCAGTAAAGCTCCAAGAACTCCATTTGATTTCGTCCATGGGTGTTTTGCAGTGGGGACAGAGTTCCGTCTGCGGTTCTGCCTGCACGGCAAACACCGCTACCGTAAGCAGCAGCGCCAATACAAGCAGTATCCCAAGCCAACGCTTCTTCATAATACATCCTCCTTGGTTTTGTGGGTGGTTGTTCACATAATTCCCACATCATTCCACATTTTCCACCATTATACCATGCATGTCTGTTCCTTGTCAACGGATATTCGGTAAAAATAATGCCATATAAATTCTGATTTTTCGGTTTGTTTATCATATAACCATGCAGAGCCCCCGCCCTGCAATGGTATATGACAATTGTTCTATAAACCAGAATTTCCCAGCAAAAAGGTGCGCTGATCACATCAGCGCACCTTTTGATTCTTTAGCCTTTCATATCCTTGAGCATGTTCACCAGCGTATCGGCAATCTCCTCTGCCGTACCGGGCACCACCTTGGCCACGAAGCCTTCGTAGACCTGATAATCATAAGCTTTCTTAGTGGGGAAATAGCCGTGGCTGCCGTTGGCACAAGTAACCACCATCGTCATGTCATAGGGCGTCCGTCCCATAATATCCTTAGCCGTATCACCAAACATTTCAAAGGGGGTAAACACCATAGAAAGTTCCCCGATGGTCAGGGCGTTCAAGCTGATATTCACCGTTTTGCCCATCTTGGCCCGGTCAACAATGGCAATGGCTTCCCAAACACTGTCAAAGCCGTATTCTTTCAGCATGCCCTGCACCGCTGCCTCGCCGTTTTTATTGTAGGCATCGTTGACCTTCTTTGCATCGGGCAGCATATCCACCTTATCCTTATAAGCGGTGGCGGCAAAGACTTTGTTTTGCAGATTCACACTGCCGGAAGCCAAGGGCTTCAGATTGGGAAGGTAATCCACCACCACCTTGCCCAACGCCTGACCGAATGCAATGTACTGACTCCGGCTGAACTTGGACTCGCCGGGTATGGCGCTGTCTCCGATCTGGTTGCCTGCAGAGCTGGTAAAGTAAGCAACCAGTGCGCCGGTCTCATTTTCGATATACTGCCGGGTGGGCGCAGGGAAATCGGCAGAGATATTCTTATCCGAATGCTGACCGTTGAAGGTGGGGTGGATACCGAAGGTCATCATAATGACATCTTTCTTATTTTCCTCCGGGCGGGTAAACCGGACGATCTGCACGGTATCGTTGGGCTCGTCGGGATGGTCCACAGGCACATCCCCCTTATTGAAATTCTTTTCGATCCGGCCGTCAAGCATCACATAGTGGCGGCTGAAAGCAAGCCCTACTGCATTGGTTGCACCGGCGGAGATCTCCGCAAGGCTCTGATCTGCAATGGCTTTTTTGCCTGCAGAGGTCATGGCGTCTAAAATCAACTGCTTGTATTCGGTTACGCCGTCAATATGGGTCGCGGTATAGGTGGGGGCGGAGTGGGTGTGGGTCGCCGCCACCATAATGTTTTCTTTGGCAATACCGGTAGCCCGGGATATTTGTTCCTTGGCGGGTTCTGAATACTCAACCGCGCTGTTCACCAGATCGTTGGTGTACAGCAGGACCGTGTTGCCATTTTCATCCGTGATGGCAATGCAGGTGGTGTAGAGTGTATCCAGCACACCCTCATAATTCCGGTCAACGATGCCAACACCGGCAAGAGGGATGACCTTTTCCGGCATGATGGTCTCTTTCGCAAAGCCCACTTTCAAGCCCTTTTCACCATCGCCGGCAGACTGCTCATCGCCGCAGGCCCACAGGCCCAGCATGACGCAGAGGACAAGCAGTGCAGAAATTATCTTTTTCATATCATTTCCTCCATATGTATATCAAGCACGGTATTCACAAAGAACGAATCATTTCGATCATGGTTTCAGCAACTTTTTCGCCGGTACCGGGCGCAAACAGGGTCACCAGTTTTTCGTAAACATCCCAATCAAAGGCTTCCTTTGTGGGCAGATAACTGTGACTCTCATTGCAGCAGGTGACTACAAAAGTCATCTTCCCGGGGGTATGGGCTTTGATCCACTGCCCGTGAGGACCGAACATCTCGTAGGGGGCAAATACAAAAGAAAGGCCGCCCAGCTTCATAACAGATATGGACATGGACCGGGTATCTTCGGCTGCGTACCGGCGGCGGATGGCGTAAGCTTCCCAAACGCTGGAAATTCCGTGTTTTTCCAGCAAGAGCTTGACCGCAGCTTCCCCTTGTGCGCTATAAAGATCCACGATCTCGTGGGTAACCTCGTACAGCTCGATCCGCTCTTTATTGCTCTTGCCTGTAAAGGTCTCGGTTGTAATAGCAATCGGGGCGGCATCCAAGGGCTTTAGCGCCGGTAATGCGGCGATAACCCGGTCAGATAATGCTCTGCCAAATTCATCGCAATCCATGGTAGGCGCATCCGGCAGCTGACTGCAGCCGGTTTGATTGCCGGCGGCACCGGTAAAGTATGCCACCAGCATCCCGGTTTTTTCCTCTATATCCTTTCGGACGGTGGCAGGGGCATCGGCAGAAATTTGTGTCTGCTTATGCTGCCCGTAGAAAGTAGGGTGGATATTAAACCCGAGGAGCAAAATATCCGGCTTCCCTTCTCGATGCATACGCACCAGCTGTCCTTGGTCGTCAGGCTTTGTGGCGTGGGCTACCGGACAGGCCTTTTTGCCGGGTGTCTTTTTTACAGAGCCGTCTGCCATCACATAATGGCGGCAAAAAGCCAAACCACTTCCGTCAAAGCTGCCGCAGGATAGCCCGGCAGCCCCCCGATCCAGCAAGGCAGCCCGGGCGGCCCGGATCGCAGCCTCGGTGCATTTCTTTTGATAGGCCGGCGCCCCTTCCAAATTGTCGTTATAAACTGCCGGCGCACTGTGGGTATGGGTAGATGCTACCATAATATGGTCAAAGGGAACACCGGTGGCATCGCTGATCCCTTGGCGCATGGTTGTAACATAGGCTTCTGATTTCAAAAAATCTTGGGTATACAGCAAAACCGTTTTCCCGGTTTCATCGGTCAGCGCCACGCATGTGATATAAAGCGGATCCATCACGCCGGTATACTCCCGGCCCACCAGACCGACACCGCCCAAGGGCATGACCGTTTCCGGCATCGCCTCTTCCCTGCCGAAACCGGCTTGCAGCTTTTCCATAAAACCACATCCTTTTGTGTTTATACTATCACGGTTTTCCCCTTTTTTGATTTAAAGCTTTCTGCAAAACCCTATTCAATTTTCTTTAAAAGTCATTGAGATCCGGAAACCGGAATGATATAATACAAAAAAACAGGAGGACATGGATATGACATTTCAGCAGCTGCAGTATTTGCAAGAGGCACATAAAGCCGGTTCTATTTCCCAAGCGGCAAAAAATCTGTTTTTGACCCCCTCCAGTATCAGCGTGGCCATTACCAATCTGGAGCAGGAGCTGGGTTACCCTGTGTTTGCCCGCACAGCGCAGGGCTTGATCCCCACCGCCGAGGGCGAAAAGGTGCTGAAATATGCCGGCCGTATTCTGGAAAATTATCGGCTGCTGGACGAGATCCAATCCAATCAAGGGGCAATTTGTCTGAATCTGGGCGACCATGACATGTTAGGCGCTGCTTTTGCCCGGCTAGCCAAAGAATATCCGGCGGGCGATGTTTCCTTTATCGTATCGAACATCAGTCAGGAATCCGTCATTCAGAAGTTATTGGTCAACGAAATTGATCTGGATGTACGGTTCGTATATGCCAACCAAGGCAGAAAACTGGAAAGCACCGCCGAAAACCAAGGTCTGACATGGCAGATTCTTACCACAGTACCTGCAGCAGCCAGAGTCGGTCCGGGTCACCCCCTTTACAACGCCGAATATGTAACACCGAAGGAATTAGAAAAAGAAACGCTGATCGAGCCCATCACCCGCCCTTTCTCCAGAAGCAATATGCTTAAAGGCTTCATGACCATTGACCCCAACAAAACCATTTCTTCTGCTTGCAGCTCTGCCCGGCGCTGGATGATCAGCACCGGTCTCGGCTATTTCATCATCCCCTTAGTACCGGACGAGCTGGACAAGCGGTTTGCCCTGCGCCGCATCCCCATTGAGGGCCTTTTCTTCCGGCTTTACGCAATCCATAATCCCCGGCATCCCATGCGGCCGGAGGTGGCCCGGTATTTAGAGCTTCTGAAGGAAGCACTGGGAACAGCAACCGCGTAACGCAAAAAACAAGGGAGCAGCCTTCGCTGCTCCCTTATTTCTGGTGCCGGCAACCGGAATCGAGTACATTTTCTGCCTGATGGGCAGAAAATAATAGTAGCCACCAGTTTTTGAACTGGTGGCAGCAAGGCTCCACCGGAGCCTTGCTCTACTATGGGTTCGATTCCTGCCTCTACAAAAAACGAGGAGACTGATCGTCTCCTCGTTTTTTGGTGCCGGCAACCGGAATCGAACCGGTACGGATTTTACTCCGAGGGATTTTAAGTCCCTTGTGTCTACCTATTCCACCATGCCGGCGTGTGCATATCATACCATTTTTTCCAGTGCCCGTCAAGCAGGCAAATTCCGTTTTGTGATCTTCTTCACCGCAAAAAAGAGAGGCTCTCGCCTCTCTTTTATTCTGTTTCTGTGGGTTCGGGGGTTTCTTCATTGGGGCTTTGCTGCTGATTTTCGTAGCACTTCATCAAACCCCGCTCAAAATTATAGCGGTTGAGTTCCCCTTCGGCAAAAGCAATTCCCTTACCGTTGGCATCCACAAAGAAGCTGGTAGGAACCATGCGCACATCAAAGGCGTTGGCCGCTGATGCATCCGCATCATAATATACCGGGAAGGTAAAACTCCCGTCTTTGATGATCTTTTCTGCCTTCTCCTTTGTTTCCCGCTCGTCGCTAAGTGTGTTGACGATCAGAAAATGCACACTGTCTTTATAATCATTGTACGCGCTCTGGAACATCGTCAGTTCCCGCTGCGCAGATCCGGACCAGCTGGCCCAAAAATGCACCACCACCGGTTTGCCCCGAAACTGGGACAATGTATAGCTGTTGCCTTTGGCATCTGTCACGGTGATCTCCGGGGCATCCTTACGGCCCTCTTCGATCTGGGGCTGGGTCGGATCCGTTTCTTCTTTCACCGCGGGGACGTAATCCGGAATTTTAGACACCTGATCCAATCGTTCCCGGTCCACGAATTTGTCAAACAGCAATGTGGAAATCAAAAAAACCACCAGCAGCACAATGCTTAAAATCAACGGTAATTTTTTCTTCATATGCATCCCCCTTCCCGGTACAATCATAACTGTGCGTATACTATACCACAAACAGCCCTGTTTGTCATCTAAAAATTCTGTTAACGGCGACAATTGTTTAAAGGCGCATTTATGAAGCTTTTCGGGTTGTTTTGCCGAAACAGATATGGTATAATCGAACCGTTATAAATGAGGAGGTGCAACCCTGTGGAATTTTATGTTAACCACCCTGTTCTGTTTTTTATTGCCGGTGTGCTGGTTGCCGTGGTACTTGCCCAGAGTGTATATTTTCTGATCAAGGCCCTGCGCCACAGCAAAGCGCTGGGAATGGACCAAAAAAAGCTGCGCAAGACTATGCTCAGCGCCGCAATCTTTACCATTGCCCCGGCGGTGGCCATCGTGATCAGCGTCATGGTACTCAGCAAGACCTTGGGCCTTCCCCTGCCTTGGCTGCGGCTGAGTGTGGTAGGCTCTATGAGCTATGAGACCGTGGCTGCCAACAACGCCCTGTCCGCCATGGGACAGACTTTGGGTGCCGGCGACCTGAACGCCCAGCAGTTTGTAAATGTGCTGATCGTAATGACTGTGAGCATCATGCTGGGCATCTGGCTGGTGCCGGCCATCAGCAAAAAGCTGCTTTCCGGTATGAAATCGCTGGCGAATCGGGATGCCAAATGGGCAGATATCTTCTCTAACGCTCTGTTTATCGGCATGATCGCCGCTTTCCTCGGTTTTGTGTTCTGCGATGTTTCCCGGCTGTGGACCGCTGACGCAAACGGCATGGTTTCCGTGGTCGAGGACGGGGTGGAAACCCTGCTCACCGCCACCTCCGGTTTGATCCCGGTGTGTGTGATGGGTGTTTCCGCACTGGTGATGGTGGCCTGCGGTTTACTTATGAAGCTGCCGAAAATGAAATGGCTCAGCGAATACGCCCTGCCTATCAGTTTGATCTTGGGTATGGCCGCTGCCATTCCCTTCACCGGCTGGCTGGGTTAAGGAGGAATCGGATATGAAAAAATTATCATACATCGACTCCGTCCACAGAGACGGACGGATCTGGAATCTTTCCGTTATGGTGCTGCTGATGGCTTTCCCTGTTGCAGTATGCGTGCTGTTCGGCGTTATGCCGGATTGGAGCAGTTTGGCAGTGGGCCTGATCGCCACCGCCCCCATGTATTGGGCAGTGGGTGCCATTGAAACCGTCACCTTTGTGCCTATGTTGGGTGCCGGCGGCTCTTATTTAGGTTTCGTCACCGGTAACATTTCCAACCTGAAGCTCCCTTGCGCTTTGAACGCGCTGGAGCAGAACGATGTCAGCGCCAACTCCGAAGAGGGTGAAGTGGTTTCCACCGTTGCCATCGCCGTTTCCAGTATTGTCACCACGGTGATCATTATTCTCGGCGTGATCCTCATCGTTCCCCTGACCCCTGTACTGCAAGCACCCGCCCTGCAGCCTGCCTTTGATCAGATCCTGCCGGCGCTGTTTGGCGGCTTGGGCGTCGCTTTTGTATCCAAGAACTGGAAAGTGGCACTGGCTCCCATCCTGCTGATGCTGATTCTGTTCGTCTTTGTTCCGGCACTGAATGCCGGCACAGTGGGCATCATGGTGCCGGTAAGCGCCCTGTTCACCATCGCCGTAGCCCGGATCCTGTATAAGAAAGGACTTTTATAATGTTTGGTGCGATCGCATTGACCCTGTTGGGTCTTTTGGTGGCCGTTCTGCTGCTGCGCGCTGCCTGTTTCCGTCCCCGGCCACAAAAGCCGCTGGAAAACGCGCCGGTGGAATTCGACAAGGACGCCGCGGTAACGGCGCTGCAAAAGCTGGTGCAGTGTAAAACCATTTCCTACAACGACCCCGCTATGGAGGACGACGCTGAGTTTAAAAAGCTCATATCCCTCATGCCCTCCCTCTACCCCCGGGTATTTGATGTCTGCTCTTTTCAGGAGCTGCCGGATCGGGCGCTGCTGCTGCGGTGGCCCGGTAAGTCCGGCGATGCCCCGGCGGTGATGATGGCCCACTATGATGTGGTGCCGGTAAACGAGGAAAGCTGGGAAAAACCGCCCTTTTCCGGCATCATCGAAGACGGCGTTCTGTGGGGCCGGGGCACCTTGGATACCAAGGTCACTTTTAACGGCATCCTAAGTGCCGCCGAAGCCCTGATCAGCCAAGGCTTTGTACCGGAGCATGACATTTATTTTGCCTTTTCCGGCGGAGAAGAAGTCAATGGCATGGGCGCGGTGAATATCGTAAATTATTTTAAGGAACATAGTATTCAACCTGCTTTGGTCGTGGACGAAGGCGGCGCGGTGGTGGAAAATGTTTTCCCCGGCGTCAAAGCCCCCTGCGGTCTCATCGGTATTGCGGAAAAAGGCATGATGAATGTGCGCTACAGCGCCACCTCCAACGGCGGTCATGCCTCTGCCCCTCCCGTCAAGACCCCCATCACCACACTGGCAAACGCCTGCCGGAATGTGATCCGGCATCCCTTTAAAATGCACATTACCAAGCCTGCCCGGGAGATGTTCGACACCTTGGGCCGCCACTCCGGCTTCGGTTTGAAGATCATATTCGCCAACCTGTGGCTTTTTGAGCCGGTGTTGGACCTGATTTGCCGGCTAAGCGGCGGCGAGCTCAACGCCTTGGTGCGGACCACCACCGCCTTTACCATGATGGAAGGCAGCAACGCCCGGAATGTGATCCCCGCCCAAGCCAATCTGGTGAGTAATATGCGGCTCAACCCCGCCGATACCGTTGCCGGCGCTAAGGCCCATCTGGAAAAAGCGGTAAACGACCCCGCCGTGGAGATCACCGTGCTGGAAAGCTTTGAGCCCAGCCCTATTTCTGAGACCGGCTGCGAAAGCTGGGATAAAGTTGCCACCAGTGTGGCCCAAACTTGGCCCGGCTGCATCGTTTCCCCTTACCTCATGGTCCAATGCGCCGATGCCCGGCATTACCGGGACCTTAGCAACCATGTTTACCGGTTCTCCGCCATGGATATGACCGCCGATGAGCGCAAAAGTATCCACGGCAACAACGAAAAGATCCGCTTGGAATCCATCGCAAAAGCGGTCGAGTTCTTTATCCGGCTGATGAAGCAGTGCTAAATTCCAATTTATCGGGCGGCAGTGCCGCCGGACAAAGCGTGCACGGTGCATGCGTAATCGTTACTTCCCGGAACCGCTCGGTTCGTTACTTTTGCAAAAAAGTGTTGGAGAACAACATTTTTCATTACCGGGCGCAATCAGGATGCGTAACGATCAGCGCAGGCTGGCGCACGCTTTGCGGTGAAGCGCGCTTGCGCTTCAAATCAGAATTTGGAAAAGGAGCAAATGATGTCTATAGAAAAAGTAAAAGCCTATTTTGCATCCCAAGGGATGCTGGAACGGGTGATGGAACTCCCTGTTTCCAGCGCGACAGTAGACTTGGCGGCCCAAGCACTTGGCGTGGAAGGCAGCCGGATCGCCAAGACCCTGTCTTTTATGGTGCAGGACAAGCCGGTACTGGTGGTAGCCGCCGGGGATGCCCGAATTGATAATGCAAAATACAAAGCCTTCTTCCACACCAAGGCCAAAATGCTCTCCCATGAGGAGGCGGCGCAGCTCATCGGTCATGCGGTGGGCGGTGTCTGTCCTTTCGCGGTGAATGCGGGAGTAGCGGTTTATCTGGACGAATCCTTAAAGCGATTCCAGACTGTCTTCCCCGCCTGTGGCTCCGGCAACAGTGCCATTGAACTAACGATTCCGGAACTGGAGCAGCACTCCATGTGCCTCCAATGGGTGGATGTCTGTAAAAACTGGGAATAAAAAAACCGCTGCGAAGCAATGCTTCGCAGCGGTGATTTTTATGTAATTACACGGAAACGCCAGCCAGATCCAGAATGGTGGGGACGTTCTTCTCTGCGCCGATGGCCATAACATGGACACCGTCACACAGCTTCTCGTCCTTGATCTTTGCGATCATCTCAGCAGCCATCTCCATGCCCAGCTTAGCAGGCAGGCCCTTAATGCCCTTTTCCTTGCCCTCAGCAGCGGCAGCAGCCAGCTTGTCGATCATTTCCTGAGGAACAGCGATGCCGGGGACATTCTCGTTCATGTACTTAGCACCGCCAGCGCCCTTCAGGGGGATGATACCAGCCATGATATGGGTCTTGATGCCAGCCTTGTCCACTTCCTCCAAGAAGCGCTTCAGAACATCCAGATCAAAGATGCCCTGTGTCTGAATGTACATCGCACCGGCCTCTACCTTCTGGCGCAGCTTGTTGACCTGCAGGAACATGGGGTCGTACAGAGGGGTGACGGAAGCGCCCTTGTAGAACTTGGGTGCGCCGCCGGCGATCTCATTGCCGCCGCAGTCGCAGCCGGTTTCTTCCATCTTGGTGAGCATCTTCAGAATACCCACAGAGTCCAGATCGTAAACGGGCTTGCTGTCTCTGCAGTCGCCAACCACGGGGTGGTCGCCGGTCAGTGCCAGCATGGTGTCGATGCCGAAGCCGGCAGCAGCCAGTGCATCGCCCATCAGTGCCATACGGTTACGGTCACGGCCGGTCATCTGCAGGATGGGCTCTACGCCGGCCTGCTTCAGCTTAATGCACAAGCCAAGACCGGTGGCCTTCAGGCATGCAGACTGCATGTCAGTTACGTTCACAGCATGCACTTTGCCCTTCAGGACCTCCGCGGCCTCCATCTGCTCAGCAAAGTCATAACCCTTAGGGGGTGCCATTTCGGCAGTTACGCCGAACTTGCCGGATTCCAGTGCTTCTTTCAAAATGCTCATAATTATTTCCCCCTCAAGCTGATAGTTCTGGGATAAGCGAAGTCGCCGTAGCCCTTGTCCTCACGGGTCTTGGAGAGCTTATCCAGCTCGCCGGTCGCATTCAAACGCTCGTAGATCTTGATCCATGCACAGGGATTCTCGGGATTGACCTCGCACTTGCCGTTCTTCTGGCCGCCGCAAGGACCGTTGACCAAGCTCTTGGCGCACTGGGTGATGGGGCAGATCGCGCCGGTGGAACCCAGCACACACTGACCGCAGAAACGGCAGGATTCTTCCCAAACACCGAAACGGACAGCTTCGCCCAGATACATGGTGTTGTTGGAGGGATATACGGGCTTGTTGTTGGCGTTCTTGGCAACACACTGCACACCGTCGCCGCAGGACATGCACACCACAACGTCGGGGTTGGCGGCGTTGATGGCCTTCATCTTGGACTTAACGCCCAAATTCATGCAGCAGTAGTCGCAGATAGTAGTGGCAACAACCTTCTTGCCGGCCGCTTCCAGCACCTTAGTCAGCTCGTCGATTTGGGGCTGACCACCGGTCTGACAAGCCGTAGCGCAGCTGTTGCAGCCAACGATGGCAACGGTCTTGGCATCGCCAACCATAGCCATGACTTCTTCGATGGGTTTCTTCTGAGTAATAATCATGTAAAGACCTCTCCTTTTTCATCGGTAGGTTTATAGAGCGGATGACCGCTATATTGCAACTTACATAATAATTCATTTGCGCCGAAAAATCAACAATAATTATCTAAAAAGGAAAAATTATATCTTGCCCCGGTTCTCACAGAAACTGCTTGCACAATTCTGCCTGTTTTTTTGATTTTCCGGGGCAAAATTCCCCTTGTTGTTAACTTTTTATGTCCACACTTGACAACAGAACCACTTATTGCTATAATGCCACAGGAAAAAGGGAGTAGTCGGCGCGCCACGCGGGACTGTGTCAACATTCTGGGCTTTGCTCTGGCGCAGTCTGAAATGACGAGACTTTAAGCACGGATCACAATTACGGCTTGTTTTTCGCGCTCACCGTCGACACGCTCTGCTTATGCAGCTTCTGTGTCGCCTAAACGATACGGAGGTTGATTTTTTTGGGTTTTGGCGCTTTGTTGCTATTGGCAGTAGGCTTGAGCATGGATGCCTTTGCCGTTTCTGTGTGCAAGGGTTTAGCTATGAAGAAAGCCACTTTGAAGGCAGGGCTTACCTGCGGTGTCTGGTTCGGCGGTTTTCAGGCGCTAATGCCGCTGCTGGGCTATTTTTTGGGGAAAACCTTTGCCAGTGCCATCGAAGCGGTAGACCACTGGATCGCCTTTGCTTTGCTGGCGGTGATCGGCTTTAACATGCTCAAAGAAGCGTTCTCCGGCTGTGAGGAATGCGAAGAGCACGATGCAGACCTTAGCCCCCGCAAAATGTTCCCCATGGCAATCGCCACCAGCATTGATGCGCTGGCAGTTGGCATTTCCTTGGCCATGGCCGGTGATGTAAACATCTGGCTGGCAATCACCCTCATCGGCGTGATCACCTGCGGTCTGTCTGCTCTCGGCGTGAAGATCGGCAATGTCTTTGGCAGCCGGTTCGAAAAGAAGGCGCAGATCGCCGGCGGTGTTATTCTGATCCTGCTGGGTGTTAAAATCGTACTGGAACATTTAGGTATTTGGGTATAACCGGCAAATATGCCGTTATATATTAAAAAAATCAACAAACATTTTATTTGGAGGATAAATACTATGAAGAAGATTATTGCAATGCTGCTGGCTATGATGCTGGTGGCTTCCATGGCCGCTTGCGGCAATGGCGGCAACACCGAGACCCAGCCCAAGGTGGAAGTTCCCGCTTCTGCGCTGGAGATCCTTGAGAAGGTTTGGGGCTCCTACACTGAGGACGAGAAGTTCTATGTGTACGGCGGCAACATGGGTGAAAATGTGGTTGAGAACGCTCCCGGTGCTTTCGACGTCACCGACACCGATGGCCTGACTTACAACCTGCTGGTGCCCGCTGAGCAGACCGGCAACATCGACGGTGCCGCTTCCATGGTCCACGGCATGCTGGCTAACAACTTCACCTGCGGCGTGTTCCATGTCACCGGTGATGCCAAGGCTTTTGCCGAGGCTATGAAGACTGCTGTTTTCGGCAACCAGTGGATGTGCGGCATGCCCGAGAAGGTGCTGGTCAGTGTGATCGGCGGTGAGTATGTGCTGGTGGCTTTCGGCATCGGCGATGCCATCAACCCCTTCGAGACCAAGCTGGCCGCTGCTTACCCCGCAGCTGAGCAGCTGTACTTCGAAGATCTGGCTCAGTAATTTTCCGAAACAAAACGGCAGTTCATTTCGAACTGCCGTTTTTCTTCTGTTCTTTTTCTGAAAATATGATACAATAGAGAAAGAATACACATTCTGATTGATCGTTCTAATCTGTAGGGCGAAACCAAGTCCCCGCTCTATGTAAACAGTTCGATAAATCAGAATTTATGATCCTGTGGAGGAATGCTTATGCTGTTTTCCAGTATCCCCTTTTTATTTTATTTTCTGCCGGCGGTACTGATCCTGTACTTTTTGGTGCCTACCAAGCTGAAGAACGCTGTTCTTTTGCTGTTTAGTTTGGTGTTTTATGCTTGGGGCGAGCCTAAGTATGTTTTTCTGATGATCTCCACCATCTGCCTGTTTTTCTTCTGCGGCATTGCCATCGGCAAAGCTGCCACCCAAAAAGGAAAAAAGCTATGGCTGACGGTTTCCGTGGTGATCAGCCTTGCCCTGCTGGCGGTATTTAAATATGCGGATTTTGCTGTCGGCTCTGTGAACGCCGCGCTGGGCACATCCATCCCCCTTTTGAAGCTGGCGCTGCCCATCGGCATCAGCTTTTACACCTTCCAATGCTTAAGCTACACCATCGATGTGTACCGGGGCGATGCTGCGGTGCAGCGCAACATCATCAGCTTCGGCGCTTATGTGAGTCTGTTTCCCCAACTGATCGCCGGACCCATCGTCCGGTATGTGGATGTGGCACGGGAACTGGATCACCGGACTCACAGCTGGAACGATATTGCCTTGGGTCTGCGGCGTTTCTTGGTGGGTCTTTGCAAGAAGATCCTCATCGCCGACCGGTTTGCAGTGCTTTTAAATGTATTCCGGGACAGCAGCCAGCAATCTGTGCTGTTCTATTGGATGTACGCCATTGCCTTTATGCTGCATATCTATTTTGACTTCTCCGGCTACAGCGATATGGCCATCGGTCTTGGCAGAGTCTTCGGCTTCCACTTCATCGAAAACTTCAATTACCCCTATATGTCCAGATCCATCGGTGAGTTCTGGCGGCGCTGGCATATGAGTCTGGGCAGTTGGTTCAGAGACTATGTGTATATCCCTCTGGGCGGCAATCGGGTCAAGCCCCTGCGCTGGGTGTTCAATACCTTGGTGGTGTGGATGCTCACCGGTCTGTGGCACGGCGCCGCTTGGAACTTTGTGGTTTGGGGCTTGCTGTATGCTGTATTCCTGATGCTGGAAAAGTGGGGCAAGCCGATCATCGACCGGATTCCGGATCTGCTGCGCCGGTGCTATGTGCTTTTGGTGGTCATGCTGGGCTTCGTTCTGTTCAACGCAGTGGACTTTACCCAAGCATTGTCCGATGTGAAGGGTTTGTTTGGCTTGAATGATGTGCCTCTGATCACAAAAGAAACCCTGTACTACCTGCGCAGCTACGCCGTTTTATTTATAATCGGCTTTATCGGCGCTACGCCTCATGTGCGTAATATCGGCTGCCGGCTGGAAAACACCAAGTTTGGCGCTTTCCTCGAGCCGGTGCTGATGATCGCCGCATTACTGGTTTGTACCGCTTATCTGGTGGACGGCTCTTTCAGCCCGTTCCTGTATTTCCGTTTCTAAGGAGGTGTGGATGTGAATAATCAAAAAATTCGCGCCATTGGCGCCGGTGTTCTGGTTGTTCTGTGGATTGCCCTCACCGCCGTTTCTTGGTTTGCACCGCCGAAGGATATTTCCGAAGCAGAGCGCAGACCCTTAAAACAATTCCCCACCACCAATGCCACCACCTTGCTCAGTGGCAAGTTTATGAAGGATTTTGAAGGTTATACACTGGACCAGTTTCCCCTGCGGGACAGCTTCCGGAAGATCAAAGCCCTGTTTCATTATAACGCCCTGCAGCAAAAGGACAATAACGGTATTTATATCGTAGACGGCTATGCCGCGGAAATGGAATACCCCATGGACAAAGCATCCGTGGAACGGGCCATGGGGCAGTATAACAAAGTCTATGAGCTGTATCTGAAAAACAGCAACACCAAGATCTATAACACCGTCGTGCCGGACAAGGGCTACTATCTGGCAAAGGAAAACGGTTATCTTTCACTGGACTATGACGCCATGTTCTCCCTTGTCCGCTCCAAGACCCCGTGGGCAGCATGGACGGACATTGCGGACTGTCTGGCACTGGAAGACTACTACTACACCGACACCCATTGGCGTCAGGAGAAGATTCTTAAGGTTGCCAACCGGCTGCTGGCTGCCATGAATGCACCTCCGGCGCAGGCGGCAGACTTCACTGCCAAGCCCATGGAACGCCCCTTCTACGGCGTGTATTACGGGCAGGCTGCTCTGCCGATGGAGCCGGAAACTATGTATCTCATGCACAGCAATGTGATTGACGGCTGCACAGTGTACGACCACACCACAAAGAAAACCACCCCGGTTTACAACCCCGCTATGCTGACGGATAAGGACCAGTACAACATTTATCTGAACGGCCCCCAATCGCTGCTGACGGTGACCAATCCCAACGCCACCACCGACCGGGAGCTTTTGATCTTCCGGGACTCCTTCGGAAGCTCTTTGGCTCCGCTGCTTCTGCAAAGCTACAAATCGGTGACCTTGGTGGACATCCGTTATATCCAGCCGGAATTTCTGGGTAAATTTATAGAATTTAACGATCAGGATGTACTGTTTATGTACAGCGCACTGGTACTGAACAAAAAGCTCATATAACAAAAAAGCAGACATGCAACGCATGTCTGCTTTTTATTACTCTTTTTCCGGAGCAGCCAAGTGCTGGATCCAGTTTCCGCTACGGATCAATGCACTACCTACAATGCATTTGATCAGATCCGTACTATTGCATATGGCAAAAATCGCCAAAAACGGCAGATTCGTAAACCGGCTCAGCAGGAAGGAAATCGGCAAGTACAAAAACCAGATAGAACCGCAATCAAACAAAGTGGTCATCACCGTCTTGCCGCCGGCGCGCAAGGTAAAGTACACCGGGAAGCTGTATGCCTGCAAGGGCATCAGCACCGCGGCTACCATGATCGTCCGGGCTGCCAGTGTCTGCACCTCCGCCGTGGTATTATAAAGCCGGGGGAACACACCGGACAGGCTCAGCACGACCGCGCCGAAGAACACACCGGAGAAAGCCGCCATTGCCGTCATTTTCCGATTGGTATCCATCAGTTCTTCTGTAGGACGGCGTGCGCCCAACATCTGTCCCATAAAAATACCAACCGTGTTGCCCAGCGACCGGAATACCACCGCCGCCAAGTTATAAATGGTGGTGGAGATGCTCATGGCCGGTACCACATCCAGACCGCAGGTGGAATAGCACTGGTTCACAAAGGCCATACCCACTGTCCAGAAAAATTCATTGATCAGCAAAGGCGTGCCCTTGACCATAATGGAGCCCAGCAGCTTGCCGGGAATATGTGCCGACCGGTACAGGCCCTTGGCATAGGGGTTCTGCTGGGTATGGGCATGGGTCCATGCGATCACGATAACCATTTCCACATACCGGGAGATCACGGTGGCCAGTGCCGCACCCCGGACGCCCATGGCAGGAGCGCCGAAATGGCCGAAGATCAGAATGTAGTTGCCTACCAAGTTCACAAAGGTAGCAATGATACCCGCTACCATGGGCATGGTGGGCTTGCCGCATTCCCGGAGGGTACCTGCGTAAGCATTGGTGATGGCAAAGGGCAGCATACCCCAGAGCATCACATACATGTACTCCCGGCCGGCGGTCAAGGTTTCCGCTGCCAGCTGGGCATCCCCATCGCCTTTCAGGTACAGGCCGATCAGCGGATCGGACCAGAAATAAAAGGCAAACCCGGCAATGAGGGATAAGATCCCGCACAACAGGATCTTAAACCGGAATGTATAGCGAATACCCTCATCATCACCGCTGCCCCGGAACTGCGTTGTGAAGATACCTGCACCGGCTGCTGCGCCGAACATGCAGATATTAAAAATGAACATCAGATTGTTATTGACAATGGTCACGCCGCTGATCTGTGCCGTGGCCAGCTGGCCTACCATGATGTTATCCAGCAGCGCCACAAAGTTGGTAATGGCGTTTTGAATGATGATGGGAAGGGCTACCGCAAAGATCCGGCTGTAAAATGCCCGGTCGCCCACATAACGCTTCAGCATAAAATGTCACCTCTTGATATTTTACCGCTGAATATCATACCGCAACAAAGCAAAAAAAGCAAGACGCCGGGGATATTTTCCGGCGAATACACAAAAACTACCACATTTTCGGCAAGTTCTGCAAAACAGATAAATTCCGATTTATCGAGCAGGTTCCAATCCATATTGTAGGGCGGGGCCTTGGTCCCGCCGTGCAAATGTAATGGGTTTTTGCGGCGGGAGCTGAGCCCCCGCCCTACAGAATAGAACGATAAATTGGAATTTATGCCGTGGGGGGATGCTTTAAATCGTCGGTGGCCGGGCCGTTAAGCCGGTTTCCGTAAGCATCGAACCGGGAGCCGTGGCAGGGGCAATCCCAAGAGTGTTCCTGATTGTTCCAATGCAAGGCGCAGCCGAGGTGTGGGCATCTCGGTGCCGTAGGTCGAAGCAGATTGGCCGCTGACTCCACCGTATTCCACAGAAGCTGCTTATGCAGCATACTCCGCTGGGGAGAAAACAGCTGGGCATAGGGATTTTCCTCTCCCCGGATCAGATCGGTTAACAAGTTAGCCGCTGCCATAGCGCTGCTCATGCCCCATTTTTGAAAACCGGTAACTACATAAAGATCCGGCGTCGTCTTGCTGTAATGGCCGATATAGGGCATGCCGTCCAAACTCATGCAGTCTTGGGTCGCCCAGCGGGCAACGGCTTTGGCAGCGGGATAGTATTTCTCCGCCGCTTTTTCCGGCAACGCCCAACCCAATCCTCTTTTACCGGTGCGGTGACCGCCACCGCCCAGTAACAGCCAAGGCCCGGCACTGCGCAAAGACAGTCCGTTCTCCGCGCAATCCAGATACATCCCCGCCACCCCGGGGGCATTTTCCAGCGCCACCACATAGGAGCGCTGCTGGTACAGTTTCAAAAAGTATGCCCCGTGTTTGTTAAGCAAGGGAAAATGGGTGGCTACGATGATCTTTTCCGCGGTGACCGTTCCATGGGGCGTTTGCACCCGGTTGCCGATAAATGCCAGTGCCTTGGTGTTTTCGTATATCTTAAGATCCTTGGCAATATGGCGCGCCAGCTTCAGAGGGTGAAACTGCCCCTGTCCGGGCAATTCCAAAGCCCCGGTCACGGGAAAGGGCAAAGACAGGGTGCTTTGCCAGCGGCCGGGGATTCCCAAGATCTCGTAAGCGGACTGCTCTGCTTCTAATTGCCGGGTGCTGCCGGTTGCGTAGATGAAATTACTTTTTCTTGCAAAATCGCAATCTGCCTGCTCCGCCAGCGCCCCCAGATCCGCCACCGCCTGCCGGTTGGCCTGATAGTAGAGCCTTGCCCGCTCCGCCCCTAACGTTTTCAGCAGTTTATGGTAGGTCAGCCCATGCTGGGCGGTCAGTTTTGCTGTAGTCCTGCCGCTGACACCGCCCATGATTCGGTTTTCCTCGATCAGTGCGCAATCGATCCCCGCTTTTTTCAGGGTGTGGGCGCATAAAAGCCCCGCCATACCGCCGCCGATGATCAGCACATCCGTCCGCAGATCCCCTTCCAGCCGGCAAAATTCGGGCATCGTTACATCTTTTTCCCAAACAGAATCCATCTTTTCATCACCGGGTTTATTATGTCCGCTTTGGAAGCTGTTTACCACACGGAAGTAAGCAAAAACCAGCGGTGAAAACCACCGCTGGTTTTGTTATTGGAAATCTTTGTTTTGACCGATTACAGGCTGCACAGCTTCTGCAGCTCTTCCCAGTTGCGGTCCACTTCCTGCTGGACCTGCTCGATCATCCACTCGTTGCCGGGCTTGAACATATGGGCAAAACGGCCTTGCATCTTCAGGTACTCTTCCACAGGCAGCTTGTTCTTGGGGGTGTAGCTCAGCTGGTACTTGCCCTCGATGACCTCGTACAAGGGCCACACGCAGGTTTCCACAGCCTTCTTGGTCACTTCCATCAGCTGCTCACTGGGATAACGCCAGCCACGGGGGCAGGGAGCCATCACATTCAGGAACGCTGCGCCGGGGGTATAGATTGCCTTGTGGGCCTTCTCGGAAATATCCTTGAAGTTGCCGACAAAGGTAGTCTGGGCAACGTAGGGAACGCCGTGGGCCACCATGATCTTGGTCAAGTTCTTCTTCTGCTGCAGCTTGCCGGGAATCACCGTGCCCGCAGGGGTGGTGGTAGTGTCGGCAAAGTGAGGGGTAGAGGAAGAGCGCTGGATACCGGTATTCATGTATGCCTCGTTATCGTAGCAAACATAAACCATATCATGACCCCGCTCCATGGCGCCGCTGAGGCTCTGGAAGCCGATGTCATAAGTACCGCCGTCGCCACCGAAGGCAATGAACTTATAGGTATCATCGATCTTGCCCCGCTTTTTCAGGGCTTTGTAAGCGGTTTCCACGCCGGACATAGTGGCGCCGGCGTTTTCGAATGCATTGTGAATAAAGCTATCCTTCCATGCAGTATAGGGATACATGAAAGTGGACACTTCCAAACAGCTGGTGGCAGAGCACACAACTGCCTTATCCTCGGGATTCAGTGCACGCAGGATGGTACGCACCGCAATGGGGGAACCACAGCCCGCACACATTCTGTGACCGCCAGCCAGACGGTCTTCCTTCATCAGGTTTTCTTTCAGATTATAAGCCATCGTGTTTTCCCTCCTTACTCGCGAACTTCCAGATAGCGGTAGGTTTCGCCTGTCTCACCGCTGGCAGTAATCTTCTCCAATTCCGCGAATACATGCTGGATGCTCTCCACCCGGACATCGCGGCCGCCCAAGCCGTAAATGTAATTGATCATCTTGGGCTCGGTTACCTTGTTAGCATACATGGCAGCTGCCACTTCTGCGCCCATGGGGCCGCAGTGGCCGTTGAAGCTGTCAGCCTTGTCCATCACAGCAAAGGACTTCACATTCTTCAGTGCCTGTGCGATCTCCTCGGCAGGGAAAGGACGAATGGAGCGGATCTTAATAAGGCCCACCTTCTTGCCCTGTGCCCGCAGCTGACGGACCGCTTCCTTGGCAGTGCCGGCAGAAGAGCCAATGATGACAACGGCTTCGTCGGCATCTTCCATCATAAACTCTTCAATAAGGCCGTAGCTGCGGCCGGTCATTTCGGCAAACTCAGCAGCCACCTGCTTAATGACATCCTTGGCATCCATCATTGCCTGTGCCTGCTGGCGCTTTGCCTCGATGTAGTAAACGGGGGTCGCATAAGCACCCACAGCCATGGGCTCGTCCTTCTTCAGCAGATAATGCTCGGGCTTGTACTCACCCACGAAGGCCTTGACCTGATCGGTCTCCACCAGCTCAATGTTCTCAATGGCATGGGAGGTGATAAAGCCGTCCTGACAGATCATGATGGGCAGCTGCACTGCCTCACCGATCCGCATGGCCTGCAGATAGTTATCGTAAGCTTCCTGATTGGTTTCAGCATACAGCATGATCCAGCCGGCATCCCGGACACTCATGATATCGGAGTGGTCGTTGTTGATGTTGATGGGGCCGGACAGGGCGCGGCAGGAAACAGCCAGCGTAATGGGCAGGCGGTCAGAGGCTGCCACATACAGCATCTCCGCCATATAGATCAGGCCGCAGGAAGAAGTGGCGCTGATGGAACGGGCACCGGCAGCCTGTGCGCCGATACAGGTGGACATGGCGGAGTGCTCGGATTCTACCGCGATAAACTCGGTGTCCACTTCACCGTTATCCACATAGGTGGAAAAATACTGAGGAATCTCAGTAGAAGGTGTAATGGGGAATGCACCCATCACATCCGGATTGATCTGCTTCATTGCAAAAGCAATGGCTTCATTACCGGAAAGTCTTTCACGAATACCCATATTTTTCCCTCCTTATTTCTCGTCTTTGACCATGGTGATGGCATCAAAGGGACAGGCGTTTGCGCAAATGCCGCAGCCTTTGCAGAAGAAGTAATCAAACTCGCCACGCTTGCCGTCCGCGCCCACGGGAATGGACATATCGGGACAGACAGGGGCGCACAGCAGGCACTGCTTGCACTTATCCCAATCGATGACAGGCTTCATGGAACGCCAGTCGCCGGTTTCCACCACGGTGGAGGTGGCCGCCTCAAAAATGTTGCAGCCGGGGGTAATTTCCCGCCAAGTGACCTCCGGGGTCATATCTTTTGCCAGATGACTCATCCTACCTGTACCTCCTCCATTGCTCTTTTCAGGGCACGCATATTGCCCTCGATAACCTGCGGCTTGGATGCAAATTTATGCTTAAAGGAAGCTTCCATATCCTGAACGAATGCCTCCGCCTCCACAACACCGGACACCTTTACAATGGCTGCCAGCATGGGGGTGTTGGGGAAGTTCTTGCCCAGCTCCTCCTCGCTGATCTTGCCGGCATCGATGGTGCATACCTTGCCTTCGTAGCCCTTCAGCTGGGGACGAAGCTCCGCAGGCGTCTTGCCGGAATTGACAACGATGGCGCCTTCGGGCTTCAGACCTGCTGTTACATCCACAGAGTACAGAAGGGTCTCATCTACGACCACCACATAATCCGGGAAATAGATGTTGGAATGGACTGTGCTGCGCTCGGAGCTGATCCGGTTATAAGCAGTAATGGGCGCGCCCATACGCTCGGGGCCGTACTCCGGGAAGCCTTGCACATATTTGCCCGTATTGAATGCCGCATCCGCCAGCAGCAAGGATGCGGTCTTTGCGCCCTGACCGCCCCGTCCGTGCCAACGAATCTCTACGATATCGTTCATACAGTTTCCTCCTATTTATTACTTGCCGGTAACGGCAATGATCTCGATCTCACAAAGCACGCCCTTGGGCACTTCCTTCACTGCCACACAGGAGCGGGCGGGCTTACCAACAAAGTACTTGGCATAGACTGCGTTGAATGCGGCAAAGTCGCCCATGTCCGCAAGGAAGCAGGTGGTCTTTACCACATCGGTAAAGCTGAGGCCGTTTGCCTCCAGAATACCCTTGACATTCTGGCAGCAGCGCTCTGCCTGCTCTTCAATGGTGGTGCCCACAATCTCACCGGTGGCAGGATCCAGAGGGATCTGGCCGGATGCGAACAGGAAGCCGTTGACTTCGATTGCCTGAGAGTAAGGGCCGATGGCGGCAGGTGCGTTGGGTGTAGATGTAATTTTCATATGCTCTCCTCCTAAATAATGTTAGCGTTTTTCCAGATGATAACCGCTTGTCTTCAATGCGGTTTCAATTTGATGAATATGCCCTTGATCCACCGTTTCCAGAACCATCGTGACGATGCATTCGCCCACCTCAGAGTGGCGGTCTTCCCGGGTATGGTGAATCCGCACCACATTGGCGCCGGTAGAGGAGACCACCTGCAGCAGCTGGATCAGGCTGCCCGGTTTGTCGGCAACCTTTGTGGAAACTTCCACAATCCGGCCGGAATTGGAAAGGCCCTTGGTGATCACCCGGGACAAGGTGGTAACATCCACATTGCCGCCGGAAACCACGCAGACGGTTTTACCCTTTGTGGTATCCACATGGCCGCCCATCACCGCTGCCACCGGGGTAGCGCCGGCACCCTCGGCCACGGTTTTCTGGGTTTCCAGCAGGAACAAAATCGCAGAGGCGATCTCCCCGTCGCTGACGGTTACCACCTCATCCACATATTTTTTACAAAGCTCAAAGGTCAGCTCGCCCGGCTTCTTAACCGCAATACCGTCGGCGATGGTAGACACCTTGCTCAGCTCCACCCGCTCGCCCTGCTGCACCGAAGTGTACATGGATGCGGCACCGGCTGCCTGCACACCGATAACCCGGCAGGAAGGATTGATGGTCTTGATGGCCATGGCAATGCCGCTGATCAAACCGCCGCCGCCAATGGGAACCACCACTTGGGAGGCATCCGGCAGTTGCTCCAGAATTTCCAGACCGATGGTACCCTGTCCGGCAATCACAAGAGGATCGTCAAAGGGATGGGCAAAGGTATATCCGTTTTCCTTGGCAAGACGCTCTGCCTCACGGGCCGCATCGTCATACACGCCGGGAACCAAAACCACTTCCGCGCCATAGCCCTTTGTGGCTTCCACCTTGCTGATGGGGGCGCCGGCAGGCATGCAGATAATGGATTTTACCCCCAGCTTTGTGGAGGAAAGGGCAACACCCTGTGCGTGGTTTCCTGCGCTGCAGGCGATCACGCCCCGGGCCGCTTCCTCCTTGGTCAGGGAGCGGATCTTGTTATAAGCGCCGCGGAGCTTGAATGCACCGGTCAGCTGCAGATTCTCTGCTTTGATATAGACATTCTCGCCCAGCTTCGGAGCCGGATCCAGCGGGGTCTTTCGGGCGATCCCCTCCAAAGCCTTTTGTGCATCTAGGATCATATCAAGTGTCAGCATTTAAAACATCTCCTCAAAATAAAACAGCAAGTATGTATAAAACTGCAATAAAATTATAACATGAACCCATTGGCAAATCTACATTTTGCAACAAAAAGGCTTTCGTATTTTTCTATAGATATCCATAGCAATAAAAGGGATGCTGCCCCACACGCCCCTGTCTCCCCTTTTAATTTTGTTGCTTTTCCCCCGAAAGGGTGATAAAATTGAATAAAAGCCATAGGAGGATGTTTTTATGATCACTGTAAAACATATCGACACCATCGACGGCATTAAAGACTTGATCTTTGAACAGACCTACAACGCCGATATTGACCGGACCAGAAGCTCCTACTGCTACCGGGGCATGCGTAATGTAGCCTACGATCTTACCACCAGCCTCACCCGCAACTGCAAAGGATCTTATGCGGAGCTGGAACAGCCTCTGTTGGATAATTTCATCAACTATGCCCGGATCGAAGACCCTTCCATCAACGAATGTATTTGGAAGGCGATGGTCATCGGCCAGCATTACGGCCTGCCCACCCGTCTTTTGGACTGGACCCACTCCACCTTGGTGGCGCTGCATTTTGCCAACTCGGAAGACAATCAGGACAAACTGAGCAAGCGGGATTGCGTGGTGTGGCGCATCGATCTAAGAGACTTAAACCGGAATCTGCCGCCTAAATACAAGGCATATCTGGAACGCAAAAACACCTTTGTTTTCTCTTTGGACGGGCTGGCAGAGGTGGCAAAGGATATTAAGCAGTATGACGAGGACATGGGCGACAACGCAATGGTCTGCTTTGAGCCGCCCTCGGTGGATCAACGGATCGTGAACCAGTATTCCTTCTTCACCGCCATCCCCAGCGGCATTACGGATCTGGAACATTTCTTGGATACCCATACGGAAAACACGGTAAAATATGTAATCGACAAGCATCTGCGCTGGGAATTGCGGGATATTCTGGATCAGCTGAACATCAACGAGCGAATGATCCACCCCGGCACAGCGGGCATTGCCAAATGGCTGGCCCGGCACTATTTTGTAAAGTCTGAGTAGCCGAATAAAAAATCACCGGACTCCGATCCGGTGATTTTTTATGGGTTTTCGGAAAACGAGGCAGATCATTCTGCCCGGATGGTATCCAACACCTGTTGGATGTTTTTCTTTCCAAAAGATACTTTCTCATCATCTATGACCATGCAGGGCACACTCATTACTTTGTGTTGCTCCTTCAGGTTTTCAAAATGACGGATATCATATACATGGGCGGTAATATTGGAATTTTCCGCTGCGATCCGCTGGGCCGCCACCACCAGATCCGGACACATGGTACAAGACAGTGTAACCAAAATTTTGATATCCGTGGGTTTTGTGATCCTTGCGATCTTCTGCTGCAGATCCCCGTCAATGGTTTGTCCCGGACCGGCCGCATTATACAGCCCCAACACAAAAGAGGTAAACTCATGGCCGCTGGGAACACCGTGAAACCCAAGGCCTGTGGGCGTGCCGTCAGGAAAGCAAACTTCCACACAGGGCGCCATGGTTTCCTGCGCCTGCCTGTCACTTACCTCTACTGTTAATTTGTCTGTCAGTGCCCCAAGCGCGGTAATAAAGTCCTCCAGCTCCGCCGAAATCGGGCGGCTGTCCAGATAGAGCTTCAGCAGAAGAGGCCGTTCCATCCGGGCAAATACCGTATCCAGCTGCTGCCGCATTTCTTCCGTGAACAGCCCGCCGGATTCCGCCGTTTCATGGGAAGCTGCTGTAACCGGCGTTTTGTTCTGCTTTGGAGAAGGGGCATCGGCGCGCAAGCCGGTCTTCCGGTGTGCTGCCGCCACATATTTTTCCAGTTCCGTTGCTGCCAGCGCGCCGTCACCGGTGGCTGTTACAACCTGCCGCAAAGGCTTGATGCATACATCTCCCGCCCCATAAACACCCTCTACGCTGGTCTTTTGGGATGGGTCGGTTACGATATAACCTTGTTCGTTCAGTTCCACAAGCCCTTTGACCGTCTCCGTAGCCGGCGCATATCCGGCAAATACAAAAACGCCAAAGGTTTCCTCGCTGTTATACTCCGTCACCTCTCCGGTGGCGGTATTTTTATAGCGGGCATAGGTCAGCCCGTTTTCTCCGGACACTTCCTCCATCACCGTATTGGTCAGCACGGTGATCTTCTCGTGATTCTTGGCCGGATCTGCCACCGATGCAGCGCAGGAAAAGTCCTCTTTTCGAACAAGGATGGTCACATGCCGGGCGAATTTCGTCAGAAATACACTTTCCTCCGCTGCCGCGTATCCGCCCCCCACCACAAAAATTTCTTTCCCGGTAAAGAATTCGCCGTCACAGGTGGCGCAGTAGGCAACGCCCCTGCCCTTGTGTTCTTCCTCCCCTTTGAAGCCCACCGTTCTGGGATGGGCACCGGTTGCCAACAGGACGCCGAAACAGCGGTAGTCTCCCTTATCCGTGCGCACCGTTTTGATATCTTGGGAAAAATCAAATCCGGTGGCTTCCGCCAGCATAAATTCCGCCCCGAAATACTCTGCCTGCTGCTGCATGGTATCCGTCAGCGCCTTACCGCTGGTTTTTGCAATACCGGGATAGTTGACTACCTCATGGGTAATGGCGATCTGCCCGCCAAACTGTTCCTTTTCCAAAACCAGCACCCGATACTTTGCCCGGGCAAGATACAGGGCGGCGGTCAGCCCCGCAGGGCCGCCGCCGACAATGACGACATCATACAGGTTTTCCATTACAGTTGACCAACCAGATCCAAGCTGGGCTTCAGGGTCTCGGCGCCGGGCTTCCAGTTGGCAGGGCAAACTTGATCGCCATGGGCATGGACAAACTGACAGGCCTGTACTTTCCGGAGCAGTTCCTCTGCGTTTCTGCCCACATTACCGGCGGTCACCTCATAGCCCACGATCTTACCCTCAGGGTTCACGATGAATGTGCCCCGCTCGGCAAGACCGTCTTCTTCGATCAGCACCTTGAAATCCTTGGAAATGCTGTGGGTGGGATCCGCCAGCATCGGATAGTTGATTTTCTTGATCCGCTCCGAAGCATCGTGCCATGCCTTGTGGACAAAATGGGTATCGGTGGACACGGAATAAACCTCGCAGCCAATGTCACGGAACTGCTGGTATTTGTCCGCCAGATCTTCCAGCTCCGTAGGACATACAAAGGTAAAGTCCGCCGGATAGAAGAAAAAGACGCTCCATTTTCCAAGGATATCTTCCTTGCTTACAAATTTAAAGTCGTTTTCATGATAAGCATAGGTGCGAAAATCGGAAATTTCTTTATTGATCATAGACATATTTACTTCCTCCATAAATCGTGTTGATTGCAAAATGCATAGACAGCCCGAACTTCATCTCCCTCGCAGATGGAGAATTTCGCCTTAGGCTGATCACCCGGATCCAGATGGGCATACTGAATACCGTGTTCTGTCTCCATGCACACCCATTGGATATAGTGTTCCTCCGTCATGGGATGCTCCACAGAGCCGACGGTTACATGGACGGTATTGCCCTCCACCGCATATACAGGGATATGCTTTTCCCCGGAGGCTTCTGTTGTGCCCGGAATCAATGTCTGCATTTGTTCTGCGCAGCAGTAGATCGGCACACCCTTGTCCCGAATCATTGCCACAATATTTCCGCAATGCTGACAAATTAAAAATTTCTGTTTCATTTTTGATCCCTCCTAGGAGAAAGTGTGTCCAAATTAAGATCAATAATGCGCAGAAAAGCTGGACATACTACCGGCAAAAGGAAGTGAAATCATGAATCACAACGTTTCCTATCGGAAAGGGTTTCTTCCGTATGCATTCGCCGCCCTTCTCATTGGCTTAGTCGGCGGCTTTTCTACGGTTTTAGGACCGGCCTTTGTGCAGGACATTGGTATCGCCTACAACAACACCACATGGACCGCCCTTGCGCAAGCGATGTCTACCGCCGCCTGCGCACCGATCCTCGGCAAAGTCGGGGATGTGATCGGCCGCAGAAAGACACTTCTTTTAGGTATTGGGGTATTTACCTTGGGCAATATCCTATCCGCCCTTGCAAATTCCCTTGTTTTTATGATGGTTGCCCGCTTTATCGTAGGCATCGGCACTGCGGCAATGGGTCCTGTGATCCTAGCATATATTGCAACGGAGTTCCCCCCGGAAAAAACCGCAAAGGGATTTTCTATGTATATGCTTCTTTCCAGCGCCTCGGTGATCATTGGACCCACCATTGGCGGACTGCTGGTATCCGGTTACGGTTGGCGTACCATGCTTTGGGTATGTGTTGGTCTTTGTATCGGTATTTTTGCCGCCTGCGTTTTTACCTCCCGCAATCAGGTATCTACCAAAAAAGCGCTCCGAAACTTTGATGTGACCGGTGCTGTTCTGATCCTGATCTTCTTCAGCCTGCTGCTGTGCATTCCCTCTTTTGGGCAAAACTTTGGTTGGACATCCGCACCGTTTTTGATCGTGCTGGTTGCCGCATTCGCCAGCCTGACAGGACTGGTTGCTGCCCAGCGGAGGGCTGTCCATCCCATTCTATCCGGCAATTTTATCAAGCGCGGTGCTTTTATTCTGAGTATTTTTGCTTTATTTCTGACCCAAGGATTGATGCAGGCGAATATGACCAACACCATCGTCTTTGTCAATTACACCCAGCCAAACAACACCGCCATCTCCGGTTATGCGATTTCTGTGATGTATGTGGGCATGTCTTTGGGGGCTGTGGTGCTTGGTCCCTTGGCTGATCGATTTGCCCCCAAAAAGGTCCTTTTGGGATCCTTTCTCTTAACCGGGATCGGGTGCGGCATCCTGCTGCTGTTCACGCAGGCCTATTCCCCATTGCTGCTGATGGCATCCCTTGGGATCCTTGGCTTCGGTCTGGGCGGTAACGGCACGATCTTTATGAAAGTCGTCCTTTCCGGGCTGACCCCGCGGGAAGCTGGTGCCGGCACGGGAACCTATGGTCTGTTTCGGGATCTGGCGGCGCCTTTTGGTGTGGCGGTGTTTGTTCCGTTATTTACCAATCAGATCACAGACAGGATTGCCGCAGGTGCGGCTGCCCCTGCCGCTGCGGTGGCTTCCATTCATTTCCTCGCTGCGGCAGAGATTCTGTGTGTGCTGCTGGGCATTGTTGCCGTCGCCTTCTTGCCAAAACCAAATGTTATAAAGGAGCCGTAAAATGAGATTAAAGGATAAAATCGTTCTTGTGACCGCCTCCACCCGAGGCATCGGCCTTGCCATTGTAAAAAAATGCGCCCAAGAAGGGGCGCGGGTCTATATGGCTGCCCGGGATATGGACCGGGCACGGGAGATCGCAAATACTTTCACCGGCGTAAAATGTGTGTACAACGATGCCACCAAACCGGAAACGTTTTCTTCCATGGTAGAGGATGTTGTCCATGATGCCGGAGGCATTGATGTACTGGTCAACAATTTCGGCACATCCAACCCAACCAAGGACTTGGATTTTGCCAATACAGAACCGCAGGTTTTTCTGGATACCGTGAATTTAAACTTGAGAAGTGTTTTTATGGCAAGTCAGGCTGCGGTCAAGCACATGGCAAAGCAAGGCGGCAGTATCATCAACATCTCCTCTGTGGGCGGTCAGGTGCCGGACATTTCGCAGGTAGCCTACGGCACCAGCAAAGCGGCGATCAACCACTTAACCAAGTTGATCGCCGTGCAGGAGGCCCAGCACCATATCCGGTGCAACGCTGTTCTTCCGGGCATGACCGCTACGGAAGCGGTGGAAAAGCACCTGTCTACCGATTTCCGGAATCTGTTTTTGCGGCACATCCCCTTGCGCCGCATGGGACTGCCGGAGGAAATCGCGGAAGCGGTCTGTTACTTTGCCAGCGACGCTTCCGCTTATACCACCGGTCAGATCCTCGCCGTTTCCGGGGGCTTCGGGTTGGCCACCCCAGTTTACGGAGATCTTAAAGGCAAAGATAACCGCCGGTAATTTTTTACCGGCGGGCAACCCTATATTTCTGGATTTTCACAGAAGGGATGGTCAATCAGCAGGCTATGTTACAACGGCTGTTTGGTTTCCTCTGTGACAAAGCATTTGCCCTTGGCAAACCCGCTTTTCTCCATTCCGGAGAAAGGCGACGAATGCCAAGGGCAAAATTGATTTTTACTGTTCTTTTGCAAACTGCGCCAGAATATCCTTCGCCAGCATCTTGGCGCGGGTTTTGGAGGCTGCAGTCGTCAGATGGTAATGGGAATTGTAAAACAAGCTCTTGTCCATAATGAATGCGCCGGGATCAGAAATGACCGCTGCTTGGGGGAATGTCTCCATGACAGCCGCTTTGAATTTCTGCAAATGGTCTTTCGACCGATGGGATTTCACCACCGCCTCCTTCAAAATCGTAGGGAAGGAGATATACACCTTGCCGCCTTTGGCAAGGATCAGATCAAAGGCGCGGCTCATATTTGCAGTATAGTTCCCGGAAAGCAGCTTTAGGTCCAGTGCCACCAAGTCCTTGCCCGCCTTCCATCTTTCGATATCGCTCTTCAGCCCCGCAGTTTGGCCGTTGTGCTTCACATTGTACACGCCAAACTTGGTAACAGAGGGCTTTCCTCCAATGGTGTCATACTTCTCATATCCATGCACAGAAGACCTGTAACGGTTGGTATTGAACGCCGCAAAAGAAGAAAACACCTTGGTATAATTGCGGATATCCACATCAGCAAAGGCATTGTACGCGCCCTCGAAGATCTGCCATGCGATGGTGTTCATCTCGTTATGACCATACTGATACTTATGATATTCGGGACAAAGCACCATGATATCGCCGGGATTCATATGGGCCGCAGCCACCTCCACAAAGAAAACGGAAGGAGAACTCTGCCGCGCTCCGAAATTGACGCCTGCATAGGCATTGTCCAGCATGGTATGGATGGTGGGAATATCGAGACCATAGGCCACATTGGAACCTGCTTGGAAGATGATCTTCTTCCCCTGTGCAGTCAGCAGACGCTGATATTTGATCTTGTACATACCCTCATTGTCGTTGGAATAACGGGGGTCGATACAAGCCAGCATGTTGAGCTTCTGCAGCGCATTGCAATTGGTGAAGGCAGCATCCGGCATAGAGGAGGGGGTGTCACACAGATAAAGTGTTGTCAGCGACTGGCAATCCTGAAATGCTTTTTTCTCGATGGTCTTCAAATTGCGGGATAAATACAGTGTCTTGAATTTTCCGTTACAGAAGGCATTTTCGGCAATCTTCACCACTGGTTTTCCGTCAATGGACTCCGGAACAACCAACGTCTCATGGTCGCCCTGATAACCGGTGATGGTGATTCCCTTGCCTGCCACGGTGTAGGTAAACGCTTCCTTCTCCGTTACGGGCAACCACTGGGCATACAGTGTCAAGGTCGCCTTCTTGTCCTCCGGCAGGATCACAGACCAGCCGGGGCCGTAGTAGGTACCGCTTCCGTCCGGCTCGGTATTATAGCCGTACAGCACATGGCCCTCCCGGGTAAACTGCCCTTTATTGGCCAGTGCGTTCGGGCCGATATAAGGAGAATCATTATCGAAGACATAGTACTGCACGCCTTCCTTTGCGCCGTTACCATCGTAAAGAACCAATCTGCCGCTACCGACTTTGTAATAGTTCGTGTACAGCACCGTATCTTCGGTCATGGTAAAGGTGTATTCCGCGGAAGTGCAAACGATGCCCCCCCCGTCGGAACGGGGCGCCCCAACCGAATAGCCTAGGAAAACAAGATCCTTGGAAGGGGTAACATTCAATCTTACCTCTGTATCCTCGCGGATCGTGCCCGATTCTACATTGGCAGTAAGTGCACCCTTTTCGCTGTCATTATTGATCTCGATTGTAAAATCCTTCAGCAAACGGGTGGAAGCTTCCACCGTTGTGGGAAATTTTACCCCCGCCAGTGTCACGGTGCCTTTTTCATACACAGCCCCCTGCCCCAGCGTCTCGATTTTATAGCCATCCCGGACCTTGACAGCAAAGGAAGCATCTGTGCCAACCTCCACGGACACGGGATTTTTTCCCAAAATGGTGATTTCCTCATTCTCCTGAAGCATGACATCCACCGTCATCGGCTGCTTGTTTTCATGGGAATGATCTTTCATGGGGATCCAATCCGCAAGCATCCCGCATCCGGTGAAGATCAGGACGGCGGACAGAACCAAAAGAAGTGATAACCAAAATTTTTTCATTCGAGTTTCTTCCTTCCAAACCGGTTACATCTGTTCCAGAATCATATATTCGCCGTATTGACTCCAGAAATAATCTGCCACAAAAGATTCAAAGGATTCCTGCGTGGTCAGCACCATCCGGACACCGTTTGCAGCCCCTTCAAAGGCACCGTCACCAACACCCAGTCCTTCGGCGCTGTCGCGGATGACGTAGATCTTTGCCAGTTTCGGGCAATCGGCAAAGGCACCGTCCATCAGCTGAACGATGTTTTTGTTGATGGTGATCTTCGTCAAATTCTCACAGCCGGAAAAGGCATTCTTCTCAATTGCCAAAACCGCCTTGCCCTCATAAGAACCGGGAACGGTCAATGCGGCAAGCTTCTTGCCCTCCTCGCTGACGCCACTGATGGCATAACCACCACCGTATTCCACATAGGTGAAATGAGACGCAAACAGAGCATCGGTTTCAGCCAGAATCTCCTCGGATACAGGGCGCTCGGGGGCTTCGGGGACCTCAATACAGATCTGGGTGGGAATGCCCCGGGCCCGGTTAATATCATGGGCCAGCAGAGAGGTGCGCAGGATTACGCCGCTGTCATTCAGGTGAAAATTACTGTCATAGAAGTAGTTCTCTTCGATGATGTAATCATTGACATTGCCAATAACCTTACAAGACAGGTTTTCATACAGATAGCAGTAGAAGTCAAACAGCGACTCTTCGGTATTGGAAAGGGGTACTGCTCCGGCATTCATGGGGGGGAAGCTAAAATAGACTGTTGCGCCCTGCCGCTGGCAGTAGGCGGTATATTCATTGACATAATCGATGAATTCCTGATCGAAAAGTGCCGGTGTCAGTTCGATCATCTTGGTGGGATCATAGCCCAGAAGCATGGTGTTGTGGGGACGCGGATATACAATATCACCGTATTCATTAAAGGAATCCCGATTGTAAACGCCTGCAGGATCAATTAGACCGTTGCGCAAATACCGGATCTTCGCGGTGATATATTCATAGACACCCCCCGCCAGATCGGAATAGTTTTCCGTAGGGATATAGCGAAGCATGCTCCAATCGCTCTCCATACCCTGCAGCGCCGCCTCTGCATTAAAATAAAGAGACAACGTCTGCGCATCCATCTCGGGTGCCAGAACCACGATATCCCCCGCATTTACGTTTGCCTTGGAAAGATCCATCATGATCTTGGTACCAAGGGTTGCGTAAAGGCCGAAGTTTACAACAGGCATTCCAACATGCTGCGCAAGGAGCTGGGAATCCAGACCGAAGGCAACACTCGAACCGCCTACCACAATGATCTTCGGTTCATTGATCTCATTCAGGCGGTCAAATTTGGGAGAAAGTTCGCCCAAAAAGGTCTGGCCGTAGACCGGAGGCGCAATGGCAGCAACGCAGGCAATGGCGCCAAAGGGGATCAGGACCGCCAGCGCCAAGGCAATCAGCTTGACCCAGTTTTTCAGATTGTTCATCAGATCCGAACCTCCTCTGTCAGAACTGGAAGTAGATGAAGGAGCTCGCTCCGTCACCCGCCAGCAAAAGCAGCCATGCAATGGCAATGACCCAAACCACATAGGCATAGCGGAAAACAGGAACCGCGCCATCCCCGTCATGGGCCAAACGGAGCTGGTTGATATCCATACGGTTCATAATGTAGATGGACAAGGCAGAAATCAGCGCAGTGATCATCGTCAGGCCCATATGGTCAATGGTCGTGCGGAAATAAGCACCGGACAGGCTCCAATCGGTAAAGAGCTTCTTGACCAGCAGCATGGCGTCTGCCGTGCTGTTGGCACGGAAGAAGATCCACGCAAAGCAAACAAGGGCAAAGGTCACTGCCTGCCGCAGATACTGAACGCCCTTGGCATCTTCTGCCAAATGCATTCTTTCCAGCATCTTGCTGCGCAACGGCTTGAGCAGCTTGCCGATAACCTGATACAGGCCATGGAGCGTGCCCCAGATTACAAACGTCCATGCGGCGCCGTGCCAAAGTCCCGACACAGAAAAAACGATCAAGATGTTGCGCATATTCTTCCACTTGGCACAACGGCTGCCGCCCAACGGAACATAGATATAGTCCTTGAACCATGTAGACAGGGAGATATGCCAGCGGCGCCAGAATTCCTGAATACTCTGGGCAATGTAAGGACGGTTGAAGTTCTGCATCAGTTTGATGCCCATGATCTCCGCGCAACCGATGGCAATATCGGTATAACCGGCAAAGTCGCAATAGATCTGAATGGCAAACAGCACAGTTGCAATGAGAACACCCAGACCGGTAGCATTGGCAACATCGTTATACACTGCATTGACATAGGTAGCAAGCAAGTCCGCTACCACAACCTTCTTAAAGAAACCGATCAGCATTTTGCGCAGGCCGTTGCGCGTGTTCTCCCAAGTGGGTCTGTGCCGGGCATGGAGCTGCGGGATCAGGTTGTTGGGCCGTTCGATGGGGCCTGCAACCAGCTGGGGAAAGAAGGAAACATACAACGCATAAAAGAAGAAATTGCGCTCGGTTTTCACATCTCCCCGGTACACATCGATCACATAGGACAGGGTCTGGAAGGTATAAAAGGAAATACCCACCGGAAGGATCAGGTCCAGATTGAAAGGATTTGCGCCGATACCAAAGACCTTGAGGGTCTCCACCACAGAGTCAGACAGAAAGTTAAAATACTTATAGAAGAACAGCACACCAAGACAGGTAACCAATGTCAGCACTAAAAACAGCTTTCTGACGCCTTGCTTTCGGGTGTGCTCAATCAGCATGGCGCTGACCCAAGAGATCAATGTGGTGAACACGATCAGATAGATCAGCTCCACATTCCAGCTGATATAGAAATAATAGCTGGCCAAGAGCAGCATGATCCAGCTCAGTCTCTTGGGCAGAATAAAATACAACAGCAAAACGATGGGATAAAAAATCAAAAAGCCAAAAGAATTGAATACCATAATCCGTCTCCCACCTTACGCCAGTCCGATCGCCAAAGTCGCAAGCAGAACGAGCAGAAGCTCCTCCATCGTCGCGTCCACATACAACAGAAAACCAACCAGCGCAATATGCGCCAGCACATCACAGATCAGCCAAACCTTCTTAAATCTTGTTTTGTCGTGAAACAGGCGGAAAGACAATGTCATCGCCACAAGCGCCACAATCGGAAGCGCATTTTCCAAAATCACTTTCATGGAAACACCTCATGCCACCCGGGGGCGGTCTTTATGTAAAAAAATATGCGGTCTTTTTTAATAAACCAATCGATTACATCCTAGAAAAAAACGAACGGTGCCAAAGCATCTCGTATTCTGTTTAGTGTATCACATCTTTTCACAGCAAACAACATTTTTCCCGATTTTTCTGCAAATATTTTTATCCCGCCCGCAATTTCTGTCCGGCATTTCTTTCGCCGGCGGTTTTCTTTACACAAAGAGAAGCGAACAGATGAAAATCTGTTCGCTTCTTCGTTGGATCAATACTGATAAACGCCTCTTCCGGTTTTTCTGCCAAGCCAGCCGGCTCTGACATACTTACGCATAAGGCTATGGGCGCGGTATTTGGTATCTCCGGTTTCGTTATAAAGGACATCCATGATCGCCAGACAAACATCCATGCCGATCAGATCGCCCAGTGCCAAGGGGCCCATGGGGTGATTGGCGCCCAGCATCATGGCCTGATCGATATCTTCCGGGCTTGCGATCCCTTCCGCCATGATCCCGAAGGCTTCATTTACCATAGGAATCAAGATTCGATTTACAACAAAGCCCGGTGCTTCCACCACCATGTCGCAGTCTTCTGCCATGCGGATATCCGTGGTTCCGGTCAATCTGGAAAGAATATTCTCTTTTTCCTCTTCGGTGATCTTTTCCTTGGTCACCAATCCCTCGTGGCCAAAATGGTTCAGCCCCTTTTCCTTTCCGTCACCCATACCTGCGCAATACAGCAATATCAGGTTGTTGGGATGTCCGGTGGACAAAAATTCCTGTTCAATCGTGAGGGAAAACTTCCTCCGGATGTGCAGAACCGCCAAAGGTGATCGTTGCGCCGTCCTTAACATAGGCCTTTACCGCATCGGAAACAGTCATTATTTTTGCCATATTTGTCCTCCTTGTAGGAAAAATATTACGTTTTCTATGAAAACTGTGCTTTTTACTGGTAACTTTAGTATAGCACAGGAAAAAGCTGTGCAATCGCTTATCGCCCATGGCATTTATAACATTTGCGTTCCGTTTGCTTCTTTTTTAGTAATAAATCCCGCCCTTTTCCCTTCGCTGTTTCCCAGATCCCGGCGTTCACCGTACCCCGGAGAAAAGAAAAAAGCCACCCCTTAAGGTGGCTTTTTCATTCTATTGGAGCAAGAAGAAATCCGATCAGCTTAAAACATCACAGAAAACAATGATGTATTCCAAAGCATAAATATTTTTGATAAATAAAGTCAATGAAGATTCTTTTCTCTGCAGTGCAGCTTGGTCGGCGCTTTTCTCATATTCCACAGCTGTTACAGAATAAGCATAGCGATTCCCTTCCATATCTGTGAAATAGATCGCATCTCCTACTGAGATCTCCCGATAAAAATCGTACTGCCCTTTTTGAGAGGTTCCTCCGATCTGCAGGGTACGGTCGTAGACACTTCCGTAAAACTGACAGGGGTACTCAGAAGGCGTTCCCCAATCGGCACAGACCGGGAGGGCAGAGCCGTAACGAGGGATTTCCAACAGGCCAACAAAGTCTATTCCGTCCAAAGACAGTGTGGACATTGTATTATCTCTTCGTTCTTCCGGTGCAGCACCTTGCGGCTCCGGTATCATTGTGCGAAGTGTATTTACATAGTATTCTGCTTTTTGAGCAGAGGTACGAATGCTCCATTGCCAAAAGACCATAACGCCTATGGCAACGACAAGCAAGCTGACACCGGCCAGAACGCAGATTTTCTGCATCCTGCCATTTCTTTGATTCTTCATACGCGCTTTCTCTTTCCTGCAACACCCAAGATGATAAGCATCATACCGGATATATTCATAAGCACAAAGTAGAGCATGGTATTGGCGGTGTCACCAGTTTTCGGGGTATCCGGCTTGTCCGGTGGCCGCGTGTTTGTCAAAACAAAGGATGTTTCCCGCTCCTGTACCGTCACGGTATACCCGGCAGGCACATTTCGTTCTACGACCTTCCACGCTGCGCCATCATCCTTGGCTTGCCAGCAAAATGTCCAATGATTCTCTTCCGAAAGGATCACTGTTTGATAGCTTACTCCGTCACGGAATATTTCCACCTCTATGCTTTGGGGGCGATCGGAACGACCGCCATCTCCCTTCCACAGCTTTAGAACCTTGCGCTCAATTTCCTCATCTGCTTCAATCGGAGGAATCGCCTCGGCTTTTGAAACAACCGCAACCTCCCGCTGCCACAGGCCGTCAGTACCCAGCCCGGGCAACGCCACAAGCGCAGAATCAAACAAATATATCCAATCGTTTTCAAGCACCTGCTCCGTGATCGCTAAATACATTCCCGGCTTCAACCCGCGGAAACAAACCTGCCCCCCTTGATCGGTTGCACCTGCAAGATCGGCATCCACACCGTAGGCAAGAATATGTGCCTCAAGCGTTGACCGGATAACATTCCATTCCCCAACAGACTGAACCCCATTCAGGATCAGACCGGAATTGGCAAAAGGTGCTGTGAGGCTATATTGAAAATCTGCAGATACATCCGCGATTTTATACAGCAACACCCGATGGTTTGAAAAGCTTTTTCCATCATAACGGTATGATATTGTTAATGAACAATCCTCATCCGGAGAAATCGGCTCTTTGGCATCTACCGTAGAAGCAGCCTGCGCATAACAAGGCAGCCAAGACAGACAAAGGCAAAGCAGAAAAACGATTACTGCCACGTTTCTTTTAGCCATTCTTCTTCCTCCTTTGAGATGAGGGGTTTGCTTCCCTTATCCCGATATTTCACCATTAGCACGATCAGCAGGATCAGCAAAATTGGCGCCGCTACGATCGGGGTTGCCACCAGAGAATCGATCCGGTAAGCATTCGATGTAACATGCAGCACAGGTGCCGCGTTTTCAATGCGTGTTCCACGCACCAGCAATCTATGGGAATTGATGCCATAGGGGGTGCAGGTCAACAGTGTGCACAGATCTTCACCGGATACAATTTGAACATCATCGATCTCATCCGGTCGTACTACCTTAATTTGATCCACCTGATAGGTAATGGTTCGATCCAGCACGGTAATCGTGAATGTATCGCCAAGTTCCATCTTATCCAGCTCTGTAAAGAGTTTGGCATGGGGAAGGCCACGGTGCGCAGAAAGGACGCAATGGGTACTTTCTCCGCCCACCGGGAGCGATGTGCCTTCCAAATGACCGCAGGCAATATTCAGTACTTCATTTCGTATGGAATGGTATATGGGAAGCTCTACACCGATCTTACTGATGGTTATAAACCCCATAACACCGTTTCCGGCTATGTTTAGGGTCTGTTCGTAATTGCGCAATGCGCCATAATCAACCAAGGGAAACGCAAGTGCATTCAGCTCTTGGTTGTATTTATCGGCCGCATCAAAATGCGCGGTATAATCTTCCGGCTTGATAGATGCCAGCAGTTCCTGATAATTTGTAACTGCTCTGGATTGGGTCTTGCTGTTCCAGTATTGGCTCACGGATGGATAAAGCAGTCCACAGACACCTACGAACAGCATCAGAACCAATAGGATTCCTATTTTATTGTTCTTCATAAGCATCTCTCCACTGCTTTACAAAGCATAGCGGCGGATGGCGGATTCTGCCATCCGCCGCTGCGCTTTCAGTTAATAGATCAGAAAACTGTTTGCTAAAAGATTAGTCCTCGTAGATGGACATCTTCTTGCGGGTGATCATAAAGACCGCTGCTACCATCACCAGCAGTGTGCTGGCGGTGATCAGGAAGAAGGTGCCTTCTGCGCCGGTCTCAGGAAGAACCGTGCCCTTGTAGTTTTCCATGGTGCCTTCCAGCTTGCCGTCTTCGATACCTTCCGCGTTTGCATCGGCAAAGACAATACTGCCGGCGGCATCCTTTGCGATCAGATCCAGAAATGCGGAGTTGCCGCCCTTGATCCATTCTTCCTTATGATCGGAATCAACAGTGAACTCCATGGGCGCAATGGTGTTGTAACCGGCGGGGGTGGTAGTCTCCTCCAGCTTGTACTTGCCGCCATCGATACCGGACCATGTAAAGGTGGTCAGTGCATTACCGGTAATTTCATCACCGACTTTCACCCAGTTATTGCTTGCAGCATCCCATTTGCTCAGGGTGAAGCCGGCGCCTGCAAGCGCCTGCTTGGTTGTACCGTCTACCTTGTTGACCTTGAGTTCATAGGTAAACACAGTTACGAAGTCCTGCGGGGTATGGCCGTCGGGGTGGCAAACATACATGCCGTTTTCGTTGCCCACGGAGCCAACAGTTGCGCCGGCAAGAAGCTCGGAAGTATATTCTACAATGACTTTATCCCCTTTGACAAAGGTGTTCTGGCCGTACAGGTCGTTAATGTCGCCAACGGTAATATTAAAGGAGCAGCCGCCAAACTCACACTTTTCCCGGTTGGTGCAGGAATTTGTGAGGGTATAGCCGGATACATTGGTTGCAGCTACAGGAATGGTGATTTTGGTGGTGCCATCTGCCTTCAGAATGTAAACACTTGTAATGGAAGGCGCGCCAAAGCCGGCTGCCTGCTGATCGTGGAAGGTAATGGTGTAGTCGTCGTAAGTATTAAAGGTAGACGGAAGGGTGACAGAAAGCTGGAACGGAACATCGTCGCCGATATCGTAGTCTGCAGAATCCTGCCAGTTAACACCATCTTCATCGGTGGTGGAATCGTTCTTGTCATCTACCTTCTTTTCGGAGCTGATGGTGGCGTGCTTGGAAGCGATGGTAACGTCATCGAGCATCTGAAGCATAATAGGAGACTTGGTCTGGCCATCCGGCAGCGCATCTGCATCGGTAACGTCTACGATCATGTAGTAACCGGCAGGGATGTTCTTGATTTCAACGAAAGAATCGCTGTTGACAGGAGCAACATCGTTCTTGTAGGGAGTGCCCTTCACGGCAGAATCCAGAATATCCACAGCGGTTTCTTCGTTGGTGAGGCTGTCCAGCTCGTCTGCAGGAACGGGATCGCCCACATTGCCGTCGACGGGATAATGGTTCTGACCGTACTTTACATTGGAAAGAACGGTTTTGTCACCTTCCTGAGAAATATCGCCGGTGTAGATCTGATAAATGTCATAGACGTGGCCGGTAGCGCCGGTGATGGTAAGGGTATAGGGGCCGTTTTCTGTTGCGAACACGGTGGTGCTCATGGCCAAGATCATGGCCAGTGCCAAGAGAATAGATACTAACTTTTTCATGATTTTAGGTCCTTTCTATTTTAATTTTATTTTTTTAAGTAGTTTTTCGTTCATCTTCGGCGCGAACTCGCCGTTGAAAGGGAAGCTATCCTACGCCCCTCCTTTCGCGCTTGCGCCTTCGGATGAAACCATATACAAGCGGTGTAATAATGCATATTACACTGGCTAGTATCAAGGGGTAAATACCGGGGCCACCGGTAGCGGGAAGTGCATATTTCATGAGCTCGTTTGTTGCATGAATTTTACCGATCCGGTCAAAGGGAATACGGACTGCATCCGTTTCTTCCATGATCTCGGAGCAAGCCGTACAAGTGTCTGTTTCTTTATCACAGAAGCAGAACCAATGTTTTGTGTCATCCAGCCGGTATCCCGGCGGGGCTCTCAGTTCTTGCATATAATAGAGAATATGTTCCCGGAGAACAATGCCTTCGAGGATATTTGTTTTAAAGGTAAGCGCGCCGCTTGCGTCGGTCACGCTTGTGGTGATCAATCCTCCGTGGGCATTGTAAAGGCCGAAGGTTGCGCCGCCCAAAGGCTTGCCCGTTTCGGCGCAGGTCTTAAACATCTCCACTTTATAATTTTTTGCTGCGATGTTGATATCGGCATAGACTTTTTCTACAGCGTTGTCTTTGATTTGCTCACCCCACAGGGTGATCTCAGCGGAGTTGCTGTACTTGATCGCGCCTGTTACATTCTCCGGCATGATCAGGGTGGCATCATAATCCAGCGTGTACATCACCGGCTGCGGGTGTTGGATCACAATGTCCAGCACATGTACTTTTTTGCCTGCGTCATCCCTTTGGTTGCCGGTTCCGTCGTAGACAATGGTATAATCCGTGCCCTGATTGAGGGTAGTGACTTGCCCGTTTACATCCTCTGCTGTGATCACCAGTGAACCGCCGATATAGGCCAGCGTATCGCTCATGGCGTCACGAATGTGAAGCGGACTTCCGTCGGTCAGTACCAGCTTGGCTTCGTTGACCGTGATCCGATAATTTGCGGTATATCCGTCAAAATCGTGGGTCAACTGCTTTTCAAACAGCTTGGGAATGGTAACTGTCGCAACATCGTTGTCAACCTTAACAGAGTTGGTGCTGTCACTCATATAGTATAGCTGTGTCTGGTTGCTGAGCTTGTATCCGAGAGGGCCATAGGCCTCCAATATGGACAGGTCCGTGGTTTTGTAAACCACGGTGATGGTCATATCCTGCGTTACCGTCCAGCATTGGCAGAAATCCCTTGTACCGATTATTTCACCTGCGTCGTTTTTAAACCAGTACGCACCGCAAGTCCCCCAGTGACAAGTCTCGGGAGTACATTGGCAGCGGCAGAGCAGGTCAATCGTTCGGGTGGAGAAGGTGCCGTCTTCCACCGTCCATGCGTTGTTCCATGCAAACATATCCCCTTCGGTGGCGTCTTGGATCCGGGGGATCTGGATGGTGGTTCCGTTATAGGTGGCATAAACCGTAGCCATGTTGATGTCGTTATACACCTTGCCGATAATGTTACCGCTTGCGTCTATCAGGCGCATCTCGTCCGAGATGGCCCATGAATATTCCGCCCGTTGATCCTCCGGCCTGCCGGGAATGAGGGCTTGGATCTCCCAGAGGAATCCACCACCGGCGGCATCCGAGACAAATGCGCCGTTCTTGGCGATCTCACCGACAGCCTCGCCGTGGGTGAAGTCTACCCAAGCATAGCCGTATGCGCCATCAATGGTGGCATCGTTCTCGTAACCGAAGGTGCCGGCTGTGCCGGTCCGTTCCGGGGTTGAGGTATAATCGATGTAATAATACCAGCCTTCATTGCCCAGCGTGATCTCCCCGCACCATTGACAGGTGGCGGTGGTTGGCATTTTATAGGACCATCCGGTATCTGTCCAGATCAGGTGGGGGTCATCGGCCGCAACGGTCCATGCATGCCATCCGCCGTTGGGATCGCTCACACCGAAAGTAAGGCCGCCGGCTATATCCGATTCTGTGAACCGGTGTATTTTACTCCACTGGCCATCCAGAATGCGATCTGTTAGAATATTGCCCGGGATCTGAGAATCCTTATTGCCAACAATCTCAAGACGCCAGTAAATTTTGCTGGGGTCTGGTTTTTCGGTTCCGGGCACACCGCCTTGACCCCATTTATTCAAAACAGTGGGGTACTTTTGCTGGGCGGGTGGCTCAACCTTAACGGTAATTTTGCCGTCAAAATCAATGGGATCTTCCTGAACCGGGAAATGGATTCCCAAGGTTGCGCTGATTGTGATTTCCGTACGGCTGTTCATGTGCTCGTTGAACACAAGGGTAATCAGGCCGGTGTCCGTGACCACCCAACTGCCCACATTGGTGCCATCTTTCAGCACAAAGGTGCCCTCACCGCCGTCTACCATCAATCCGTTGGGGATCTGATATTGGTATGTTCCCGGCAGGAAACCTTCCGGACTGTTAAGTGTGATCGTCAGCTTGTAGTCTTCGTTGGCCTCGGCGATATAGTTGCCGTTTTCGTCCTTAGGCAGTTCTACATTGTTATTGTCCAGCAATGTGAAGAAGTAGCTGCCACCATTTGCCTGCAAATAAGGAAGCAAGTCAATGATCGCTCTGGCGTTTCTAAGCTTGTAGCCTTGCGCTTGCGGTTGCGCGCCGTTTCCTTCAATAATAAAGACCGCCGGGCCCTTCGATATATCCAGTAGATATTCATTTTTAACTTCCGATGCAGCAGGTGCTTGTTCTTTCTGTAAAAGATCTTCTTTTATTTCCTCATTTTTCTGCGCAGCATGTTCCGTTAAACCCCAGCCAACGATAGACTCGTCGGACAGTGCGATTGTATCTGCGCATACCGCATTATCGATGTCACCGCGAATCACATAGCCGGTAGCATTTTGTACTTCTGCAATAATACCAACGGTATTGTTTGCGAAGAACACCAGATCGCCGGCAGACGGGTCATACTCCCCACGGGGCGCAAACCGATCAAGGTTCTTCCATGTTTCTGCCATGGCGGCAGCACCTGTGTTGTATGGCGTTTCTGCAGGATCTGCACCTGCATAATGAAGACAGAAGGAAACAAAGACAGCCGACCAGTCTGTGTAAGGTGCGCCGTACCAAGCGCCGTATCGCGTATAACCCCGGCGAAGGCCATCGTCACCTACCTCAAAATTAAGCGTGCTTTCTTGGTAGCCTACTTGTGTTCGGGCGATACCGGCAAGATCCTTCTGCAGATTCCCTGTGTAGGGATAGTCCGCAAACATCTTCTGCCAGTCCAACTGCGTTTCTACATCCGCCAACACATCGGCGTAACAGCGGATGCTGTGAACATGTTCTGCAAGTTCACAAGTTGTTTCCGCGTTTTGACATGCCTCATCATGGGTATGCTCTACAATTTTACAATCCGCATCTCCCGCCAGCGTTAATCCGGGCTGTCGCAGACCCCAAAAAACATTCAACGAAACAACGAGGGAGAGCACCAGCAGAATGGCGATCATCCGCTTTTTTCGAATTCTGATCTTCCTGAGCCTGCTTAGGCTTTCGTCCAAGATATCCTGCATGTCTCCCCCTCCTTTCCATTCATTTTCTCTACAAGTTTTTTAGAAAACGAATCCGAACCTTGCAAACGGCCAGACTCTTATAAATACTTTTCCGATAATATCGTCCTGTGATATTGCGCCGATTACCGAATTGCGACTATCCACTGAATTGGAGCGTCGATCTCCCATAACAAAGTAGCCGGTTCCGGGCACTTTGTATGGGAAGGCCAGATCACAGTCACCCAAGCCCTTCTCGGTGACATACGGTTCTTCCAGCACTTCTCCATTCACATATACATTGCCTTCGGCATCAATCACAACTTCATCGTCCGGTAGGGCGATGACTCGCTTTAATAAAATTTTGCCTTGATAATAAAAGCCGATCAGATCGCCGCGATCAAACGCTTTTGTCTTCACAAGAATGACGATTTCGTCATGCTCCAATGTTGGAGACATACTATCTCCCGATATTTGGAGAATCGGCAAAAATAATGTTGCTACCAAAACGGCAATGGCTGCCACTACCACCAAAACAGAAATTGTACTGCGCAGAGATTGGCGATAATAATCCTCTCTTCGGATGCGCTTTCTCTCCCGCTGAATTTCCGGCAAGGAAGGAACGGAAACTTTCTTTTCAGATTTATTACTCATGTTTGAACCACTCGCTCATCTGCTTTTTTGCTCTAATTTTTGAATTTCCGCCTGAAGCTGCTGCCACTTTTGATAATCGCATTGATAGCGCGCTTCTAAGTCCATACATTGCTGTTTGCCATCAGATAAGATTTCCTCAACCTTTTTGCGGGCCTCTTCCAGCATCTTTGCGCATTTTTGTTCTGTCTCTTCCTTCATGCAGGCGATTTCATGCAAATACAGATCTGCAGTTGTCTGCGCGACAGAGAAAATATTTGTAATATCTTTCGCCGCTTCCGCAATAGAACCGGCAACCGAAATACGAATCCGTTTCTCCTGAAGCTCGTTCTCCAAAGCAGCGATTTGATCTTGCTTTTCCTGCTCGTTTTTCTTCAGCTGATAGATGATATCTACAAGTTCGCGTCTGCTGAGCCTCTTTAATTCTTTGCTAAACATACAGCACCAGCTCCTTCCACGGATAGTTATAATATTCCCATTTTATTATTATAGCACGAAGAATACATATTTCAATATGTTATGACAAAACACTGCGAAAAGCGCCGCACCCTCCAAAGAGTGCGGCGCCGCCTTTCACAAAGAAGCCTTGCGATCGGACGATCGCAAGGCTTTGCCGGAAGATTTCTTATTCCGACACACATATTTTGTATTGTTTTAATTTGGGCAGCGCGACAAATCAGAATTTGCCAAAAGGTAAAAAACCGCAAGCAGACAGTCTGCTTGCGGTTTTTCCTATTATATTTCCCGAACCATGAGGCCGCGCATTTTCTTGACTTCCTTTTGGAGCTTGGACAAGTCTTTTGTGCCGGAAAATTCCAGTGTGCCGTCTTTTTTCAGACCTGCTACGCAGCCCTTACAGGCACTTATGGAAACGATATCCGTCCACTGGGCAGCTTCATAAGCGAAAGTGCGGGTGCCATGATTCTCTGTTTCTATTTCGAATCCATCTCCGTATTTCACCCAAACTTGACCGTTATTCAGAAGACCATACAGATAATGGTCACTGTAGTATATATATTTCGCATTTTCACACAGAGGGATCGGAGAACCGGAGGAATCAAAATAATCGCTTATCACCGTGCCTTCCGGCGTTATACCGTAGGCCCTGCCGGCGATATCTGTGAGTATTTGGTCCGGCAGATTCATGATATTGCCTGCCTCGTCCGCGGTGCAAGGTTCATATCCACCTCTTGCAACACCGTCGGCAGGCAGGGCAACGATGTCGCTGTAATAGGAACAGAGCAGTACCACATTGTTCCATGCCGGCAGGATTCCTTTTTCTGAAATCAGCGAGCCGTCTGTTTTTTGCATCACAATGCCATAATCATCGGTATACAGGGCGCGGACCACATGCTCGGTGGCAGGCAGCGTTTCTTTCTGTTTGCCGATCACCAGCACATTGCCTTCGGGGGTGATACCGAGAAGATCCTTGTTGCAGAAATACAGAGCAACAAATTTTTTGTTCAGGTTCGCCGGTTTTTTTCCCAGCTGTTTTTCGGGATCAGCCAGCGCAACCGTGCCGTCTTCCTTCAGCGCAGCCAAAACGTTGTATCGAACCGCAACGGTGGGGAGCTTGCCGATCTGCTGCCAAAGGGTCATGGAGCGGGCGGCAGCATCCTCATAATTCCCGGCCTTGCCAAAGGCGATGGCTGCCTGTGCCAAATCGCCCTGCTCCTGCAGGGAGACCGCCTGCTGATAATACTGCGCATCGCAATCCGCTTGGTTGGAGAAGGAGGCGGCAATCACAGCCCGATCCCGGGGCGGCTCTTCCATGGCTTCCATATTGGCGGGGAACCATGCTTCGGAATCCTCACTGGGCTTAACCAGCTCATCAAAGGGGGTGGGTTTATACTGGTTTAACTCTTCACCCAACACCCGCGTTGTTCCGTCCGCCAGCAGCATCACATTCCGCGCCCAATAGCCAATGCCTTGGGCGCGAACAGCTACCACATTGGTCATCGCTTCCAGATCCCGTACCCAAGCACGATATTCTTGGGTGCAGTCAACATTTGCATAATCCTGACAGGAAGCGGCGACTAAAGTGCCGTCGGCTTTCAGTCCCACCAAGGGCCGTGTGCCGCAGAGGGCGATGATGTCCGTCCATTGGGCAGCTTCCTCCAGAAGGTCACATCGAGAGCCAAGGGCGAAGCATTCTGCACATACCGTTCCGTCGGATTTCAAGGCGATCACATGGCTCCAATCGTAATACGCAAGGATTATGTCCGTCCACTTGGGGTTGTAGGTTTTGATGGGGCCGTCGCCGTTAACGCTTTTTTCGCCAGTCAAATAACGTACTGTACCGTCGGCAAAAGTACCCACTGTGTTGCCACGGTTTACAGAAATGCTGACAAGATCGGTCCAACTGCTGAAATCTCCGGGATGGTTATAATCACCCACAATGCTGTCAACCTTCTTGTGGCTGAAATCGCCGGTGCCGTCGGGGCGGATCCAGCCTACCACATCCAGATCCGATGCACAGCGCACCGTCCGGTCGGCAAAGCGCTCCCACAGCGCAAAGGACTGCTCCCGGGCGTCCATGTAATCACCGGCTTTTCCGAAGGTGATCGCGGCATAAGTAACCCTACCGGCTTCCAAATAGGCCTGTGCCTTTTCGTAGTTGAGTTTGCCGGCATACTCCCGGGCATCCAAATAGTTGCCGGCTTGCCAGAATGCCTCTGCAGCGGCATCTGTCTGCCCCTCTCGCAGAAGCGCTTTGGCTTGGTTGTAATGCTGCATTCTGGTGTAAGTGGGGTAGAGCAGAAAACCTGCCACGCCCACCAGAACCATGGTTAGGATCACAAGAACGATGATTTTTCGTTTGCGGCGGTAAGCCTTGTCCCAAGCTTTCATCTGATCGCGCCATTGTTCAGTTTCCATCATCGTTCCTCCTGTTTTTATTTCAAAACTTCTCTTTTCAGTATAACACAAACCCATCGTTGTGTCATTAACAAAAATGTTGCTTCGCAACACCGAAATCACATCGTCATACGGCCGGCCAAGCAAATAAAAAAAGAAAAACACCACCCGGTCGGGTGGTGTTTTCTTTTTGGTTGCGGAGGCTGGACTCGTGTTGGTTTTGTGCCTGACCTTTGGATCTGCACCCAATTAGTGCGGTCCCGTTTGCGGTGCCCGAAAAAATCATCGGGCTTACGCTTTTCCTCGATTTTTTCGACCGCGGCACTCAAAGTGCCTGCACTGCATCTGCCACCGGCAGCGTGCAGGCACTTTGACCCAACGAGCGGCGCTCGTCGGACTCATAACCCGGATGGCAGCTGCGAAGCATGCTGCCATAACCAAAAAGAAACCCCATCCGGATGGATGGGGTTTCTTTTTGGTTGCGGAGGCAGGACTCGAACCTACGACCTCCGGGTTATGAGCTGCCGTCAAGGCGAGAACCCCTTGCTATCTGGTGCTTTCTGGCACTTTTGTGTCCACTTTTCATGCAATCCCGAAGGTCAAAAGTCCATTTAGCGCTACCTTGTCCACTGTCTGATATCCCCGTATGGGTCAAAACATGGGTCAGTTTTTTGTTAGTTCCCCTTTGCGTTATTGGATCAGGTTTGCTCTCCTCCTACCACCTGATCGTAATCAGCATTCGGTATACTAACCCGTCACTAAAGCGGTTAGTCCATCTGCTGCTTCCCTGCTTTTTTCGCCATTGACACTGCTTTCAATCTCACTGGCAATTGCATCCTTGTCTGTTTTTAGCTTATCTAAAAGGAATGCATGCCGTAAGTTAAAGCTTTGGAACACATCATCCCACGTCAAAGCATATATTTCATAATTGTCGATGTCTGTTACTAAGCCTTTCTTTCCTTTTGCTTTTTGTGACTCATAGCGTGCCTTCACATCATCGTCTACGGAAGTACATACTGCAACAAACTTCCACTTTCGGTATTGGCTATTAAACGATGGTTGTTTGCGAACATAATCCATGTAATCCTCAATCTGGCGCAGCACTGTTTTTGTAAGCATAACCTTTGGTGCCTTCAGCTCAACAACCAAATTCTCCTGAACCGCGTTACCGGATGGATCTTCAGTATTTCTTGCACCGCAGGCAAAAATGTCCATCCGGCGAAGTTCTTCCTCATCGGGTGTTAGTACCGCATCAGGCGTTTTATCGCCGTAAAGCAGATACAGATATTCTTCAAGAGCCTTTTGCATTCTCTTATCCGCTGTAACCAAGTGGTATTGTTCGCCAAAAAGCCAGTAATGTTGTTCTACAATTTTCTGAATATGATCCCGCTCGTTAGCACATCCAGCATAATCAAAAACTATTGCTTTAAGAACCTCGATAACTCTGTAACGATCCTCTATAAACTTAATTGTTGCAATAATGTTTTCCAAATGTGTCCGCTTCAAAACTGATGCAAAATCTTCACGCTGCTTTGGTGACAGCTGTACAATCTCATCAATAATCGAAAGGACATTTTCTCTTTCCTCAGAACTAAGCAGCAAGTTAAGGAAACCCAGCAAGGATTTCTCTTGAATGGGTTTTAATTGATGAAAAATCTTGGGTTGGATACGATATATTTCTTTGGTAACCTGTACCAGATCTTTCTTGCGCATTTGTCCGTAAAAATCGTCCGCAAAAACCGGAAAAGATTCACGTGCTTCCATACGCGCAATGGCCTTGTCCACTTGTGCTGCCATGTGCTTATGCAGCCCTGCTTCAATAACCTCCTGTATTTCCTTGCTCAGTTCTTTGAGAACTTTCTTATCCTCATCATACTCCTTCAGTTCGGTCTGCCCGTCAATCTCTACTCTTTTGCCTTTCAATGTTATTCCATCTCGCCCCAGAAAGAATGGCGAAGTAACAAACACACTGTGATTGAAATTTACAGTGTTTCGGTTAAAAGTAGTGGTATCCTTTGATCTAACAACACCCTCCTGGTCAAGAAAATATACGGAGAAATTCTCTTTAATTTTCTCATTCCAGACAATCAATGCTACTTTGAAGGGAATTTTTGATATTAAGATTTCCTTATCGACACTTGCATCGGTGTTGATATACTTCTGGTAGTCTAAATCAATGCCGTTAATTGCAAGTCTGATATTTTTGTCTTTGTTGAGATAAAGATACCATGCAAAGGTTTTGAGCATAGTATCTTCCAACTGAGCAAAGCTTACATCTTCTTCACAAATTCCATCAATACCACTTATTGTGAGTTTGGTTCCCGTTGTCAGGTCCGTTGGAACCGGATCAGATACATTACATTGATTTTTATCGGCATTTTCCAAGCTAATTGTATAAATAACATTCCCTGTTGCCGTTTCTACTATCGTTTCCCATTCTGCCAATGCTGCGAAAGAAAAACAGGAAAAACGTCCTTTTCCTTTGTTCGCCTTAGTTTTAATTTGAAGGGATCTGCTATTCTTTTGTGAATCTAGAAACGCGCCAAAAGTCCGGCTAAGGGAATCATAAGGGATTCCATCTCCGTTGTCAGCAATAATAATTTCTGCACTTCCGCTTAATGAATTCGGGACACAGTTGACAGTAACCGTAGTTGCATTTGCTTCAAAGCTATTCCAGACATATTCACATAATGCGTCTTTGTAATCCTTAGTAATACCCGAACTTTCCACGCTCTGATTATTAACACTAAGTTTAAGAATCATATGTATGCCTCCTTTTCCCTAAATGCGCCTTATATATTAAAAGTATAGCATATATTAGCAAACAATCAAGGAATAATCACAGATCATGAAACTTTCCATTAACGATGTTTGCATGTTGCTTTTTTCGACATATGGTGTAAAATAATAAAAGAGGGCAGTCCTTTTCGTCGGGACTAAAGTCTCACAACTAAAGGAAAGCACCTCTTGATATCAATATAAAGGGTATTCTCTACTGCTAAAAGTATACCTTACATTTCACCGTTTGTCAATAGGGAGTGTTTCAATGTTAAGCGGACATAATGACAGAAAACTAATCACAAAGCAAGTTGATACAAAGGTCATCCCTTTCTATCAAGTATGGCAAGAACTTGTCCATACGCAAACCCTCGATGTATATCAATACAGAGTTCTCACCTCATTGAGTGCACTCAAAGAATTAATTTCTGTTATTGAAAAAACACAACAGGGTTTGTTCACTACAGATGACAATATTGAAGCATGCAGGCTCGAGACTCTCTATATTCTCAAGCAAGATAGGGTACTATCAAAAAACAACAAGCCTCTTTTAAATCGGCTTCAGAACGCACTAGGAAAACGTCCTGCCTCACCTGCAGAAAAGAATCGTCTTATCTATCATCTAAAATATGCCGTTGGTATTCTGGGTCCTACCTATCTCGAAGCGGTTCTTTCCGAACTCGAAGCAAGTATACTTAACTCTAATATCAGTGATATCGAGTTTTATGCCAATATAGTAGCTAGTCAAGCCGTGCATGATGGTTGGTCTCCTTCTGCACTCTTTGATATGTTGAGATTCTTTAAGCAAAACAAACCCTTTGCTTCACAGTGGGTTGACTTTAAAAACGAACTTCTTAACACTAGTTTGTTCGCACATGATATCCTGATCAATGTTCCTTTTGCACAGTTGTCTGGTGCTCAGCAAGTCCAAGCCTTAGATACACTGGGGCGTCTAGGTTTGGATTTAAAAACACACGCAGAGATCGTTGCTGAATACACTAATATCAGCGATATTGGCGCGCTTATCAAGGCAGAAAAAAGATACTTCCGGGTGTCTGTTAATGCAAAGGATATTTATTCCGCAGCCCACACTGCTATTTCAAAATTAGCTACTGTTTTAAACCTTGCAAGTTTCTACAATCTTGTAGATGCTTGGGATTTGAAGTCGGTTGTAATTGTTGCGATCAACAACGTAAGTTCTTATCATCGTTCATTTACAGCAGAGTCATTGTATAGTACATACAACTACTTGGATAGTTCCGGAAGAGTTTTCGAGAGCACTCGCAAGATCTTTGCAGATACAGATAAAAGTGCTATACGCGATAAACTTCAAGGAGCATTCAGTTATACCAACATCAGCAGATCATCATTATTCCAAGAAGAAAAATATATGAACCTTTGGGTCGCGCTAGAATCGTTATCACGCACTAATATGTATTCAAATATCATATCCAATGTAAAAGAAACTGTTCCCGCAGCTATCTGCATTAGGTATGTTTATCGTATAGTGAGAAACTTTGTTGAAGATTGTAAACGTTGCGGTATATCACTAAATTTCGGTACGGTTTCCATAGACACAGAACAACTTACAAAACAGAAGATGGTAAAAGAAACTATTGCTATTTTCCAAAATGCCACCTTGTACGCGCAGTTACTTAACAAATGTAGCGACAATTCTCTCCTTAAACACCGATGTGGTGAAGTTTATCGGCTCATCACAGATGTAGATTTTGCTTTTCAAAAAATTGAGAATCACTATAATCGTGTCAACTGGCAAATTCAGCGACTCTACCGAATTAGAAATGAAATCGCGCACGCCGCTCTACAAGAACAAACTTCTTTGATTGTATACATAGAACATCTCAATGATTACTTGTCAACATACATATCTGAAATCGTTACATGCATCTCCGATAAAAAGTTATTATCTTTCGAAGAAGCGCTTTGTTCCATAAAGGATAATTACGATGTTTTTATCGCTCTATATAAAGATAATGATAAAAATACCATTAAAAACGATGTCCTTTCTACCGGTATTATTTCCCTAATTTAATCAGGCCAAATGAAACGATACCGCAAGATCACACGCTTTCCTATTGTCGTTTGCCGGTAGGATATGATGCCGGGAGACGGCAGCTAACAATACAAGTAAACAATTGAAATCCCTTTCCAGAGAGATCGTCAATTCGCTTATGTCGGGTCAAAAAATGATATGCAATAAACAAAGAATAGGGTTTTCGCAGAACAGCACCATCCGGGTGGGATGGTGCTGTCTTTCTATTTCTCTGTCAGTTCCTGCATCAGCGTCACGCCCAGGCGGAGTCCTTCCATAAAAGCAAGGCGTTCGTGTTCCGCACAAAGGTCGCTGACGGTGAAAAAGATAGGGTCGAACTGCGTTAGATCCAGTTCCGGAAAGTGGTTTCGCAGTCTGGCGAAACAGTCCTTTATCTTTTGGTCGTCGATTGGGTTGTACTCGGTGTATGTCCAGTAAAGCAGATTCATCACCGACTGAGCGTCTCCGTGATTAGGCGGATTTCGTTTGCAGTAGTCCTTCAAGGCAATTATATATTTCTCCAAAGATAGCACCTCCAAAAAAGTTTGTCGTATGTTACCTTGGCTTCCGGCAAATTGCAAGTAGTATTTTCCAAAAAAATTTTTGACAGCTATTGACACGCGAACATCTGTTCGTTATAATAAAAGCACAACTAATGCCTCGGGTAGCGGTGCGTATGCTACACCAGCTCGTAAGACGCCAATAGTACACCGGGCACAAAAGTATGATACATAAAAACCGACAGATATCTGCCGGCTATGTGTTATGCCTTTGTGCCCGGTTTTTTTGTCCCCTTCGACAGAATTCTACCCAAGGAAAATTAGTTTTCGTATACAATTATGTCAGAAGAAAAGGAACGGAGGAATCAAAATGCGAGAAAGCAAATACAGAAGTTATGGCGATCTGCCCCTGATGCTGTCAGCACCGGAGGTGGCAGAGGTGCTTGGGATCTCCAGAGCAGGAGCGTATGATTTGGTTCGCTCCGCTGGATTCCCGCACATGAAGTTAGGGAACAGAATTCTTGTTCCCAAGGACAAGTTCATAAAATGGATCGATAACAACACGGAGGGCATGGATGAGTAAGTACAAATACAGCGTCCCTACTGAGAATTACTTTCGGATGTACAACCTGGTGTTCGATCTGAATCTCAAAGCGCCTACTTTTCTGCTGTACGCATACCTGCTCAGTTGTGCCGGTAACAAGGGCAGCTGTTGGCCCAGCCTGGATACCATCAGTAGAAAGACAGGGTTGAGTATTTCTACCATTCAGGAACATCTGAAGATCCTGGAGCAGCGGCAGCTGATCTCAAAAAGCCGCCGTCGTGTAGATGGTTGCTGGGGCAAGAACAATGTGTACACTCTGCTATCGCTGGATAACCCAGAGGTATATCGCGCCACTGATACCGCAGAAGAATTGCCCCTGTGAAGCCCGTGTCGAGCCCGTGTCCGATTTGTTCTGCGGTGGTGGAGATGCAACACATCCCCACCTTAGCGGGTTGGTTTTGCAGAGGATAATATGCACAAATATTTTGAGGTTTCAGTGATTTTGCGAAAGATGAAAAGAAGCAGGTTAAAGTAAGGGGTCTATCCCGACCCTTTCCAGAGACATCGGACGGCAGAGCCGACCGCTTTTGTGGGAGTGTTACAAGGGTTTTCCCGGTGACTCCTTTGGCGCCATAAGCGTGGTCGGTGTAGTATGCACAAAGAAATGGAGGTAAATATGGACGACAAGAAAGAGAAATATGCCTTTTGGCTTCGCCCTTCTCTGGTAGCGGAGATGGAGGAAATGATAGTCGATGAAGATATCCGCAGCAAGAGTGAGTTCGTTACCCATGCGATCAAATTTTATATTGGCTACCTCCGGCAGGATAAGAACACCAATTACCTTGCTCCCATCATTGCGCAGACAGTAAAAGAGGAAGGAGAAAGTCTGGAAACTAACCTCTCCCGGATGCTGTTCAAGCTGGCGGTAGAGATAGGAATGAATACACATCTAACAGCACACCTTAATCACATCCCGGACAAAAGTATCAACGCACTGCGGAATATGTGCTCTAATGAAGTCGCTCAGAATAATGGTATTATCCACTTTGAAGAAGCCTATGACTATCAACACTCGGAGGAAAGCTAATGCCAAAGATCATTGTAACCAGCGCCTTCCGTAAGGGTGGCAGTGGTGGCAAACGAAAGACTGCCGGCGGTCTTCTCCAGTACATGGGCACCCGCGAGGACGTAGAAAAGTTAGTCACCTATATGGCAGAACGCCCCGGCGTAGAGAAGACGGGCGCACATGGTCTCTTCTCTCAGACGGATGATCCTATAGACTTGGAAACCGCAGCAGAAGATGCCTCCAATCACAAGGGCATCATCTGGACCCATGTGGTCAGTCTTCGCCGGGAAGATGCGGAAAGGCTGGGCTACAACAATGCCACCGCTTGGAAGAAACTTGTCCGCAGGAACATCACGAAGATCGCCGAAGCGCACAAGATCCCAGTGACAGATCTGCAATGGTACGGCGCGTTCCACAACACCGGCCACCATCCGCATATTCATCTGATGGTCTACTCCAAAGGCAAGGAAGGTCATCTGAGCAATAAGGGATTGGATTCTCTGCGGAGCACTTTCGGCAATGACATCTTCCGCAACGAGCAGTATCAACTCTTCCAGATGCAGACCGCACTGCGTCAGGAATTAAAGGAAGAAGCACAACTGCGGATCGAAGGTTTGGTTTCTATGGCAGAGTGGTCTCCCGAACCGACAGATACTATGCTGCAACTGATCGTAACATTAAAGAAGCAGTTGGACGAACACCATGGTAAGAAGGTTTACGGTTACCTGCCCAAGCGGATAAAGGATACGGTCAACGAGATCGTTGCGCAGCTGGCGAAAGACCCGAACATCGCAAGGCTTAACAGCGAGTGGAATCAGATCGATCGGGAGAAGCTGTCCCTCTATCACGAAAAAGAAACGCCAGACATCCCTCTGAAAGATAATAAAGAGTTCCGCAGCATCAAGAACACTATTATCCGTGCGGTGCTGAATGCAGAAGTTTACATCCCCATCAAGGCACAAGCGCCCAACATTGCTATGGGAATTATTGGGTCACTTGCCAGTCTGATTGGAAACAAGTGTATGGCGAAGCGGCAGAAACTACAATCCCAGGTAGACTCCAAACTCCACTCCAAGGTGGAGCAGAAGAAACTGGCACACGGACAGAAGTCGGAAAACCTACCCGAATCTACTTATCATTTGAGTCTGAAAGAGTACGAAATGCTGATGTAAATTTGTTGGGTTTGGTGGCTAGCTATTTAAAAACTTCTGTGGTAATGTGTTGTGCTGCAAGGGAGGTGCTAGTAATGGCAAAAAGACGATCCAACGGAGAAGGTAATATCCGAAAGAGAAAAGACGGTCGCTGGGAAGGTCGGTACACAGCCGGCCACGATCCTGCCACCGGCAAACAAGTCTTCAAGAATGTGTTGGGCAAGACACAAGCTGAAGTCAAGGAGAAACTGAAGAAAGCATTAGTGGAGTGTGGAAAGATTGACTTCACCAAGACCGGGCAGTACACCGTAGGAACTTGGATGGACACATGGTACGAGAACGTGGCAAAGATCAAGGTCCGAGCATCAAGCCATCAGACCTACAAAGGTTACATCGATAACCACATCAAGCCAAACATCGGTAACATCCCCTTGGAGAAGCTGACAACTATGGACTTACAGAAATTCTACCGCAAGCTTCTGACCAAGGGTCGCATTGAACGGAAGGAATCCGAAAAGCAACCGAAAGGATTGTCTGCCAAGACAGTTAGGAACATCAACCAAGTAATCTCCTCAGCGATGGAACTGGCGGTGGCACAGAAAATCATTATTGAGAATCCCACGGATGCCTGCGAACTGCCCAAGGTGGAGCACAAGGAGATGCAGACGATACCGGCAGAACAACTGGAAGCCTTCTTCAAAGAAGCCAAAGAGACTGGGGTGTACGAGATGTACTACATCGAACTTGCCACCGGACTGCGGAGAGGTGAACTGTTGAGGCTAAAGTGGCAAGACATCGACTGGAAGAATGGTATCATCAAGGTCAGACGGCAGGTGGCAAGGGTTGACGGCGAGATCGTAGAAGCTCCGCTGAAAACAAAAAACTCCTATCGCGCTGTGACCATCTCACAGCAAGCAATAGAAGTTCTTAAAACACAGAAAGCAAAGACTAATGACGAATATGTATTCCCATCCCCCAATGGTGGTCCGATCTCACCCGACAGTGTCAACAACATGCTCAAACGAGTGCTGGCAAGGGCGGGTATCCCAAAGGTCAGATTCCATGATCTCCGCCACACCTTCGCCACCATCGCCCTCCAGAACGGTGTGGACATCAAGACGGTCAGCGGTATGCTCGGTCACTTCTCCGCCGGCTTCACCCTAGACACCTACGCCCATGTCACCACCTCGGCACAGAAGGAAGCCGCCGAAACCATGGGACAAGTCCTCACAATGTAAAAATAGCTTTGTAGACGATTTAAAAGTCTGGGACGAACATTGCATCGTCCCAGGCTTAGATATTGCGTGTTATGCTGGTTTTACATTCTCCAAAATAGTATTACTTTGGTTATCCAAAAACAGAATTGGTTTTCCGTTTGTATCAATATTAATATTAATATCAAACGCAAACTCAAATGTATATGTGTCCGCCTTTAAGGCATCAGTAATTTGAAACAAAATCGTATAACGAAAAGCAAATGCTGAATCTTGGAATTTATAATTTCCATCATCGTCCAATTCAATATTAAAGTTTACATTCCATTTATAATCATCTTTCGGAGCCAAAAAGAAACCACTATCTAGTTGCACAGTATAAATCGATATACCAAATTGATCAAGGTTCTCTTGCTTTTCATATACACCTTTTTCTTGCTCAAGACTAATATATTGATCACCATAGCTTATATTAGCAATACTGTTTGAAATATTTTTCATTTTACACTTGATAAAGCCATAATCCTCAATGCATTTCCCAACATCAATCGTCCGATCATCTTCATCATAATTTGCAACCCGACAAGAAATGTATGGCTTTATCGATTCAATATAATGCTGTCGTCCCACATCGCGTTCATGTCTAAATGTCAAATATAGTGCAATCATCGTTATTGAGCCACCAATAATCGATCCCGCAAAGCCTATCCACGCATCTGCACTTCCAATGGCTTCAACAAACTGGTATTTTTTCAGCATTCGAGATAGGTCCAAAATCGCATAAGTAATAATTGGGGAGAGTATTACCACCAAAGCAGTAACCCGCAAAACCTTCATAGCATTCAACTGCTCTTTGAAATCTTTCACAGCCATGCACACAGCCCAAATCGAGATCACCAAAACAACAGCACCGATAAAGCTCCAAATAATCATATCTTTCACGCCCTCACTCCTCTCTGTTTCTAGTCCAATCAAATATATAATATGGTGTTTATTCTAAAATCTCATCATGATTATTCATATCAACAATTCCCTTTAGTTCAATCCTGTCGCCCACGTTGATTATTTTATAAATATCCGTATAGGAATAGGTTCTGGTGGAAACGGTATTTTTACCAAAATCTTGCTTCCTTCATCACCATTCTCTTACTTTTTATCATAGAGATACGAGTATTCTTTACGCACCCGCTCCAAAAGAGTGGGTGCCTTTTTGTCTGCTAGAACCGGGGACATTACTCTGTCAACAACTAACATATCATCGCTGTCAAACAAGTGCTCATCATATGTAAAACTAATATCTTGATAATAAGGGTTTCCAAAAACATCCGAATAGGCAATTCTTAATATGCCCTGAACATTACTTTGGGGATATCCACTATAGTCCTCAATCCAAAACATGTTTTGGATTTTTTCATCATCAACCAACCGATATTCTTGCGGAAAATAGCACTCGGTTTGCTTTGGAATCTTCTTATGTTCTGTCGTTATACAAGAATCAATACGCACATCAAACGCTGAATTGGCTGATGCTAAAGAAATCTCAATTGTAGGATAGTTACCAAATTCCTTTTCCGGAAATCCTGTTGTAAAGAATTCATCTGCACATAGTGTAAAAACACCTTGTCCATCAAAATCCATCATACAACTGGTACTGGTCTTAAACTTTAGGATTGGCATATGCTCTAAGCGCTGTTGGTCTATATCTGCCTCTCTTTGTCTTCTAATCGTAATCTGTACGCCCAAAAGTGTATACGCTCCACCTAAAATTGCACCAATCAAGCCTATCCACATTTCCCTGCTTCCTGGCACATGAATATTACATTTTTCAAACAAAGCTACTAGTCCTAGCAGTCCCAATGTAACAATTATAGCACCTGTTAGGATCAACACAACATCCCAAATATATCGCCAAATAGTATTTTTCTGTCTCATCAAATCCTCCAATGTCTATATCAATCATAGTATTATGATTCATCTTCTACGCTGTTTGACTCATTATCCATCTGACCGTCCAGATACTCTTCTCCTGCATCGTCCGGCACGCTTTCCAAGGCTGCAATAATACCCTGCCCTTCTTTTTCCAATTCCTTTTGCTTTTGCACCTGCTGCTTTATGTACAGTGCTAGGTAATAGATTAATGCTGCTAGGGTCAGAGTACCAAGCGTTCCTCCCACGCCTTTCATAATTCCAGCTTGTTCCCCTTTGCTATAACCAGAATCGGAGAAGAATTTCGCAAAGCGCTTAATGCCCTCCTCCATGCTTCCGTTTCCAATAAACTTAAAAGCTGACGTCATTTTTTCAGCAGATTTACCTTTACTCTGAACTAATCCAAGAATTTGCGTTTCCATCTTATCCATACAATATGCCACCTTTTACTTGATGTTTTTGTTTATGTCTTCAGTATCTATATTTTATAATACGATCTTTGGTTTTTCAACAATATTTCTTCTACTCAATACACATGGATATCTTTCTTTAGACAATCGAAAAGGAGTCAGCCAATCAAGGCTGACTCCTTTTCGTTATCTTTTCCAGATCTTCTGATAAAAGTAATATGCTGCGTATGCCGAGTTGTCCGGCTGGTTCTCATTGCCTACGCCCAGCCCCTTGCTGTTGTTGCCATAGGGCAAACCAGTCAGGAGAATGTTTACGCAATTAACCCACTGCTTTGCAGCTTTCTTTGCCTCATCCTCGCCATCTTCGTTAAGTTCGAAAATGTATGCTCCGGAGGTGAATTCAATTTTGATGGAGCCCTCATAGAAGTCATCCGTGTCCTCATCGGGAATTGTCTCGGCAATTTGAGGTCTTCCACCAGAAACCAAGATCTGTTCAAGGGGATACTTTTCAACCACTTTTTCCTTTTTTAGCAATCCCTTTTTTACGGTCTTGCAGACAATCACATTATGGCTTGTAAGATAGAGGTCAATGGTTGTATCCGCTTTTACTTCCCGTGCTTCTTGGTTATGAAAAATAACAACTTCGTCCTGTAATAAGTTCAGATTGTCCATAGCATGCATTCTCCCATAAATCAAGCAACCGGAGGATGCAGATCCCATTCAGGGAAACAACTTGCAAAACCTTCCAAGTTTTGAGTCAGCATTACTTTTTCCATTTTAGCCAGATCCGATGTATCCTGACCAAACATTGCCTCGAGTTCTTCAAACTCGCTGAATTCATTTGCCAAATTGGTATCAGTCATATCTCTACCTCCAGTTTAAGCGACAATGTCAGGGGTCTCGCCACTTTCGTAGCTATCAACAATTGTCTTTGCTTGCTTCCACTCCGTAAGTATGTCATCAATTTTCTTTTTGCCTGCAGCTATTTTGGCATCATACTCTGCGTTGATGTTGGCGATCTGCTGCTGATTGGCTTTTTCAACGCTTCCGGATGTAAAGAAGCATACACCTGCGCCAATTAAGCCCATAATGCCCAAAGGTGCAAACAGGAACAAGAAAATCAAGCTAATGCCACCAATGACACCTGCAAGGATCTTACGCTGTTTCGGCTTGTCCTTCTTTACAGTAGCTAACTTCTCCTGCCGCTCCTGCTGCATATGCAGCTCATAACCGCGCTGCAATTCATCAGCATTTGCGCCATCAGAGGTTGTGCCGGACCATGTATCCACATTCAATGTGATCTGCTCGGGAAATTCAGGCTTCTTTTCTGCCATATACTCTTGGAAGCCACTGCGAATGTAACTACTCAAGAAGTTAACAGAGGTCTTTCGCTCAGAAGGACGAGCATCTTCCCGGTTAATAATGATGTTTGTCATCTGGCTAACCAAGTCAATGGTCTCTTCCGTGCGCTTACGATCTGCCTCCAGGACAGAGTGCTTTGCAGCATCCGTATCGCCATCAAAATAACGGACTGCCTGCAAATATCTTTCTTCCTTACGCAGGGGCTCTTCCTTGGCATCACAACGACTGATGAGGGAAACCAAGGTTTGGTCGATATCCTTCTTGAGTTTCTCTTCTTCAACAGTGATATTCTTCATGCTGGAAAACTTGTCGGAAATGCGACCAACAGAATTGATACGGCTTACGTATGCAGCGATTTCCGCATATTCGCGAACACTACCGCTCATCTGGGGGAACTGACCTTCCAGATCTACAGTGAAGTTCTTGCAATACTCTCGCCAGATTTCAGTCTGCCGTTTTTCAAAATCGGCACCGTTGCTCTGAATCTCACGCAGCCACTTAGCAACATAGTCCTCACACATATGCTTTTCATCAGGCCCAAACACGCCGTTCAGATAAGCATTAAGGTATGTAAAGTTACTTTCGGTAAAGTTTTCTGCACTCTGATGTGCAAAATAGATGGACAGCCATTCAAAGCAAGTATCCGTTCTGTTGTTACGCCGGCAGATAAGTGCCATGGCCAAAGCCGTCTTTTCCTCATCGCGCTTGACCGCTTCCTTGATCGCGCGGTTAGCCAAGTCTCTGTCGTTACCAATCCATGCTGCCACAGCAACCAGACAAGGAGCAAGCCAGTAATCGGGTGTGGAGAGCATCAGTTCTTCAGTAACCTGAGAAATTGTGGTTTTCTTAACCAGCGCAAGGTCAGTTGCCTGCAATACGCCAAGCATAGTTTCTCTGACGATCTTGTATCCGCCGTAATTCTGCTCCAGTTCCTGACGAACACGAATCAATTCTGTAGCAGCTTTCTGCAAAGTGGTCGCTCTCTTAGAGTCGTCCATAAAGCGATCAAAAGACGCCTTTAAGCCGTTTAATTCTTCAGTCAGTTCATTCAGCTCGCTTGTTACTTGCGTCAGGCGACTATTAGTCTGACCAATTTCGCGCTCAATTCGATTGGTAGACTCCGCGACCTTATCCAATCGTCTTTCAATGGACGAAAGGTTGATACTTGTTGCAATATCTGGCATTTTTACTCCTCCTTAGTATTGGTTACGACATATCTGCGTCAGCTTTATATTGCTGACACTTGCTCTCGTATGCTCCAACAAATTTTGCTTTCATGTTGGCATCATTCATTGCCCGAATCACCTTGCCAACATTGACAATGTAATTGTCATAGAAATACCGGACTTTTGCTTTTAGGTAAAAGCTCTTTCCTACATAAGGAGAATCCGGATTTGTTTCGATCGATTTAAGCAAGGCAAAGCAAGTTTTAGGGATGCCGCAATGCTCTGCCAGTTCTCGGTACATCTCCACAAGATTGTCTGTAAGATATCCGGCAGAGGTTCGCTTGGAAATCAGAAACGGACATATTGTATCAATAACGGTGCACAATTCCCTTGCATCGTCCGGCGATTGCATATTGACAGCAATCAGCTGGATAACCTCTTCTTCAAAGTCTGCCAGGTTGTAGGCAGAAGCCATGATCAAGCTGCAAATATCCCGCACCTCGTCATATTCCAACGCCACATCCATAATCTGTTCAAAGAACAGCCGCATAGAATCCGGTTTTCTTGCCGTAAACTCGTCATAATATGCCAGTATGTACATTGCTGGTGCATTGTCCATGGAGATATTCAGAACCTCCATAGCGTAGTGCTTTGCATCATCCATTCTTCCTTCCTTGAAAAAATGGATGGCATTTCGACGGGCATATACAACCTTGCCGTTTGCATTCAGCGTTGATCGGGAATAGTACTCTTCCTTTCCGCACTGATTACAGCTTAATATCCTCCGTTTGGGATCAAATGTTACATTGGTACTGCCACAGCCGTGACATTGCAGTCCCTCTAAATCCATATCTTGATCCTCTCTTTATCATCTGACAGAGGACGCTGTACTGCTACGCATTTTCCAAGTCATTTCTGCTGCTTCAACCTTGTTAAGGATAATCAGGCGGTCTGCTCGTGCAATTGTCAACTGAGCAAGCTCGTCCAACAAGGCTCCCATCTGAGCCTCTTTTTCAGCGGTTGCATTGGTGGAAATATTAGTACCGTAATCTACCGCTTCTTTCAATTTCAGTAGTTTTCCTCTAATTTCTGCGTCCTCGGTGATCGCAAGCAATTCACCCAGTTTCTTTCCGATGTTGACAGAGGGTGTAGTCTTCTGCTCCGTTACCTTCAATTGTCTGATAAGTCTGGCAACTGACAGTTCAACCCAAAGCAGCGGGATAATGTAGCTTGCAACTACCATAAAGTTCAGAAGCAAAAGAATCCAATTGAAATCCCCGTGCTCTACCAATACAAAAATCGTGTTAAGCAGTATTGTAACTACCATAAAGCTGATAGTCAGAATAATGCCAAGCGCAGCAGGTTCTATTCCCTGTTCGCCAGGATTCTTTCGGAATACCAGTAAATACAGTTCTGTAATAATAACGGCGATAATGGTGCAGACAATGCTGCCCCAACAAATTTCCGGCAATTCAAAAATAGCGGTATACGCAGCAACAGCAAACAGCCAGACCAGTGCGATTATCGCAATAGAAATTGCCAAAACTGAAGTCCGTGTAATTTTCTTCATAATCAGCTTAACCTCCTATGCGTTAAATCTTTGTACCGCACTCGGGACAAAATTTTGCTCCCGGTGCCAACTTGTTTCCGCAATTGGGACAGGCGGTTTCCAGCTTGTGCCCACAGTTCGCACAGAATTTCGCTCCGGCAGGAAGTGCAGCTCCGCACTCAGGACAAGCAGTACCTGCAACGCCCAATTTCTCACCACAGTTCAGGCAGAACTTTGCATCAGGAGCACAGGCAGCACCACACTTAGGACATGCATTGCCTTGTGCCGGTGCGTTCTGTGCAGGAGTATTATTTACTGCACCGATTGTGTTCTGCGCGATATTGCTCATACCGGCACCAAAAGCGCCACCAACACCAAATCCCATACCCATGCCCATGCCTGCTCCCATCAGATTAGATGCCGTGCCCTCATTCTGAGCTGCAGCCTTCATAACATCGAAGGAATGCTCCTGCTGATAGGTATAACCTTCACGCTCGCGCATACGAGCACGTGCAGCAGATTCGATATCCATCTTGGCCGCTGTGCCTTCGGCTTCGATCTGGTCTTTCTTTCTCTGGATCTTAGCCTCGTTGATGATTCTGAGATCCTCGTCCGGCACATTGATGCTGTGGAAGGAGAAGTTATCCAGGGTCAGACCAAATTCATCGAAGTGATCTCGCAGTGCCTCGCAGATGGTTGCAGAGAACTCGGAGAGGTATGCGCTGATTTTCAAAACACTAATGTTCTGGCGGATGATGTTGTTCGCCAGAAGATTCGGCACATACTCCAGGATCTTGGCGCGCATAAAAGCAACCAGTTCATCTCTTGTGTAGTCTGCTCTTGTGCCTACAATCTTTTGCAGGAATTTTCTTGCCTGCAATTCAGCACGGCTGGTATCCACCTGCTCAATGTGCACACCAAACAAACCGAATGCACGAACATGCACATTCACATCTTCCTCAGGATCCACAACAACCACAGGAGCTTGCGTACCCCAAGACAGGTCGTTCAGGTATGTAGTATTCACAAAGTAGACCGTGCTATGGAACGCAGATTCTCCGCCTGTCAGCGCATGAGAAATATTGCGGAACGGAGCAAAGCGGCTGTCGCCGGTCTCTAACTTGATCTTGCACGGACCTACAAAGGTTGTAACCTGAGACTGACCCGCAGATGCATCCCCCAGGGAGTTGGCAGCGTTCATATTGTTTGTGAAGATTGCCATCTGAGAAGGTCCGACAATCAAATAAGAACCGTTAGGAAAATCCTCGTATTCAAACTTGTGAACGATGACAGAAGCTTCTGCATCGGTTTCCGGTTCCCACTTGATTACATCTACGGAAAATGCACCAAGGATGCCGGAATGCTGCTTTTCTTTGGGATTGCTACTGGTAAACAACGCCATGGATAAGTCCCCCTTTGATTTCTTTCTATGTTTGTGGGATAAAACGAATTGACACAACATAATCCGCATTATGTAATAATAGCGAGCAAACTGCCCCGGCAAAATATTCAAGCTATATGCATTTGGGCGCACAAATCCACACCCTCATCATTTTGCTTTTGTTAAGGCACATGAGGGTGTATTTGTGTTGTAAATTCTATGTATTGATGGGGTGTTTTCGACATCAATCGTGCTTTTCCGTAGCTGTACACTTGATTTTCTGTTTTGAATATCATATAATTTATATAAATTCAGATATTCAGATCGAATCTGAAGTAATTGATCTACCACATAATGCGGATTATGTGGTTTTTCTTTTTGCCTACACTATAAGTCCCAGGCGGTCAATTTTACGGCGATGCTCAATGCCGGTAGTCATAATATAGATGCGCGTTGTATTGATAGAACTGTGCCCCAGGATATCAGCCAGTTTAGCAATATCTTTTTCGATGCCATAGAAAGTGCGGGCAAAGAGTTTTCGCAGATTGTGAGGAAAGACCTTGCTTGGCTTTACGCCGGCGGTCTCGCACAGTTTCTTCATTGCTGACCAGATGTTGCTGCGGTTCAGTGGTTTGCCTGTACAAGTAACGAAGATTGCACCGGTGGTGATGCCGTGTTTCTTGGCGTAGTTCAATAGAATATTCTTCAACTTTCCCGGAATGAGAATCGTCCGGGTTTTGCTTTTGCAATCCACAGTTACCTCGCCATACCGGATCGCTTCCACGGTAAAATACCGCAATTCAGAAACCCGGATGCCCGTCCCGCAGATTGTCTGGATTGCAAGGTTCAATTGCTCGTTTTTCTTGGATGCAGCCAGCAACCGCAGATACTCTGACTTGGTCAATTCCTTGTCCTCTGTGCAGTAAGTCTGCCGTTGCGTACGGATATTCTTTACCTTGCAGTTAGGCAGATTCAGGAACTCCAGCAGGCTATTCACGCTGGCAAGCATAGAGTTAATGGATCGCACTGCATAACCGCTTTCCACCAGCTGTTTTTTCCAGGAAACAACCACTTCTTTCGTGATCTCTCTGTTGTCTGCATACAGGCTGAAAGCCTGAACATCACGCAGATACTTCTCCTGTGTCGCATTGCTCTTTTCTTCTCGACAAAGGTAGTTCGCAAATTCCTTGATTTGTTTATTTGACAGTTTCATAATGCTTCCTCCTTGATTTGATACTGATATTGTACCCAAAATCAAGAAAGCTACGGATGAACGTAAAAATCCGCATACCTGCCCTTATGCAAGTATGCGGATATTCCCCATAAACACCACCTCCAAGGTTTTGGTGATGTTAGCTTAGAGTTCCTCTTTATTCAACTGTCAAGTTTGCCAAATTATCGGTTACCGCCAAACGGTAGGATATGATACCGAGAGACGGCAGCTAACAATACAAGTAAACAAATTAAATCCCTTCCGGTGGTCCATAAGAGCCGCTCTGGAAGGGATTTATGATAAGATTCTCAATTTCAAAAATGGCTATCCAGTTATAGCATCCCACAGGCAACGATTGCCCATATATGATTAAGCAAGAAGCATGGGCAAATCCGCGTGTTGTTTGCATTGCTCATTTCATATGAAAATCGCTTGTTTCTATAGGATAAACACTACATTTTCACAAGTAAGAAGAACAAATTAATTAAGAACCACAATTTTATGATTTCAGCACATAACCAAATCTTTTTCTTCTTATTCCGGAGCACTAATGTAAAAGATGCGCAAACTACGGTGATAACTATGTATCTTAGGACATATGTCTCAAAGCACATTATTTCCATTAATAAAAACGCAGCCACGATAAGAACAGTAGAAACTACCCATCCCAATTCGACCTTTATCCTTATATTTCCCGGAATGACATTGTCGCCAGCAGAATCTTTTATATCCATCAGAATCTCTCTCCCCAATGTGAATACAAAGGAAACAGCGAATAATGGCAGTATCGCAGCAAGTGCTGATTTTTCAAATATCACTGGAATAAGAGCCAAAGAACTAAAAAATAGTGCTGTAACACCGTTTTTGATTAACCAGTTACGTTTAAGATGCTTTGTATAGATCCAAAACATCACCGCATATATTACAATATACAGAACAAACAAAATGTTTTCTGACAGCAAAGCAAATATTAATGCTAGCCCGCCAAAAAAACCACCTATCCATTTCGCTACCCTCAACGAAATTTTTCCAGAGGGGATAGGTCGATCCGGAGCAGAAATAATGTCAATTTTAACATCTAGGATATCATTTATAACATATCCAAAAAACAACATACACATCGTTGAAATGCAAGGGAAAAATACATTTTGAACTCCGGATAAAACGAACGCATTAATTAATAGAAGAATGCTTACAGAAACAATAGGTATCCTAATTAGCCAAAGTACGTTAAATATATACTCTATTCCATAGATGTATTTACTGCTATTTAACCTTCGCTTCATTGTATGCCTCCATAGATTCCGCTAATTTATTCATTGGATTCATCTTAAAGAAGTTGCTTTTGCTGATTTTGATTTTTCTTAATACTCGGTGCATCCAGTATACATCAAAAAATAAAACATACATAAAAATCAAGCCATTATGTATTGCGCCGAAAGCCCCACTATTAAAAAAAGACATATTCATTGTTGAATTCATTAACCATGAGGCAGCAAAATATACTATTTTGAATTCTATTAAATAGAAAAAGGTACAAAATAGCAACATAACGACGTTATGCCGGATATTATTGGGTATCCAGGCCGTTTTAACATGCCCCCGAAGTGGATTCTTTTCTTCAAGGGTTGAGAGAAGTTCCAAATTTCTAAAAAAAGTAAGTATATAGGCAATCGTAGCAAACAAGATGATTGAGTTGTCCGCAATAACTTGCAGTATTGTTGCCCCTGCTAGTATAATCTTGATCACTAAATCTAATGTATTACCTAGAACAGATAATTCCAAATATTTTGAGTATATTGAGTAGTACCTATTGTGTCCGTTATTGAGCACCAATAGGAGCATCGCATTTGCAGACATTTTAATACCAAGATTATAGCCACTTATCCATTCTGGAAGAGAGGACACAATACCAATTTTCACAAGAATAAAACAAATAACTCCTACAATTGCTATCATAAAATTTGTTGTCCAAACAAAAGCGTCTATGATATGGATAGCCTTATAAAAACCTGTATCCTTGTTAAACGACTCAATTCTAGACATCTGTATTTCTCCCTCTTTTTATATGTTATTACACCTATTATATCATTAATAAGCAGAATAACAAGAAAATATGCAAAAATAAACCAATTTCGCCAAAACATGTAAAAGCGAATCGTGTTTATGCTATTCTGTCCAAGGGGTGATGTTCTATTATGGGTCAGAATATGGGTCAGACGGAAAATTATAAAATTAGGGGCAAGTATTTCAGCCTATAAACAAAGAAAAGTTCCGAAAACCGGGTGGTTTTCGGAACTTTTATGGTTGCGGAGGCAGGACTCGAACCTACGACCTCCGGGTTATGAGCCCGACGAGCTTCCAACTGCTCTACTCCGCGATATGGGTGCACTCGATTGCCCAGTTAGTATAGCACAGACGCGTAGTCTTGTCAAGTGCGATTTCCTTCGGGTTTGGCGGCTCTTTTCGTCGTTTTTGCAAATAATTTGTAAAAAATATTTTTTATCTTGTTTTTCCTATACCGCCTGTGTTATAGTATATTATAAACCATTTTGAATGCAACCATTCCCGATTCCGAAATAATGAACATAAAGGAGCTTCCCGATATGAAAAAGATTCTCTCCATCGTGATCTGCGCAGCAATGATCCTGTGCCTTGTGGCCTGCGGAAACGCCTCTGCCGGCAAGGCCACCTTGCCCCAAATTAACGACGCAGAAGCCGCCGGCGTTCTGTTTGTCAGCATCGGTGCCGAGTTCAAGGTGATTTATGATGAGGACGGCTTGGTGATGGCTGTGGAAAGCACAGAAGATGCCTTTGATGAAATTTCCGACACCTATTCCGATGCCGTAGGTTCTCCCTGCGATACTGTGGTCAGCCAACTGATTAAGCGCACCATTGAAGCGGAAAAGCACGGCGCTACCCGTGTTGTGGTGCTGAAGCAGGCCCCCGGCTCCAAGAACCCCTCCGCCAATTTCTTGGAGGATACACGGATCGATGCCGCTGCCGTCACCGACTTTGAGATCGTTCTGATCTCTGCCAAGGAGCTGACCGCTGAAGGCTATATCACCCCAGAGTCCGCCAAGGATATCCTGACCCGTCAGCTGAAGCTGGTGGATGTGACCGTTAACTGCTCCGAGGTGGAAGAAGCCACCTACACCCTCACCTTTGAGTCCGAAGGTGCAGAGCGGGAATACAAGATGGATGCCGCTACCGGCACCGTGATTCTGGACATCACCGCTGTAGATCCTTTTGAAATTCCGGAAGGTGGCGTGGACGAGTTCGGCAACCCCGTTGCAGGCGAGCCCGAGGTGGATCTGGAGTTCCCCGAAGAAGAGATTGATATTGGCGACATCGCCGAAGAAGCATAATAAATAAACGACCGCCCGAAGACACAGTCTTCGGGCGGTTTTTTATATTTATGCGGATCAAACAGTCAGAATTTTCTTCGCAGCACGGCAATGCCTCTGTGCAGATCTTCCGCCGTTACGCCAGCCTTTGCCAGCCATGCTTCCTCCGTGGCACAACCGTGGGGAACGGCCCATGCGCCGGCATCCGTTCCCGGCGCAATCAGGCCGCCCATCATACAAAATGCCGACAGCTTTTCCAAAGCGCTGTCCAAAATCTTTCGGACCGCGTCTTCCCGGAACCGTCCCTTACCTAAAAGGTTGCCGATCGTACTGACGGTGGGAACCCACACCACGCCGTTTTCTTTCATCGCAGACAATGCCTGCTCATCCAGATAGGCGCCGTGCTCCACAGAATCCACCCCGGCTTCCGCTGCAACCCGCGCCGTATCGCCGCCATTGCAATGGGCCATAACCGACATGCCCTCTTCATGGGCAATATGGATCAGTTCCCGGATAAGCCCGGGTTCTAATCCCGGCTCGGTAAGCATCCCAAACCGGTCAAAATCCATCAGGCCCGAGATCATAATCTTCACAAAGTCCGCCCCTTGGCTGCGCTGCTTTGTTACCAAAGCGGCATATTCCCGGGGTGTTTCATAGGTCAAGCCGATAAAGCTGCCGTAATGTCCTTTCAGACACAACGGCGCCAAAGGTGTTTTATAGGTAATGCTGTATTCCTGCGCCAGCACCTTCGCCTGCAGGCTCACACCCCAGCGGTCGCCGCCGTCCCGGAGATAATCATAGCCTTGGGCGCGGTAGTTTGCCAGCACCCCCCGGATATATTCTTCTTGGATCCCCCGGGCTATGGAGGCTTTCCAATCAACGCCATCGAGCACCATATGGATATGGCAATCAGCTTTCATTCTGTTCCTCCAGCCAAACGGGGTTGGAAAACGCCACCGGACAGCCGTCGCTTTCGTTGGTGATCTCCACCCGGTAATACTTTCTGTTTTTCACCGGAATTGCCAATGCCTGCTTTTGACAGCAGTCAAACTCCCGGGCATAGGCAAGGCCTTGATCCGTATACACTTTCAGGCAGAATACGGTAGCTTCTTTCCTGTGGGCAATGTGGAAATCCTCCACCCGGATATACAGGGTCTTTCCCGGTGCGTACTCTGCCACTGTTCCCATCACCGCGCCGTCGATACTCATTTGGATCGCTACGCCACCGGCAGTACAATCGCCCTTGCGGATCACACGAAAGATATCTGTAGAGTAATGTCTTTCGGCATACACCGCCGTCAAGCCCCGGTTGGACACCGGTCCGTGGGCATCGGAAGAACCATGGGTCTTCACCCGCTTGCCCAGTTTCAGCAGCGCCACCCACAGATCCCGATTTTGCCGGGTAGCATAATTATCCGGCGCCACATGAACCGTTTCCAGCGGCACAAGGTCGCCAAAATAATAATCCAGCGGATCCGGAGAAGACAGCATTTGCTTGGGATGGGCGTGACTCACAAGGCCGCCGATGGAATATACGAAGGCCGCCAGCTCCAAAAATGTGGTCTTGGGCATGAAATAGTATTGAAACGCGCCTTCCTCCGGCGTGCCCGCAAAGCCAAAGCCGGGGAATTTCTCCAGCACCCGCATAAGCCCTGTTTTATCCGGAAAGATCATGGTGTAATCGAATTTCTTGGCATAGCCCGGTTTTTCTACATCGGTAAAGACCGTGGCAGGCTCTGTGCCGCAAATCAGATATTTTTCATCCCAGCAGGGCAAAAAGAAATGGCGCATCTGCTTATGGTCCACAATGGCAGCAAAATCCATATGAAGCTTTTGCATATCCGCCACATAGTTTTCAATGGGGGTCTTACCGTCGCTGGTGCCGCCGGAATTGCTATGGCAATGAAAATCCCCGTAAAAGATCTGCCGTCCTGCATAAAGCCGGTCAAGCGCACCAAAATCCGCATTTTCCAAAAGCGTATGGGGATCTTCTATGGGATAGATCCGGTCCGGTTCAACGGTGGTACGGCGGGGTGCTTTTTTCATGCACAGCTGCCTATAGCCGGTTTGGGCTGTGTTTTCCAAACGCACGCCATCCATGCTGCCGTCTACGAGGATCGCCGGGGCAGTGTGGTCGCCGGTGAAGCAGCAATCCTTTACGCGCAAAATTGCGCCTTGCGGCAGAACTGCCGTTACCGCCGGGTCTTCCCGGGGGGTAAAGCTGTGAAACCCGCAGCCTTCCAATGTAACGCAGGCAGTACTGTCCTCCGGCAGGTTCACCGTCAGGCCATGGACAGACCGGCTGTTTTCGAATAAGCAGTTTTTCAGGGTCAAAGACGCGATCCTGTTGATGCCGGTGCATGCATAGTTGGTCATACCCAAGAATTTCCGGGTGTTTGCCACATAGAGATTTTCCACCAGATTCTCGCCGCAATCAAACCGGAAAAGGTTTCCTTCCCCGTCCCGGTCCTCCAGTCCGTCTGCACGGCAATTTTGAATCACCGTTTTGCGGCTGCCTGCAAAGTTGGTCACATGAAGCAATGTGTAGACCAATTCGGATTCGATCAGGGTGTTCTTCACTTCCAGCACCGCGTTCTGTCCGCCGGTACGGTAATCCTGTATCTTCGCCTTCAGGCAGACGCCGTCCACCGTAAGGGTTCCGGAAACCTCTCCGGACATCGCAACCGCGCCGAAATAAAAGCTGCCTAACAAAACGGATTCCGGCCGGCGTTTAGCCGGGGTGCGCAGATCCCCTGCATTGGGGCTGATGCCGGCATTTTCTCCCAAAATTGCCACGGCACAAGGGAAATTTGTACGGAATTTTTCCTGATTGGTGGCGCCATTGCCCATGGGCAACACGCCGGCACCCACCAAAATCACAGGCCGGTCACCATAGCCCAAAAAAGGTTCTTTTACCGGCTCTAAGGGATACTTGACCAGCGCATCCAAATTCTCAAAGGCGTTTTCCCCGATCTGCACCGCATATTCCGTATCTTGAAAAGAAAACAAGGCTGTACCGGTCCGGTCTTTAAAATCCGCCGACACCGCATAAAGCCCAACAGGCAATTTCATAGGCATTTCCTTTCAAAATCTGATTTATCAAACTGTTAAATAACAGGCTTATCGTAGGGGAGGGCCTTGACCCTCCCTACGGGCATTTGCACAGATGGAAGCGTTCAAAAATCGGACGTTACTGTTTCTTGTGAAAAGGCAGGCTGATCACTGCGCCGAGAACCATCAGTCCCACCCAGATCAGGATCAGGTTGCCCCAACCGATATCGGCAACCGCATTGGCAAACAGCGCCGTTGCCGCGGAGGCTGCCAGATAGCTGCAGCAATCCAGAAAACCGGTGGCACCGGAAACCATACCTGTGTCAAATAAGCTGGGGCAGTAGCGACTCCAGATCATATTGGAAGCACAGTTTGCGCTCAAGATCGCCAGCACCATAAACACCACATTGGCAAAGGGCAGCTCCACAGGGATCAGATACGCTCCGCCGAAGCTCAAAGCCGCACAGGCAAAGGATAGCAAAATGGTCTTTTCCATATTTCCCTTCATTACCCGCTCATACAGGAAGATTGCCAAGAAGGTGCTGCAGGAAACGCACAGAGTGCCCACCGTATAGATCAGCGCCGCACTGCTGGGGTCAAACTTCAAATGCTGGGAAATATAAGTAGGCAGCCAGAACAGCACCGCTGTCCGAACCACGCCGGTCAGCACGGCGATGAGCGCAAAACGCAAAATCTGCCGCTTTAGCAATATCCGGATATTGCCCACGCCCTTCTGCTTAGGCTTGAACTGACCGTACCGAATAACGCCCTTGCGCTCCATAACCGTAAAGACGATCATGCAGATGGTGGCCATCACCACCATGATGCCGCCGGCAGCCCGGAACGCCCATTCCCAAGCAAGGGATGCCGCCAGCACGCCTGCCGCGGGACTGCCTAAAAAGGACGCCAAGGTATACCCCATGGAACAGCGGGTGGCATACAGCTGCTCCGTATTTTCCGCCACCACCTTGGTCATAGGGCCGTAGATCATTGCCATAAAGAAGCCGGATGCGCCGTAGGCAGCGGTGGCCGCCATATCCAAGCCCGCCAGCTGGGGCAGCAGCCAAAAGCCGGTAGATGCCAGCAAAAGGCCGAAGGAGATCATGTATTTTGTTTTGATCTTATCGCCGATATAGCCGTTGATCAGCTGACCGATGGCATAGCAGATATAGTAAGTAGAGGACAGTGCGCCGATCCGCTCCACGGTGAAAGCGCCGGCTGCGGTAATCTGGGGGGTGGCGGCGCTGAGGATGTTTTTTGCCACATACACCGCAAGATACGCGGTTGAACATAAGCTGCCGATGGCAATGGCCTTCCGGGCGGCAGGGCTAATTGATAATCTTCTCATTGGCTTCTACCCGTAATCACCTGCAGGCCGTTATCCCGATAGATCTTTGCCAAGTCCTCGGGAAGCTGGGAATCGGTCACATAGATATATTCCGGCCGCATCGGGGCCACTTTATAAAGAGCTTTGCGTTCAAACTTGCTGCTGTCCGCCAGCACATAAGCTTGGTCACAGCACTCCAGCAGCTGCCGCTGCAGAGGATACAATGTTTGCTCATAGCCGAAAATGCCGTATTCCAGCGAAACAGCCGAAGGGAACACAAAGCTTTTCATCACCCGCAGCTGCCGCAAAGCATCCAAGGTCATCTGTCCGCAAAAAGACTGCTCCCGGTGCATGTACTGACCGCCCAACAGGATCAGATCATACTCCGGCATATCGGAAAGGGTTTCAAACACCGTGTAGGAATAGGTGATCACTGTCAGCTTTTGAAACCGTTTTTTCAACGTCTGGGCAAAGTGGATGGGGGTCGTGCCGGTGCCGATGGCAATATAATCCCCCTCCTGCACCAGATCTGCGGCATTTTCACAAAGTTCTTCTTTCTCCTTGTTGTAGTCCAGCTGCCGGTCTTCCGGTGTTTTATAGGGTTTCATAGCACCCAAAGACACCGCACCGCCGTGGACACGGCGCAAAAGGCCCGCCCGCTCCAACATCAGCAGATCCCGACGGACGGTTTCCAAAGATACGCCAAATTCCTCCACCAGACGGGAAGCCGTAACCGCCCCCTCGCTGCGCAAAGTGGCACAAATAAGCTCATGTCTTCTGTTTGCAAGCATTTCCACAAACCTCCACATTTTTTCACATTGTAACACACTTTCCCAAAGATTGTCAACTTATAGAAATTCCAATTTATCGAACTGTTTTTCGTATAACACCGTAGGGCGGGGCCTTGGTCCCGCCGTCAAAAGCCACTGCAACAGAGCGGCGGGAGCAGTTCCTGTTGCGGTGCCCGGTGTGCGCCTTGCCGACGGCGCGGCTGCGTTGCACACCGACCGCGGCCACTCGCTCTGCTCCCTTTACCCGCCACTGGCGGCGGTCGCATCGCTCCCCCCGCCCTACAATACGGATTGGAACTTGTTCGATAAATCAAACTTTGGCGCACCTGCCGAAGCAGGTGCGCCAAAGTTATGCTTTCTTTTCGTGCTGGGTGCCAAAGTAGAAGGATACCACCATGGAGATGACGATCATGGCGTTATCGGCGGTTATCGTACCTTTCAGTGCCAGCACCGCAAACACACCCATAACCACCAAGGTCACGATGGTCTTCACCTTCAAAAGACTTGCAAGATTTTTTACAAATTCCATTTATGCACCTCCGTGACAAATGCTTTTCAGATCCCGGATATCGTGCTGGCACTCCTCCATCTGCCCTTCCAGCCGGAAGGTACGCTCAATAAGATTATTGTGCTTATTCACCTTATCCTCCAGCTGCGCCAGCCGGTACTGGGTCAGCTTCTGGGCTGCCAGCACGCCGCACAGCGATCCCAGCAGCGTACCGACAAAGCCCAGCAGTGCCACAATTATGGTTTCACTCATTGTTTGCTCCCTTTCTTATTTCATTTTCAACAATTTGCGCCAAGTCTGATTCCGGGCGGTAATAATGCCGTCGCACCGGCAGCCATGGTCCTTCTGAAAGGCCAGCACCGCATCTGTGAATTTTGGGCCGGCGATGCCATCTGCCTTCCCTACCTGCGGATAGCCCAATACATCCAGCTGCTTTTGTACCGGTTTGACCGCCTTGTGGCAGGGATTTTCCTTGGCAGACAAGGTCACCGTCTTACTGAAAGTCTCCGGGCCGGCGATGCCATCCACTGCTGCGCCGCAAGCCATTTGCACATCCTTTACAAACTCTTTAAAAGAATAAGCCTCCGGCGTTTGTCCATAGGCCGGTCTGCCGTAGCCGTGGATATAAGTACTGGTGAGTTTGTAGGACTTTTTCTTCACCCCGCCGCCGTTGGTGATCAGGCTGTTGGCACCGGAGGTATTCCCCTCGATGGTATAGACTTTGGTATTATCTACCTTGTAAACAACACCGGTATGGCCGATCCTGCCCTTTTCCTTGGAATAAAAGAACACCACATCCCCGGCTTTGGGCTTATCCTCCCCCCGGCGGATATACTGCTTCTTCTTTTGAAAGCGGTTTGCCCCGGTGGGAGTGTAATGGAACAGCCCGCCGCAAAGCAAGCGTTTTGCCTCTTCCAATCCGTAGGCCTGCGCAAAAAGCCAGCTGACAAAGGCGCCGCACCATTGCATGGCACGACTGCCGCCGCAGCCCCATGCCACATAGTCCCGGTTGTATTTGGTGTAGTTTTTACTGCCGGCGTTTGCGGTCTTGCTATCCAGCTGGGCGTTGCTCTTTTTCTCAAGATATCCCACCTCTGCCTGTGCAAGGGCAATCACCTGTTCTGCCGTACAAGGCAAATCTTACACCTCCTCCGGGTCAACCCCATCCTCGCCGGAGATTTCTTCTGCTGGATACCGGGCTTCCATGGAAGCACTGATCTGGGCAAGATCTGCTTGCCCCAGCACTCCCTTTTCCATCCACCCTGCAGCATTGAGGATCACCTGATAGTCTGCCATCTTCCCCACCGCGTCCAGAAGACCCCTTTTAATAAAATCTTTCAAGCAAAACATAGCCTTTCCTCCTTATACATTGCCGCCCAATGCAATAACGGCATTGGTCAGCTTCTCAAAAACCGATGCCGGCGCTTCCCTGCCGGTAACCGCTGTATCTCCCGTGTCACTGTAGAGGGTGTTTACCCCGGACAAAGCAAAGATTTCTTGCGGTGTCAGTTGGATGGTGACCGGCTCGGCAAGCTGATACACAAGAAGCGCATCGTTTTTCGAAAGTGCCGTTTTAAAGTCAGACACGGATAAGCCTTGCGGATTACCCACCGCTACCATACAGCCAATATCGATAAGGTTAGAGCCTACTGTGATTTTGGTGTTTGTCCCGTTTATAATGCCGTTAACTTCCTGCGTAGTTGTAGCGGTAGCATACATGTTACACCAACATGGTACACCGATGCTTCCGCTCCTTATTCCGTCGGCCAACGGCGCGCAGATCATAGCGCCGACAACATACCAGCCCAACCCTTTCATTGCCATGCCTTTGTGGGTGCATGTCAGTTCTCCAGTTGCCCAGTTGATTGCGCCACCGTAGACAGTTTGACCTAAGTCAAAGGTGAAGGTATCGCCATTGTACGGCTCGTAGTCGGTTTTTTTGCCGAACTCGATTTGGATGTCGGCAAGTTCCACATATACCCCGGCTTCCTCGGTCATTTCTACTTGGATGTAGCTTTTTGTGATCGCTTCGGTAAATGTTCTGTTCCAACTAAATGTTCCATCTGCGGAAACATTGGACTGATTAATACCGTGGTATTTGCCGGATTCAGTAATGACAAAAACCATCCACGGGTTTGTTGTAGTCCCATTTGTACCAATCAACTTGCCGGACACGGTGAAGCTCGTATTGGCAGGAATATTCAAAGGAACATTGCCGCTAGAGCGACCGCCGTTTGCGCTTTTTATAACTCGAATGGTGTTTCCGTTTACAGTAGCATTACTGCTTTTTCCCTTTGCGATGTTAAACAGATTCTTTCCGCACCGGGTCAGCTTGACCACACTTTGCCCGGTAATGGGCCGGATATTTTCCGGGCTGGGTTCTCCGGTGCCGCCTTGCACCGGCTGGATCCGACTTACCGGTTCCAGCTTACTTCCCTCCACCGGGCAGCACTGCACCATGTTGCCCGCATCCTGAAACACAGGGCAAAGTGCCTGCAGGATATGTTCTGCCGACCAAGGGGCTTTGCCGGCTTTTCTGTCATCAAGGGCTGTCACGCCAATGTTTTCCCTCGCAGTCTGTTGCTGCTGCGGCGACAGCGCTTGTTTCTCCTGAAAGGAAACCGCCGCCGGGTCATTGACGGTGTAGGTCTGACCGCTAACGGTCAGGGTTTTCATTTGTGCCATAATACACTCCTTACTCTACTTGAAATTTCCGGGAAGAAATGAGAAGCACCTCGTCGCTGGCGGTATAAGGCAGCGAAAGGGTGACCTTCTCCGCTTCCGTCCGGACCGTTACATTTTCCGTTCCCTGCCACTGTCCCGTCGCCTGCACCGTTCCCCAAATACAGCCGCTGAAAAGAAACACTGTCTGTCCCGGCTCTATGGTCAGGGCGATCTCCGTCTGTCCGTAAAGGGGGTGGCTGCGGATATAGGCGCCGGACACACTTTGGTCGCACTCCACCGGCACATGGAAGAAAAAACGATCCTTTTTCCAATGGAACACCGGAATTCCCTGCTGCACCGTCAGTACCGCCGTTACCCGATCCAGCCGGTCGAATACCTCCGTTTCCAATGTGTAGGACTTGGTATAATCCACATCCGTCAGTTCCAGATCCAGCCGGTAGGTATGATCCGCCTCCGGAAGCGCCTGCACCTGCTGCCACGGACCGAAGCTGCCAAACTCCGGACACAGGCGATAGCGCAGGGATAACACATTGTCTTCTGCTCCAAAGCTGCCCCGGTAGCAATTCCCGGAAAAAGTAAGGCTGACGCAGCCGGTGGTGGGGGCGGTGCGGACCGCTTGGGGATTGTTGGTCAGCTTCACATAAGGGATCATGGGGATCGTTGCTGTGACCATACTGATATAGCCCCGGCTGTCGGTTACCCGGCAGGTGACCCAATCCTTTTCCGCTTGGGGTATATCCAGATATTCTCCTTCCAAAGACTTGCCGTTGATCCGACATTCTGTGATCCGGGCGCCGAACATCGCCTTCACCTGAGGGCGGCAGCGCAGGGTGGACATATACTGCACCGCCCGATTCTTGCTTCCGGTGAGGGCAAGGGTGGCTTCGTTTACATCCGAAAGCACCAACTCTGCCGTTGGGCTGCACCGGGCGGGGTCGGCAGTTACCCGGAACCGGGTAATTTTGCTTCCTCTGGGCTGATCCTGCCGGTAGGTTTTACATTCCAGCAGGCACTCTGCCCATGGTCTGTCGGGGATCTGGTAATAAAAGCTTTCCGGAATCAGAAACGATACCGTATTACCGGTAAGCTGCACCGGCACATCGCTGGTGCTTCCGTCCTGCCCGATATAGCCGGTTTCCTCCCCGAAGGTATAGGCAAGGGTGTGGGTAAAGCCCTCTGCCACCGGGGAGATCACCACTGTGGTCCTGCCCTCGATGGGGGCATCCTCCGCCCCCACCCCGGAAGCCCGGGATATCGGTGTCAGCACCATCGTCCCATCGGTGATCTCCATATCTAAGTGCGCGTCGCCCGGCATCTCCGGCTGCCAGACCCGACCGCTGATACGGATGGTGCAGGTGCCGTCATCCTCGTGGGGAATCTGTCCGGTCCAAGTATGGTAAACATGCTCTTCCCTGCCGGTGAGGGTGCGTATACGGTAATCGGAAAACAAGCTTTGATCGTCGATACTGCAAGAAACACCTGTCCAGAAATTATGGAAAGCCGTGCCGTCATAGGCTTGCTTCAGAATCGCCTGCAGGGTTAAGAGGGAGCAGTTTTTTGCTGTGTCCACACTTTCTTCCGTAACACGCAGAATATAGCTGACCGTGACCCTGCCCCCCAAGGCTTTACAGGATACGGAAAAATCTTTGCTTTGTATTGCCATTGGGATTCCTCCTTATATGTAAAAACAGGCAGTGCCGCCTTCAAAATCTTCAAACCGGGCGTGGTTTCCCACGATCAAGTAATTGCCCACGGTCACATCCACCGCCGTAACGCCCCGGTTGCCGGCTTGCAGGATCGTCGTGCCGCCCCGTTTTACATACAGGCCGGTATGATCCACCAAGCTTTTCATTTCCTGTCCGGTTTTGCTGATCTGCAAACCATCCTCCGTAAAGCTGTAGCCGGTGGAGGTGATCACTCTGCCGGCGTTTTCTTCCAATGTCTGGATCTTAAGCTCCATAGAGGCGGCATCCTGCTGCAATTGGGTCAGCTGAGTCATGCCGTTTTCCTGCCGGCTTACCCGGCCGCGCAAGCCTTCCACATCCAGTTCCAGCTGGGCGGTTCGTCCTGCGGCATCCGCATTCTTTACCTGCAAGCCGTCCACATCGGTGCGCAGTTCCAGCACCTTTCCGGACAAAGCCTTCAAATAGCGGTCATTCACCGCTGTGGTGGTCTCCCGGTGGGCTGCGCCGGTACACTCCAAGGTTTCATGCTGCCCGGCACGGACCTTTTGCATAATATACATATCCGCCCGCGCACCCCGACTGTCAGTAATTTGCAGGATCTGCCCCGGCTCTAAATCCAATCCTGCCGGCACAGACACCTTGCAGGGGGTATATTGTACCTGATGCAGCTGTTCATACAAAGTCTGCGCCACCCGGACAAGGCTGTCCCCGCTTTGGGCTGCCAGCAAGGGATTTGCCTGCACAATATAGGTGTTTGCCGGCTGCTCCGTATCCGGCCACAAGGTACCCACATCCCGGGTGGATGCCCGAATCTGCACCTTTTCAATGGGGCTGACCGTGTAATCTGCCATTTCCAGAGAGTCCATAAGATAATACTGCTGCTCCGGACCGATGAGGGTTACATTGCCCATGCCGTCATCGGCAGCAGACAGGTATTCCCCCGACAGTGCCACCCCCTCTTGGGTGGCTGTGCCGGTCAGTGCCAGCGTCAGCTGCCCGGCCTCGCAACGAGTTTGGATGCCCCAAGCAAATTCCGGCCCCAAGGAAATCCGGCCTGCCGGGGTATACCAGCAAAATTCCAGCCGACCATGGGGATCGATCCGGGAAAACCGACCCGCTGCTTCTCCGATCCATTGCAGCAGTTCCCGTCCGGTAATATCCGCAGCTTCAAAGGCCTGCACCGGCAGATCTCCGTTGGGCAAGGGATCGCCGGTCAGCTCCAAACCGATTTCATCGCAGACCATCTGCGCCAGCTGAGATAATGTATAGGGCCAACCGGTCAGTCCGTTCAGCCATCCGGTCAAATCCCGATCTGCATACACCATCCGGTCAAAAGCGGTGAGCTTCACACTATGGCGGCCGCACCGCACCGGCTTTTGGGTCACAAAGATCCCCTCCTGCCGACGGACGCCGGCTTCATCCACCTGATAAAGGATCAACTCCCGATCCGCCGGAAGATACATGTCCTCCGGCAGCAGCAGCTTTGCTTCCAGCATGGCCGCACAGGCAGAACCCAGTGTCAGTTCCTCCCGACTGTTGACGCATCGGGTCAGGCTCAGACCCATGATGGCCCCGCCGGGTCCGCCGGAAAACAGTTCTGTGCCGTCAGGCAGTACCATCAAATGATTGCGCATTTTTAAACCTCCCGATGTTAACACTCAATAATGGAAAACTTCAGATTCCGGTACAGCCCCGTGGCCGCATTGCGCCAAGTGATGCCGTAGCGGGATAAATAAGCGACAGTATGCTTGTACTGATCCGGGTTCATGGGGTCCGGATAAGAGAACACAAAGCTGCCGCTTTGGGGAAGTAGCTGCAGAAGCTGCTGATAGGTCTGCTGGGTCAGATGGCTGTAAACAAAGTCCCACGAGCCAACCTTATACCGTGCCACCAGCCGGTGCATAAACCCGGCTTCATCCCGCCCCGCATCGGCGTGATCCAGATCTTCAAAGGACATTTGCACCTCCTGATCCGGCAAGGGCATGGGAATCCCTTCAATGAGATAAGGATACTGCAGCATCAGAAGCTTCCTCCTTTCATCACCGCGTTTTTCATCCGGTGGCTTTGGGTGGCCCGGGCGATCACCGCTTCTCCCAGTTCGATGCCCAGCACCGCCTCCAAGATCCGGTTCAGCACCTGCACAGTGGCTTCATGGCCTGCCATATTGCCGGCTGTATGATCTGCCATCACCGCAGCCACCGCCTCTTGAATGGTAGATAGCGGCGCTTCCACATTGGTGCCGTGGCGCTGATCGCCCACCACCGCCAAAAACGGCTGGTTGGCAGGCAGCACCGCACCTTGGGCCAAATAAGGGATCTTGGGTACGGACACCGTTTTCAAAGAAAAGCCGTACTGCTTGCCGCCGATCCCCGGCACCCAATCCGGCACCGTAAATTTCAGCTTGTTGGCCGCTTCGATCACCCCGTTCAGGGCGCTGCCCAAGCCGGTAAGCATGGTGTTGAGAAAGCCGATGATGCTGTTGATCACCCCTTTGACCGGGGCTTTCAGCCCGGAAAAGCCCTCAGACCAGCCTTGGCTGAAGCTGCCCCGGAGGTATTCCGTGATCCGCTGCAACGCGCCGGTGACACCGGTAGACATTTCCGAAGTGCCGCTTTGCATCGCCCGGGTATTCTGCAGCCAGCCGCCCTGTAATCCGGAAATGGCATTGCGCAGCGTACCGGCTGCCGTGCTGACCCGCTCCTGCATCTGCTGGGTCTGGGTCCCGATCTGGCTGCAGCTGGAGAAAAAGCCTTCTGCCAAGCTTTTTACCCCTTGCCCCAGCCCTTGGAGCACCGGCAATATCCCCTGCCGGATGCCCTCTGCACCGGCTTGCAGATTCTGCCAAAGCTGGCTCGCCTGCAGTCCGAGGTTTTTGATCCACTGGATAGCGCCTTCAATGCCTTGCCCCAGCAGCACCCCGAAGGCGGGCACCAGCTTGCCGGTAAACCATTCGATAAAGGGCATCAGCACATTCTGCCAAAGCTGCTGCAAAAGCTGCCCGATCCGGTTGATGCATGCCATAATATCCGAGATATGGAACAGCTGATCCATGATGGCAGAGTATTTGGGCACTTCCAGCTCCGGCAGTGGCGCGGGGCCTTGTTCCTCCTCCACCTCCGGCACAGATATCTGATTCTTTTTTGCGGATTTCCTTCCGCCGGAGCCGGTCTTTTTTTCCTCCCCCAAACGGTTGATCTGGTCAAAACCTGCCAGCACCCGCTTGATCCGGGAAGAGGTGGAAGCCAAGGCCCTGCCGGCTGCCCGGGCCCGCTCCAGTGCCTGTGCCAGTTCCAATCCGGATTGGGCGCCGGCAGACAGGCTCTTTTGCACCTTTGCCGTTTCCTTATCCAGATCCCCGGCAAAGGGCTGATTCTTTTGTTCCATGGTTTTCTCCTTCCCTGTCCAGCCGGGCCAGAAGCTGCCGGCACTGCTGCTTTTCTAACGAACTGCGGCGCACCGGCAGCTCCACCGCCCGGCGATTTTCCCGGTAGAACTCCTTTTGCCACGATTCCAAGGGCTTTCCCTGCCGCAGCCGCTGACGGATGCTGACCAATGTGGAAAGCTGCCCCGGCTCCATGGCATGGAACCAGCTCAAAAAACTCCACCAATGGACATAAGGCAGTGCCCGGACTTCTTTGCCTGCCACCCGGTTTACTCCCGCCAGAATTGCCTGCGCATCGTGCTGCCAATCCATCAGCCGGGGACCGGGCCGATCCGTCTGACCGCACTGCAAAAAGTCCACCAGATAATCAAGGGCTGATTGCAGCATATCCTCGGGAACCGGCTGCTCATAAAACAGGGCCAAGGCGATCCGCCACCGGACCGGCTCCGGCAGATCCGGATCTTCCAAATAAGAAAAGATCTCCAAAATATCCCGGTAATCTGTATGCAGGTCAAAAGTTTGTCCATCCAAGGTGGCTCGCACCGGCAGTTGCCACAGGTCCATCATAGGCCTGCCCGGCGCTGCCGGGCTTTTTCCACTGCTTCGCGGGTCTTAACCCCGGCAAAACGCTCTGCGCCCTTCGTCAGCACCGGTTCTAAGGCCATCAGCAGATTTTCTCCCACAGAAAGGCCGTTATTGCCCATAGCCAGCAGGTTGACCCCCTCCATCAGTTTGGAAAAATCGTTTTGCGGGCCAAACACCCGGGTCAGCAGGTCTTTAAAGGTCCGGTCCGTCTCCTCCAGCACCGTCAGTACCTGACTCGCTTCCATGGCAGCACTGACCTTCTGCTCCAGCTCTTTCCGGAGCTGACCAAGCTGCCCTTCCAGCTGCATAAAGCGGGCGTACAGATTGGGGTCGGTAGGATTAAAGCGCAGTATTGCGCCGCCCACCGCATATTCTTCCAATCCGCAATCGATATTGAGCTGTTCCATCCGGATTCCTCCTTTTAGTCAGCGGTAAAGATGCGGCTCTCCAGCTGGAAGCGGCCCTTCACCTTACTGCCGGTATAGTGCAGGGTAAAGGGGATCTGATAGCCGGTGGTATCGCCGCCGTAGGAGGTGACCTCGATATACACTTCCTCCAAAATGGCGGGGAAACCGGCTTCTGTCTCTTCTTCCCAAAGCTTTACTTCCACCACATCCGCTTTCAGTTCTTCCAGCACCTTGCCGTCATCGATAATCGCCTGCAGCCGGTCAAAGAGGCTGCTGCCTGCCACCGCGTAGAAAGGCTCTACGGCGGCGGTCTTTTCATAGCCGGAGATCACCACACTGGTCTGACCCAGAATGTTCTTCCGGGTCTCTACCTGCGCAGAAAGCTCCGGGCTGAACTCCTCCAGATCCTTGCCCAGCCGCTCATACTCTGCTTCCTGACCGGGCTGGGCGGCATTGATGAAATGGGCCAAATATTTCCGTTCGATTTTTGCCATTTTTTACTCCTTCTCGTATTCCACATGGATTTTTACTTGGTAGACACCGGTACCGGGCTGATTGAGCCCTGCCGGCTGTCCCTGCTCTGCCCAGAGCCGCAGCCGGTTGCCGAAGGCCGGCTCTAACGCCTCCACCGGCTGGGTAAGCAGCCAGTTTTGCAGTGCCAGCAGCCAAGCAGCTGCCGTCTGACCGGCATAGGCCACCCGCCGCAGCAGAAAGCTTTGCCGCAGGGTAAACACCTTATCGCCCTGTACATTTTCCCGACGGCGCAGCACCGTCAGCCCCAAAGGAAAGAGCTGACAGGTATGGGGCTTCGGGCTTTTTTCATCCACCGTCAGGGATTGCTGCTCCCATAAAGGAAACTGCCGTAAAAAGGTAAGCATTGCCGTTAATGTATCCATTGCCGCCTCACTTTCTGCCTGCCTCGGTATGGTGCAGACGGCCCATAAAATAGTAAGGGGTCACATAGGCCACCTCAGACAGGCTCTGGGTATTTACAGGCAAAAAGGACTCCCATACCACCTGCTCCGGCCCGATTCCCGCCAAAACCCGGTCGCCTACCGAAACAGACTCCCCTGCCGGCAGTACCAACAGGAAGGTGGTTTCTTCCAAGCCGTCGGCAAGGCAGGTTTGCTGCCAATGGTAAAAACAGCCGGTGACTACCCGCCGAATAACCCCTTGGGGTGTGGGGTGGTAAAGGGTTACCGTCTGATTGCAAAGAGGGTGCGTCACTTCTGCCCCACCCCCCGCAGGATGTCCAGATAGATCCCGGCCTTGCGCAGCAGTTCCTGCTCCAGCGCATGACCGCCCCGGCTGCCCCAGCGCACAGATACGCTACCGATACTGGCAGAATCCACAAACCGGCTCTGACCATAGCTGTGAATTACCTCTGCCATGGCGCACAGGGCCATGCGCCGGCTATCGGGACCGGGGCAGTGTACCCGGCAGCACCGCTCATACCCTTCCAACACCGCGGCGGCTCGAGCCGCCGCGGCAGGAAAGCTTTTTTCATCGATGGTGCTGCCAAGGTAGGTATTTATGTAGAAATCATAGTCTACCATCCCCGGCGCCTCCCATCTCAGGCGCCGATGGCGATGTCCTTCAGAACCGCTGCCTTCATGGTGTTCTTCAGGGCCACGCCGGCCACCAGTTCTACCTCACCGGTCTTCACAGCGCCGGGAGCAGACAGGTCAGGCAGGTAGCAGCTGATGACACCGTCGCCCTGCGGGCTGATGCCGTGGAAGCCGTCCAAGCCCAGACATACCGCGTAAATGGCGGTCTTGCCCTCCTCGGTGGGGATCACATCGGCAGTTTCGGTACCGTCAAAGAACTTGCCCATGTCCACCATGGGGATACCGGCATAAGTCTCCACAAAGTTGCCGAAATCGTCCCGGGTGCGCTCGTAGTAACCGGCGCGGCGGGCAATGGAGCGCAGCTTGATGAGCATGCCGGTGTTCATCAGCAGCATGCTGGGCGTGCCGTCCAGCGCCGCCAAGAAGGCATCCATTTCATCCAAAAAGGCATTGTAGTTCTCATCCAGCTGGGCAGAGGTTGCCAGACTGACCTCGCTGGTCAGCTCATTGGCAGTGCCGGTCAGCAGCTTCTTCAGGCCGTCAAAGCCGCCCTCGTCGCTGTCACCGTTGATGACCATATTGTGGAAGAAGTTGGCAGTAGCCTTGATCTTCTGCTCTGCCTGAAAAGCCACCTCATCGGCAGCGCCGGCAGTATTCTGCAGCACACGGTCCACTTGGAACGCACCGCCCATAATCACCGCGCCGGTGGTCTTCTTCTCCCGCTTTGCCTCGCCGGGGGTGTACTCGGCACCTACCGCACGGACCGCGGCGGTGGCGGGGGTCTTCAGCTGGATATAGCCGTAGGTCAGGGTGCTGCCGCCGGTACCGGGGGCAATAACATTGTCAAACACCATGCCATCCAGCAGCTGAGAGCTGCGGCGGAACATATCCACGATCTGCTGATCTACCTTGTCGGCCATGCCGACCTTTGCTTCGTAAAGAGTAATTGCCATAAGTTATTTACTTCCTTTCGTATTTTTCCCGCAAAGCACCTGCCAATGTGGCGCTTCGCTGATCGATTTCACCCGTTTGGGCGCCTGTACCTCTGGCAAACAGAGGCGGGGTCTGCACCGTAAAAAGATAGTCATGCTCTTTTTTCACTTCCTCCAAGGCGCTTTTCAGTGCCCCGGAAAGATCTTCGCTGGCTTGGATGGCCTCCATGTCCAGCAGGGCGGCAATGGCTTTGGTATTCCGGCCCCCATGCTCCCGGACCGCAGCATCCAGCGCCGACTGAAAACGCAAGGCAGTAAGCTCCTGCTGATGGGCCTGTACCGCATGGTTATATTTTTCTTCCCATGTGTTGCCCAACTGCCGGGCGGCTTCAATGTCCTTCCCGTTTTCCGCCATGATGGCGTCGATGACTTCTTTGGATAAAGCACTTTCCCCTACTTTCAGATTCTGCAAAAATTCCCGTTTCATAAATTCCTTTCCGCGCTACGCTTTTTATGTGGTGGCTTCACCTGCGCTTGGTCTTTTTTACGCCTGACCTTGGCAAATTTGAGGCATATACCGGCTGCGGATGGCTTCCCGTTGCGCCGGGGTCTGCGCCGGCATATTGAACCGCCAGCCCAGCGCGATCTCCGGGGCGATGAGACCGTCAAGCACCATCTGCCGGTACTCCTGCCACAGCTTGTCCTCGTCAAAGAGCACCCCGTTGCCCCAGTCGATCTGCACCCGCTCCTCCGGGAATCTGCCCAGACCGTAAAGCCCGGCCAGCTGCCGGCATAATGCAAACAGCCGCTGCACAGCAGTCTGCCACATCCGCTGGAAATCCAGCACTGTGAGATTAAACTCCCCTTCGCTGGCAGAGATCTCCGTGGCAGTGCGCAGGTTGGTGTTCACATCTGCCAGCATGCCCCGCTTCAAGCCGATCACAGATTCCACATTGCGCAGATATTCCTGCTTCCGGTCCAAAAAGGACTGCTGCCGCAGCTGGGGATTGAAAATATGGAAGCCCACCTGCTGAGGATCTTCATCCAGCCCAATAAACAGATGATCTGTCAAAAGCCGGTTTTCATCCAAAAGATCCCGGGAGGTAATGATCCGGCTTTCGCCCCGCTCAAACTCTCCGCAAAGCTGGGCTTCGTTCCGGTCGATATTGGCGATGAGATCCACCGCCGGGGCATACACACTGACCCCCTCATCAGAACCGTCCACGCAGTTGAGCATAGGCGTACGCAATCGCACCAACCCCACACCATGCAAACTTTGGGGGAAGGTATAGCGCTCTGCCAACGCCCTGTACCGGGGCAGGCTTTGCAGACTCACCCGGGTTCCCAGCGTTTGGGCATTCAAAGAGCGGTAGAGGGTGTTTTCCACGGTAAGCAGACCTTGCTCATCCAGCCGCCGGCGCTCCAAAAGGGTGTAATAGTAGCGGTCCTGCGTGGATTTTTCCAGCATGCCCACATCCGTCAGTTCCCCCTCCGGATCTCTGCCGAACACCAGCACCCGGTTCCGAGGGATCACCGTCAAGCTGATCCCATCCGGACCGATGCAAGGCTTTAAATAACTTTCGCCGCCCACCAAGGTCAGCTCCATGGCCTGCCGGTGGCAGCCAAGCAGCTGCTCCAGAATTTTCTGATAAAACGCCGTTTCTGCTGTTGCCCGGTACTCGCTGAAAATTGCTTTTACCAGCTTGCTGACCACGCTGTAAGCCACCCGCTGGCAGGGATCAAGCTGTCCGTCGCTACCGCTTTGATAGTAGAGCTTAAACCATTGAGAAATCCCTTTTCGCATCTGCTCCGAGGTTCGGTCCCATGCCCCAAAGGCTTGCTGATACTCAAGAAGCTTCATGTTTTCCTCCTGTTCGCCGGCTGCTGCGCAGGCCCACATGCAGCCCCCGGATATAGCAGCGCAAGCTTTCGTTATCCCGGCTTAACTGCCGGTTTTCCCGCGCCAGCCGGCGGTTGTCCCGGAGCACCGTTTCCTTTGCCCACATAGGCAAAAAATGCTCCAATAACCATTTTTTCATTATTGACTCCTTTCCGTTTCCAACTTACTGTGTCCGGCGCAGGACGCTCATGCAGAAATAGCGAATATCGTCCATGGCATGATCGTTCTCCTTGACCGGCTGATCCCGCTCGCCGGTGCTTTGCCAGCAGTAAAGAGAAAACTCCCGAATGGCTGCTTTGCAATCTGCCCCGATCTGCAAGCGCCCGGTCTGCAAAAGCCGCGCCACCATCTGGATCCCGGGCAGCACCTCGTTGTTGGCTCGACGCACCCGAAACCGTCCCGCTTTTCGCACCACCGCAATAAAGGACGCAGCAGAAGGGTCGATGACCACCTGCTCCACCGGCAGATCCCCAGCCAAGTCCTCCAAGGCTTCGTAATACTCCTGATCGGTGCGCATCCTGCCTGCTTCCCGGCCATTGTAGTAATACTCCCGCAGCCGGTAGGCCTTGTCCCCTGTCACGCACCAAAGTCCGGCGGAAAAGGGATTTTGGGTACCGTAGTCCACGGAGATATAGTACCTGCCACTTTGGGGCAGCTTCTCTGTCACATGGCGCTTGGGATCAAAATCGTAGACAAGACCCTCCGCGCCGCACCACTGCCCCAGCACATACCGGCGGTAAAAATGCCCGGTGTACATGCGCTCATAGCGCGCTCGCACCTCCGGAGGCAAGGCAGGATTATCCCCCATGGTAAAGTGCAGATGCAGGGCGTTCTTCTCCCGGCATTTTTCCAGCCATTCCTTGTAAAACCAGTGTTCCGGAGAGGCAGGATTGCAGTTAAACCACAGCTTTGCCCCCATTTCCGAGCAGCGGGCGCAGGTCTGCTCCACAAAGGAGCGGGGCATCAGTACCGCCTCGTCCAGCAAAGCCCCTGCCAAGGTAATACCCTGAATAAGCATATAGGAGCTTTCGTCCTGCCCGCCGAACAGATAGTAAGTATTCTTTCTGCCGTCGGGACTGCGGACCTCCAGCCGGTTGTCGCTGCGGTGCTCTGTAATATCCAGCACCCCGCCCAGCCACTGCTGCAGGTGGATCACCACATTGCGCCGCAGAGAGGCCACTGTCTTTCCGCAAAGGGCAAATACATTCCCGTTAAAGGACGCCATGCTCCACAGAAAAAAGCCCACCACCATGCACACTGTTTTGCCGGAGCGCACCGCCCCGTCGCAAATGATGGCATCAAACCGGCGAAGATCGGGTCTATTCCACCAAGTCATCGCCAGCAGCTGCCGCTTGCTGAAGCTCCGGTAGATCATCGGTCGGCACCTCCTTGTTGGTAGCATCCACAATGGCCTGCAAAAGATTGGTTTCCTGCCCGTCAGGCCAAGCCGCCCGGGTCTCAAACAGGCCCAAGTACTTACCCAGCAGTTCCAACGCCTTCAGCTTGTCGTAAAACTTCACTTTCAAGCCGCCGGTGGAACGCTCGATGGAGGCGATGGCGGCGGCCTGCTCCGGTGTCAGGCTGTCAGTGGCACGGATCTCCAGCCCGCCGTCGCGGACCGCCATAAAATCCGTGGCCCGGGCCATGGCAATGGCCCGAAGCTCTTCCAGAATCTCATGGGTACTCAGTTCCGTCATCCTCCGGACCGCAGCGCCGGCATAATAAGGTGTCCGGCCGGTACACCTCTGCCCCGCAGCAAACACACCAAGACACCGGCTGTGCCTGTTGAGGGTCGCGCATCCCCAAGGGCATATAAAGTGTCCTGAATGTTGTACGGTTTGACCTGTATTCTGTTGTTGCCGGGATCTGTGGCTTACAGAAAGACCGGTCCACGGTCCATCACCTCCTTTCTTGGGTCTTGACAAGTACCCGTTCATGTACTAATATATAGATGTTCACTAGATTTTGTACATGGACAAGTACTCGTCACGCCCTCATAATAGTACTTGTTCAAGTACATGTCAAGACTAATTTTCCTGTTTTTCAGGAATTTGTGTACTTGCACAAGTACGGAGGTAAAAATATGGGCAATTTATATGAAATGATCCAAAAGCTTTGCACCCAGCGCGGCATCCGCCCCGGTCGCCTGTGTGACGAAACAGGACTCAGCCGCGGACTGATGACGGACCTGAAAATGGGCCGTAAAAAAAGCGTCAACGCGGAAACTGCCCAGAAGATCGCCGGTTATTTCGGCGTTTCCGTAGGATACCTGTTGGGTCAGAATGACACCGCCTCTGACATTCTGGACCAAGTGGATGTGGCATTTTACGGCGATTTTAAGGAATTGGACGAGGAGCAAAAGGAGGCCGTGCGGGATATGGTGCGTTTGATGCGCGCCCGCAGAACCTCCAATGGGGAGAAGTAACATTGTTTGAGTTATCCTGTTTTTACGATTACTGCAAGACCAATCATGTGGATGTGATTCCCTACATTGGTGTGCCCCAGCCCGGTGCCACGGTCCGGGACGGCAATTACTATGCGGTTTTTCTGGATTTTTCCAAAATTTGTTCTGCCCGGCTGCTGCGGGGGGTATGCTGCCATGAGCTTGGCCATATCGCCACCGGCGCTTTGCACCGGGTAGACAGCCCCTATGAGCTGGTAGAACGCAGCGAATACCGCGCCAACCGGTATGTGGCCCAGCGGTTTTTGACAGAAGCGGCCTTCCGGGATGCCTTCCGGGCGGGTTATACAGAGCTTTGGCAGCTGGCAGAATACTTTGACCTGCCGGAGCAGGATATAAAAAACGCCCTGACCTATTGGTCAGAGCGCAAAGAAATAGATTTTAACAAATAAGTCGCATTTTGTTTTCAAATGCTTTATTGCCTGTTCAAAAGTTCTGATTATTCTATTTTCAGAAAGGACGCGGAAGCCGTGAGCCGCCCCTTTCTACTCCGTAAACCTCTTTTCTACCTCTCTTCTTTTTGACTAAAGCAGGAAAGCCCGCTGCATCATGCAGCGGGCTTTTCTCGTTTTTATATGTATTACTTATTTCTTCTCAAAACCGATGAGCAGACCGCCTTTTTCCGCGTAATAGCTGCAAAGACCCCGCAAGGTATGGATCTTCATCTGCACTTTCGGAAACTGCTCCCGCAGCATGGCTGCAAACTTTTCGGCAGCCGCTTCGTTCTGGCAATGGGCGATCCGGACTTTGCCTTCCTGCAAGCCGGATGTACGCATATGCTGCATTAGCGCCGCCAATGCTTTTGCTTCACCACGGCTCTTGTCTATGGGTTCTAACGTACCCTGATCGCTGGCCTTACCCACGATCCGGATGCCCAGAACGCCGGCGATTTTTGCCACGGCGGGAGACACTCTTCCGTTGGCTGCAAAGTTTTTGAGGGATTCCAGCATAAACACCAACCCGGTGGTATTTTTATAGTACTCGATGTACTCCCCTATCTCTCCGAAGGTTTTCCCCTCGGCGATCATTTCCTTTAATTTTTCGATGATCAGCACCAACTCCGGACCGGCGGACAGCGAGTCGATCACATACACCTTTTTGCCGGGATGTTCTGCTTCATACATCTGCTTGGCAACACAGGCCGCATTATAGCTGCCGGAAAGGCCGCTGGTAATGGTCACGCAAAACACCTCATCGGCTTCCCCAAAAGCTTCTATCCAATCTCCCGGATTGGGGCAGGAGGTTTTAGACGGTTTTTTATAGCTATCGAACCATGCCACCATACCGGCCACATCCAGCCGGGCATCATCCACAAACTCCTGTTCTCCTGCAATGATCTTAAGCGGTGCTGCAGCAAAAGGCACACCTTCCAGTTCCAGCAGATCCGCCGAGGAATCCGCTACGATCTTAATATTTCTCATCCTTCATTGTTCCTTTCCTTGCAAGCTCGATAGCAGCATCATACCATGTCCCCGGCGTTTTTTGAATCTACTTTTGTTTTTCCCACTCTCCTGTGGGTAGAATTTCCTTATTTTGCATAGAAACAGCCCTGCCGCAACGCAAAGCCAACACAACCCCCCAACTGCCCACCGCTGGCCTGTAAGCATATGTTCCCCTGCAAGTCCGACCGTCCTGTTTCTGCAACGGGTGCTTCTCTCAGATGCGCGCAGTTGCAATGCGGGCGGCACATTGTCGAAAGAGGGGATTTTTCATTTCCCTATCCTTTTCGACAGATTCTGATTTCGGGAGGTGCGCAAGTGTCTAACCTTATCAAGAACAAAAATGGAAGCCGCCGAAACCGCTTCCATTTTATTGCTTAATGATCTCCTATTTGGGAAAAGCAGGGTGTGTACCGCTTAAAATCTGCCCGGTCATTTGTTGGGTTTGCTCTACCCAAGCCGGGAATTTTTCTTTTAACCCGTTAATATGTTCAGCGGTTTTTTCTGCATTACCCATTGCTGCATACAAAATAGCTGCAGTGGCATCTGCGCCCGGTTGGGCGGGGTATTGCTGCGCTGCTTTCCATGCATTCTCTGCTTCCGGGTATTGGTGAATCATTGTCAGGCAAGATGTCAAATTTGTATAAGCCGAGCCAAGGATGATCTCATCCTTATCATTTTCAGACATTTCCTGCAAGCATTCTATGGCAGTTTGGTAATAGTCCTTTGCTTTTTCGAATTGTGCCGCAGCATGTGCGGCTTTCGCCAGTTTTAGGTATGGCAGATAAAAGCGATGCCCGATTTCTCCGGCTTTTTCATACCATTCCAGCATCTGATCCCGCGCACCGCCCATTTCAAAGCATAACCCTACAAAGAACGCCCAAGCGGCTTTGTCCTCATCGTAAATACAGTGTGGGTGGATTTCTTTTAGGAGTTCCATACCCCGCTTGACTTCCCGTCTGCTGATATGGTTCAGCGCGTTGATCAACAGAATACGTACTTGCTGATTTTCCACAAATGCAGGCTCTAAAATCGGCCCAAATGCTTGCCGATGAATTTCCCAGCTTTGTCGCAAAGCAAATTCCGCGCTTTCAAAATCGATGGAGGGATTTTCCATATGCTCACCGCCTTTTCTTTTATCATAGCACACGGCAGTAAGATTGGCAAGAAAAAGCGGCGGGAGCAAGCCCCCGCCCTACGTTATTGCATTGTTGGGTGTGCAAGGGAGTTCACAAGGTCGTGCGTTTCTTTTTCGGAGCGGACATTGTGGGCTTTGTTGAGAATCGCTTGCTTTTGGGCTTCGGTCATTTTGGCATAGGCGTTCATCGCCGGCTCATTCACAGCCAGTGCCATACCAAAGCCGATAGGGACTTTATAGAAATCCATAATTTTTCTCCTTTCTGTTCTACGGGATGTTCGTTTGTGTCCGTAGGGGCGGATGCCTACATCCGCCCGTTATGCTGCCGCGTCTAACATATTTTCAATAAAGATTCCGTAACCCGTAGTCGGATCATTCACCAGCACATGGGTCACTGCGCCGATCAGCTTGCCGTCTTGGATGATGGGGCTGCCGGACATCCCTTGGACGATGCCGCCGGTGGTGGCCAGCAGGGCCGGATCCGTAACTTTCAAAAGCATGTTTCTGCCGCTTTGGCTGGCGCTTGGATAGATCTTCAAAATTTCCACAGAATATTCTCGGGGCACGCAGCCTTCTACCGTAGAATAGATGGTAGCGCTGCCTTCCCGAATCTGCCCGTTTTCTGCCGTCGGCATAGGCTCCAGCCGGAACTTATTTTCCATGGTGCCGAAAACACCCTGCTGGACATTTTTACGAATAGCTCCTACCATCTGACTGCCGCTGATGGTACCCATCAATTGCCCCGGCTGTCCAATGCAGCCTTTTTTGACAGATACCACCTGCGTATCATACACATTCCCTTTTTCCAATTGTAAAAGCTTTCCCGCCGGGGTATTTACGCCATGCCCCAATGCCCCGAATTTTCCGCTTTGGGGATCATACCAAGTAACGGTGCCGATGCCGGTAATGCCCCGCTTCAGATACACGCCCAATTTGGGGCCCTTTTCCGTTGCCGCCGGGCAAAACCGGATCTGCCGCTGCCGCTGTCCCCGGCGCACCGTCAATGCCACAGAACCGTCGCTTTTGGAAAGCGCAAGGCGAATATCCTCCGGGCAGGTTATGGGGGTATCATTTACCTTTAGAATCTGATCCCCCGTCTGCAGCCCCGCGCTTTTTGCCGCCGCCCCCAGCTTCTCGTCAAACCCAGCCACACTGACGCTTTGATCCTCCAACGCCATGCCGATGACCTGACCGCCGGGGATCAACAAGCGGGCTGCCTCTACTGACTGAGGCAGCGCCCATATCAATAGAAAAATAAACGCCATTGAAAATGCCATTTTTTTCATATTTACCAACCTCCTGCTTTGTCGCCTGCTTTTTTAATATGCCATGCGCAAAAGGTTGTAACCGCTGAAAAAGTCGCGAAATTTGGATAAAATTACCGAATCATTCTTTTACCCATTGACATGGTGGGTAAATCATGGTACTATTACCCATGAAAATAATAGGTAAAAGACAAAAGGAGATTACCCCCATGCAAGTATATGCTGATAATGCTGCTACCACCAAAATGAGCAGCCATGCCATAAACGCAATGCTTCCTTATTTTGACAAAGTTTACGGCAACCCCTCCAGCCTCCACTCCATCGGTCAGGAGGCAAAAGAAGTGCTGGATGCCGCCCGGGAAAAGGTGGCTGCCTGCTTAGGCTGCGAGCCCCGAGAGATCTATTTCACCTCCGGCGGCAGCGAGGCTGACAATCAAGCCATCCGCTCTGCTGCCATCAACGGCGCCCGGAAAGGCAAAAAGCACATTATTTCCACCGCCTTTGAGCATCATGCCGTGCTGCACACCCTGCAAAAGCTGGAAAAAGAAGGCTTTGAGGTGACCCTTCTGGATGTCCGGGAAGGTCATAATGTCACCGCCCAACAGGTCAAGGATGCCATCCGGGAGGACACCTGTCTGGTGACCACCATGTACGCCAATAACGAGATCGGCTCCGTGCTGCCCATCGCCGAGATCGGCGCAATTTGTAAGGAAGCCGGCGTGGTATTCCACACCGATGCGGTGCAGGCCGCCGGCCACATCGCCATCGATGTAAAAGAACAGAATATCGACATGCTCAGCCTGTCCGGTCATAAGTTCCACGGTCCTAAGGGCGTTGGTGCGCTGTATGTGCGTAAGGGCCTGATGGTCCACAATCTGATCGAAGGCGGCGCACAGGAGCGGGGCAAGCGGGCCGGCACAGAAAACATTGCCGGTATCGTAGGTCTTGCCGCTGCATTGGAAGATGCCTGCGCCAATCTGGAAGCCAACACCGCCAAGGTGGTGGCTATGCGGGATAAGCTCATCGCCGGTCTTTCCCAGATTCCCCACAGTGCCCTCAACGGCGACCCGGTAAACCGGCTGCCCGGCAATGTAAGCTTCTGCTTCGAGGGTATCGAAGGCGAGAGTCTGCTGCTTCTGCTGGACGCCAAGGGTGTATGCGCCTCCTCCGGCTCTGCCTGCACCTCCGGCTCTCTGGATCCCAGCCATGTGCTGCTGGCCATCGGCCGGGTCCACGATGTGGCCCACGGCTCTTTGCGGCTGTCTTTGTGCCACTACAACACAGAAGAAGAAGTCGATCACATTTTGAAGGTCGTACCCGAGGTAGTGACCCTGCTTCGGAATATGAGCCCGGTATGGCGGGATCTGCAAACCGGCAAGAGAGAATATATTTTGTAAGGAGAAACAATTATGGCACTGTATTCTGAAGCGGTCATGGACCATTTTATGAACCCCCGGAATGTGGGTGTGATTGAGAACGCCGACGGCGTTGGTGAAGTGGGCAACGCCAAGTGCGGCGACATTATGAAGATCTATTTGAAGATCGAAAACAACATCATCGTGGATGTGAAGTTTGAGACCTTTGGCTGCGGCAGCGCCATTGCCTCCTCCTCCATGGCCACGGAGATGATCAAGGGCAAGTCCATCGACGATGCCATGAAGCTGACCAACAAGGCAGTGGCCGAGGCCCTGTCCGGTCTGCCTGCCCACAAGATGCACTGCTCCGTGCTGGCAGAAGAGGCCATCAAGTCCGCCCTGAAGAACTATTACGATAAAAACGGCATCCCCTACGATAAGAGCCAGTTCCCCGACTGTGAGAACTGCGCCCACTGCCACGAATGATCGTATCCACGAAGGGCAGATATGCCCTGCGGGTGATGGTATGCTTTGCTCAAAAACCCGCCGGAGAATATATCCCCTTAAAAGAGATCGCCGAAGCAGAAGGAATCAGCCAAAAATACTTAGAATCCATTATGACGGTTTTAAGCAAAGCCGGCTTTGTGGATGCGGTTCACGGCAAAGGCGGCGGATACCGGCTGAACCGGCCCCCCGCAGATTACACCGTAGGCAGTATTTTGAAGCTGACGGAAGGCTCTCTGGCAGCGGTCAGCTGCACCACCCAAGGTCCGGAGGCCTGCGGCCGCGCCACCTGCTGCTCCACCAAAGCCATGTGGCAGAAATTAGACCGGATGATCGACGACTTTTTTGAAGGGATCACCTTGGCAGACCTATTGGAAGAAAGTAAATAACCGATCCCCCGGCAGGCTGTACCTGCCGGGGGATTTTTCTGATTCTTTTATTCCTCTGTCACAGTATCGTAGGCAACGGCGTAGGCGGTTTCCACCGAACTGCGCCAATAATAAGCCAGCAGCAAAAGCCCGACCATCTGCAATCCGCCAAACACAAAGACCGCCACCTCCGGACCGAAGGGCAACGTTACCCCCAGCAAAGGCAGCAACACATCTCCCAAGGCGATCCCTGCGCACACGCCCTGCAAAAGCCAATACCACCAGAAGCTTAGATCCAGCTTAAAGAAGGCAACGCAGTTGCCCTTCATGGCCCGATTGCTGGCAACCAATGCCACCAACGCCCGGGGACGCTCCTGATCCAGCAAAATATACCGGGCAAGCCGGAGCCGATAGCTTACCGGAACGATAGCTGCCACGAACAGAACCATCGACACCACATACATGGGCAGCGCCGCCTTCATCAGGGGCATCAGCATTGCCTCCGGAACCACCCCGGTCTGCAAAAACTGCTCACTTTCAGAAAGATTCTGCATCAGCTGCAAAAGCCCGCCGCCGAAGGGTGTCAGCATCACCACGGTGCTTGCCAGCTGCATAGCGGCAAACAGGATCAAACCGTATATTAGCCCTTGCAGCAGCATCAGCCGCAGCAGCGGTCCAATTCTTTGGAAACCCCGAAGCAGGCCCTTAGGCGTCGTGGGTTGCTGCCGGGCATAGTCCATCACCGCCGCCAAAAAACCCAATTCCCAAAAAGGCGTGGCCAACGTCAAGCCCATCGACAGCACCGTTTGCACCGACTGCAAGGCAGTCCGTGTGCCGATACCCGCTAAGCCGCCGGTTCCTGCCATCTGCCGGGAAAGCAGATAGCTGACGATCATCAGCACCAAGGAGCCGGCAAGGGCAATGCCGGTATGCAAAAGCGCCAAGCGTCTGGGGCTGTAGGTTGCCCCGGACAGACACCGGGCCGTCCGTTGCTTTATGTTTTGGATATCCATGGTAAAACACCTCATTGTAAATCTGACTACAGTGTAAGCCAAACTCCAGAAAATAGCAAATAAATTTTTTGTAACGGTAGAATTCTACAAAGTCTGTGGTATAATATAGGTAAATAATTTTTACCTTGCAAAAAGGAGGGTCTTATGGAACTGGGAGAAAAGATAAGGCAGGCGCGAACCGAAGCGGGCCTGAGCCAGCGGCAGCTTTGCGGCGAGGAGATCACCCGGAATATGCTTTCCCAGATCGAATCCGGAAAAGCCCGCCCCTCTATGACCACGCTGCAGTACTTGGCAGCCCGGCTGGACAAGCCGGTAAGCTTCTTTTTGGAGGAAGATGCCCTCCTATCCCCCAGCGACGCCTTTCTCCGGCAGGCCCGCAAGGCTTACATGGGTGGTCATTTCCAGCAAGCCTTGGACTGTTTATCTCAACGCCGGTGTGCCACTGAGGAAGGAACATTTCTGGAATATCTGTGCCTGACGGAATTGGGGCGGCAGGTACTTGCCGAAGGCAAGCGCCCCTATGCCCGGCAGCTACTGGAGCGAGCCGGAAATTTGGAAACGCCATACAAAACCCCCGCCTTGGAGCAGGAACGGCTGCTTTTACTGGCACAAGCTGACGGCGAAGAAGCGATCCCCTTTGACCATCGTCCCTTGCTTTTACTGGCAGAAAAAGCCCTTTCCCGGAAAGAGCCCGCCGCCGCCATCCGGTATCTGGAAGCCATCGATGCCCGGGATGCCCGCTGGGCGCTGCTGCGGGGAGAATCTGCTTTGCGCACCGGCGATGCCAAGACCGCCCTTCCCCTTTTACAGCAGGCAGAAGAAGCCTTCCCTCAGCAGGCGATCCCGCTGCTGGAACTCTGCTGCAAAGAGTTAGAAGACTATAAAATGGCCTATCATTACGCCTGCCTGCAACGGTAAATTGGAATTTGCAGATTGCTTTTACACTGGTAATTGGTATAATAACAGTAATATTTATGTAGGGGGTATGTGTTATGAATGTTACACTGCAAAACCTGACAAAAACCTTCCCCGGACGGGGCAAGCAAAAAAATAACGATGTGATCGCGGTGAACGATTTCACCTTTGAGATCCCCGACGGCAAGCTGGTGGGTCTTTTGGGTCCTTCCGGCTGCGGCAAGAGCACCATGCTGAATTTGCTGTCCGGTCTTTTGACGCCCACCGCCGGCAAGATCTTCTTCGGCGAGGAAGAAGTAACCAACCAGCCCCCTCAGAATCGGGGCGTGGGACTGGTTTTTCAGAATTACGCCCTGTATCCCCACCTGACGGTGATGCAGAATATCACCTTCCCCTTGGAAAATCTCAAGGGCAAAGACAAGCTTACCAAGGCCCAAATGCGGGAAAAGGCGCTGGAAGCCGCCCGTTTGGTGCAGATCGACCAGCTGATGGACCGCAAGCCCAGTGAGCTTTCCGGCGGTCAACAGCAGCGGGTAGCCATTGCCCGGGCGCTGGTAAAAATGCCCCGGATCCTGCTGCTGGACGAGCCCCTTTCCAATCTGGATGCCCGTCTGCGGCTGCAGACCCGGGAGGAGATCCGCCGGATCCAAACCCAAACCGGCATTACCACCGTATTCGTCACCCACGATCAGGAAGAGGCCATGAGCATCTGCGATATGATCGTGGTGATGCGCGATGGCATTTTGCAGCAGATCGGTCAGCCCCAGCAGGTTTATGATGATCCGGAAAATCTGTTTGTTGCCAAATTCTTGGGCACGCCCCCCATCAACACCTTTGATGCCCGGGTGGAAGCCGGCAAGCTGTACATTGGCGAGGAAGCGGTTCTGGAACTGCCGGACGCAGAAACCGGTCCGGTGATCGCTGCCATCCGCCCCGAGGGCTTTGTACCCTCTCCCTTAGGCAGTTTTACCTGCCAGCTTCAGCGGATCGAGGTCATGGGGCGGGATACCAGCGTGGTTTGCAGCCACCCGGCCTTCACCGGCGAGACCTTCCGTGCCATTATCGATTCCGACGAGATCTGCCAAATTTCCGCCGAGGCCCGTTTCTCCCTGAAGGAAAACAAAGTGTACCTGTTCCGGCCCGACACCGGCGACCGGATCCGTTTCTGACCGGAGGTAGACTATGGAACAAAATAACCGGAAAGGCTGGCTGTACCTGCTGCCCGCCATGGTATTTCTGGGTGTGTTTATGGTGTATCCCCTTATTGACGTACTGGTGTACTCCTTTGAGGAAGGCTACAACTTTGCATCCCAGACCTACTACGGCACCGGCACTTACAACTACGCCTATGTGCTGCGGGATCCTTACTTCCTGCAGGCGCTGAAAAACACCTTTATTCTGGTGGCCATCACCGTTCCTCTGTCCACCGGTATTGCCCTTTTGATCTCCGTAGCCCTGAGTTCTATTAAAAAGCTGCGAGAATTGTACCAAACGGTATTCTTCCTGCCCTATGTGACCAACACCTTGGCAGTAGGCCTTGTGTTTATGATCCTGTTTAAGCAGACCCCCTACACCGACGGCCTTGCCAACCTGATCCTCGGCTGGTTCGGGATCTCGCCTATTGATTTCATCGACGGTCCTTACTGGGCAAAAATGTTTGTGCTGTGCTTCTATACTATCTGGGTGGTCATGCCCTTTAAAGTGCTGATCCTAACCAGTGCCCTCGCCTCCGTGAAGCAGGACTATTACAATGCCGCCATGGTAGACGGCACGCCCCGGTTCCGGATGTTCACCCGGATCACCCTGCCTATGATCAGCCCTACTTTGTTTTATCTGATCATCACCGGCTTTATCGGCGCTTTCAAAGCCTACTCTGACGCGGTGGCCCTCTTCGGCACCAACCTGAACGCGGCGGAAATGAACACCATCGTAGGCTATATTTACGATATGCTTTACGGCAACTCCGGCGGTTATCCCTCTTATGCCGCTGCCGCTGCCATCATTCTGTTTGCCATCGTGCTGACCATTACCTGCATCAACCTGCTGGTGAGTAAAAAGCACGTCCACTACGCGTAAAGGAGGGGTAGCATGGAACCGAAATCTTTGCAAAAAAGAGATATTCTCCGTAAAACCCTCACTTACGGTTTTCTGACGGTCTGGGGCATCTTTGTGCTGTTTCCCTTCTACTGGATGGTACTGACCTCGGTAAAAAGCTACGGCAGCTACAACGCAGAGTATATCCCCCAGCTTTACACCCTGCACCCCACCCTGCAGAACTATCTGGATGCCTTTTCCGCTGTGCCGCTGCTGGATTACTTTGTAAACACCGTGATCTTCACCTTGGCTACCACGGCTTTGATGCTGATGGTCACGGTGCTGGCCGCCTTTGGCTTCTCCCGGCTCCAGTTCAAAGGAAGGGATCTGGCCTTTACCGCCTTTCTGGCGCTGATGATGATTCCCACGGAGCTGGTGGTCATCACCAATTTCGTCACCATCACCAATATGGACCTGCGCAACACCTTTGCCGGTCTGGTTTTGCCCTCGGTGACCTCTGTTTTCTACATTTACCTGCTGCGGGAAAATTTCTCCCAGATTCCCAATGAGTTGTATTACGCTGCCAAGGTGGACGGCACTTCGGACCTTAAATACCTTTTCAAGGTGATGATCCCTATTTGCCGCCCCACCATTGTCACCGTTACCATTCTGAAGGTGATCGAGTGCTGGAACAGCTATATCTGGCCCCGGCTCATCACCGATGACCAAGCCTATTTTCTGGTATCCAACGGCATTCAGGAGATCCGGGAAAACGGCTTTGGCAGAGAAAACATCCCCGCCATGATGGCGGCGGTTGTAGTGATCTCCGTGCCGCTGATCGTCCTGTTCCTTTGCTTCCGGAAACGGATCATGGCAGGCGTTTCCAGAGGAGGTGTCAAAGGATGAAAAAGCTGTTGTGCGTTTTTATGGTTTTTGCCTGTGTGTTCAGTCTGTTCGGCTGCCACGGCAAGCGGGAGGAAAAGGTTTTCACCATTCCGGAGCAGTTTGACACCGAAGGCAATTACGAGATCTCCTTCTGGGCGAAAAACGATACCAACCTGACCCAAGTAAATATTTATAAGCAGGCCATCGCAGACTTTGAAGCTCTTTATCCCAACATCAAAGTCAACCTGCGGCTGTACACCGACTACGGCCGGATCTACAACGATGTAATCACCAATATCTCCACCGACACCACACCCAATGTGTGCATCACCTATCCGGACCATATCGCCACCTATCTGACCGGCGGCGATACCGTGGTGCCGCTGGACGATCTGTTTACAGACCCCCAATACGGTCTTGGCGGCAGCCAACTGCGCTACGACGGGCCCAAGCAGGATGAGATCATCGAAAAATTCCTCAACGAATGCGCTTTTAAAGGCCACTACTACGCCATCCCCTATATGCGCTCCACCGAGGCATGTTATGTAAACAAGACCTATGTAGAAAAGCTGGGCTATACATTGCCGGAGATCCTCACATGGGACTTTGTATGGGAAGTGGCGGAAGCCGCCACCAAAAAGGACGAAAACGGCAACTATCTAGTAAACGGACAAAAGGTCATGCTGCCTTTCATGTACAAGTCCACCGATAACATGATGATCCAGATGCTGCGGCAAAAGGGCGCCGGTTATTCCACCTTTGACGGACAGGTGCAGATCTTTAACGATACCACCGCCGAACTTTTATACGAGATCGGCGAGCATGCCGGCAACGGCGCTTTTGCCACCTTTAAAATGACCGGTTACCCTGCCAACTATCTCAACGCCGGGCAATGCATCTTTGCGGTGGATTCCACCGCCGGTGCCACTTGGATGGGCTCGGATGCTCCCCTGCTGGATATTGCCGAGGAGGATCTTGTGCAATTTGAAACGGTGGTGTATCCCGTACCCCAGTTTGATCCGGAAAATCCCATTATGATTTCCCAAGGCCCTTCCATCTGTGTGTTCAACAAAGCAGATTCGCAGGAGGTTCTGGCAAGCTGGCTGTTTGCCCAGTTTATGCTGACCAACTCTGTACAGATCGCCTACTCCCAAACCGAGGGCTACTGTCCCGTTACCGCCAAAGCCCAGAACGATCCTGTCTATCAGGATTATCTGAACCGGGCAGGAGAAGACAATCAGCTGCACTACCCCATCAAGATCCAAGCCACCCGGCTTCTGATGGAAAACACCCACCGCAGCTTTGTCACCGCCGTTTTCAACGGCTCTGCCTCCCTGCGGGACGCCGCCGGACATATGATCGAGCAGGTCCGCAAATCCGCACGCCGGAAGGAAACCTTGGACGAGGCGTATATGCGCAAGCTTTTTGAGGACACCACCGCCCTGCACCGGCTGGATCAGATCCAGCTTGACGGCAGCGGAAAGCTGCTCTTGGGCGATCTGCCCGCCGGCTCTGTTGCCCTGCTTTGTACTCTGTCCGGCGCTTGGCTCTGCATGGGTATTTACTGCCTGAACCAAGCCCGCAAAACAAAAAAAGGAAAAAATCAGTAAAAAAGCATTGATTTTCAACATCCGGTGTGTATAATGAATGATGTATAGTTTCCGGAGCATATGCTCCCAATCACTCTACTACAAAAAAAGGAGAATTCAAAATGAAAAAACTGTTTGCTATGCTGCTGGCTGTGCTGATGGTTGCCGGTCTGGTCGCCTGTGGCGAAACTGCCGCTCCTGCCGGTACTACCGCCACCCCCACCACCGCTACCGGTGATGCTACCGAGGCCACCAACGGCACCGAAGTTGCCCTGATGACCTACGAGGAGTTCATGGCCGCTGAGGTGGATGCCGCTGTTTGCATCGAGACCTATGTGCAGGCTACCCGCGCTTGGTGGAACAACACCATCTGCGTCTACGCACAGGGCCCCGACGGCGGTTACTTCATGTATGACATGGCTTGCTCCGAGGAAGATGCTGCTAAGCTGACCCCCGGCACCAAGATCCGCGTCACCGGCGACAAGGCGATCTACGACGGCGAGGTGGAGATCATGAACGGCACCTTCACCTTCGTGGAAGGCGCTGACACCTATGTTGCCGAGGCTATGGACGCCACTGAGCTGCTGGGCACCGAGGAGCTGGAGAAGCACATGAACAAGCTGGCTTCCTTCAAGGGCCTGACCATCAAGAAGGTGGAGTACAAGAACGGCGCGCCCGGCGATGACATCTATGTGACCGTTGCCAAGGGTGAAAACGAGTACAGCTTCTGCGTGGAAATGTACCTGACCGGCGTTGACTCCGATGTTTACAAGACTGTCGGCACGCTGGCTGAGGGTGACGTTGTGGATGTGGAGGGCTTCCTGTACTGGTACAAGGGCGTGAATACCCACATCACCGCCATTGCTAAGGCTGCTTAATTGCCAAACAACCAAAAACCGGAGGACGATGTCCTCCGGTTTTTTATTGCAACAAATTCCAATTTATCGTTTCCGGAGTTCCCAGAAGGCCACAGCACTGGCAGCCGCCACATTCAACGAATCCACCCCGTGATACATGGGGATCTTCACCGTATAGTCACACTGGGCGATGGTGGCATCTTTCAAGCCTTCCCCCTCTGTGCCCAAAACGATTGCCAGCCGCTCCTGCTTGGCAAGCTCCGGAGCATCGATGGAATAGGTATCCTCTTTCAATGCCATGGCAGCGGTTCGAAAGCCCAGCTCCCGCAGGTAGCCGATGGGCTGTTCCAGATATCCCCACGGCACTTGGAACACCGTACCCATACTCACTCTGGCACTGCGCCGGTACAGTGGATCGGAGCAGCCGGTGGTCAGCACCACTGCATCCATTCCCAATGCCGCCGCAGAACGGAAAATCGCGCCCAAGTTGGTAGGATTCACCACATCTTCCAGCACCGCCACCCGGCGGGCATCCTGCAGCACTTCCTCCAAGGTTCGTACCGGCGGACGGTGCATCGCACACAATAAACCTCTTGTAAGCTTGTAGCCGGTAAGCTTTGCCAAAAGGGCGTTTTCTCCGGTATATACCGGCACATCCCCGCAGGCTTCGATCACTTGGGCTGCTTCTCCTTTTAGGTTCTCCCGCTCCGCCAGCACAGACACCGGCACACAGCCGGCATCCAGCGCCCGGGCGATCACTTTCGGGCTTTCCGCAATGAAGAGCTTCCCGGGGCTTTGATGGAGTTGCGCCTCCGTCAGCCGGGCATATACATCCAAAGCCGGATCCTGAAAATCCGTTACCTCAATAATCCGCATATTTCCTACTCCCGCGTTTTTTCTATATTATAACATATACTGTCAAATTTCAATTTGCAAAAAAAGGAAGCCTTGCGGCTTCCTTTTTTGGATCTATCGTACTTAGAGTAAATTACTTCACATTCCATATGGGATTGCCCAGAGCATGCATCAAGTCAGTGGTGATGTCACGGATCTCCACCCGGTAGAAAGCTGCGTCTTCCTTAGCATCCACGGCAAAATAAGCAGTCTGCGTAGGATCGGTCAGCTCCTGACTGAAGACAATGCCCTTATCGCTATGCAGCTCCACCCGGTACTTATGGGTAGGATCATAGGCGCTCTTGTGGAAGTCGCCCACAGAGAACACCACCCGGTTACCTGCAAAGGCTGTTTCGCCGCCCATGGTGGCATCACCAATGGCCATCCGGATGCCTACAGGACCGCACACAAAGTCGCCCACCTTAAAATGCTCAAAGTAGACCTTGGCATCCTTTTTCTCGGAATACACCGTGGACAGCGCATCGGTATTGGGCATATTGTGTTTGTCACTGCCGGCGGTAGCCCAAACCTTCTTGCCCATGGTCAAAAGATTCTTCCACAGCTCGTAGTTTTTCAGGGTAGCAGGCTGCGCCGGGGCGTATCCTTTGTAGCCATAGAACACTTCCAGACCGGTGTAGTCGGCATACCAGTAGTCCAGAGGGTTCTCGGAGTCCACATAACCGCTGGACTTGGGATGGACATTCACAAACATGCCGTTATTCTTTTTAATAATATCGATCAGCTGGGCCATCTGCTCCTTGCTGGGCGTGCTGTCGCCGTAAAGATAAGTAAAGTGCCAGCCGCCTGCCAGTTTATTTGCGTCCGGGCCGTCATAATCTGCCGGATAGTCCTTGGCATTAAACCCTCTCAGGATTGGGCACGATGCGTCATACTCCTTGACCGTATTGATCAGGCCGTTCACATCCGTGAAGATCATATTGAAATGCATCTTATTATAGGTTGCTGCGATCAAACCGGAGGGCATAGCCATCGGCTCAGAGCCGCCAATAAAGATGGTATCATCCCATGCGTCCAGCTCCATATGCAGCGCCTGCTTGTGGTCCACGATGGTTGCAAAGTCCATTTCCAGACTTTCCATCACTGCCAACCAGATCTGCAAGGACTGTTTACCGTCACTGGTGCCGCCGGTGCTGGCATGGTCATGGAATTCTCCGTGATATGCCACGCGGCCTTCGTAGGCCTTATCCAAAAACGCTACATCTGCCTCCTTGGCTGCGTAGGCAGAACCGGTCTTGGCAGGGTCCTCCTGTGCAGGCGCACCGCCGCAGGCGGCCATAGACAGCAGCATACCGGCACAAAGCAAGAAGGAAAGGATCTTCTTCATCATGACTGATCAAACTCCTTTATCTCAGTTGGCTATATTTTACCATGACCCCGTAAAAAAAGCAAGTGGAAACACACAAAACTCCAAATAATCCACCATATATTGTGCCCTTTTAATGAAAGTTTTGGGGAGTAATATAAAAAGGTGATCTCACTATGTGAGATCACCTTCTGTGAATTGGTCAAGGATCGTTGCCTGCCCGTCGGGTTGGAGGGTGTAGGTGACCCCCGCTTCGGTAACCGTACCTTCTGTTTGCAGCAGGCCGTCTTGGAAGTAATAACACCGGCCGTCAACATTCTGCAAGCCATTTGCAAAACGACCGCCAACGGCGCAGTAACGCAGGCCCTCTTCCACCCGGATCCATCCGGTACACAAAGCGCCGGTAGCACTAAACAGACAAGTCTGTCCGTCTATCTCCGTCCAGCCGGTAGCGGCCGCTCCGGTTTCGTCAAAATAGTAGCAAATCTGATTTTCCCGGAACCAGCCGGTTTTCGTCTCCCCGTTTTCATAGAAATGCCAGCTGCCGTTTTCCAAAACCCAGCCGTTTTTCTCTGCCGGTGCTGCCTGTCGGCTCTGCAGGCCGTAGATCCGGGGCATCAGGCCCACCCGGAATGTGGCGTTTACAATTTCCACCGGTGTAGTGACGCAAACCAGCTCCCCATCTGCCAGATAGTGACACACATTTTCTGCCGTCACCGTCAAACGATAGTTGCCTTGGGGCAAAACCGGCACTTTCAGCGCCGCCAGATCAAGGTTTTTTGCATCTACCCGGGTTTCCTTGCAGGTGATCTCCCCGCCGGTAGGATCGGAAATCCGGAGCTGCACGCTTCCCAGCCGGGCCGCTTTGGTAGAAACCTTACCCGAAAGCTGTACCGGCGCGTCCGTCTGCACATCCGCAGGCACCGTGATATCGGTCATAGAAAGATCGGCATAGCGGATCTGCTCGGTAGCAGCTTCCTGCGCCGCAATATAACCGGTATATGTACCGTCCTGCACCTGATAATACCATGTTCCCTGCTTGTCCTTCAGAATCCGGTCCACGGTCAGCCGCTCTCCCGGGATAACGCTCCGCAGCAAGTGGCTGCCCTCTTTCCCCTCCGGAGCAGGCTGGCTCAATAGCGCCGATTCTGATTGGGCTGTTACCATCATGTCCGTTGCCCAGTCTTCCAAAGAATCGGCGTACCCCTTAGTAAAATGAATGCAGCCTTCAAACCGGGTCCAACGATCATAATATTTGGCAAAGGCCGCAATGGACTTGCGGATCACAGACCCTTCTTTGCCACCCATGGAGGAATCGAAGCTCTCCACAAAATAAACCGTGCCGTCCAGAATGCCGTTGATAAACACCGTATGCCCAAACCGGGCGCCGGCTTCTGTATTGGTCCACTGGAAACCCACCAGAATATTATAGACATCCTTGGTGCCATCATGGGAAATGGCGTTCAGCGCCTGCTCCAAGGTATACTTTTTCGCAGAATACGGGGTGATATAGTAACCGCCGGAGCTGCGCTCCTTTTTCTTGAAGCGGTCAAACATCTTATTGCCGTCGGCCTTTTCCACTTTGCCGGTAATCTTCAAATGGCGCAGCTGATAAGCCACCATGGTACCGCAAAAACCGTGAAACGAGGCTTTTCCGGCAGAAGACAAACTGGCAGTATAGCTGCGGCGTGTGCTCTCATACAACGCCTCCGCCGCTTCCGGGGATGCCGCTGCGGCAGAAACCGGAACCATGCCCAACGCCAGCACCAACGCCAGCAATGTGATCCATACTTTGCGCGCCATAAACGGCACCTCCTTTACGCAAACTTGTGTCATCATACCATAAGCTTACTGGAAAAGCAAGGAAAATATTACAGCTTTGTAATTTTAGTTACAATTTCACAACATCAGGCCCACACTGCCGCAAAAAAACCGGGGCGCTGATCAGCGCCCCGGAGATGGTTTCATTATTTACACTCTTGCGTGGCCCTGACGGCAGATCACATCCACCACCTGATCCACATACCGCTGACATTCCTCTTTGGTAGCCGCCTCCACCATAACGCGAATAACCGGCTCTGTACCGCTTTCCCGCACCAAAATTCGGCCTGTATCGCCCAGTTTCTGAGCAACATCCTCCACCGCCGCCTTCACCGCCGGATCATTCTGCGCCTCGGGCTTGCTATGAACACGGACATTTTTCAGCACCTGCGGGTAGATCGTCAGACCATCGCAAAGTTTAGACAAGCTCTTTTTGGTCTTCATCATGACCTCCATCACCTTCAAGCTGGTGAGGATGCCGTCGCCGGTGGTGGCGTACTGAGAAACGATGATATGGCCACTCTGCTCGCCGCCCAAACGGCAACCGTTTTTGACCATATACTCGTAAACATACTTGTCGCCCACCTTGGTCTTGGCATAGTCAATGCCGCAGGCATCAAAGGCTTTGTACAGACCAAAGTTGGACATAACGGTGGTAACCACGGTGTTGTTATCCAGCTGGCCCTTACTCTTCATGTAATTGCCCAGAATGTAGAGGATATGATCGCCGGAGACCACCTGACCCTTTTCATCCACGCACAGGCAGCGGTCTGCATCGCCGTCGTAGGCAAAGCCCACATCCAGTTCGTTATCCAGAACAAATTTCTGCAGATTCTCAATGTGGGTAGAGCCGGCATCCTCGTTGATATTCACACCATCCGGATCGGCATTGATCACATAGGTCTTGGCGCCCAGCGCATCAAATACACTCTTGGCGATATTCCAGCTGGCGCCGTTGGCGCAGTCCAGACCCACCTTTACGCCCTTGAAAGAATACATCCCCAAGCTGATCAGATAACCGATATACCGGTTGCGGCCTGCCACATAGTCCACCGTCCGGCCGATTTCATCCCGCTTGGCAAAGGGAATCTGGGGATACTTCTGTCCAAACACTTCCAGCTGACCATCCAAGTAAGCTTCCACCAGATCGATGGTTGCCTCTTCCATCTTCTCGCCGTTGCCGTTGAGCAGCTTGATGCCGTTGTCATAGAAGGGGTTATGGCTGGCGGAGATCATGACGCCGCAATCAAACTCGTCGGTGCGGGTCACATAGGCAACAGAAGGGGTAGTGGTCACATGGAGCAGGTATGCGTTGGAGCCGGAGGCGGTAATGCCTGCTGCCAAAGCGTACTCAAACATGTAGGAAGACCGGCGGGTATCCTTACCGATGACGATCTTCGTCTCTTCGTCGCTGCCGGCGCGGGTCTTTACCTCTTTATAATACCAGCCTAGAAAACGACCGACCTGATAGGCGTGATCCGCCGTCAGATCAATATTGGCTTCGCCACGGAAGCCGTCCGTTCCAAAATATTTTCCCATAAATATACTCCTTACCGTTTTGTAACGATGGTACCGTTATTTTTGTAAATGCTGCCCTCCGGGATCACACCCCGGACACAGCTGGTGGGATATACATTGCTCCGGCGGCCGATGACGGTACCGGGATTGAGGACGCTGTTGCAGCCCACATCCGCAAAATCGCCCAGCATAGCGCCAACCTTTTTGATGCCGGTGGGGATCTCCGGTTCACAGTGGATCACCACCAAAGACTTATCTGCCTTTACATTGGAGGTGATAGAGCCGGCACCCATGTGGGCCCGGTAACCCAAAATGCTGTCACCCACATAATTAAAGTGGGGCACCTGCACATTGTCAAACAAAATCACATTTTTCAGTTCGGTAGAGTTGCCTACCACACAGTTAGCGCCAATCAAAGCGCTGCCACGGATAAAGGCACAGTGCCGCACCTCGGTATCAGGGCCGATGATGCAGGGCGCACCGATATAGGCAGAGGGCATGATCTTAGCCGTTTTATGGGCCCAGACCTGCGGGGAAATTTCTAAGTAATCGTCTTTGTTCAGTGTCGCACCCAGTTCAACGATCAGCGCCTTGATTCCGGCAAGGGCTTCCCAAGGGTAGGTAAATTGTGCCAAGTAATCCCCGGCAATGGTATGCTCCAAGTCATACAGATTCTTCACAGTATACAAAAACGATCAAACCTTTCTGTGGGTCAGTACCCAACAGAAAAATTCTAGCACAACACGCCGGAATAATCAACAAAAAATCTTTTCCAACCAATCAACAAGTTCCAATTTTTCGGGCTGTTTGTCGTATAACGCCGTAGGGCGGGGCCTTGGTCCCGCCGTGTAAATGTAATGGGTTTTGGCGGCGGGAGCAGAGCCCCCGCCCTACAGATTAGACCGATAAATCAAAATTTAGAAACCGGGAGTGTTGAAAAACACTCCCGGTTTGTTACATATTCGCCTTAATGGTGGAGATCAGGATATCTCCCACCACTACCCGGTCCTCCGGGGCAAAGCCCTCCTCAAAGTTATCGGAATAGATCACCTGCGCATTGGGCGGGAACTCATCGTCGCCGGCCCACGCCATGATCTGCACCATAAACCCACCGATAAAATCAAATTGGAAGCCTGCATCCCCGTGGGGCAGCGCCATGGCACCCATTTTCTCGCAGGCAGCCCGGAAGGCTTCCAGCCGGGTGCCAAAGGTAAAGGCCGCCCGGGTCAGCACCCGTCCGGTATAGGGCTTGATGTACATCTCCCCCCAAGGCATTTCCCGGAAAGTCTTCCATGTGCCCTTCCATAGGACTGCTTTGCTCTCCAGCAAATACCGCAGCAAGAAGGTTTGCACGGACAGCGGCGGAATCATCCCCCCATCCAGTGCACGGAATCCGTAATCCGGATGGGCAATGGCATATTCCCTGCCCAGCAGATTTACATAAAATTCCTTACCGTCCCACTTTATATCCGGCAGCCGTTCCAATGCTTCCTTCGGGTCCAGCTTTTGAAACAAGCCTTCATAATACTCAAAGGGTACTTCTTCTTTATGGTTTTCCACTTGCATAATCAATCCTCCTGCACGCAGCTGGGGAACAGGCTTGCATCGGTATGGGGCAGGAAGCAGGCAGCCACAAAGCTATCCATATAGCCGGGGTAGGTGGAAAGCTCCAAATAAGTCATATTGGCACCTACCTCATGGCACTTTTCAATCGCTTGGTCGCTGACCACCATGGCATAGGCACCGGTAAGGCTGGAATTGCCGATATACTGGTACTTCTCCAGCTCCACATCCGGCAGCATGCCAATGCTGATGGCGTTTTTCATGTTGATACCGGAACCGATACCGCCGGCGACCATCACCTTGTCGATGCACTCCGGGGTCATATCCACAGACTGGAGCAAGGTATCAATACCGGAGTAGATCGCGCCCTTGGCACGGATAAAGTTATCGATATCCACCTCATTGATGGACACTTCCCGGCCTGTCTCACTTTCCTCCGCAGTGGCCAGCACATAACGGCCCATACCGTACTGATCCCGCTTCACCCGATCGCCCTCCCGGACAAACAGACCCTTGGCGTTGATGATCCGGGTACGGAACAGCTCCGCGATGATATCGATAATGCCGCTGCCGCAGATACCTACCGGTTTTTGACCGGCATCGCCCACGATGGTCAGGGTGGGTTCCATGGTAGCGCCATCGATGGTCACTGCTTCCACTGCGCCGTCGGTGGCACGCATACCGCAGGAGATATCGCCACCTTCGAAGGCAGGACCGGCGCTGCAAGCGCAGCTCATGAGGAAATCCCGATTACCGAACACGATCTCACCGTTGGTGCCCAAGTCGATGAACAGGGTCATTTCATCTTTGTCCCACATCATGGTCGCCAGTGTGCCGGCAGTAATATCGCCGCCCACATAAGAGCCGATATTAGGCGCAATGACCACCGGTGCCAAGGGGTTGGCAGGCAGGTTCAGATCCCGGGCCAGCAGGCCCTCCCATGCAAAGAAGCTGGGAATATAGGGGTCCATCCGCACGGGATCGGCATCCACCCCTACCAACAGGTGGTTCATGGTGGTGTTGGCACCGATGCACAGCCGCAGGATGGACCGGGCATTGATCCCGGCGCTGCGGCACAAATTGGCGATAATGGGGGTCAATGTTTCCTTGACAACGGCATCCTGCAGCTTTTTTCTGCCCCCGGGGCGGGTAGACTCAATGATCCGGTTGATCACATCCGCACCGTAGCGGATCTGTCCGTTGCCGGAAGAACCTTTTGCCAAGATCTTGCCGTCTGTCAGATCTACCAGCACCATGGAAACGGTGGTAGTACCGATGTCGATGGCGCAGCCTACAATGGCGGTATCCTCAAAGGGGGTAATTTCCATACACTGGAACACATTCCTGTCCAGCTTGCCCTTGACGCAGACTTTAAAATCATTTTCCCGCAATGTGCTGGCAAGCTTCACCATCACACTGTAAGGCACTTTGACCGTTTTGCATTCCACCGCAGCCTGCACTGCCCACTGCAGCCGCTCGATATCCGGCATGGTATCGTCCTCGCCGGGGGCTTCCATTGTAAGCTGCAGCGCCATATAGTCATTGGAGAAGGAAATGCCGCTTTCTTGGATCTGATTCTGCGCCTTTTGGAAAATCGCCACTTCCTCGGGAGAGGACAAGTCGGCGGTCTTCATCCGGCTTTGGTAAGCGCTGGCAATATCGGGGACAAATACGGTACAATCGGCCACCACTTTACTGTTGCAGCTAAGCCGCCAGCCTGCATCATATTCCTCGGCGGTGATATGCCGGGAAGGGATAGACTCTACCTCCCCTTCAACAAGCTTCACACGGCACTTGCCGCAGGAGCCGTTGCCGGAGCAGGGGGCGTCGATGGCCACATTGGCACGACGGGCCAGCTCCAACAGGTTATCACCGGCGTTACATTCAATTTGAACAGGGCTTGCGCCCTCAATCTGGAAGGTTACTTTCATACTTCTATTTCCTTATATTTAATAGGGAGTCATTGGTATTTTGCAGGGATTGGGGCGGCGGAAAACCGCCGCCCCCAATGAACGAAATTACAGCAGGCTTTCCATGCCCAGAACGGGGTGGTTTTTCTCGGTCAGCCATGCCAGCAGCTCTTCGCCGTCGGTGGTAACGGTTTCGTCTGCCACCATATCGGTAAAGTTTTCAATGCCGTAAAGCTCCTTGGCGGTCTTATTCAGCCGCTCCGCCACATCGTCCTTCAGTTCCTTGGGCATCCAAACGATGCGCTCAATGCCGCCTTCGGCAGCGATGAACTTCTTGGAGGAGATGAAGTGACGGCCGTGACCCATGTAACCGGGGGTCTGAACGCCGCCGCCGGTGCAGGATGCCAACTCGCCGAAGGTCATGCCGGCAGGGGTCATGCCGGAGAATTCCCGGTTGACCACGATGAAGCCGCCGCTCATGGGCTCAATGCCGCAAATGCACTCGAAACAGCCGCAGGAGGTCATGGGATCTTCCAGAATGGAGTACAGGGTTACGGTCTCCACCGCGCCGTGGGTGGCATCGGTGATGGCCTTATTCACGGAATCAAAACGGCCGGTGCGCTCATCGGTGCAGCCTTCCTTGAAAATAGGCTGGCAAGGACCGTTGGGATCCAGCTCGTTGGTAGCCTTGGCATCCAGCCAAGACACCGCGCCGCACAGACCCAGACGTTCGGGGGTGACCACGCAGCAGTGGGCAGGGGCAAAGCTCTGGCAAAGGATGCAGGTGTAATAACGGTCAACTGCCTCGTCGGTGAGGCTCTCCAACCGGGCATCACGGGCGGCGTAACGGGGCATCGCCACTTCGTCACGGAACTTGCCGGCCGCCACAGGCTCGGTGATAATGGTCACCTGACACTTATCCACAACCGCCTCGAACTCGTCCATGATCATTACATACAGAACTTCTGCAAAGTCCTTCAGCTTCAGACCCTTTTCAAAAGCGCCGTTAGAAACACGGACACGGACCTGATTGCGCTGACCGGTGTGCATCACGCCTTCCATGTAGTTGAACCAAGCATGGAACTTCCGCTCGATAACAGACTCGAAATCCTCCTGCATCTTCTTGCCGGCCACTTCCACGAAGGTAGCCAGTGCCAGCTCCTGTCCGTCAGCCAGATCAGGACCGGTAATGGTGATCTTATGATCCTCGATCTCATCCATGCCCCGCATCATAACCAGCTCGGCAGTAGGGTTCTTGGAGGACCAGAACTCGTTGTGCATATCTGCCTTACGGATGATCTCACCTTCAAAGGCAGCGGCAAAGGCTACCGGGATGGGCAGCTCCTTTACCTTGATCTTGATGTTGCGCAGCTCCAGAGACTTCTTAACGGTCTCGGCATGATCACAAACGGATTCCAGTGCGCCGGGCACTTGATTTTCGCCCAGATCGATGTCCACGATCACAGGGAAGCCCAGTGCGATGGCACCGGCGCCGGCGGAAACAACCACCTCATTCAGGGCACCGAAGGTGTTCACGAAGGCAGGTACGCGCTCCTTGGTGTAGGTCAGCAGGCCGCCCAGATCGCCGGGCTGCACATTGCCGAAGATCAAAGCAGCACGGACAGCCACGGTAACAACATGGATCACAGAGGTCACATCGTGACCCAGCGGGATCACACGGAATTCCAGACCCATTTTTACGCCGCCTTCAGCGCACTGCTCGATCACATCGCCTACCATGAAGGTCATAATGCCCTTGGACTGGTAGTCCTTGACCACATTGACTACATCTTCTGCGTTGTCAGCCTTGCCCAGAACAACCGCGACGCCGGGGATATCACCGGTAACCAGCGGCACGCCCAGAGACCGGATAATGGGGTCGGGAACGAAGCCGATGCCGGATTCATTCTCGTAAGGGTTCTCGCTGGCAGCCCATTTCAGGCCTTCCAGAATTTCCGCACCGACGGCGGTAGCAAGGCCTGCGTTAAGGGCCTGACCCAGATCTTCCTGATTGGTAATGAGGCTCTTCAGAACGCCCACACAGGGAACCAGATCACCCAAGGTCTTCACCTTGACGCCGGTAGCTGCGTAGATGGTGGGGAAATAGTAAGCGGTGTCGGGGAAGGCAATGGCCTTGTCCGCGCCGTACTTGGCAATGGCATCGTTAACAGCGCCTTCAGTCAGGCCTGCCACAGCGTTGCTGCCGCCATAGATCAAATCAGTCAATACGCTCATAAGTAGTTCCTCCTAAAAATTAGTTTATATGAAGCCGGCGTCATACCCGCCCGGCTGGATATACGAATTTTCTAAGGCCTCTTCTGAGGAGAAAACTTTTCCTAGAAAAGCATAAGCCGGAGGGCCGCGAGCCTTCCCGCCGCCAGTGGCGGATCAAGGGAAGGCGTAGCGTGTGCCGCGGTCTGTGGGCAACGCAGGCGTTCGCGCCAAGGCGCACACAGGGCACCGCAAACGGGAAATTCGTCAAAAAAGCAAAGTGGCTGGGAGGGAGTTACCCTCCCAGCCATAATTGCGGGGAAATAAGATTACAGATCCAGATAGCTGTCGGAGTACAGCACGTGGTTCTTGAAGATATCGCAGGACTTGATGGTCTCCATCAGCCGACGATCGTTGGGGTTGACGATGGCGGAGGTCAGACCCTGCATCATGCACATTGCAACCAGAGCGGAGTCCATGATGGGACGGACGTCCTTGGGAGCGCCGTTGGAGTTGTTGGACAGACCACCGGTGGACTTCAGGCCCTTATCGGAGAACATCTTGATGGCTTCCAGAACTTCCATCTGCTTATCCTGCATACCCTTGACAACCAAGAACAGGGGGTCGAACCACAGGTCGTCGGAGCCCATACCCAGACTCAGGCCGCGCTCGAGCATGTTGTCGCAGTGCATCATACGCTCTTCGTTGTCCTTGGCGATACCGTCAGCGGAGCACAGAGCGATACAGATTGCATCGTTGGCAGCAGCCAGATCGATGTAGCCGATACGGGAGCCGGCGTCAGCAGAGTTGACGATGGGCTTGCCGTTGGTACGGTTGTAAACCTTAATACCGGCTTCGATTGCCTTCATGTTGGCAGTATCCAGTGCCAGAGGAACATTGTTGAAGTTCTCCTGCAGCAGCTTAACAGCCCACATCATGCGCTCGGGACCGTCCTTCTCAGCAGGTCCGATGTTCACATCCAGATAGGTTGCGCCGGCAGCGATCTGCTGAGCGGCACGCTCCAGAATGGGCTTGG
>JAFQFA010000010.1 GCA_017398725.1 Oscillospiraceae bacterium | reverse complement strand
GTCAAGGTGTTTGTTCGTCTTTGCGTTATTCAATTTACAAGGTACAGAACGCCCTCCGCTTTTGCGGTGAGCTTGTTAAGCATATCACACAGGGCCTGCATTGTCAAGAACTTTTTTCATTTCTCGTCAATTTTTTTGCCCTTGTTTTCTGCTCTTTTCACGCCCCTTCCGGAACGCGCCCGAGTATAATATCAAAACCCTCCCCAATTGTCAAGCTGTTTTTTGCAAATTTCGCAAAAATTTTCGGGGCCTGCAAGCAGGCCCCGTAAAACATGAAATCGCGCAGTTATTCCCCGTCCTGAATGACACCGTAGCCACCGTCATTTCTGCGGTAAACCACAGAAAACGCATCGGCATTATCCGCATCCCGGAATGCAAAGAAATTATGCTCCAGCAAATTCATCTGCAACACCGCTTCCTCTCTGGTCATGGGCGCAAAACGGAATTGCTTGACCCGGACGATGTTCAGCTCCTCTTCCGGCTCTTCCACCGCAAAGGATGTCTCTTCTACAGTACGGGTAAACGCATCCTGCCGCAAGCGCCGCGCCAAACGGGTCTTATTCTTACGGATCTGCCCTTCAATGGTTCCCACAGCCGCATCAATGGATGCAAACATATCGGATGTACTTTCATGGGCACGGAACCATGTGCCTGCACCGCGAACCGTCAGCTCCACATTGTTGCGATTCTTTTCCACAGAAAATACGACAAGTGCCTGTGCATCCTCCTCAAAGTAACGGGCAAGCTTCATGACCTTCTTTTCGGCATAAGCATGGACATTACCGGGCAGCTTGACTTTCTTCTCACTAAACTGGAATTTCATAAGCACAGCTCCTTTCGTATCACCGATCTTTCGGTGTACTTATATTATACCACATTAGTGGATATGCGACAAGGGGCTGCAGCAATATTCTCAATCCAGTTCGTCTTCATCCTCCAGCAGCTGAGACATGGTAAGATTATAGACTTGCTCTGCTTTTTTCTCAAACAGGCGGCTTAGGCGGACCGCCTGACGCTGATCCGGTGCCATCAGTTCCAGCGTCATCAAATTACCCATTTCGTCATCCAACGACATGATCACAGAACAGTCGCCTCCCTCCCGGGGAATAACGCGGGTCTTAACATAGCTGCTGCGGCGAAGCTGGCGATTAAAACGGTTTACCGCATTTTCCGCTCTCAACTTAACCGTAAAGGCAATGGAGTCCGCAGTAAGCTCTCCGTCCTGACGGCCCTTATCGGTAATCTCAAAACGACCATCTTCATTCTCACACAAATGGCCGGACGCAGCCAACTCCGGAACAGCTGTACAAACATCAAAATAACTTAAGCACTCGTCCTGATAACACAGTTCGTAAATCTCCTGCACCGTCATCGGGTAATTGGAACGAGCCGCCACGAACAGGATCAGCACCTTCACATCCATCATATCGTGAATAAATCCCAAACGTTTCATCAAATTCACCTCTTGGGCTTATTATACATGAACCCTGCAAAAAATCAAGCACTCCCCGCCGCCAATGCGCATATTGTGGCGTGAAAGGGTGATTGTATGAACAGTTACACATTTACCACAAAAGGTCATACATCCGCGTTGGAATACGCCGCAAAGGAACTGGTGCTTGCCGGCTGGCAGCAAGTCCCGGACGCACCTGTAATTCTGTTGCCGGTGCCCAGTCTGGATGCCAATGGGCATATCAAGGGTGGCGGTACCCTCGAAACGATCCCTGCCGGTGCAATGGTCATCGGCGGCAATTTGCACCATGCCGCATGCAAGCAACATCGGTGTATCGATCTATTGCAGAATCCACATTACCTATCCGAAAATGCAGCCATCACCGCCCACTGTGCATTATGCATTGCCATGGAGAATCTCCCTGTTACATTGAGCGATTGCAACGTACTGGTCCTTGGGTGGGGGCGGATCGGTAAATGTCTGGTTCGACTGCTGCGACTGATGGGTGCATCTGTAACAGTAGGAGCACGAAAGGAATCAGACCGCGCCTTAGCGGAAGCGCTGGGGTATCAGGTTCTAGACACAGAAAACAGCTCCCCCGACCTATCCAGCTATCGAGTGATATTTAACACGGTACCCGCCATGGTGCTGCCGGCGCGGAAACTATCAACCTGTCCAAGTAACTGCTTGAAAATCGATCTGGCCTCCGAGCCCGGTATAGAAGGTGCCGATGTAATTTGGGCAAGAGGTCTGCCCAATATGGATGCGCCGGAAAGCTCCGGTAAGCTAATTGCCCGTATTGTGAGAAAGGAGTTGGAAAAATGAACATTGGCTTTGCAATGTGCGGTTCTTTTTGCACATACAGTCAGGTCTTCCCTATTATGGAAGCCTTATCCAAAGAGCACAATATTGTTCCCATCTTTTCAGAATGCAGCTACACAACCGACAGTCGTTTCGGTTCCGCAGTCCAACATATTAAAACAGCGACTGAAATATGCGGCGTATCGCCGTTGCACACCATTGACCAAGTGGAACCAATCGGTCCCAAAAAACTTCTTGATATTTTAGTCATCGCTCCCTGCACCGGCAACACGCTTGCAAAGCTCGCCCACAGCATCGCCGACGGACCGGTTACCATGGCCGCAAAAAGTCACTTACGAAACGGGCGCCCGATCCTACTGGCAATCTCCACAAACGACGCCCTTGCAGGAGCTGCTGAAAACATCGGAAAGCTGATGGGGCGAAAACATTACTATTTTGTCCCCTTCGGGCAAGATGATCCGTTGGGCAAACCAACCAGCATCGTGGCGGATTTCACACAGATCCCCCTTGCAATCGAAGCTGCCGCAGCAGGAAAACAGCTACAGCCGGTTATTTTTCAAAAGAAATCGTCATATTAAAGGCTATATTAGGGACAAATACTATATATAAATAATAAAAAAACAGGAAATACGCATTGACATTAATGGAATACTATGCTAAAATCTCCATAACTGGTTATAAACATAGTCAGGTATATCATTATTGGAGGTTCTATCATGAAAAAGTTTTTGGCTGTTCTTTTTGCATTGGCTCTGGTTGCCATGCTGCCTCTGACCGCTTTTGCTGCCACCGGCATTAACGAAAACGAGAAGACTGTTCTGGCTAAGCTGGAAACCGCTGTTGATCTGGGTTCTAAGGGTGAGTACAAGGTTCCTCAGTCCTACATCAACACCGCAAAGAATTACTTTGCCGGTGATTGCGACATGACCGAAGCCGAAGCTGCTGCCATCATCAGCTGCATCGAAGAAGGTATCGCTATTATCAAGGATGAGAGCGCCAAGGTTAGCGGCAACAAGTTCGACCTGAAGAAGCTGCCCACCGCTGCCCGCGAAGATATTCTGGATCTGGGTCAGCAGGCTTGTGACCAAGTCGATCTGAAGCTGGAGTACAACCCCACCAGCGGCAAGGTCGTCATCAAAGACGGCAACACCCCCGTGTTCAACAATGCTGCAGTGATCAAGACCACCGGTCATGCTGTGACTGTCGATGCTACCTTCGTGTGCGTTGCTGTTGTTGTCTGCCTGACTCTGGCCACCGGCGTTATGTTCGTCGTTTCCAAGCGCAACGGCCTGCTGGAGAAGTAAGATGCGTAAGGCTGAAGCAATTCAGCAATTCCGCGACTATATGATCCGTTTAATGGGGCTACTTGTAGCCCCATTAATTTTTGCTTTAATCATAAGTGGAATTGCTTTTACGGTAATCAATACCTTCGCAGGGGATCTGGTTGGTTATGGAAGCTTGCTTTTAATGGACCCGGTTGCGCCCGACCACGATGTATCTGATTTTCTGGCGCCGGCAGAACCCGGCAAAGGAACTGCTGATACCATTGACATTAAAGACATTACCTTCCCCAAATATGAGCAGGTATACGGTGAGATCTCTATCCCCTCTGTAAATATCCAGTACCCCTTTGTATACGGCGACACAGAAAAAGCCCTTAAAAAAGGCGTTGGGCAATTTATCGGCAGCACCATTGTTGGCTACGGTGGCACTACCATGGCCTGCGCCCATGTGAATCGGCAATTTAAAAATCTTCACAAAACCAAAGTCGGCGACACAGTGGAAATCCGCACCAGTTATGGCGTCTATACTTATGAAGTTAAATATGTGGGTGTACACAGTGCCTCTGACGATTCCATATATGATCTGGCGCGGGAAGATGAAAACCTTGTGCTTTATACCTGCTATTATCAGCGCACTGCTCTGGGCAGCGTAAAAAAGCGCTTCTTTGTATGCGCTGACTATGTCTCCGGACCAATGATTGTGGATTGGGGGAACATGGCATGATAAAGACCTTTTTGCGCGTTTTCTTCAGCTGCATATTATCCCTATTTATCGCCATCGGGTGCTTAGCCGGCAGTGCGTGCTATTTTGCAAACACTACTGTTTGTGATTCCGCACCCATGCTTCGTGTTGCAAAAACGCAAGGATTTACAACGCAGCTTTACGAAGAAATCGCATACGATTGGGAAAACCTTCTTTCCATCACCGGTGTTACCGAACCGGAATCCATTATGGCAGTGCTTACCTTGGAACTGGTAGAGCGGGACGCGCTTAAATATATTACCGATTCCTATGCCGGATCTGCCACTGTGACAACAGAGGATCTGCGCAGTCAACTGGATCAAAAGGTTCGCGATTACGCCTATTCCCATAATATCCACGCCACACCGGAAGCGGAACTGGAACAGAATATCAATGACCTTGTGGACGCCTGTATCAGCGACTACACAGAATCGATCCGCATTCCCCTTTTGCCCAAGCTACTGAGCTATGCGAGCAATTTAGGCAGCCTTTTTGAAAAACTCATCCCCCTGATTGCCGGCGGTATCGGTGCACTCCTTCTGTTTCTTCTTGTTCTTCAGAAAAAACGCCGGGACACACTTTACTATGCCGCGATCAGCAGTGCAACCGGCGGGATCATGCTGTTTGCCGTTACAATGCTGACGCAGCACTACGACATTCTCAACCGGTTGCCCTTCAGCGACTCTGCTGTAAAAACACTGGTTGTCAGTTATCTTCAAATGATACTGAACGAACTGAACAGATACGGAATCATCTTTATGCTGGCAGCTGCCATTTTACTGGTTGCTTACCTGATGTTCTGTTTGTTCGCTAAGCTCTTTCGCAAGAATACACAGACTGCCTGACCAATAACAAAATAAAACCGCGGTGCGCTTTTAAGAAGTGCACCGCAGTTTCATTTATACTGTTTACGATTCAGGCAAGCTAATCGCCCACCAATTGCGAACTTGGTCTTTAAAATCGCTAAAAGCCCAAAGCTTACCGGATTTTTCCGGACTGTTGGGATCGTTGATCCTGAACTTGCCGTCTTCCGCACCGACAAAGACCACATAGTGACCGGTCTCGGTGAAAATTCCGGGGCCCATATTGCAGATCACCGGGTGACCTTCTTCCAGCGCTTTTTTCAGCTGATACTCAGACAGGATCAAGGTCTTAACTTCCAATCCCAATTTAGGGGCGCCTTCTGTTACGATCTGCCAAGAGCTGCCGCCGCCGTTGATTAAGTACTTATTTTCAATAGCAAACTTTACGATCTTATCCGGACTCATATTGGGATCCTGCGTCAAATAAAAAGCAGCCATAGAAAGGCAGGTCGGGCCACAGCCAGTCAACCCCACAAGATCCGCACCGTATCGCAAATAGCCCCACCGCTTATCCCACTGAATAAACAACGGCACCCGTTCGGTTCCCGCAAATTCAGTCATATCGATCTCATGAACCTTGCCGTACTCAAAGGGGTAATCCAGCACATACTGGATCATCTCCGGATTCTTTCCGATCATCGCAATAATATGATTGGGCCAAGATTCCACAGGAATCCCTTTCATTTGCGCATAAGCCTCCACGATCTGCCGGGGGGTACTATTCTCAACAGAAGGCAAGGTCGCTTCGGTCTGTAAAGGCAATGTGGTTTCCGGTGTTGTAACAGTCTGTTCCGGTCCTGTGCAGCCAACCAGACAGGATGTAACCAGCAGTGCGGCAATAACCTTTGAATACATTTGCAATCTCATCAATAAGCCCCCCTTGGCATTATGCTATCAGTATAGCAAAGATCCGACAAAAAGTCTTTATAAAAATCTTAAATTTCACAAAAATTTTGCGCCGTCATTGACGGCGCAAAAACTATTCTTAAATACCAGCAAGCTGACGCAGCTTCTCCGCCAAATCGGTAACTTCCCAAGGACGGTCGGTAGGTCCAAAATGACCTTCCCGTGCTGTCTTGCTGTAGATAGGGCTGCGCAGCTGCAGCTTGCGAATAATGCCGCCGGGGGTCAAATCGCAGGTTTTCCGCAAAAGGGCGATCATTTCCTCATCGGAGATCTTACCGGTGCCATAGCTGTCAACACGGACAGAAACAGGCTCTGCCACGCCAATTGCGTAGGCCAACTGCACTTGCACTTGGGTTGCAAGGCCGGCAGCCACAAGATTCTTGGCCATATACCGGGCCATGTAGGCGCCGGAGCGGTCCACCTTGGTGGGATCCTTGCCGGAGACGGCGCCGCCACCGTGGGAGAAATAACCGCCATAGGTATCCACAATGATCTTACGGCCGGTCAGTCCGGTATCGCCGTCCGGTCCGCCAATCACGAACTTGCCGGTGGGATTAATATGGATATGCGCCACATCCTTAATATCAAAACCGTACTGCTCCAGCACCGGTGCAATGACACCCTCCCGGACATAACGGCGCAGTTCTTCAATTTCAAAGGCCTCGGTATGCATAATAGACACAACTACCGTATCGATGCCCACCACATTCCCCTGCTCATCAAATTCCACACTGACTTGGGTCTTGCCATCCGGACGAAGCAAATCGCAGCTCTCAACGCACTGGGTCAGGCGGTTGCTTAGTGCCCGGGACAGAGCCACCGGCAGAGGCATCAGCTCCGGAGTCTGGGTGCAGGCACCGCCGAACATCATACCCTGATCGCCGGCTCCACCCACTTCATCATTGGTGCCCATGGCGATATCCGCGGATTGGGTATGGACCTTGCACAGAACCTCTACTGTGTCGGCACTAAAGCCGGTAGCAGGATCCGTATAGCCAATCGAAGCGATCACCTGCCGGGCAACGGCAGCATAATCCACCACTGCCTTAGTGGTGATCTCACCGCAGATCACACAGAAATTAGTGGTAACCATTACCTCGCAGGCAACCCGGGAATTCGGGTCTTGCGCAAGGCAGGCATCCAAGATACCGTCAGAAATCGCATCCGCCACCTTATCAGGATGGCCGCAGGTAACGCACTCAGAAGTAAACAATCTCTTTTCCATAATTCGTCCTCCACAAAAAAATCCGCACACACCGAAGACTCGATGTGTGCTCTATCGAATCCTCATCTTTCGTCGCCGCCGGATTTGGCACCACACTTACGCAGGTTGCCGGGTTTCATCGGGCCGTTCCCTCCACCACTCTTGATAAGGCTTGTATGCAGTTCGGGTATATTGTACTCGAATTTTGCAAAATGTCAACTGTTTTCTTGTCTTTTTCCCGGATTAATTCACAATTCCGTTGTAGACTTTTGCCGCGTAAACTGGTAAAATATAGCTACACTGAACAGGAGTTGAAATCCATGAGTTTACGAACCCGTTTCGAACGATTTTGCTATAACAACCGGGACAAAGGTATCCCGAACTTAATGTTATACATCGCATTAGGCAATGCACTGGTTTGCCTGCTGTCCATGTTCAACGGCGGCAGCGCCTTATATCAGCTTCTATGCTTTGATAAAGGCAAGATCCTTCAAGGACAGGTTTGGCGATTGGTGACCTATGTATTTACCCAATCCTACGGCGACATGATTGAACTAATTTTCCTGTATTTCTTCTATCTGCTGGGACGGCAGGTAGAGCTGCGTATGGGGACTTTCCGGTTTAACCTTTATTATCTGACCGGCGTCATCTTGATGGATGCCTTTGGGATGATCTTCAGCCCCGTTATGCCGGACGCCATCACCACGGAAGAACAATACGCTTTCCTTGTGTCTGTGCTGCCTGTCTACCGGAGCATGGCATACTATTTGCATTTGAGCATGCTGTTAACCTATGCAACCATGTACCCGGACAGTGAGTTCCTGATCATGTTTATTCTTCCCATTAAGGGCTGGATCATCGGCATGCTTTATCTGCTGTTAACTTTTGTTTCTATATTCAACCTTTCCTTCCCCACCATGTATTTCCCCCACAATTTGTTCCCCTTGGTTGCACTGGGGAACTACCTGCTATTTATGGGAAAAGATGTTGGGAATTTGATTCCTTTCTCTTGGCGGGTAAGAAAACGCCCCAGCGCAAAAAAAGCTGCCCCAAAAGATCCGATTCCTTTCCGTGCCGAGCGGTCTGAACCTAAAAAGCCGAACTACAGCCATCGTTGTACCATCTGCGGCCGCACAGATACGACCAATCCGGAGCTGGAGTTCCGCTACTGCTCCCGTTGCAACGGCTACTACTGCTACTGCGAAGATCATATCAACGACCATACACATATTCAATAAATATTAACGGGGGCTCTCACAGCCCCCCATTTTTAAAGGAGGCAATATGGAACATTATATTATGGCCTTGGATGCGGGCACTACCAGCAACCGGTGCATTCTGTTTGACCGTACCGGAAAGATCTGTTCCATGGCCCAGAAAGAGTTTTCCCAGCATTTCCCCCATCCGGGCTGGGTAGAACACGATGCCGACGAAATTTTTGCCACCCAGTTAGAGGTTGCCAGACAAGCCATGGCGAACGCCGGTGTGACTGCTACCCAAATTGCAGGCATCGGCATTACCAACCAGCGGGAAACAACAGTGGTTTGGAACAAAAATACCGGTCGGCCCATCTACAACGCCATCGTATGGCAATGCCGTCGCACCGCAGCCTTCTGTGATGAACTGGCAGCGCATGGCTTGCAGGATCCCATTCGAGAAAAGACGGGTCTTGTGATCGATCCCTACTTTTCCGGCACCAAGATCCGATGGATCCTTGACAACGTCCCCGGTGCAAAGGAACTTGCGCAAAATGGCGACCTTCTTTTCGGCACTGTGGAAACATGGCTGATCTGGAAACTCACCGGAGGGAAAGCCCACGTAACGGACTACTCCAACGCATCCCGCACCATGCTATTTAATATCCACACACTGGATTGGGATACTGAGATTTTACAGGCACTACAGATCCCCAGATCCATGCTGCCCACGCCGGTGGAATCCAGCACACTTTACGGGAAAACGGAGGCAGAATTTTTCGGCGCACCGATCCCCATTTGCGGTGCCGCCGGTGACCAGCAGGCTGCCCTGTTTGGCCAGACCTGTTTTGCTCCCGGTGACTGCAAATGTACATACGGAACCGGTGCTTTTTTGCTGATGAACACCGGCAACAAGCCAATTCTTTCAGAAAACGGTCTTTTAGCTACTGTAGCATGGGGTTTGAACGGACAAGTATCCTATGCATTGGAAGGTTCCATTTTCGTTGCCGGCGCAGCGATCCAATGGTTGCGGGATGAGCTGCGTTTTATCGATTCCTCCGCAGATTCCGAATACATGGCAAAAAAGGTCCCCGATACCAATGGCTGCTATCTGGTGCCCGCATTTACCGGCTTGGGCGCTCCCTATTGGGACCCCTATGCCCGCGGCACACTGGTAGGCTTGACCCGTGGCACCAATAAGTACCATATTATTCGGGCGACACTGGACTCGATTGCATATCAAGTGCGGGATGTACTGACAGCTATGCAAGCAGATGCGCAAATGCCTTTAGGACTGTTAAAAGCAGATGGCGGCGCAGCAGCCAATAACTATCTGCTGCAAACCCAAGCAGATTTAACAGATGTGTCGGTACTTCGCCCCAAATGTGTGGAAACCACCGCATTGGGCGCTGCCTATCTGGCAGGCCTTGCCGTAGGCTTCTGGAAGGATTTAGCTGATATTCAGCAAAATTGGGCACCCGATCGCCGGTTTGACCCGCAAATCAGTGAAGAAACTCGTACAAATCGTTTGGCCGGCTGGAAAAAAGCTGTTTCCCGCGCCACCGGCTGGGATACATAAAAGAATTGGCCTGTCGCGGATTGCGACAGGCCAATATTTGTTATTTTCGCCTATACAGGCACATTTCGTAGAAAATACCGTTCTCTTCGCCGGATTGGAGGACTTCAGTAAGACTCCAAGCAGGATCTTCATCCAGATTCGGGAAATAGGTATCGGATTCCACCATTGTATGAACCTTGGTTACATAAGCAGTATCGCACATAGGAAGCATTTGCCGGTAAATACTACCGCCGCCGATCACCATCGCCCGCTCCGCATGCGCTGCCAATTCCGCCGCTTCCTCCGGGCTTGTACACACGGTAAAGCCGGGAATCTCTTTCGCTGTTCGGGTCAGTGCCACATTCACTCTGCCGGGCAATGGCTTTTGACCGGGAAAATCCTCTATGGTACGGCGACCTACGATCACCATAGCGCCTCGGGTCGTCTCCCGGAAGAACTTCCGGTCAGCAGACAAGGCAACCGGCTGTGTGCCGTCCTTGCCGATCCCCCAATCATCATAAACCGCAACAATCAGTTCCATAAACCACCTCAAATTGCCATGGGGATCTCAAAATTAAAGGGATGGAACTGATAGTCTTCCACCTTAAAACTATCCTTTGTAAATTGATAGAAATCGGTAACAGAGGGATCCAGTGTTACCTTGGGAGCGGCAAAGCCTTCGTTTTCCAGCATTGCTTTTACCGCCGGGATATGCCGGTCGTAGATATGGCAATCGGCAATTACATGGACCAATTCACCTGCTTCAAGGCCTGCTACCTGTGCCATCATCATCAGCAGCATAGAATACTGGCATACATTCCAGTTGTTGGCAGCAAGCATATCCTGAGAGCGCTGATTCAAAATGCCGTTCAGCGTATTACCGGACACATTGAAGGTCATGGAATAGGCGCAGGGGTACAGATTCATTTCGTGCAGATCTTGGAAGGTATAAATATTGGTAAGGATCCGGCGGGATGCGGGATTATTCTTCAGGTCATAAATCACCCGATCCACCTGATCGAACATACCCTCTTTATACTGGTGCTTAACCCCCAGCTGATAACCGTATGCCTTGCCGATGGTACCGTCCGCACCAGCCCACTCATCCCAAACATGGCTGCCCAGATCTTCAATGCGGTTGGACTTCTTCTGCCAGATCCACAGCAATTCATCCAACGCAGACTTCCAGTAGGTTCTGCGCAGAGTCATGAGAGGAAATTCCTCTTTCAGATTATAACGGTTAACAACGCCAAACTTTTTAATAGTATGCGCAGGGGTGCCATCCTCCCATTTGGGACGAACTTCCAGCCCTTCATCCGAAAAGCCGTTCTCCAAAATATCCAAACATGTTTGCCGGTAAATTTCATCTGCTCTGCTCATAATGAAGCCTCCTTGACAGTTGCGCAAATATTTGCTAAAATAGTTGCGCAAGTTGCGCAAGCATTTCTGTTATTATATCACACTCTGTCGAATAAAGGAAGAAGAAAATGCACAATCGGGACAATTTAACCATCGATGATATCGCCACCGAGCTAGGCGTATCAAAAACCACCGTTTCCCGGGCTATTTCCGGAAAGGGGCGGATCGGCGAGCAGACCCGTGCGCGGATCTTAAGCTATATTCAAGAGCACAACTACCGTCCCAATGCCGCAGCAAAAGCGCTGGCAGAAAATAAAACATACAACCTCGCCTTTGTCACGCCTAAATCCTTTATTACATTGGATCTGCCCTATGTGCGTCAAAGTATGGGTGCTGCCGCAGAAGAAGCATATTCCCACGATTACACCTTGTTACTGTGTTTATCTACCGACGACAGCTCGAATCTTTTAAATCGGATTCTGGATTTCCGGAAGGTAGATGGAGTAATCCTTTCCAGAACAGTGGAAAACGACAAGCTGGTGAACATTCTCACTGCCCATAACATGCCCTTTGCCACCATCGGCACCCTCCCTCCTGCCCTGAAAGGCACTGCCGCAGTGGAAGCTGACCACGACCAAGTAGGAGGCTGCCGGGCTTTTTCCGCCGATTTTCTCCGCTCCGGCACAGGTCCGGTTGCTATTTTAGGCAACGATATCAGCTACATCGTCAATCAAAGCCGTCTGGCCGGCTTCCAAGCAGCCATCAAAGATGTGAATTTCTCTTCAGAAGATGCAACAATCCGAACCGGCATTGACAACGATACAAAATGCGCTCAAGCAGTTGATCAGCTGCTTTTACAAGGCACCAAGCGATTCCTTGCCATGGATGACGAGGTCTGTTTGCGGATTTTGGAGCATCTGAACCGGCGCAGGCTGCAAGTCCCCGCCGACGTGCAACTGGCATCCTTGTGTGACAGCGATAAGCTGGCTACATACAATATCAGTGCGCTACATTTTGACGCGGCTGCGTTGGGCCGTGCCGCCTGTCGGGAACTGTTGGCACATATCAACGGCACAAGCTACGACCCAGCGCCCCGGCTCGGTTACCGGATCGAAATGCGTAACAGCATATAATGAGGTAGAATATTATGAAAAAAATCTTGAGCATGATCTTAATTTGTGCAACCCTATTTTCTATAACCGGTTGCAGCATTCCTAAATGGATTGAATCCGTCACCGGATATAAAATCAATATCAATATTGAACAAGCAAACAGCACCACACCAGCTTCTACTGTAGCCGCAACAGAAGCCACGGTGCCTTCCACTGTTCCTTCCACCGAGCCGACACAAGCACCCACCGTTCCGGCTACTGAACCGCAGGAAGCGGCGCCGAAAACGCCCACCTCAAAAGTTCCCTACTTACAGAAAGTCAAACAATCAAACTGTCCTTATTACAAAGGACCGGGATATAACTACAAGGTGAATGGTACAATCAAAAAGCCCGGAACCTTCACCATCGTCAAGGAACAGTACGATGACGACGGCAATCTGTGGGGCAAGCTCAAATCCGGTGTGGGCTGGATCAATCTAACGGAAGTCAAGGCACAGAGCAACAGCAAACCGATGATTACCGTCGCTGGCGCCAGCAAAAGCTTCATAAGCGGAAAGAATTACCATCACATTCAAGCAGGCGATCCTGAATATTACCGGAAGATCAAGCTCACTTGTCGCGAAACCTATACCGATGTTTTGCTTTATGAGCTGGTGATCGATATGGATGAAGATAAACTGGAACAGGTGGGCTCTGTAAAGACTTGGAATTCAAACAAGGCGATATACGCAGAGCTTTCTTACCCGGGAGACTTTTCAGAATATGTCATTCGTATTACAGACAAGAACGGAAAGCAGCACTGGTTCAGCCTCTACGAAAGTGGCAAGGATGGATCGATCTGCATAGAAGCATATAAGCCATAAACAAAAAAAGAGCCGTCCGACGGACGGCTCTTTTTAATGGTTTTAATTACTTTGCGTTCTTCTTGGCATTGCGGACAGCAATGATACGGTTCATCTCGTTGTGCACGATCATGAAGCCTTCGTCCACGCCCATACCGGGCTTTGCCAGAATCTGAACAGGCTTGGTAGCCATAGCGCAGTGGACACAGACCTGAGCGCTGCGGTCGGTCTCATTGCAGGTACCGCCCTGATATGCGCCGATGCCCTTCTCCTTGCAGTACAGAACAGCCTCGATGGTGTTGTTGATACCGCCCAAGTCGGGAGTCTTGATCTGGACCATGTGGCCAGCCTTGTTGTCAGCGAACAGCTTGATGTCTTCCAGAGTGTTGCACCACTCGTCAGCAACCAGCTCCACGTCGCAGCCGCGAGCATCCAGCTCAGCAGTCAGAGCAGCCAGAGCCTTCATCTGAGTGGGAACATCCACGTCGCAGTCCATGGGGCCTTCGATGCGCAGGTGCAGGGGCTTTGCGATCTTGCCCAGCTCCTCGATGTAGTCAGCCATGGCCTTGTAGTTGTTGTTGCCGAAAGCAGCACCGATGGTACCGTACACGTCAATGTGCAGGATGGGGTTGTAGTTCTCGTTGGTGCGCATGGTCAGGATGCGGTTACGCAGCCACTCCACATACTCAGCCAGCTTCTCACCCTTGGGTCCCAGCTTGGTCTCAACATGGTTGATCAGGGCGTGAGGCAGAACCTGAGCGCCCTTGATGATCATCTTGTCGGAGTTGTCGTAACGGTCATCACCGGACTGGGTGAAGATGTCGATGGGGGTCTCGGAGACGGTGCAGCCGTACTCGTCAGCAACGACTTCGCACATCAGACGGCCGGTAGCCTTTGCAACAGCGTCCAGAATAGCCTGAGAAACGCCGTAACGGATCGCGGTGTGCAGGCGCTTGCCTTCCACCTGAATGGCTTCCATCATAGCGCACAGGCCGCGGAAGTCAGCAGCTTCCTTGCCAACCAGCTGGGGCTTGATGTACTTGTCGATCACAGGAATGAAGTCCTTAGCCAAGAACAGAGGATCGCGTCCGCCGGCACCGGAGTACTGAACAGCAGCGCAATCGCCCAGAGCAATCTGGCCATCTTCCAGAATGATCATAACAGAGATGGATTCACCAGCCTGACGGATGGAGGTGAAGCCTTCGGTCACAGGCTCGCCGATGTAGAACACGCCATCGTGGCCGGCGCCCTTCTTGATCGCACGCTGGTCATCGAAGTAGAAGCCGGTACGGCCTGCACTGCAGACAACGTCAATAATTTTCATGATGATTGACTCCTTTATAATTTTGTTGGGAGGGCGGCGAATGCCGCCCTCAAAAATACATCTTAGTAGCGGGGACGGCCCACCAGACGGCCCTTACCGATGGCGTAAACGTCGTCGATAACCATCTGGAAGGAGGGCTTACGGTTCTCAGCAGCAGCACGCTCAGCGATCTTAGCAGCATGCAGATCCTTCAGCTCCTTGGTGAAGGGCAGGTTGCCGGTGTTCAGGATGCGGATCGCGCCGTCGTTGTCACGGCAGGGCAGCATCAGGCCGGCGTTGTAACGGCAGGGAGCGAAGGGAACGTCCAGAGCGCCACACTCAACAGCGCGGCAAACGCCCACAGCAACGTCACCGTTACCCAGCTCGATGCACTTGTCAACGATGCAGCGGGTCTCCAGACGGATGATCTCCTTCTCCTCTTCCAGAGAAGCAGACTGGAAGGTCTGCTCAGCCAGCATGTTGACCACCTGCTTGGTGCAGCGCAGACCCTCGGCATTGGCTTCCATGGTGGGAATGCCCACAGCCTCATGAGGAGTCTTAACGATGACCTTGGTAGCCTTGGACAGAGCAGCGATCAGAGAGCCGGAGGAGATAACACCGAAAGCCTTGGCTTCGTCAGCGGGGAAGCCGCCCATCCACTGGTGCAGAACGGTGGTAACATCCACATCGTTGTAGCCGAACTTCTGCAGGTACTCGTCGGTCAGCTCTTCCAGAGTACGGATTGCAGCGATGTCCTGAACCAAGTTGCCGCACTGGCCGTAGCCGACGGTGATGTTCTTAACACCCTGCTCAGCAGCCAGCAGAGCCTCGATGATCGCAGCGGCGTGAGAGATGCAGGGAGGCACCAGAGTACCGGTCAGAGGGCCGTAGGGCTCACGGTTGATGGAGACGCCCATTTCCTCGTACATACCGGTCAGACGGTCAACATACTGCCAGTCGCGGATGGTGCGCTCCATGGGAACGTTCTTGCAGTAAGGCAGGTTGTAGGAGATACCGCCGCCTTCGTAGGAAGTGAAGCCACCGGCGATGGTGATTTCAGCCAGCAGACGGGCATCGGGAGTGCCGTGACGGACCTGAACAGGCAGGCCAACACTCTCAGTAACCTGACGGCACTTAGCAATACCGTGGTTGACAGCGGGGAAGCCGTTCATCAGAGCACGGCCTTCCTTGATGGAAGCAGCAATGCCGTTCTCGGCATCTTCATAACGGTTCTGACGGGTGTAGGAGTCGATGGTGGAGGGCAGCAGGTCAGCCTCGCCGTACTTTTCCAGATACTGCAGCAGCTTAATGTGCTCTTCCACAACAGGAACACCTGCACGGGGCTGGATCAGAGTGCGGCCGTCGCGCTTTGCGTCCAGCAGCTTCTGACCGAAGCGGCGGCTTTCGGGGATGGACTTCTGGTAGGCAACAGCCTCCTCAATGTTCACATCCTTACCGGTGGGCCATGTAGCCAAGACTTCTTGGCGCATTTTTTGAAATTCGCCTTCAGGAATTCTCTTGTTCTGAATTTCCATGGTATTCAAGCTCCTTTTTCATAATACGAAGTGCCGTCTCGGGATAATGCGCACTAAGCAATCCCATAGCGGCCAGAATATACGTTCTGTCGACCCACACATCAGCGTTCTTGGGGCGCAGGGATGCGGGGCTTGCAGGGGAATACAGGGCATGCTTTGCGATAGCAGCAGTCCGCTTGGTGTGGATCAAGCTGCCACCGGTGACCACGATCTGCTTGACCTTGGTCAGGTTCTTGCCGGTTTGCACATAGGTAAGACCCATCATGGTGTAAGTCTCCTCAATGGCGCCGGCATGGCGGGTCACCGCTTCCTCAATGGCCATGGATGCCAAGGCAAAATCCAAAGCTTCCAGCTCCGGATCCTCCTTGGGGACCACATCGGTATGGGTGGCAAGATAATCCACCAGTTCCTCTACCCTGCCCTCTTCCAAACCCGAAAGCTGGCTGATCCGGTGCACGCCGGCAGCTTCCAGAATACCCCGGATGCTGTAGCGCATGCCGATATCGCCTTCCACCGTCCGTTTGGCAAAAGGTTCGGGAATGCCTTTAAACACGGTATTCATATGCTCCGGCATGCCGTCGGCAATGGAGTATACATCCGTGGTGGCACCGCCCACATCCACAGCGACCAGCTCACCGATACCGGGCTCATCGCCCTTGCCTTGGGCCAGCAGGTCCATGGCGGCTAGCACCGCAGCCGGTGTGGGCATCATAATATCGCTCAATAGCGCAGCAGCCTTAGAAAGGCCTTTGGCTTGGATGATGCGATTAAGGAAAATCTCGCGGATCTTCTTTTGGGTAGGTTCTACCTGCAGCACGCCGAATTTCGGCATGACATTGGGGCAGACATATACCTCATGTCCCTGCAAAATCCGCTCACATTCCCGGGCAGCAGACCGATTGCCGGCCACTACGATAGGAAACTCCGGATTCATGGTAGCAAGCATTCTGGCGTTATGGAGAATGCACTCCGTATTACCGCCGTCAGTACCGCCTACCAGCAGGAAAATATCGGGTTTGGCAGCGCGGATGTCATCCAGATCATCCTCTGTAAGCTGGAAGGCATAAATGCCAACCACCTTTGCGCCTGCGCCAAGGCTGGCCATTTTCGCAGCTTCACCGGTCAACTCCGGCACAAGGCCGCTGGTGACCATCCGAAGACCGCCTGCGGCAGAGGAACAGGCATATGTTTCCGCAAAGGAAACATCCCCGATCTTCTCCCGCAGCAAAGCCAAGCCGTTTTCCAGACCGTCGTTAATATCGGTCTGAATGGTGGTAAAGGACTGGGCTGTACCTAAAATGGTTTCGCTGTCCAGATCCACCGCGGTAAGCTTGGTGTAGGTGCTGCCGAAATCAATCAGCAGAACAGCTTTCACGCCTGCTCACCGTCCATATGTAACAGCTCGCGCAATGCCTCGATGGTAGTTTCGGGAGCAGTGCCGGGAGCAAAGGCCCGATCAAAGCCCATTGCCTTAAAGCGCTTCTCCACATCCTCAAAGGTCTGCTTGCCGATGACGATATTGCCGCCAACCAGCAGGGGGATACCCTTCAGACCAGCCTCGTCGCACTTCTCACGCAGGCCACGGCAATCCAACTCGCCCTGACCGTACAGAGAGGAAACAACGATGGCATCCGCATTGGATTCGATTGCTGCGGCAATGTACTCTTCCTGAGAGACCATAACGCCCAGGTTGACGACCTCAAAGCCAGCCTCAGTAAAGGCATGGTAGAGGATCTTGTTGCCTACGGCATGGACATCCGCGCCAATGACGCCGATAACCAAAACCTTCTTTTCGCGATTCTCCATGTTAACACCTCATTTTATTTTTTCATAGGCTCCCCTATGATTGTTCTACAACTATATAGTATAATGTACTAGTCCATTTGTCAACAACAAGAACTGACATCTATACTCAATTCTTTGGTATTTTATAACATTTACTTGGTTTTTTCTTCCCGGAGGGTGCGAAGCTTCTCTTCCAAATACAAAAAGGAGCCCTCATCCATCTCGTAAGCGCAGCGGATCAAGATATGTTGCTTTGCAAACTCCTGCAATTTCCGGACAGCCGTGCCGTCACAGTAACGTTCAGAATCCGCAGGAACCAGCACCACATCCTTGTCTGAAAGGAACCGTTCCATATCCGTTTCCACACCGAAAAGCCGCGGTTTTTGAAAATCTGCGCCGGGAGCATAGCCTCTGCAGGTTCGCAGCACCAGATCGCAGAACCGGCTGCTGGATCCAAGGATACCCACCCGGTCACCGGCTCGGATATGCATGACCGCCGCCAGTGTATCCACCGACAGACGCAGCGCCACGCGAACCAGCTTTTGTCGATCCGCAAGGATACTTTCCAAATAAGAAGCATGGGTGGCAGTGGTGATGACAAGATCCATATCTTCATCCAGCTTATAGGGATAAGCCTGCACCAGCTCCAACAGGTGGGGATGCAATTCGATCCCCTGCACAGAGCGAAGCTGCTCCGTCAGTTTTGCTACATTTTCCGGATTGCACTCTACAACGGCAACTTTTACGACGGAACGGTCTTCTGTCCGTTCCCGCTGCTTCAGAGTAAGGAAGATGTTGATCTCGGTAGAGGAAAAACCCATGTCCTCCAAACTGTCCAGCAGGTTGTCTATGGCAGCCATTGCCTGTTCTTTCCGGCTGCTGGAATTGGAGGGCTGATAGCAAATAAATGTACCTCTGCCTTGGATCTTCTCCAAAACGCCGAGATGCTCCAGTTCATCGTAGGCCCGCTTAATGGTGCCTCTTGCAATGCAAAGAGACTGGGCCATTTCCTGCACCGTGGGAAGCTGCTGCCCGGGCATCAATGTGCCCATGCGGACACCGGAGCGGATCTTGTCCACAAGCTGCTGATAGATCGGCACTTCCAAGGTGGGATCTATCTGAAAAATCCTATTCAAAACGCACACCGCCTACACAAACTCATACAGCCTAATTGTACGAAAAACGCCCGGATTTGTCAAGAAAATCTCCATCGTCCAATCGCACAAAAAAGGTGTTTTTTATTGCGGTTTCTACCGCAGTTTTTGTGTATATAGGCAGTAATACAATCTTTACATCCATTTGTGTTTCTGCTATACTGACGAAGATCTATCCAAAGGAGTCTGATCCCATGAAACAACAACCACTTTCTGTAATCAAAGATTATTTGTTGATCCTGCTGGGAAGCATTCTTTACGCTGCCAGCACAGTGCTGTTCATTTTCCCCCACGGAGTGCTGTTGGGCGGAACCAGCGGCATCTCCGTTATCTTGGAATCCTTTCTCCCCTTCTCCCCCGGCACAATTTTAATGGTCATCAATTTTTTGTTGATCATTCTTGCCTTTGTGCTACTGGGGCGGGATATGGCTGTGCGCACTTTGGTCGGTTCTGTGCTGACTACACTGGCAGTCGGGCTGCTGGAAAAGCCCCTCACCTTTGCCCAACCCTTACTGGCAAGCCCTTACTTATCTGCACTTACCGGTGCCTGTTTGATCGCTGTTGCCAGCGGCGTGATGTTCTATGTCCGCTCCAGCTCCGGCGGCACCGATGTGATCGCACTGATCGTGCAAAAGTACTCCCACATTTCCATAGGCAAGGCTTTGCTGATCACCGATGTTCTGATCGTGATCGCAGGCGGTCTGCTTTCCGGTCTGACGGTGTTTATCGCTTCTGCGCTGGGTCTGCTGGTTAAAACTTTTGGCATCGATTTCGTAATCGGATGGATCAAAAAGCTCCAATCCCCCTCAAAAACATAAGTAAAAGGCTTGGCCGAGGGCCAAGCCTTTTTGTTTTACTTTGTGATCATATCGATACCCCGCTGCAATGTAGCGGCATCGATAGCGCCGGTGGCCTGCGCCACGGCATAACCTTGTGCGTCAATAAAATAAGTGGTAGGCAGTGAGTACGCACCATAGGTGATGGCCGCATCGGATTTGGTATCGTAAAACACCGGGAATGTATAGCCCTTTTCCCGGATAAAATCAGCTGCGGTCTGCACCGTTTCTCTGGAGCCGTCTGTCATATTGACCATTAAAAACTGCACATTTTCGCCCAGCTCCGAATATTTATCCTGAAAATCCGGCATTTCCATTTGGCACGGTCCGCACCAGCTTGCCCAAAAGTTGACTACGATGGGTTTTCCCACATAATCATAGAGCCGGACTTCATTCCCCTGCGCATCGTAGACCGCAAAATCCGGTGCTTTCAGCTTCTGCGCCTGACCGGTTTCCTGCGGTTGGGTAGCCAGTTGCTCCGGGGAATAAGCTTGCCCTAAATTTCGATAGAGAACCCCTGCTCCCGCCAACACCAGCACAAAGATCAGTATGATCACGAGCATTATTTTCTTATTATTCATAATTCCTCCTTAGCTTAAAAACGCCAGTAACCGGCCCATGATTCCGGTAGCCATCAAAACGCCGATCAAAACCAGCAAGCTGCCGCTGACGGTATTGATCGCGCTATAATGCTTTTTGATCCAATCGAAGCCGCCTTTCAGGTAGTCGATGAGCACTGCACTGATCACAAAGGGAATCCCAAGTCCCAAGGAATAAGCAAGGAGCATCAGTGTGCCCTCCAGCACATGCCCCTGTTGGGAAGCAAGCATCAAAGCAGATCCCAAAAACGCACCCACGCAGGGAGTCCAGCCTACAGAGAAAACGACGCCGAAGAGCATTGCGGAGAAAAAGCCCATATGACCTGCCTTCACCGCCCTGTGTCCGCCGCGAAACAACCGCAGCTTGAACACCCCAAGAAAATTGAGCCCAAATACAATCACGATCAAGCCGGATACGATATTGACCGCCGTTTGATATTTCCGCAAAAAGCCCCCAAGGGTGCCAGCCAACGCACCCATCAGCACAAACACCGCAGTAAAGCCCGCAACGAATCCGAGGGCACTTTTAAGCGTCTTACCGGCAGTCCGTTCGCCCCCTCCCGCAAAATAGGAGATATAGACCGGCAGCATTGGCAGCAAGCAGGGGGAAATGAATGTGATGATTCCCTCTAAAAAAGCGATGATATACTGCATATGGATACATATCCTTTCCTTTGTTGTAGCTATAGTATACCACATTTGACCTTAATATCTGTGACATTGTCACCATTATACCACATTAAAAATGAACCTGCAACGAATGCTGCAGGTTCATTAAGAAAATCAGCTTTGATAGGATATTCCGCTGAACATATTGGCCCCCTTGACGATTTGGAACAGCGGGGATACTTCGCCGGGCGTCACATTTCCCCAATCTCCAACCCCGGGCCTCTGAGGCCGCTGAATAGGAACCATCTCTTGCTGTCCCTGCTGCTGGGGCGGCGGAGTAAATCCCTCCTGTGATCCATTCCCGGCATTTTGGGATGGCTGCTTGCCCGGTCGTGCCGCTCCGGTTGGCCGGTTGGTTCCATCCGGGCGCGCTGTCCCATCCGGGCGGGTCATTCCCTCGGGGCGCTTACTGCCCTCCGGACGATTCGCGCCGTCAGGCCGCACACCCCCACCGCCGGGTCGTTTCCCCGCCCCGTCGGATATTCCGCTGCTTTGCCCGGTCAGTTGCTGCGCACCGCTCCAAAGGGTATAGACGCCTTCTTCCAGTGCGGGGCTGCTGTAAATCAAAACAGCATAATCATTGGTAGGCTGATACTCTAAAACCGCATCCCCGTTTTCTTTTTTCAGGGTAACGGTCTCCCCGGCTTTTTGCTTTTGGGTAAAATGAAATACTGCATAGGTCTGTCCGCCGTTTTCGATACGGTCCAGCATATGTCCGGTGGCGATCACTGTGCCGCCGTTAATATAGATTCCCTTATCAGAGTCGATGCCGGCATCCGCGCTATCGGAGCATGCCGACGCAATTACTGTACCGCCGTTGATCACCAGATAGCCGTTGGAATCGATACCGTCGCCCTCACCGGTCTTGCCGGTTACTTGGATGTTCAGGACGCCACCATTGATGGTAGTGACGGAAACACCGTCCTCATTGGTATTGATGCCGTCATTGCCGGAGGAAATGTTAATGATGCCCCCATTGACGGTCAAGTGCAGCTCGCTGTCCAATCCCTCATTTTCCGCCCGGATATGGAGGATGCCGTTGCCGTTCTTCTCTGCATTTACATTCATGGACATTTTGGAGTAAAATGCGCCGTCGTACTTGTGAAGCTTTTTCGCTTCCGCTACTGCGGTATTATCCCCGTTAAGCACCACCGTATCCGGCTTGTAAATTCGTGCCACATAGGCGCCGTTTACAAAATTCTCCGTGCCGTCAGCTATGATCACATTGGCACCCGCCTTGGAGGTATCCACATCCTTGGAAGGATTTTCAGCACTGCCGCATTCATATACACTGTAGAAGATCACCGCAGGGGCAACCTCGCAGGTAATATCCACGCCATTGAGAATCAATGTTACCACCGCTTGGGGATCGGTTTTTGCTTCCGGACCTAAGTCAACGGCGATCTGTCCTTTGGACAGTTTTCCGGAAACGCTGTACACACCCGGCCGGGTAATATGAATCACCGTATGGGCATCCGCCGCCTCTTTACTATGGGCATCTTTCTCGCTGCCCTCCCCGTAAATAAAGTCCTTACCGGACTCATAGTAAATGATATCCCGGGCAGTATAGACTGCTTTGGTGCTGTCTTCCCCTGCCGGTGCGCCATCGACCAAGATACCGGCATCCTGCAGGGTGATTTCCACGGCATGATCCGCATTCTGGGATGACACCCCGCCGCAGGCCGTTAAAAGCATTATAAACGCCAAAATCGCTCCGATGAACTTTATATGTTTCACAAAAACGCCCCTTTTCAATAACGATTATTTCCCTTGCTGTTTTATCCGCACCGTTTACTCGGTATTGATTATAACCCCGCAAGCTGAAATAAGCCTTAAGCCTTATACCGAAATTTTACCCTTGGTTCACGCCCGTGTCAATAGGCACAGGTTTTTTCCTGTTCACCAAGCTATGCGCCATGAGAACATCTTTCCACCGCCACCTACGGCAATGCCCTCTGCTTGTGTCAACTTAGGACCCATACATTCGTGTTGTATTAGAACCCAATTGGGAAAAATATTTACATCAAAACAGCAGTGTGGTATAATAAAATAAAAAGAGGTGGTAATATGACGAAAACAGAATTTCTGGAACTGTGCGAGAGCAAAAATATTTCAACTAATCTCATACACTTTGAAAACTCTGTTGCAGACGGATACTATGTACTGAAAAACTACCACCGATGGGAAGTCTTTTTCCGCGAAAGAGGAAAAGATTACGATTGTGTAGGTTTCCCCTCTGAGAGTAATGCTTTAGAATATTTGCTTGAAAAATTATCAATGGCTTGACCGAATCGGTCAAGCCTTTTGCGTTAGAATAAAGTTGTTATCCAGTAAATCAAGCCATATACTACGGATGCCGAAACACCATACACAATCACCGGGCCGGCGATGGTGAACATCTTTGCGCCAACACCTAAGATAAAGCCCTCGGTTTTAAATTCTATCGCGGGGGCGGCGATGGCGTTCGCGAAACCTGTAATGGGCACCAGCGTGCCGGCGCCGGCGTGCTTGGCTAGGTTATCATACAGACTCAAGCCGGTAAACAGAGCAGACAGCGCCACCAGCGACATGGATGCGGCGCAGGATGCATCTTCCTTCCCTAACCCTAGCGCAGAATAGCCGTTGATCAGCAATTGACCAATGGTGCAGATGAGTCCGCCAACCAAAAATGCAAACAGGCAATCCTTTTTCATGGGAGAAGCTGGTGAAAGATCTTTTACAAGTTTTCCGTATTCCTTTTGGGTCATAATCATCCCTCCAATGAAAGGATGCGCAAAATGTAAAAAAATATTATTTCCCAATAACAAACAATCCTGTAATGTCAAAAAAGACGAAGGTGTGAGAAAACACCTTCGTCTTTTTCTTATTCGCCGTAAATGGATTCCATAGCAACCCGGGCGGCATCCTGCTCTGCCCGTTTTTTGCTGCTGCCGATGCCGGTACCCACCACATTTCCATTCAGAAGGACCTCCACTTGGAAGGACTTATCGTGGTCCGGTCCGGATTCGCCCACCAATCGATAGCTGATAGACTGATCCTTCTTTTGCTGAACCCGCTCCTGAAACGCAGTCTTATAATCCGCATTGGTCAGCTTACCCACAGGAACATCACACAAAATGAATGTCTCGATGAGCTTTTTTGCCGCTTCCATACCGCCGTCAAAGAAACAGGCAGCGATCACGGATTCCACCGCATCAGCAAGGATGGATGCTCTCGTTCTGCCTCCGCCCTGCTCTTCTCCGTGACCCAACAGCAGGTGGCTGCCCAAATCCAGCCGATTTGCCACTTTTGCCAGTGCCCGTTCGCAGACCATATCCGCCCGCATCCGGGTAAGCTCCCCTTCCGGGCGTTCCGGGAAGGTGCGGTACAGGTATTCTGCCACGACCATACCCAGAACAGAGTCCCCTACAAACTCCAGCCGCTCATTGCTGCGCAGACTGTCATGCCAATATTCATTGGCATAAGAAGAGTGGGTCAGAGCGTTCTGCAACAGGGTAATATTCTTAAAACGGTAGCCAATGGCATTTTCCAAATCCTTAATCATTCTCCGTCTCCTTGTCGCCAAGCAGCCGCAGGCTCTGCTCCAGCTCCGCGGAAATGTCACCCTTGGCAGCATCCATAGCCTGCTTTACTGCATTGCGGAACGCCAACGCATCGGAGCTTCCATGGGCTTTGATCACAGGCTTCTTGATGCCGAGGAACTGGGTACCGCCGATTTCCCGGTAGTCCATCATCTTCACCACTTCATTTACACCCTTCTTACACAGAAGGTAGCCCAAAGCGGTAAAGATATTTCTTTTGAAGATCTTATGCTTCATCAGGCTGCCCATAAACATGGCAGTACCTTCGATGGATTTGAGCAGGACATTGCCGGAAAAGCCGTCGCAAACCACCACATCCACCGCGCCCAAAGGCACATCTCTGGCCTCTACATTGCCGACAAAACGGATGAGTCCCTTTTCATTGGCTTCGGTCAGCAACGCATAGGCTTCCTTCTGTAAGGGCGTCCCCTTAGAATCCTCTGTGCCGATATTCAAAAGACCCACTTTGGGCTGCTCAACGCCTAAGTACTTCTTAGCATACAAAGAGCCAACCAGACCAAACTGGAGCAAAAACTCCGGGGTGCACTCCGCATTGGCACCGCAATCCAAAATAACGGTCTTACCGCCCGCCTTATTGGGCAGCACAGGACCCATCGCCGCACGGCGGATACCCTTGACCCGCTTGACGATCAATGTGGCGCCGCTAAGCAGTGCGCCGGTGCTGCCGGCAGACACAAAAGCATCACCCTGATCCTCGGACAGCATTTTCAGACCAATCACCATAGAGGAGTTCTTCTTTTTCCGGATCACATTGGCCGGATCGTCATGCATATCCACCACTTCATCGGCATTGGCGATTTCCATACCCTCAGGCAGGTTCTCAATCCCGTTGGCTCGCATGACCTCTAGAATTTCGCTTCCTTTGCCCACCAAAGTGATCTGTGCGCCAAAATCTTTTGCCGCCTGAATTGCGCCCAGCACCGGTGCTTGGGGTGCGTGGTCGCCGCCCATTGCATCGAGTATGATCTTCACAGGCTTACCCTCTTTCTGTCAAATGCCCTGCGCCACCATCTTTTCGATCACTTCCAAGGACCGATTTGCGATGGCAAGGTTCTTCTCTGCTTTTTTACGGATCCGCTGTTCCAGCGGCGCAATAATGCTGAAATTGATATTCATAGGCTGGAAATGCTCAATGCTGCTGTTACTCACATACAGCCCCAAAGCACCAATGGCAGTTTCCTGCGGGAACTCCGGAAGCGGCCGGTCCTGCAGCTTGGCTGCCATGGCAACCGCTGCCAAATAACCGGACGCAGTGCTTTCCACATAGCCTTCCACACCGGTCATCTGTCCGGCAAAGGCAACCAGCGGATCGCGGCGGTCCGCATAGAACCGGTCCAGCAGTTTCGGAGATTGCAGGAAGGTATTGCGGTGCATCACACCATAGCGGACAAATTCCGCATTTTGCAGCGCAGGAATCATGGAAAATACCCGCTTCTGCTCCGCAAACTTCAGATGGGTCTGGAATCCCACCAGATTAAATACGCTCTTTGCCGCATTATCCTGCCGCAGCTGCACCACAGCATAGGGTTCTCTGCCCGTTTTGGGGTCGGTCAGGCCTACCGGCTTTAGTGGTCCAAACCGCAAGGTATCCGGACCGCGACGGCCCATAACCTCCACAGGCATGCAGCCTTCAAATACATTTGCATCCTCAAAGCCATGGACCTCTGCCGCTTCTGCGGAAATCAGTGCCTGCAGAAACGCTTCATACTGTGCTTTATCCATGCCGCAGTTGATATAGTCCGGTGTGCCTCGGTCATACCGGGACTGCCACCATGCGTGCTCCATATCTACCGACTCTGCCGTAACCAATGGTGCCGCCGCATCGAAAAAATGCAGATAATCTGCACCGAAATACTGTCCGATGGCATCACTCATGGCATCAGAGGTCAGCGGACCGGTCGCCACGATCACCGGACCTTCCGGCACTTCGGTAATCTCTTGGGCGATGACGGTAATATTGGGGTGGCTACGGATCTTATCTGTCACCATTTGGGAAAAGCCATAGCGATCTACCGCCAGACAGCCGCCGGCCTCCACCCGAGTCGCATCGGCACATTCCAAGATCAAACTGCCCACACGGCGCAATTCTTCCTTCAAAAGACCTACGGCATTTTCCAGCCGGTCGCCCCGCAGAGAATTGGAGCAGACCAATTCCGCAAAGGTATCGGTATGGTGGGCCGGGGATTTTTTATGGGGCTTCATTTCATAAAGCTCCACCTTAATCCCCCGCTGCGCAAGCTGCCATGCCGCTTCTGAGCCGGCCAAGCCGGCACCAATTACTTTCACGGTCATCATTTCTTTTTGCCTCCCGTTTTCTTTGCGGCAGGCTTCTTTGCGGCGGTCTTCTTGGCAGGCTTCTTTTCCTTGCCTTCCGCATCCGTCTCAGCTTTCTTATAGTAGCCCCGCTTATCCTCAGGCAGGAAATCCGGGCATGTCGGGGTAATACAGAAGGGCTTATTTCTGCCGCGACCGGACTTTTTGAACATGGTCTGACCGCACTTAGGGCAATCCTCCGCCGTGGGAACATCCCATGTCATAAAGCCGCACTGAGCGCCTTTTTCGCAGGCGTAATAGGCATAGCCCCGCTTGGAGGTACGCTTAAGAATGGTACTGCCGCACTTGGGGCAGCGACCGGGCATTTTTTCCACAATCGGCTTGGTATTCTTACACTCCGGGAAACCGGGGCATGCCAAGAACTTGCCGAAACGGCCGATCTTGACCACCATGTTCCGACCGCATTCCTCGCAAACTTCCTCGGTCACCTCATCCGGAACCTTCAGCCGGGTGCCCTCCAAGGCTTTTTCCGCCTCCTGCATCTGCAGATGGAAATCCTTATAGAACTCTGCCATCAATGCACGCCAAGGCTGTTTACCGGCTTCCACCGCATCCAGACGGTTTTCCATATTGGCGGTAAACTCCACATCGATAATATCTTGGAAACGTTCCAGCATCAAGCCGGTAACGACCTCACCCAAGGCGGTAGGCGCCAGACGTTTATCCGTTTTGGTCACATACTCCCGATCCTGAATCACGGAAACGGTTGCGGCATAGGTGGACGGTCGACCAACACCCTTTTCTTCCATTGCTTTGACCAGTGTTGCTTCCGTATAGCGGGCAGGCGGCTGGGTAAAGTGCTGCTCCTTGGTAAGATCCTGCGCCTGCGCACGATCCCCTTCATTCAGTTCCGGAAGGCTGGCGCTGGAAATTTCCTGCTCGTCATCCCTGCCCTCTTCGTAAACGGCGAGAAAGCCGGGGAATTTCACACTCTGATGGGTAGCACGGAATACATGACCCTTACACTGGGTATCGATGGCTACGGTATCATACACCGCATTAGCCATCTGGGAGGCAAGGAAACGGCTCCAGATCAGCTTGTAAAGCCGATATTGATCCCGAGTCAGGCTGCTTTGCAGCCGCTCCGGATCCAGTTCCACATGGGTGGGCCGAATGGCTTCGTGGGCATCCTGTGCACCGGACTTGGTCTTAAACACATGGAACTTTCCGTAATAGTAAGACTTGCCGTAACGGCTGCAGACATAGTCTGCCGCTGCCGCCATAGCATCGTCGGAAAGGCGCAAAGAGTCGGTACGCATATAGGTGATCAAACCGGTGGTTCCCTCACCCGGCACATCCACGCCTTCATACAGCTGCTGGGCAATGGACATGGTGCGCTTCGGGGTCATATTCAGCTTGCGGGAAGCCTCCTGCTGCAAGGTAGAGGTGGTAAACGGAGGTGCGGCGCTGCGCTTTTTGTCCGCCCGCTTAACACTGGTAACTGTAAAGGTCTGACCGGTCACATCCCGGATCACCGCATCTGCTTGCGCTTCATTCTCCAGCTCCCGCTTCTTGGTATCCCCGTGGTAACGGGCTTTAAACACGCCGGGTTTATCCAACAGCTGAAGCTGGGCCTCCAAGGACCAATATTCCTTCGGCTGGAATGCACGGATCTCATTTTCCCGATCCACCACCAGTCGGGTAGCCACAGACTGCACACGGCCTGCAGACAAACCTCTGCGGATCTTTTTCCAAAGCAGCGGAGAAAGCTGGTAACCCACAATCCGGTCCAGCACACGCCGGGCCTGCTGGGCATCCACCAAGTTATAGTCAATCGCCCGGGGATTGGCAATGGATTCCGTCACCACCCGCTGGGTGATCTCATTAAAGGTAACACGCCGGGTCTTCTCCTCCGGCAGTTCCAACAGTTCTTTCAAATGCCACGAAATCGCTTCGCCCTCACGGTCCGGGTCAGTTGCCAGATAAACGGTTTGGGCTTTCTGAGCTGCCTTGCGCAGCTCATCGATCAATTCCTGCTTATTCTCTACCGGCACATACTCCGGCTCAAACTGATTTGCAATATCCACACCGATGGTGCTTTTGGGCAGGTCACGCAAGTGGCCCATGCTTGCCTTGACTACATAGTCAGCGCCAAGGTATTTTCCGATGGTCTTCGCTTTAGACGGAGACTCGACGATCACAAGATTGGTTGCTTTTGCCATGAAAATCCTCCAAAAACGGCGATTTGCCCGCTACCGAGCTACGCCTTCATTCTATATTGGCAGACACCCGTCTGCCGGGGTGCATAGTGACCAGTCCTTTCACGGAAAGAACCGTCATCAAACGCAGGACATTGGCCGCCGGAATATTACTGCGGGCGATCACTTCATCCATCAGTACCGGCTCTGCTCCCAAACAAGCAAGGAGCGCACGCTCCTCCTCATTCAAGTCTTCATGCCGGTCCATCAAGCCACTATACGGCGGCTTGGGCGGATTGTCAATGTCTTTTTTGTCGCAAGTGGCTTCTCCATCAGTTTTTTCCTGTACAACCGGGGCGTCATTTTTCGCCACCGTTTCCGGAAAACAGGCTGCATAAGAAGATAGAACATCCCATCCGGACATAACAGGCTGCGCACCATCCAGCAGCAACGCATTGCTGCCTTCGCAGGTAGCCGAATCGATATTTCCGGGGACTACAAATACATCTCTGCCCTGTTCTAAGGCGCAGCGGGCAGTAATCAGCGCACCACTTTTACGGGGCGCTTCCACAACCAGAACGCCATGGCTCAACCCGCTAATGATCCGGTTGCGCTGGGGAAAATGCCAATACTCCGGCTTTGTCCCCGGGGGATACTCTGAAAGGATACAGCCCTTGGCGATCACCTCTTGGAACAATCTACGGTTGGATGCAGGATATACCACATCCACACCGCTGCCTAATACGCCCACCGTGGGACAGCCTGCCTCTAACGCAGCCTCCATGGCAGCCGTATCCACACCAGATGCACCGCCGGATATCACCAAACCACCGCAAGCGGCGATCTGGCCGGCAATGCTGCGACCTACCCGTAAGCCATAAGGGGTTGCTTTACGGGTTCCTACCAGTGCGATCACAGGCCGGGCATCCCAATCCGGAAGAACGCCCTGATAGTAAAGCAACACCGGTCCATCTTCCACATGCCGCAGACGGTTGGGGTATGCCGCATCCCGGAATGTCAAAATATGAATGCCCTTTTGGCGGCAATCTTCCCCGATCTGCCGGGCTTCCGATAAATCTTTTTGGCAAAGAGCCTGCACAAAATCCGGCTGCATCCCTTCCAGATTCTGCAGGGATTCTTCCTGCCCATGGTAAAGGTCTTCCGGTTCATAGCCTTGCCGAAGCAGGTTCATTTTCTGCCGCTGGGACAAACCCTCCAGCTGAGAAAACCATATCCAATGAATCAGCAAGTCCATCACCCGTCTTTCATCCGTTTTTCATCTGCCACATTACAATGGCCGCAGCCACAGAAGCATTCAGCGATTCGCAATTGGGGTTCATAGGAATAATCAGCTGTTGTTGGGCGGCCGTCATGATCTCCGGGCGAACACCCTGCCCTTCACTGCCGATCACCACCGCCATGCGCCCCACAGGTGCTTGGCGCAGGTCCTGCGCTCTGTCACTGAGGGCGGTTACCGCAATGGGGATTCCCCTCTGCGCGCAAGCTTTCGCTGCAGCCGCCCAAGTGACTTGTAACGGCCGAGTACGGAACACCGCACCCATGGAGGCGCGAACGACTTTGTGGCTATAGGGGTCTGCACAGCCCTCCAGAAGAGCCACCGGGATATCCAGCGCGTCTGCTGTGCGCAAAATAGTTCCCAAATTGCCCGGATCCTGAATCCCATCCAGCAAAAGCATCCCGCCGGCAGGGACAAAATCCGCAGTTTGAGGAATCTTACATACGAACAGCGCTCCTTGCGGGCTTTGCATCGGAGAAATGGATTCCATCACATCCGCAGGCACACGCACAAGCCGGACATTTTCCGGGATCTGCATCTGCACATCCTCCGATAAAATTGCAATCTCGAGACCCGGACACCATTTGATCGCCTCTTCCAGAAGCTTCGTGCCGTCAGCCACATACAAGCCGGTGCTCAGCCGTTCCTTACGGGAGTTTAAAAGCCGGCGTACCTGTTGTAAAAGCGGATTTTTCCGCGATGTAATCCGCTCGGTCATAGCTTTTGCATGGCGTTCAGCGCCGCAGTATCGCCCAAAACCACCAGAATATCACCCTGCAGGATGCAAAAATCCGCACAGGGGGAAACCGTGATCTCTCCACCCCGGCGCACTGCCAGAATGTTGACGCCCAGTTTTGCGCGAATATTCAACTGGATCAGGCTCTTATTCAGCCAAGCACCGGGGGCAGGCACTTCAATAATGCCGTAATCCTCGGAAAGCTCAATATAATCCAGCACGTTCCGGGAAGCAAGGCTTTTGGCCAGCCGGTCGGCATTTTCATGCTCCGGGATCACCACCTGATCGGCGCCCAGTTTTTTGAGCACCTGTCGATGGGTTTCGTCACTGGCTTTACATACCACTTTCGAAATCCCCAGCTCCTTCAGGTTCATGGTTGCCAGCACAGAGTCTGCCAAGGAGTCACCGATGGCCACTACGGCGCAATCGAACTCTTTTGCGCCCAACGCCCGCAAAACTTCCTTATCCCGGGCGTCCGCCACAACCGCATGGGTCACCTCGTTGCTGACCTGTTGCACCTTTGCAGTGCTGCTGTCGATCGCAAGCACCTCACAGCCCAATTCATAAAGCTTTCTTGCCACCTGCGTACCAAAACGGCCCAAGCCTACTACTATATACGATTTCATAGTCAATCTCCTTATCCGATCAACACATTGGTGTCCGCGTAGCGGAACCGTTCCTCCGCCTGATCTCCCAACAGAAATCCAAGGCTGAGGGTAAGCACACCAACACGGCCAAAATACATGAACACGATCATCATCAGCTTGGCAACCAAGCTCAGGTTGGGAGTTACACCAGCGGTCAGACCCACTGTTCCCAAGGCGGAAGCCGCCTCATACAAAGCATCTAAGAACTGCACCGGAGAGGTAAGGCATATGACCAATGCACCGGCAAACGTCAAACCGACAACGATTGAAACAATGGTCAATGCGTCCATGACTTTTTCCTGCGGGATATTCCGCCGGAAGGCACTGACACGGCTGCGTCCTCTGGCCCGGGAGATCACAAAAAGCACCAGCACCAATACCGTCACGGTTTTCAAACCACCTGCAGTGGAGCCGGAAGATCCGCCGATGAGCATAAAGATCACACTGAGGGCTTTCGAGCTTTCCGTCAGCCCCGCCTGATCCACCGAAGCAAACCCGGCGGTGCGTAAGGTAACCGATTGAAAAAGGCCGTTTAGAATTTTCTGCCCCACGGGCATATTCCCCAGCGTATTCGGATTGTTCCACTCTAGGAGCAATGTAAAAGCTGCACCTGTCAGGATCAGCACGAAGGTGGAGATCAGCACCAGCTTTGTATACACACTGCATTTTTTAAAACTGCGCCGGGTTGCAACCTCTTCCCAAACAAAGAAGCCCAAGCCGCCGATCACCACCAAAACCATCAATGTGATCAAAACAACCGGGTCATGATTGAAAACGATCATGCTTTGCCCGGGGGCTACAGAACCCAAAATGTCAAATCCGGCATTACAAAACGCGGAAACTGCGTGAAAAATGCTCCATTTCAAAGCAGTTGACCAACCGTAATCCGGTAAAAACCGCAAAAACAGAACCACCGCTCCGGCAAACTGAATCGTAAGGCTGCCCAACAGCACCCATTTCTGCAGCCGGACGACCCCTTCCATCTCATTCACGCTCAGCGCCTGAGCCATGACCATTCGCTGACGAAGACCCACTTTCCGGCGGAACAGGAAGATCACCAAGCAGGCCGCAGACATAAAGCCCAAGCCGCCTAATTCTATGAGGCTCAAAATCACAGCCTGACCAAAACCGGAAAACAGCGTCCAAGTATCGCCCACAACCAAGCCAGTCACGCAAGTAGCGGATGTTGCGGTAAACAGTGCCGGAAGCACACCTACAGACGCACCGCTACGAGAGGAAACAGGCAGCATCAAAAGGCCGGTCCCCGCCAAAATAATCAAGAAAAATGCCAAAGCAATCACTTGCGTGGGAGATCTTTTCTCTTTTAGAAATTTGACTGTTTGTCTCTTTTTCGCAGCCATTTTTATGCCCCCTTTCCCCGGTTATTTTTTCGAGCTTTACCTATTATTATAACAAATTCGTGTTTCTTTTCAAGTATTTTCAGAAAAAAGTGAACTCCATCATGCAGGCAGGGCGCCCATGATGGAGTTCTTGTTAAATACCTAAATAGCCCACCGCGATACCGATCGCTGCAGACAGGCAGATAATGATAATGGGGTGTACTTTCTTAAATGCCAGCAGAAGCATCAACACAAACACCCCTGCAAACACATAGAAAGAAGCCGTGGTGAAAACAGATAATGTCAAACCCGCGGAAAAAAACACCGTCATGAACACCGTCAGTACCGCATTGCCGATCAGGCCAACCACAGCGGGCTTCAAGCCGGACATGCAGCCTTTGACCAGCTTGCTTTGCCGGAAACGGTCATAGCATTTGGCAACGATCAAAATAATGATAAAGCTAGGCAGTACCACACCCATGGTAGCACAGAAAGAACCGAATATACCGCCCATTTCCGAGCCTACATAGGTTGCCATATTCACAGCAAAGGGGCCGGGGGTGGATTCGCTGACCGCCACAAAATCGATCATCATTTCTGCGGGGATAAAATCCCCCCATCGGGCGGCAACCTCAGATTGAATCAAAGGCAGCATTGCATAGCCGCCGCCGAAGGTCATAGCACCGATGCAAAAAAAGGTCCAAAACAATTCCAGATAAATCATTTTGCCAGCCTCCTTTCCATTACAAGAGAACTGACCAGCCCGAAGACGGCACAACCAATGATCACCAGAAAGATATTCACTTTCACAAAGGCAGCAAGAATAAAGGAACCTGCCATGACACTGTAGCCCACCCAGCCTTTCGGGCTTTTCTTATACATGTTCCATAGGGCTTTACAAAGCAACGCCAGCACACCGGCACGGATGCCGTTGAAGGCATACTGCACCGCCTTGATCTGCTGAAATTCCCGCAGAACGAAAGAGATCAGCAAAATGATCACAAAGCTGGGCAAGACCACACCTAAAGTAGCACAGACTGCGCCTAAAACACCGCAAGTACGATATCCCACAAAGGTAGCCGAATTGATCGCCACCGGGCCGGGGGTAGATTCGGCAATGGCCACAATTTCCAGAATATCGTCTTCCGTGATCCATTTTTTATTATCCACCGCTTCCGCTTGGATCAACGGAATCATGGCATACCCGCCGCCAAAGGTAAAGCCGCCGATCTTAAAAAAAGTAATGAACAGTTCCCAGAGGGTTTTTAATTGATTCTTCATAGGCATTAGTGGCAGCTGTGAGAGCCGCAGCCGTGGCTGCCGCAGCTATGTTCATGGTCATGGTCGTGGTGGGTGCAGCGGGCGCAGGGATCATAATTTAACTGGTCTGCCAGAAAATCAGAAACCACCTCGTCACAATCGCCGTGGACACCGCCATAAACAGCAATGCCAGCTTCCCCCAGCGCGATCCGGGCACCGCCGCCGATACCGCCGCAGATCAGGGTATCTACACCCAACTGCTGCAAAAAGCCCGCCAGCGCACCGTGACCGCTGCCGCAGGTGTCCACTACCCGGGAAGCAACCACCTGCCCGTTTTCCACTTCATAGATCTTAAAATTGGCAGTATGGCCAAAGTGCTGGAAGACAATACCAGCCTCGTAAGTAACCGCAATTTTCATACACTTACTCCTTATATTTTAATCAAAGCATAGTATAGCACTTTACCAAGAAAAGTCAATCAACCTACATATAAATGCCCCCGGCGGTTAACCGCCGGGGGCATTCATTATTTACTCTTGATCTTCACATAGCCGGATTGGGCACTTGCAACATTGTCGGTAAGGGCGACCACTTTATAGTAGTAGGTCTTACCCTTACTTGCCTTTGCATCCGAGTAAGAACATTCGCCCGGTTTTGCATTTCCGATCTTTTGGTATCCGCTGCCGGATTTTGTGGACCGGTAAACGGCATAGCCGGTAGCACCCTCAACAGGATCCCAAGTGATCACCGGCTTACCGGTTCCCCCAAGGGCCGCTGTGGGTTTAGCAGGCTGGGCACATGCAGCGGTGATGGTCTTGCTCTGCCCGTAGGCACCGGCAAATTCGCCGTTTGCGCCGATGGCTCTGACTTTGTAGCCATAGACAGTGCCGACCTCTGCCGCAGAATCCTTGTAGCCGGTAGTGGAAACCGTAATCGTAGCATCCTCTTCCACGCCGTTCACAATACGGATGATCTCATAGGAGACCGCTCCGCTGATCTGCTTCCAACTGAGCTTAGGCTGACCCGTTGCGGCATCATTTGCTACCGTTACCGCAGGTCTGGCGCAATATGCGGTTTCGCTGACCGCCTGCGTATATTGGCTGTTATAGCTGCTCTTGGCGGCTACCGCACGAACCTGATAGGTATAGGTTGTACCTACCTTAGCGCCCGTATGGATGAAATAGGTTTTGGTAGTGGTGAGGGTCTTCTTGGCATAAGTTGCACCCCCATTGGTGGAATAACGGATCTCGTACTTCTTAGCACCGGATACTTTATTCCAAGTCAACTTCGGTTGACCGGTGGCTTCGTCCACTTCGACCTGTAGATTTTTCGGTTGTGCACACTTACCGGTTCCCTTCGCATAGGTGCTGTAGGGGCTGTAACTATTTTCACCTACCGCACGCACCTTGTAGTAATAAGTCTTGCCGGCTGCAACAGAGGAATGCGTATAGCTACAGCCTTCTACCTTAACAAGCGGTTTATAAGACTTATTGGATTTGGTGGAGTAATAGATCTCATAGGTTAGATCCTCTCCGACCTCATTCCAAGAAAGCACCGGCTTGCCGTCTTCATTGACTTTCACCGTCAGCACCGGTTGACCATAGGCGACCGTAACTGTTTTTGTGCTGCTTTGGACACTGTTAAAGATAGGTTCGATACCCAAAGATGCCACCTTATAGCTATACTGATTGTCAACGGACACATCCAGATCATCGTAGCGGGTACCATAAGCCGTATCCAGCCGGTCAAATTCGCCACCGTTGACGCTGCGGTAAATCGCGTAGCCCATCGCGCCGGCAACTGCCTTCCATGTCAGGACCGGCGTTCCGGTAGAAGCATTCAGCTTTACCGACAGCTGGGGTGCGGCACAGGTCACATAGCAAGGTTCACTGCTTGCGCAGTAGAAGCCATTATACGCACTCTTCGCGCCCAACGCACGAACCTGATACACATACTCCTTGCCGCCTTCCGCTGCGGTATGGGTATAGTAGTTTTTGGTGGTGGTGAGGGTCTTCTTGGCAAAGGTAACGCCGCCGTCATTAGAGTAACGGATCTCGTATTTCTTTGCGCCGTTGACCTTGCCCCATTTCAGCTCCGGCTTTCCGGATGTGCCGGTCTTTGCCGTCAGATTGGCAGGGGTTGCACATTTGCCGGTGACTGTTACATAACTGCTCTTGGCACTTTCTTTGCCCGCCGGGGTAACCGCCGTTACCTTATAGTAGTAGGTCTTTCCGGCGGCGATTCCGCCGTCGATAAAGGACAACTCTTCTGTGCCTTTGCAAACGCATGTATACCCGCTACCGGATTTTGAGGAGCGATAAACATTATACGCGTACGCCCCGGGAACCTCGTCCCAATAGATCTTAGGCAGATTATCCGATGTGAAGGTGTATTTTACAGAAGGTCTGGCACAAACAGGTGTTATAGACTTTGCTTTGCTGTAATAGCTATCATAATCATCATACACGCCGCATGCCTGCACGTAGTAGGTCTGTTCCACATCAATGGGTGCCACGTCATCCCTGAATGTAGTGGTTGTTGTAACAGCTATTTCTTCATCACTGTAAGCATCGCAGTAGATCTTATAGTAAGACGCACCGGAAACCTTATTCCAGCTCAAGGTTGGCTTACCGGTTTTCGCATCCAAGGTTATTTTCACATTGGGCCTTGCGCAAATAGGAGAGCCATAAATGATACGGCTATCTTCGCTATTGTACTTGCTGTTGGATGCAATGGCACGGATATAATAGTAATAGGTAGTACCCGCAGAACCCTTCGCATCTATGTAAGAGGTCTTTGTGGTGCTGGCAATTTTCCGGAACGTACCGCCGTAAGTTTTACGGTAGATATCATACTTCTTCGCACCGCCGACCGCGTCCCAGTAAAGATGGATTCCGCCGGAATCTGCATCATAGCTGCCATACAAATATGGTTTTGCACATTTGAGCGTCAAAGACACCACATTACTAAAGGAACTGTTAAAATTCTTATTATCCTGATAAATAGCTTTTACTTTGAAGTATCTTGTTCCGCCGCCTGAAGATTGACTCGCATCGTAGTAGTATGAATATGTAGTTGCTATTTTTTTGTACGTACCATTTTTACTGGTAGCACGCCAAATTTCATAATAGTCTGCGCCGTATATGCTATCCCACACAAGGTAGGTTACATCTGTATAGATTCTTGGAGTGGATAACTTGGAGTACTTTATCTCCGCAGCATAACCATTGGGATAATAATAGCGCCCGCAATCCTCGCAGTAATACACGCCGCCTTTTTTATCAATATATTCGATATTGCAATGGACATCCGCATTCATGATCCGGCTGTCTAAAATTGCAATATTATTAAACTGAGATTGCGTGCCGTTGTAGAACACATCCCACAGATCTGTGTCATAGAATGCGTAATCGTTGATCCGGTTCAGGCTTTCGGGCAATGTAACAGCCTGCAGGTATTCGCAATACGCAAACGCATATTCATCGATCACCAGCACACCCTCGGGGATCACCATATATATCAGGTTTTCACAGTATTCAAAAGCACCACGCCCAATGTACTTTAAGCCGGAAGAAAGCTCTACCGTTTCCAGATACCAGCATTCATAAAACGCACGGGCGCCAATATCCTCCACGCCATTGTCCATTGTTACCGCATACATTTCAGCGCAGTATTCAAAAGCACTTTCTTCGATGGTCTTTACACTACCGGGAATCGAAACAGTTCCCAACCACCAGCAGCTTTCAAAGGCATAGGCTCCGATGGTTTCCACGCCATAGGGCACTTTGTAATCCACATAGTAATAATCATAATTGCTTTTGGGTGCCGCGATCAGGGTTTTCATGTCTTTGGTAAACAGAACGCCATAATCGCCCGTGCGCAGATAGGGGCTGCCCGCAGCAACCGTAAACGATTCAAGCCAGTTGCACCCTATAAACGCAGTGCCATCCACCCCGGAAACACTTTTACCGAATTGCACCTGCATAAGGTAGTAGCAATCCAAAAATGCCCGTGTACCAACGGTGGTAACGCCATCCTCGATCACAACTTTTTTAATGCAATTTCTGCCGAAATCCCAAGGTCTTTCCTCTGTGGAATAGTTATACATCGCGCCGGTGCCGGAGATCGTCAGCACACCGTCACGGTCCAGTACCCAAGTCAGATGATCGCCGCAGGTGCCGGAACCGGTTTCAATTGTAATCAAGTCCGCATACTCTAAACATTCATTCCATGAACCGATTTTGATTTTATCCCACTGTGCCTTTGATCCACTGTAATATATATAGCCAAGCTCCTGACAGTCATCAAAAGCGCAATCACCGATCTCCTCCAGTGTTACAGGCAGGGAGATCTCCCACAATTCACAACCGGAGAACGCAGATTCTCCAATATAAGTTACGCCTTCCGGGATTGCGATATAATCTAGCAATGCGCAGCCCCAAAATGTACACGCTTCAATGCGTGTCAGTTTAGGAGACAGCTTCACATTGCTTAATTTTCCGCAGGTGGCAAAGGCATATTGCCCAAGCGCTGTGATACTGTCGGGCATTTCAACCTCAGCCAGTCTGCTGCAGCCATAGAAAGCAAATTCACCGATTTTGGTCACGGTATCGGGAATAATGATCGCCGTGAGGAAATCAAGGTTTTGGAACATGCCGTTATAAATTTCCTGCACACCGGTTGCAATGGTATAACTACCTGCCAGTGTAGCCGGCACAGCCAGAAGCTCCGTCTTTTCCTTATTGTACAGAACGCCGCGGGTATCTGTGCAGTAATAGGCATTGGAACTGCTGACTTTGATCCCCTGCAATGATTCGCACATAAAGAACGCATTGGGTTCAATGGAGGAAACATTTTGCCCCAGACGCACACTCTGCAAGCCGCAAAGCCCAAACGCATGGGACTTGATGGTTGTTAAGCTATCCGGAAGATCGATCGCACCCAACTCACAATCAAAAAATGCGTATTCTCCGATGGTAAGCAGGCCGTCGGGAAGCGCAACTTCTGCCAGATAGAAGCAACCGTTAAACAACTGATTGCTGATATGCTTCACGCCGCTGGGAATGGTAACAGAAGTCAAGCCACTTTCCGCGAATGCACCCACACCAAGTTCCGTTACTGATGCAGGAATGGTGATCTGGGTCAGGATCTCACAACCGGCAAACGCCCAGTCGCCGATTCGTGTTACTGTGCTTGGAATCGTAACAGAATAGATGCTCGCATCCTCAAGATAAGCAAATGCATTATTACCAATGCTGGTAACACCGCTTTCAATCACTACCTTCTTGATCTCATAGTAATCCCACGGAGCATAGTCATCGGCTTTATAATCCTCCATGGGACCATAGCCGGTAATTCTCAACTCACCGTTGCTGTTGTAAGACCAAGATACATTGTCACCGCATTTACCGGACCCTACCACAGCATTCATAGGATCTGTGGTAGTTTCAGCGGAATCTACCGTACCTTCCATCGGGATAGTGGGCTCCGTAGTCTCCTCTGGCTGGGTAGGCTCGGTGGTTTCCTCGGGCTGGGTAGGCTCCGTAGTCTCCGCAGGCTGAGTAGGCTCCGTAGTCTCCTCTGGCTGGGTAGGCTCGGTGGTCTCCGCAGGCTGGGTAGGCTCGGTGGTCTCCGCAGGCTGAGTAGGCTCCGTGGTCTCCTCGGGCTGGGTAGGATCGGTGGTCTCCGCAGGCTGGGTAGGCTCCGTGGTCTCCGCAGGCTGGGTAGGCTCGGTGGTCTCCGCAGGCTGAGTAGGCTCCGTGGTCTCCTCGGGCTGGGTAGGCTCGGTGGTCTCCGCAGGCTGGGTAGGCTCGGTGGTCTCCGCAGGCTGAGTAGGCTCCGTAGTCTCCGCAGGCTGAGTAGGCTCCGTTGTCACCTCCGGCAGGGTTGCTTCTATCGCAACGGGCTGTGTCACCTCTACCGACGCCGTCAGTTCCGTTGCAGCGGCCGTCCAAGGCAGATTGCTCCCAAGAAGCGTCAACACCAACGCCATTGCCAAAACGCGTTTGCCGTGAATCATGATATTGCCTCCTTTCGCTTATACCATGAAAAGTGAAAGATCGGTAGATACATACACTTTCTCATAGGGTTATAGTAGCACCCGCGCCCTAAAAATGCAAGCATTCCCAATGGCTTTTCTGGAGATTCAACATTTTCCTGTGTGAGCAACCGGTTGCAATCCGTTATTCCGCGCAAAGCAAATCCCATCACCCGGATAGGCATCCTTGTATGAACAGAAAAACACCCGACGATTCATGTAGGAATCGTCGGGTGTTTCGTTACAGGGTTATGGTTTGTCCCACAGAAGGGATCAACAGATCGTCCGGAAATTTCGTAGTTGCTTCTGTTGCCGCCCACAGGCCGATGGTATCCTCTTCCCGGGCAGGCATATGCAAAAGCACCGTTTTTTTCGCACCCAGATTCCGGGTGATGGTCCAACCGGTGGGCGTGGTGGTATAGGCGTATGGCACAAATAGGAAATCCGGTTTCGGAAGGTCCGTCCGGTCCTTCCAAAGCAACGGAGAAGAATCCCCTAAGAACCAAACACATTGACTCCCTTTCACAATAAAACTGGCATGGGATACGGTCTTCCCTGCCCCGCCGATATGCCGGCTGGGGATCGGCGTAACGGTTACGCCTCCCACGCTGCCCGCTGCCATGGTGGAATTACAGCCCGGCAGTTCTTCCGGACCCAAAATGACCCCGCCCGTCTGCTTCCCATATTCCGCAGCAAAGGTGGGGTCATAATGATCTTTATGGGCATGGGTATAGCAAACCATATCCGGATAGCTTTCACAAAGCTTGGCCCGTTCCTCAGGAGGCGTGGCCGGGTAGGGTTTGATCTCCCGGCACACGCCGTCCAATAGGATCGATACGCCGTCCAGCTTCAGCAGCACGCCTGCGTTGGCTGTCCGTCTGATTTCCATTGCTTCTTACACGCCTTCCTTAGCACGGCGGATGGTCTCTGCCTCGTTGCAGCCTTCACCCAGCTCGTAGCCGTTCAGGGGAACCAGCTTCTCGTGGATGGCATCCAGAATCCAGCTGGCCTGCGGGAAGAAGAACTCGTCGAACTCGAAGGGAGGTGTGATCCAGTTGCGGGCGCCGATGACCACGGGAGGTGCATCCAGATCGTCGAAGCAGTTCTCGGTGATGGTCTTGGCAACATCGTTCATGAAAGAACCTCTTGCGCAAGCATCGGATACCAGAATCACACGGCCGGTCTTGCGGACAGACTCAAAGATCTTGGTATAATCCAGCGGCACCATGGAGTGCAGGTTGATCACATCTGCCTCCATACCGTACTTCTCACTCAGCTGCTTGGCAGCGTCCATCGCACGGTACAGAACAGCGCCGAGGGTCAGGATGGTCACATCCTTACCGTCGCGAACCTTGTTGGTATCACCGATGGTGATCTCATAGCGCTCAGCAGGAACGCCGCCTTCGTGGAACTGCTCGCCCACGTCGTAAATTCTCTGGCTTTCGAAGAACACAACAGGGTCAGTGCCCTTCAGTGCAGTCTCCATCAGGCCCTTAGCCTCCCAAGGAGTAGCGGGGAAGCAAACCTTCAGGCCGGGGATGTGGGCACACAGAGCGGTCCAGTCCTGAGAGTGCTGTGCGCCGTACTTGGAGCCCACGGACACCCGGAGAACCAGAGGCATCTTCAGGATGCCGGCAGACATTGCCTGCCACTTAGCCATCTGGTTGAAGATCTCGTCACCGGCGCAGCCGATAAAGTCAGCATACATCAGTTCCACCAGTGCACGGCCGCCGGACAGAGCATAGCCGACAGCGGTACCCACGATGGCACCTTCCGCCAGAGGAGAGTTGAACAGACGGCAGTGAGGCAGAGCGTCCATCATGCCGCGGTAAACAGCGAATGCGCCGCCCCAGTCACGGCAGTCTTCGCCGTAAGCGATCAGCGTGGGATCTTCGTAGAAGCGGTCCCAGATAACCTCGGACAGGGCGTCACGGAGGTTATACAGCTTCATCTTGGAAACAGGCTTGCCATCCTCACCGATGGGATTACGGGACTTAGCCTTGATCTTCTTATAGCCGTCAGCCTCTTCCTTGGGAACAGTGAACTCGGGCTCACGATCATCGAAAGCAACAACCTGCTCGTTGGAGAACATCAGACGCTCCACAACAGCGGGATCCTTCTTGAAGTCGCAGTAGGGGCTGATCTCGGGATCTGCAGCAGCCTTACAGATAATGGTCATGCGCTCCTTGGTCTCAGCCAGAATTGCATCCACCTCAGCCTGCGTGCACACACCGGCCTCGATCAGAGCTGCAGGATAGGTAGTCAGCGGATCGACTTCCTTCCATGCGTCCATTTCTTCCTTGGTACGGTAGGCGTTCTGGTCGGACACAGAGTGGCCGGAGAAGCGGTAGGTCAAAGTTTCCAGCATCACAGGGCCCTGACCGTTACGCAGCAGCTCCAGCTTCCGCTCCATGGCGTCAATTACAGCCAAGGGGTTGAAGCCGTCCACCGTCTCAGCATGGAACTGGGTGGGGCTGACACCGGAAGCGATCCGGGCCATTACGCCCTGACCCATGGTCTCACCGCGGGTCTGGTCGCCCATACCGTAGGAGTTGTTGAAGATGTTGTACAGAATGGGCATGCCGTCATTGTGGCTCTCCCACAGGGTCTTGTACTGATCCATAGCGGAGAAGTTCAGGGCTTCCCACACAGGACCGCGGGCCATAGAAGCGTCACCGATGTTGCACACAACGATGCCCTTCTTGTTGTTGACCTTCTTGTACAGCGCAGAACCGGTAGAAATGGTACCGGAGCCACCCACGATGGCGTTATTGGGGTAGATGCCGAAGGGCAGGAAGAAAGCGTGCATAGAGCCGCCCATGCCCAGATGGAAGCCGGTCTCACGGGCAAAGATCTCAGACAGAGTACCGTACAGAATGAAACGGATCGCCAAGTCCTTGGTATCCTTTGCTTCGCCCAGCTTCTGAGCAGCCCGGAGGCACTTGCCTTCCAAGAAGTTTTCCATGACGTTCATCAGCTGCTCGTCGGACATCTTCTGGATGGTGGACAGCGCCTTTGCCAGAATCTCAGAGTGAGAGCGGTGGCTGCCGAAAGCGAAGTCATTCTCGTCCAGCAGGTATGCCTGACCGACGCAAGCTGCTTCCTGACCGATGGACAGGTGGGCAGGGCCGGGATAAGTATGGTCGATGCCGTTGTAACCGCCCTGTGTCTTGATGGAGTTGAGCATGGTCTCAAACTCACGCAGAACAGTCATGTCACGGAAAATACGAACCAAGTCTTCCTTGGTGTACTTACCGGATTCCAGCTCTTCCTTAACGGTCTTGTTGTACTGGTTAACGGGGATGTCATTGAAGGTCACCTTGCCGGGTGCTCTGACCACGGAAGGATCCACAAACAAACTCTTAGGCATTTCTATATCCTCCTTTAATTACTTAGCAAGCAGGGCGGTGAAGTTCTCCAGATTCTGACCCAGTTCCTTCTGGAAGCGGGCAGCGGGAGTGCCGTCCACAGCGCGGTGGTCGTAGGTAAGGCTCAAGCCCATAGCGGGGTAGATCTCGATAGAGCCGTCCTTGCCCTTACGAACCCGGTCGATGGTGCAGTCCACACCCAAAATGCCGGTCTGGGGCGGGTTGATGACAGGTGTGAAGGATTCCACGCCCATGCTACCCAGATTGGATACGGTGAAGGTTGCGCCGGAGAGCTTATCAGGGCTGATCGCGCCGGTACGGCACTCAGCGGCCAGTTCCTTAACAGCCTTGGAGATCTCCAACAGGCTCATCTTATCCGCATTGCGGATGGTGGGAACCATCAGACCTCTGGGCGTATCCACAGCCACACCCAGATGGACAGGCGTGAACAGACGGATGGAGTTATCGTCCAGCATGTGGGCGTTCAGGTCGGGGTGGTTCTTCAGCGTACGGGAAACAGCATACAGGATGATATCGCCCAGTGTGATACCGGCATACTCTTCGCCGGCAGCCTTGAGCATCTTTCTGTAGGCCAAGATCGCGGTAGCATCGAAGCTGGTGTTATGGGTCAGCTGTGCCATGGTGGACAGGCTCTGATGCATGGACTTGGAGATCGCGCGGCGGATACCGCTGAACTTCACATCCTTGTACTCTGCCTCGGCAGCAGGTGCGGCAGCCACAGGTGCGGCAGCGACAGCCACAGGAGCAGCCGCCACAGCAGGCGCCTGTGCGGGCTGGTTGGCAATCAAGGTCTGCACATCCCGCTCAATGATCCGGCCGTTAGGACCGGTACCGGTAGCCTGCGCAGCATCCACACCGGCGGAAGCAGCCAGCTTCTTGGCTCTGGGAGAAACAGCAGCGCCGGTTGCAGCAGCGGCCACACCGCCGGCTACGCCGACCTTGCAAACAGGATCCAGACAGGGCACTTCGTCGCCTTCCTGACACAGGATCTCCAGAATGGTGCCTTCGGCAGTGGACTCGCACTCGAAGGAAGCCTTATCCGTCTCGTAAGTAAACAGAACATCGCCGACCTTCACCTGATCGCCAACATTCTTCAGCCACTGGCCGATGATGCAGCTTTCCACGGTGATACCAGCCTTGGGCATAATCACTGTTTCCACGCCGCCGGCAGCAGGCGCAGCCTCTGCAGCAGGTGCAGCGGCAGGTGCAGCTTCCGCTGCGGGAGCAGGGGTGCCGCCGATGCCCTTCAGGCACTCGGTGGGATCACCGGGGTTACCCACAGCGCAGACATTCACCAAGCAGGGAACTTCGTCGCCCTCTTCGTAGAAGATATCCAGCAGAGTGCCCTCTGCGGTGGACTCACACTCGAAGGAAGCCTTATCGGTTTCGTAAGTAAACAGAACATCGCCGACCTTCACCTGATCGCCAACATTCTTCATCCACTGGCCGATGATGCAGCTTTCCACGGTAATACCGGCCTTGGGCATCAGCACACCCTTGGCGTTGGTGGCAGCGGCAGCAGGCGCAGCAGCGGGTGCGGCAGCGGCAGGTGCGGCAGCAGGTGCAGCTTCCGCAGCGGGGGCACCGCTTCCGCCCTTCAGTGCAGAGCAATCTTCACCGGGATTACCCACAGCACAGACATTTACCAAGCAAGGTACTTCGTCGCCCTCTTCAAAGAAGATCTCCAGCAGAGTGCCCTCTGCGGTGGACTCACACTCGAAAGAAGCCTTGTCGGTCTCGTAAGTAAACAGGATGTCGCCAACCTTCACTTGGTCGCCGACTTTTTTCTGCCACTGACCCATAATACAGCTTTCCACCGTAATACCGGCCTTGGGCATGATAACAGCATTTGCCATGATCGTTCCTCCTATGTTTGTTATAGCTTGTTAATTATAACTTATCATAACAATCCCGTCAATAGGGAATTTACAAAAAAGTACGCCGGTCGACTCCGACCGGCGTAATATCGTTTACAGTACACGCACCGCAGCATCTTTGGCCGCCTTCGCAAAGCCTTCCGGCAAGTGAGAATCCGTAATCAAATAATCCACATCCGGCAGCGTTGCAAAAGTGTAGGGCATAAGGCTGCTGAATTTTTCATGGCTGCACATCACCACGCTGGTACGGGCTTTGCGGATCATCATGCGTTTGACCAGCATATCCGCCTCGGTGCCGCAGGTAAAGCCCGCCTCCGCAGAGCAGCCGGACACGCCGATAAATGCCATATCAATATTGATATTTTCCAGCATTTCCAGTGTGTTTTGCCCTGAAACCGCAAGGTTTTTCCGATTAATCGTGCCGCAGCACATGGTAACGACCGGGTTATGCAGCCGGCACAATTCCACAGCAATACTGGGGCCGGTGGTGAAGATATTCAAATTGATATCCGGCAGATTACGCGCCAAGAAAAGGTTTGTGGTACTGGCATCCAAAAACAAGGATGTATGGGGCTGGATCAACTCCAACGCCTTCTTTGCAATGGTCAATTTTCCGGTATTATTCTCCTGCATGCGGACGGTAAACTCCGGATCAACGGTATGGCGGACAGATTTTGCGCCCCCCCGAAACTTCACGACGGCGCCGGTCTGCTCCAGCATATCCAGATCTCTGTGAACAGTCATTAAGGACACATTGGGAAACAATTCCTGCAATTCTTTAATGGTTACTACATTCTTGCGCTCGATAAAATCGCGCATTTGCTCCTGTCTGATGTTATACATAGCAGCCCCCAAATGTTATAAGTTGGATAATGTATAACAAATATAACACCATTTATTATAAATTGTCAATCACATTTTTTAATTTCTCTTTTCAATTTGTTGAAAATATGGTATTATAATCAAAATTGAAACAAAAGAGGGCTAGGCAATGATTCGTCAACTGTATATTTACGAAAGCCATGATACAGATCCGTACCGCAATATCGCTTTGGAAAAGTATCTAATGGATGCTTTAACGCCCGGTGACTGTATTTTGTACCTTTGGCAAAACAAGAACACCGTGGTCATCGGCCGCAATCAGAATGCTTGGGCAGAGTGCCGCACCACCTTATTGGAACAGGAGGACGGCAAAATGGCCCGCAGACTGTCCGGTGGCGGTGCCGTGTTCCACGATCTCGGGAATTTGAACTTTACCTTTTTAGTCAACGACGAAGACTATGATGTAGATCGACAGCTATCCGTGATTCAAACCGCGTTGGCAGATCTGGGACTCAAGGCAGAAAAATCCGGCAGAAACGACCTTTTAGTGGAAGGCCGCAAATTCTCCGGCAACGCCTTCTTCCACCGGAACGGCCACGCATACCATCACGGCACCCTTTTAGTCAGTGCTGATATGGAAAAGCTATCCCGTTATCTGACCCCGCCGAAAGCAAAACTGGAAGCTAAGGGCGTTGCATCTGTCCGATCCAGAGTGGCAAATCTGTCGGAATTTGTACCGGAACTGACCTGTGATGACCTGCGCCGGCATATGGCCTGTGCCTTCACCAAAGTTTACGGACTCCCCTACTCCGAATTTGTACTGTCCGGGGAGGCTAAGGGGGTTATCGAGGCAACCGCAAAGGAACTTTCCTCTTGGGATTGGCTCTACGGCCCCCGGCTGCCCTTTAGCTTTTCCTGCGAAGCTAAGTTTGATTGGGGTTGGATTCAGCTGCAGCTGCAAGTGGAATCCGGTCATGTAACAGCGGCACAGGTGTACTCCGATTCCATGGATTGGGCTTTGGCGGACACAGTAGCCGAACACCTCAAAAGCTGCAAATTCAATTTGGAAGCCCTTTGCAGCGGAATCCGGTCAGGCGTAGCAGACGAAGCCGTAGCGCTGGATCTGTGCAACCTGTTGGAGCAACAAGACCTGTAAATCAGGGAGGGTCAAGACCCTCCCCTACTATATCTGAGATTGCCACGCCCTGTTTGGGCTCGCAATGACAATGGGAGGGGCATCGCCCCTCCCATTTTTTAGAAATCGGTGAGAATACGCACCAGCAAATTAACCACAGCTTCCATATCTTCCACGGGAATGTACTCAAACCGACCGTGGAAATTTTCGCCGCCGGTACACAGATTGGGGCAAGGCAATCCCATAAAGGACAGCCGTGCGCCGTCAGTACCGCCACGGATGGGTACTGCCTTGGGCTGAATACCGACCGCTTTCATAGCCTTGGCAGCCCGGTCAATAATATACATGCAGGGCTCGATTTTCTCCCGCATATTGAAGTAGCTATCCTTCACTGCCAGTTCTACGGTTCCGGCACCGTACTTCGTATTGAGATAATCCGCAGCAGATTGCAAAATTGCCTTTTTCTGCAGAAATTTCTCCATATCGTGATCCCGGATAATATAGCGCAAGGTAGAAGTCTCCTCGCAGCCTTCCATATCCGTCAGGTGGATAAATCCCTCATACCCTTCCGTAGCTTCCGGCCGCTGATGGACCGGCAGCAGTGCCTGATACTCCATGGCGATATACTGAGAATTGACCATTTTGTTCTTGGCTGAACCGGGGTGAATATTCAGGCCATGGAACACCACTTTCGCGCCGGCAGCATTAAAGTTTTCATACTCCAATTCGCCCAGCGCGCCACCATCCACCGTATAGGCGTAATCCGCGCCAAAGCCAGTCACATTAAAAAGATCCGCTCCTCTGCCGATCTCCTCGTCGGGGGTAAAGCCAATTTTCAAGGTGGCATGCTTTTCATTGGCGTTTAAAAGGGTCTGCGCGGCAGTAAGAATCTCAGCAATACCGGCCTTATTATCCGCACCAAGCAGTGTGGTACCGTCGGTAACAATCAAGTGCTTACCCACATGATTTGCAAGGCTTTCGTATTCCTTGCTATGCATGGTGATTCCCTTTTCCGGATTCAGCAGGATATCACCGCCTTCATACAGCACAGTACTTGCTTTAATATCTGCGCCGCTGCAATCCGGAGCGGTATCCATATGAGCAATCAAACCAATGGTGGGCAATGCCGGGTCGCCGGGAACCGTGCCGTAAACATAGCCGTTTTCATCCATGGTGGCATCCTCGATCCCCATGGATTGCATTTCCTCCACCAAGGCCCTTCCCAAAGCAAGCTGCTTAGCAGTAGACGGACAGGTTTCAGAAAATTCATCCGATTGGGTATCGAAGCTTACATAGCGCAAAAAGCGCTGGGATACAGATTCCATATTCACTCCTCCGTTTAAGGGAAAGAGGCGCCCTCCACAGAGTGCGCCTCTTGAATTTTATAATTACTTAGCTGCGTTGACCAGCTCAGCGGTATCCTGTGCGATCATCAGCTCTTCGTTGGTGGGGATGACCCAAACCTGAACAGCAGAATCGGGAGTGGAGATCAGGGTCTCCTTGCCGCGAACGTTGTTCTTCTCGTCGTCGATCTTGACGCCCATGAAGCTCAGGTACTCACAGACTGCCTTACGGGTGGTGATGCCGTTCTCGCCAACACCGGCGGTGAAGGTCAGCACATCGATGCCGTTCAGCGCAGCGGCGTAAGCGCCAACATACTTGGCAACCTCATAGTAGAACTTCTCCAGAGCCAGCTTACAAGCCTCGTTACCCTCGGCAGCACCAGCCTCCAGATCACGGAAGTCGGAGGACTTGCCGTCGGACAGGCCCAGAACGCCGGACTTCTTGTTCAGTACATTCAGAGCTTCGTCAACGCTCATGCCGTACTTATTGCAGATAAACTGCACGATGCAGGCGTCGATGTCGCCGGAACGGGTGCCCATAGGCACGCCAGCCAAAGGAGACAGGCCCATGGTGGTGTCAACGCTCTTGCCGTCCTTAATAGCGGACATGGAGGAGCCGTTGCCCAGATGGCAGTTGACCATCTTGAACTCGGTCTTGCCGGTCAGCGCAGCTGCACGGCGAGCGACGTACTTATGGGAGGTGCCGTGGAAGCCGTAACGACGGATGGAGTCGTTCTCGTAGTACTCGGTGGGGATGGCGTAACGGTAAGCCTTAGCGGGCATGGTCATATGGAACGCGGTGTCGAACACAGCAACCTGAGGGGTGGTGGGCATAGCCTTCTGGCAAGCCTCGATACCCAGCAGATTGGCGGGGTTGTGCAGGGGGCCCAGAGGGATGCACTTCTTGATGCCGGCGATCACTTCCTCGTTGATGATGCAGGAATCGGAGAACTCCATGCCGCCGTGGACAACACGGTGACCGACAGCGTCGATCTCTTCAACGGACTTAATCACACCATCGTTAGCATCAACAAGGATGTCCATGACAGCCTTGATTGCCTCGGCATGGGTGGGCATCGGGATTTCCTTCTCCACCTTCTTGTCAGCGGTCTTGTGGGTCAGACGGCCGTCGATGCCGATACGCTCACACAGGCCCTTAGCGGAAACGTCGCCGGTCTCGGGGTTCATCAGCTGATACTTGAGGGAAGAGCTGCCGGCATTGATAACCAAAACATTCATTGGGGGTTCCTCCTAATAGACATTGATTTTCTTGTTATTTATGGTAATATAGCCATAGCTGGGTCTATTCTATAATATCTTTCCAAATTTCTCAACCCCCCAATGGGAAATTTTTTCAAAAAGGCGGTGTTTTTTTGGTTGCAGCAGGCATTATTTGCGAATATAACCCCCTGCATTTAGGGCATCAAAAACAAATCGACTATCTCAAGCAAGAAAACTTGGCCGTAGTTTGTCTGATGAGCGGAAATTTTGTGCAAAGAGGTCACCCGGCAATTTTTGACAAAATGACCCGGGCGGAGGCCGCGGTTCGATGCGGCGCAGATTTGGTACTGGAACTGCCTGTTACTGCCGCCTTGTCCTCAGCGGAGGGTTTTGCTGCCAAAGGCGTGCAGATCCTGTCTTCTTTTTGTGATGTACTGTGCTTCGGTGCAGAAGATGCGGACACCGATCATCTGGCGGGCATTGCAAAAGCACTTTTGTCCGAAGAATTCAAATCTGCCTTGCGGCTTCAGCTGGATCAAGGACTTTCCTTCCCTGCCGCACGACAGGCTGCTCTGACCGCTATGGGTATGGATTCCAATATTTTAGAAAAGCCGAATAATATACTGGCTGTGGAATACTGCAAAGCCATTTTGCAGCAAGGCAGCAAGATGCAGCCCCTGCCGATTACCAGAAACGGGAGTTACCATGACCTGCAAGCAGATCCCAAAGAGCCCTCTGCCACTGCCCTCAGAGCATTGATCCAACAGGGCTTGGATTGGCATAACTATATACCAACACCTGCAATCCCCCGCTTTCAGGATGCCGCCGTTCATTCCCTCGCCTTTGGCGAGAACGCCATTCTTGCCCGCCTGCGTACAATGACAGATGGGGATTTCGAAGCCCTCCCCTACGGTTCGGAAGGTTTGTGGAGAAAACTAATGCACGCCGCCCGAACCGAAGCCTCGCTGGATGGCATCTTAAGTGCCACCAAATCCAAGCGGTATACCCGCACCCGGCTGGACCGGATGGTGATGTGCGGCTTTTTGGGTATTACCCGGGAAATACTGGAAGCACCTGTGCCATATACCCGGGTCTTGGCTTTTAATGACACCGGGCGGGAGCTTTTGAAACAAGCCAGAAAATGCGGCGCATTTATCAACGCCGGTGAGATCCGAACGGAGGATTATCAGCAATTGGAGGATCGCTGCGGTGACCTTTACGGTTTGTTTGCCGAAATACCGGAAGCCCCGGGCAGAACCGAAAAAGAACGGGTGTATTGCCACAGATAATTTTTCTTCTTTTATTTACAAAAATCGTGCCGGAGCAAATGCTCCGGGACGACCTTTTTATTTTATCCTACCCCAACGATTAATGGGGAAGAATTTTTACTGCCAGTAATTTTTTATTACTTAGCAGTGCAGAACATGAAGTACTTGTAGCCCAAGGGGTTGCAGAAGAAGCCGTCCACAGAGTCAGAGATCATGAAGACGTCGGTGTAGTAGTACAGAGGTACGATACAACCGGTGCTCATCAGGATGTCCTCAGCAACGTGCATCAGAGCATAACGCTTAGCAGCGTCGGTCTCAGACTTGATCTTAGAGATCAGGACGTCATAGGTCTCAGCCCAAGTGCCGTTCTCGACCTTCACATCGTAGCCCAGAGCGGTCAGGTCCAGATTGTACATCTTCAGAGCAGCGTGAGCGCCCTTGCCGAACTGGACATCGTTGTTACCGGAAACGGTAGTCCACATATCCAAGAAGCAGATGGGGTCGTTGTAGTCAGCCAGCCAGCCGTTACGAGCGACAGAGTACTCACCGTTCTTACGGGTGTTCAGGAAGGTGTTCCACTCCTGATTCTCCAGATTCATGGTGATACCAACAGCGGACAGAGCGCCTGCCAGATACTCACCGATAGCCTTGTGGCCGTCGTTGGTGTTGTACAGGTAGGTGATGGTGGGGAAGTCAGTGAACTTCTGGGTAGCCTCATCGAAGGTGTAGTACTTCTTCAGAGTCTCAACAGCAGACTTGAAGTTAGCCTCAATGGCAGTAGCGTCGTAGTAGCCGACGAAGCCTTCGTTGGAACCGGCGTTCTTGTAGAACTCAGTGCCGTCGGGCTCAGTCATACCCATAGCGACGAAGGAGGAAGCGGGAACCTGACCAGCCTGACCGATTTCCTTGCAGATGTAGTCACGGTCGAACAGCAGGCCCAGAGCAGCACGGATCTCAGCGCGAGCCTGCTCAGCAGCAACGCCGGTCAGCTTGTTGGTAGCGGGCAGGATCTCTTCGTTGACATTCCAGTTGACGTAGTAAGTACCGATCTGACCCACAACGCGGTAAGCAGTGGGGTACTTGCTAGCCAGAGCAGCCATTTCATTGGTGGGAACGTCGTCGATCATCTGCCAGTCACCGTTCTGGAAGTTGGTCAGCTGGTTGTTGGCATCATCAGACAGGTAGCACTTCAGAGTCTCCAGCTTGATGGTGGCAGCATCCACATAGTTGGGGTTCTTCTTCAGGGTGATCAGGCTGTCATGCTCCCAAGAAGCCATGGTGTAAGGACCATTGCAGACGTAGGTAGCAGGATCGGTAGCCCAAGCTTCGTTGGAAACAACATCCTCACGAACGGGGAAGTAGGTGGGGAATGCCAGCAGCTCGTTCCAGTAAGCAACAGCGTTGTTCAGGGTGACCTTCAGGGTCTTGGCGTCCACAGCCTCGACAGCCAGCTTGGCATCGGGGTTGACAAAGGTCTCGCCGGACTCGTCGGTCTCCCACATCTCAGCATAGCCCTTAACTACATCGAACATGTAGTTGTAGTCAGCAGCCAGAGCGGGGGAAGCAGCGCGGTTCCATGCGAATGCGAAGTCGGCGGCGGTAACGTCCTTACCGTCGGACCACTTCATGCCGTCGCGCAGGGTGTAGGTGTAGGTGACGGTGCCATCTTCGTTGACAACGCCTTCCACCAGTTCCTGAGCAGCGTCAGCCACGATGGTCAGAGCACCGTTCTCGTTCTGAGCCCACTTGGCCAGACCGGAGAACAGGTGAGATACCATGGTAGCGCCGTCAACGGCAGAGTTCAGTGCGGGGTCCAGTGTATCGGGCTCAGAGCCAACACACACAGACAGAGTGCCTTCCTCGCCCTTCTTACCACCGCCGCAAGCGACCATGGAGAAACACAGAGCAAGAGCCAGCATGAGTGCAAGGATCTTCTTCATTTTGGTACTTCCTTTCAAAATTTTTTGCAGACCTTTTCGGTCTACTATTTTTTATTTACAATACGGTGTACAGATCTGAAGTCATCTGTCACATACATATTGTCAAAGGGGATTTTTGAGGTCTTAGTTGACCTCGGCCACACGGTGGCAGGCTACGAAATGGCCCTTTTCCACTTCCTTGAATGCGGGCATCTCGGCAGCACACTGCTCGGTGGCATAGGGGCAGCGGGTGCGGAAGGGGCAGCCGGAGGGAGCGTTCAAGGGACTGGGAATGTCGCCTTCCAGCATAATACGCTGATTTGCCCGGGCGATCTTGGGATCCGGCACAGGCACAGCAGACAAAAGAGACTTGGAATAGGGATGCAAGGGGCGCTCATAAATCGTTGCGGCGTCCGCCAGCTCCACCATCTTGCCCAGATACATAACGGCAATCCGGTCGGAGATGTGCCGGACCACCAGCAGGTCATGGGCAATGAACAAATAGGTCAGGCCCAGCTTTTCCTGCAGCTCGTCGAACATGTTGATCACCTGCGCCTGAATGGAAACGTCCAGCGCAGAAACAGGCTCGTCACATACGATGAAATCGGGGTTCACTGCCAGCGCGCGGGCAATGCCGATGCGCTGCCGCTGACCGCCGGAAAACTCATGGGCGTACCGGGCAGCATGCTCGGAGTTGAGGCCCACATGGCTCATCAGCTCGAGGATCCGTGCCTGCCGCTCTTCCTTGGTGGCGTAGAGCTTGTGTACGTCCAAAGGCTCACCGATAATATCAGCAACGGTCATACGGGGATTCAAAGAGGAATAGGGATCTTGGAAGACCATGGTTGCCTTCTTGCGGAACTCCATGATATCCTGCTTTGTCTCGATTTTTTTGCCGTTGTACCAGATCTCACCGGAAGTGGGCTTATACAGGTGCAAAATGGTGCGGCCAACGGTGGTCTTGCCACAGCCGGATTCGCCAACCAAGCCCAAGGTCTCACCCTTGTTAATGGTGAAGGAGACGCCGTCCACAGCCTTCAAAGGCTTGGTCTTGAAAGCGCCCATATTGATGTTAAAATGCTGCTTCAGGTCCTTGACTTCCAACAAGGGTTGCTGAATGATCTCACTCATTGCAAGTCACCTCCTCGGCGGTAATCGTGCCTGCTTCCAGTCCCTTCTTCACATTCATCCAGCAAGCGGCCGCATGATCCTCATTGATCTCCATCCGCTGGCAGCGCTCGTGCAAGCAGATCTTCATGGCAGCATCACAGCGGGGTGCGAAGGGACAACCGGCAGGCATGTTCAAAAGATCGATGGGTGTGCCGGTAATGGGCTGCAGCTTGGTGCCGGCCGTATCGGCAGTAGGAATAGACCGCATCAAGCCCTTGGTATACTCATGGCAGGGGTTGTAGAAGATCTCGTCGGCAGTACCCTGCTCACAAATAGAGCCGGCGTACATAACGATCACTTCATCACACATCTGGGCCACAACGCCCAAGTCATGGGTGATCATGATAATAGCCATGCCCAGTTCCTTCTGCAAAGACTTCATCAGCTCCAAAATCTGGGCCTGAATCGTCACATCCAATGCGGTGGTGGGCTCGTCGGCAATCAGGATATCCGGCTCACAAGCCAGAGCCATCGCAATCATGATGCGCTGCCGCATGCCGCCGGAGAACTCAAAGGGATACTGGTTCATGCGCTTTTCCGGTTCGTTGATATTGACCAAGCGCAGCATTTCCACAGCCCGCTCATAGGCCTGCTTCTTGTTACGGTCAGTATGCAGAATGATGGCTTCCATCAGCTGATGACCGATGGTATAGGTGGGATTCAAAGAGGTCATGGGGTCCTGAAAAATAATGGAGACCTTGTTGCCGCGGATGGTCTTCATGACCTTCTCGCCGGCACCCACCAGTTCCTCGCCATCCACCTTGATAGAGCCGGAGACGATCTTGCCGGTACCGGCAAGGATCTGCATAATAGAGTAAGCGGTCACGGATTTGCCGGAACCGGACTCACCCACAATACCAAGAACTTTTCCGTGATCCAGATTAAAGGATACACCGTTAACGGCTTTCACTTCACCTGCATCGGTAAAAAAGGAGGTATGCAGATCTTTTACTTCAAGCAGAGACATATTACATACGCTCCTTTCTTAACTGTTGAGTTTGGGGTCAAAGGCATCCCGCAGGCCGTCGCCGAACAGGTTCAGAGACAGCACGATCAAGCTGATGACGATAGCGGGGATTACCAGACGATAGGAATAGGAATTGATACCGTTGAGGGCATCGGAAGCCAAGCTGCCCAGAGAAGGCATGGGCGCATTCACACCCAAGCCCAAGAAGGACAGGTAGCTTTCCGTAAAGATAGCAGAGGGGATCTGCAATGCGGTGGAAATGATCACCACGCTGATGCTGTTAGGGATCAGGTGCTTTACGATAATCCACTTACCCTTGGCGCCGGTAGCCCGGGCAGCCAGCACATACTCCTGCTCCTTCAAGGACAGAATCTGGCCACGGATCTGACGAGCCATGGAGACCCAGTACAGCAGAGCAAACACCAAGAACAAGCTGATCATATTACTGCCCAGCTTTTCCAGCACCGTGCCTGCAATGATCGCATCCAGCGCAGTACCCAACATAGCAGACAGCAGAATGACCATCAGCATATCGGGCAGGGAGTAGATCACGTCCACGATGCGCATGATCACAAGGTCCACCTTGCCGCCGCAGTAGCCGGCCAAAGAGCCCATAACCATGCCAATAACCAGAACGATCAAGCTGGCAAAGAAGCCAACGGCTAAGGAAATACGAGTGCCGTATACCACACGGATAAAGTAGTCACGGCCGGCAGAGTCAGTACCGAACACGTGAGGGAAGATTTCTTCACCGGCTTCCATGCGGGCAAGCTCGGTCTTGCCAAACTCAAAGGGTGCCAGATTTGCGTAGGAAGCATCCACGGGCTTACCGGGAGTGATGCCCAGCTGAGCATCGTAGGCATAGGGCCAGAACATAGGCAGGAAAATAGCAGCTAGGGTGATGATGACCACAATGAAGAAGCTGACAGTTGCCACTTTGTTCTTCAGCAGGCGCTTCACACCGTCCTTAAAGAAGGTGGTGGAGGGGCGCATCTGCACCATATATTCTTTTTCAGCATCGGTAGCAGGGATGAAGTCATCCAGCTTTACATGCATAGACAGCTTAGGCGCTTTCTTGATTTCCACGGATGACCCTCCTTTACTCTAAAGTGATTCTGGGATCGACAACCTTGTACAGGATGTCGCTGACCATGTTCATAATAACGATCAAAGATGCCAGCACGATGGTGGTACCCATGATCATGGGGTAGTCACGGTCCGTAATGGAACTAACGAAGGTACGGCCGATACCGGGTACAGCGAAGATCTGCTCCACCACCAGAGAACCGGTGACAATATAAGCCAGCATCGGTCCAAAATAGGTAATAACAGGGATCAGGGCATTCTTCAGTGCATGGCCGAAGATGACCTTGGGTGCGGAAACACCCTTTGCCTTGGCGGTACGGATATAGTCCTGACCCAGTACATCCAGCATGGAGGAGCGGGTCAAACGGGTAATGTTTGCCATAGGGGACAGTGACAGGGTGATCACAGGCAGGATCAAACCGCCGGCAGCATTGCCGTTTGCCGGCAAGACCCGCAATGTAATCGCAAACAGAATCAAAAGCAGCGTGCCCATAATAAAGGAGGGCATGGAGATACATGCGGTGGTGAAGACCATAACGATGCGGTCAATGAGCTTATTGCGGCGCAGAGCGGCCACAGCGCCCAGCACCACGCCCAGCGCCAAAGCAATCACAGCGGCAGTAATACCAAGCCGTGCGGAGGTCTTCATGCCGTCGCCGATGACATCAATCACATCACGGCCACGGTTTTTAAGGGAAGGACCAAAATCAAACTCAGTCACAATATCCTTCAGGTAAGTGCCGTATTGCTCCATAAGGGGCTTATCAAGGCCGTACTTAGCCTCCAAGGCAGCCTTCGCTGCAGGTGTGATCGCCTTCTCACTGGCGAAGGGGCCACCGGGCACCGCACGGGCCACGAAGAATGTAATGGTGATCACGATCCACACAGTCAAAATCGCCAATAAAGTTCTTTTTAAAATGTATAACAATGTCTTGGTATTCATACATTCGTTCCTTTCTTCAGCAAAACCGCCCCAAATAAACGATACGCGCAAGTTTTGCTTTCATCGGTTGCTATGAGGGCATTATTGTGGTTGTACTGTAATTTAACGCTAATTATAGCATATCTCATCCTTAATTTCAACACAATATTCAGGAAAATTACATTTCATTATTCACATATTTTTATGATCTTTTTGGATGAGATTCGTTGCATATATGAATTTTCGTACAAACAGCCGCCGATGTCAACCTGCAATATGTGGCAGGTATATCAATAATCACCATCTCATTTTTCCAACGCATCCCGGAGTTTTTCCAATGCCCGTTTCTCAATGCGGGATACATAGCTACGGCTGATGCCGGTAAGCTTTGCCACCTCCCGCTGCCGCAGAGGCACGCCGCCACCCAAACCGTATCGAGCCACGATCACCTGCCGTTCCTGATCCGTCAGTTTTTCATCCACCGCTGCGCAAAGCTTTCGCAGCTGTTCCCGGTTGCTGACCCGCTCCAGCAAATCTTCGTCATCGCTGACCACATCCATCAGCGACAGGGCCGCCCCGTCTGCACCGGTTTCTATGTAGTCAGACAGGGACACATCTTGACTGGATTTCCTCTGAGAACGAAAATACATTAAAATCTCATTCTCCACACATCGAGCTGCATAGGTAGCAAGTCTTGCACCCTTACTGGGGTCAAAGCTTTCGATGCCCTTGATCAGTCCAATGGTACCAATGGAGATCAGATCCTCCTGATCCGAGGTCTGGGCATAGTACTTTTTCATAATGTGGGCTACCAAGCGCAGATTGCGTTCGATGAGAATATTCCGCGCTTCCAGATCTCCTTGGGCGCTGCGCTCCAAATAGAACCGTTCCTCCTGTGCGGTCAATGGCTTGGGAAAGCTGCCGGTGGAAAGCTGCAGTGAATACATCAGGCTGCTGAGCATCAGCCAGACTGTGGCGATCATCGCCTCACCTCCACAGTAAGGCTATTCATACCTGCAAGTCCATTTTCCTGCAAAAAACCCCTCCGCTTGGGCGGAGGGATTTTTATTGCTGCGTTTGAAAAAAGCCGTAGGTTCCGTTGACCGGATCCTGAAAAAACGGCATAGTGGGTGGATAAAAAGTGACAGCCGTATACCCGGCTGCAAGCAGGCAAATCACGACAACCGCTGCCCACGCCGGCAATTTACAGGAAAAGTCTTTTTGAAAGAGCTTTGTCTCCAGAAAATACGCCGCTGCCGCGGCAATAAAAAAGATGGTAATATTAAACCAATCCGCTTTGACGCCCAAAATACCGGTATAGGTATAGTAAAGCACCGGGATCAGCAAAAGCCCTGTTAATATACCCAGCAGCTTGATGCACCAAAAAGATGCCACTTCCCTACCCCAAGCTTTGTATTCTATGAGCGCAAACAAAACCATTGGATAAAACAGAAGTTTTGTGTGCTCCCCGATGGATTCATTCACCGCACTGAATATGGCAGCAATCCAACTACCCCCGGTCCAATCAAACAAAAAATGCAGCAGTGTTCCTAAAATACCGGTAAAGATAAATCCGATCATCTGCCATGTGGGCACGGATCTTTTCATAACAGCATACACCCCGGTAACAGTATATCCTGTCCACCGGGGTGATATCACATTATTTTGGTTTATGGCGAGCTACATGCTGACGAATACGGGCGCGTTTTAAACGAGCATCCGCCAGCTTCCGCTCTGTATCGGTAGTATCTGCATTTCCCAGTGTTGCCTCTGCCCGCTCCTGAGAACGGCGGGCCCGCTCCAGATCGATATCCTCAGCCCATTCAAAGGACGCCGGCACCAGTGTCACATTCCCATTTGCCACACTGACCATACCCCCGATACAAGCCCCGTACCGTTTCTTGCCGGCTGCCGTAACGACACTCTCTCCCATGCCCAAGGGTGCAACATAATGGATATGCCCCGGCAAAATCGCCACATCCCCTGCCGTTGTGCGCACCACCAGCTTTTCAGCCGTGCCTTCATATCGCAACCCATCCGGCGTAACGATCTTCAGCGCAAACTCAGCCATTTTGCGCACCCCATTTTTCCACTACCTCGTCGATTCCGCCGACAAAGAGAAAATAGGATTCGGGAATCTGATCGTGCTTGCCTGCAATGATCTCTTGGAAACCCCGGATGGTTTCCTTCATGGGCACATATTTCCCCTGATAACCGGTAAATTGCTCTGCCACCTCGAAGGGCTGGCTCAAGAACCGCTGCACCTTTCTTGCCCGGCTCACCACCAGCTTATCTTCCTCGGAAAGCTCATCCATGCCCATAATGGCAATGATATCCTGCAGCTCCTTATACCGCTGTAAGATCCGCTGGACAGAACGGGCTGTTTCATAATGCTCCGCGCCTACCACCTCCGGGGAAAGGATCCGGGATGTGGAATCCAGCGGATCTACCGCCGGATAAATGCCCAGAGAAGCAATACCGCGGTCCAGAACAGTGGTGGCATCCAGATGAGCAAATGTCGTCGCCGGTGCCGGATCCGTCAGATCGTCCGCAGGCACATAAACTGCCTGCACCGACGTAATGGAGCCATTTCGTGTGGAGGTGATCCGCTCCTGCAACGCCCCCATTTCCGTAGACAAGGTAGGCTGGTAGCCCACCGCAGAGGGCATGCGTCCCAACAGAGCTGACACTTCTGAACCGGCCTGTGTAAACCGGTAGATATTATCAATAAACAAAAGAACATCCTGATGCTTCACGTCCCGGAAATACTCTGCCATTGTCAAGCCGGAAAGACCCACCCGCATTCTTGCTCCCGGGGGTTCGTTCATCTGTCCGTATACCATGGCAGTTTTTTTGATCACACCGGACTCGGTCATTTCCCGATACAGGTCGTTGCCCTCCCGGGTCCGCTCTCCTACGCCGGTAAACACAGAGATGCCGCCATGGGCCTTTGCAACATTATTGATCAGCTCCATAATCAGCACTGTTTTACCAACACCGGCGCCGCCAAACAGGCCGATCTTGCCGCCTTTGGCATAAGGACAGATCAGATCCACTACTTTAATGCCAGTTTCCAGAATCTCCGTGGCAGCTTCCTGCTCATCATAGGCCGGCGCTGCCCGGTGAATGGGCCAACGCTCCTCCTGCTCCACCTGCTGCCCCTCGTCGATGGTTTCTCCCAACAGATTAAACACTCTGCCGAGGCAAGCTTCCCCTACCGGCACGCAGATCGGTCCGCCGGTATCTACAGCGGTCATTCCTCTGGAAAGACCGTCGGTTGAACGCATAGCAATACAGCGCACCACATTATCGCCAATGTGCTGCGCAACTTCTGCCACCAATTTTATATCGCCGTGTCGGACCTCGATGGCGTTCAAAAGTTCCGGCAACTGCCCGTCAGGAAAGCGAATATCCAAAACAGGGCCCATGATTTGGGTTATAATACCTGTATTTTCAGTCAATGGAATCAACTCCTTTTCGCACCGGCAATAATTTCGGTGATCTCCTGTGTAATGGCCGCTTGACGGGCCCGGTTGTAGCGAAGGCTCAGATCCGAGATCATCTCATCGGCATTTTTTGTTGCCGAATCCATGGCGTTGCGGCGGGCCGCATGCTCTGATGCCCGGCTTTCGCAAAGGCCACCGTACAGGATACCGCCCACATATTCCGGGATAATTGTATCAAACACCTCTTCGCTACTGGGCTCATACAGGGTAACCGGACCGGATTTTCGTTCTGTTTCCGGCGATTCCAGCGGTAGGATCTGTCGAATATAGGGCACTTGGGAAAGCACCGATTCAAAATCCGTATATGCGATATACACCCGGTCATATACCCCATCCCGAAACAGTCCGCACAACTGCTTGGAAAGGGTAAAACAATCACCCATCGTCACTTCCGTCATATCGGGAAGCCGGATCTCCGGTGCCGGAATATTACGGCTTGCAAAATATTCCACCGTCTTTTTGCCGATTGGCAACACACCGGCCTGCAGCCCCTGAACCCGGGACTGCACCAGTTTAAAAACATTTTGATTGTAACCGCCGGCAAGCCCCCGATCACCTGCAATCACCACATAAAGGGGTCTAACACCTTCGGTGGCTTTTAAATAAGGAGAAAAGTTCTCTCGATTGGTAGCGGCGATATCCTGAATCACACCGTAGAGGGTTTCAAAATAGGGCTTTGCCGCCAATGCCTGTGCCTGCGCCCGACGCAGCTTGGAGGAGGCCACCATTTCCATGGCTTTCGTGATTTGCCGGGTCGCCTCCATACTGCGGATGCGGGTCTTGATCTGCTTTGTGGATATACCTGCCATGGAACCCCTCCTTCCTTATTTGCCTGCTAAAAACGTTTGCAAAAACTCAGTAATACCTGCTTTCAAGGCTTCTTCTGTTTCGGCTTCCAGTTTTCCGGTATTGCGGATCGCGTCCATGGTCTGGGGATAGCGGGAATCCATAAAACTGCGAAGCTGCAGTTCAAATTCCGGAACATCTTTTAGCGCTACATCTTTCAAATAGCCGTTGACCACCGCGTACAGGATGCAAACCTGATCCTCCATTTTCACCGGGGTACTGCGCTTCTGCTTCAGTACCTCCACGATCCGTTCGCCCAATGCAAGACGCGCTTTGGTATCCGCATCCAGATCAGAACCAAACTGAGCAAAGCTTTGCAGTTCCCGGTACTGGGAATACAGAAGTTTTAAGCTGCCGGAAACCTTTTTCATTGCCTTGGTCTGCGCTGCGCCGCCTACCCGGGATACGGAGATACCGGGATTGACCGCGGGCATAATGCCGGCATTGAACAAATCCGCTTCCAAAAAAATCTGTCCGTCTGTAAGGGAGATCACATTGGTTGGGATATAGGCGGATACATCGCCAGCCTGTGTTTCAATGATCGGCAGTGCCGTTAAGCTGCCACCGCCCTTTTCCTTTGACATATGGGCTGCGCGCTCCAAAAGACGACTGTGCAAATAAAACACATCGCCGGGATATGCCTCCCGCCCGGGAGGACGGCGGATGAGCAAAGAGATGGCTCGATATGCCACCGCATGCTTACTCAGATCATCGTAGATCACCAAAACATCTTTGCCTTGGTGCATATAATATTCGCCCATAGTGCAGCCGGTGTAGGGGGCAATATACTGCATCGGTGCCAGCTCCGACGCGGTTGCGGTGACCACGATGGTATAATCCATAGCTCCACCGGATTCCAGCGCATTGACAATGCCCGCCACGGTGGAGCGTTTCTGACCGATGGCCACATAAATGCAGATCACATTCTTTCCTTTTTGGTTCAAAATGGTATCTGTAGCAATGGTGGTTTTTCCGGTCTGCCGGTCGCCAATGATCAATTCCCGCTGTCCCTTACCAATGGGGATCATGGAGTCAATGGCCTTGATGCCGGTCTGCAAAGGGGCGTTTACCGGCTCCCGGTCAATAATGCCGGGAGCAGGGGTCTCAATGGGATGGTAGGCCTCCGCCGTAATGGGACCTTTTCCGTCGATCGGTTCGCCCAGTGCGTCCACCACCCGACCGATCAATCCCGCTCCCACCGGAACAGACACCACCCGTCCGGTGCGCTTGACGGTATCTCCCTCCCGGATGCCGCTGTCGGTACCAAGGATGACCACCGCCACCGTTTCTTCTTCCAAGTTCTGTGCCATACCGAAAGAACCGTTGGGAAACTCCACCAGCTCTCCCGCCATGCATTGATCCAAGCCGGAGACCCGAGCAATGCCGTCTCCTACCAGAATCACCGTTCCGGTCTCGCTGGATTCCAACCGCGTTTCGTAATTTTTGATTTTGTCACGAATGATCTTCGTGATCTGTTCCGGTCTTAATTCCATAGCAAATTCCTCTGCTTACACTACGGTATTTTTTAATAGCTTTCCTACCGCATCCAAGCGGCTTTTTACGGTGCCATCCACCTGCTTACCATTGTAAACGATCCGCACGCCACCCAAGCAATCCGGTTGGATGTGCTTTTGAAGCAGAACAGACTTCCCGGTGATAGACTCCAGCTTTTCCGTAAGCTGTTTTTCCTGCTGCAGGGTCAGCGCCTGTGCCGTATACACCCGAACAGGCAGAATATCATGATCCGTATAATACAGGCTTTGATAATGCTTGCAACAGTCCGGGAATTTCCCGGCAAGGCCTTCCCGCGTCAGAATCTTCAAAAAATTCAAAAGGTATGGGTGGATCTCCCCCCGGAAACTGTCATCCAAAATTTGGCACCGTTCCTCTTTGGGCAAATTAGGTGAAGCCAACAGCCGGAGAAAATCCGATTCTTCCCGGAATGCCGCCACCAAGGACTGCATCTGCTCCAATATAGGTTGGCTGACCTGCTCATCCCGGGCAAGCTCATAAAGCGCCTGTCCGTATTGCTGTGCTGCCGTTGTCATAGGTCGTCACCCAATTCCCGGATAAATTCATCCACCAAATGCTGCTGGTCCTGCTGATCCATGCAGCGCCCAACCACCTTGCCGGCAATCGCCATCGCCATGTCGGAAATTTCATTTTTGGCATCATTCATTGCCTTTTTCTTTTCCTGCGCAATGTCCAGCGCAGCTTTTTCCTTGATCTGCGATGCCTGTGCCTGTGCTTGGCGCAGGATCTGCTCAGAACGGTCTTGCGCCGTCTTTTGGGCAGAATGGATGATCTGGCCCGCTTCCTGCTTGACCTGTGCCATATGGCTTTCGTAAGATTGGCGAATCTCCTGTGCATCCTGCTTTGCCTGCTCCGCTTCCCGAATCTGCTTATCCGCAGCTTCCCGCCGCTGATCCAGCACTGCCATCACTTTATCCAGCAAAAATTTTTTAATGAGATAAAGCTGCAAAAACAGGTTCAAAATGGTAACGATCAAAGTAAACGGCTCCACCGCCACTAAGGACTGGTAAAGGGTATTCATGCCGTTTGCCTCCTAAATATTATTTGCTTATCCCAAAAAATTCATAAACTGACCGGGCGCAAAGAAAATCAGCAAAAGGCCCGTAACAAAGCCGTAGATACCGGTGGTCTCAGAAAGGGCAATACCCAGAATCATCGTGCTGGTAATGTCGCTTTTTGCCTCAGGCTGACGGCCGACGGCCTCGCAGGCCCGGGCGGCACAGTTGCCTTCACCGATACCGGGGCCGATACCCGCGATCAACGCAAGACCTGCGCCAATGGCACAGCCTGCCAATGCAATTCCTTTTGCCAAAACAGTATAATCGTTCATAAATATATCCTCCTATGGATTATTTTCATTTATTCGCCTGCAGCTTGCTTAATAAAAATAGTGGTCAGGGTACAAAAGATAAATGCCTGAATACAGCCGCCAAACCAGTCAAAATAAAAACTGGTAACCGCGGGGATGCCCACCGCCAGCCACGGGATTTCTGTAAAAATACCTCCCAGATTGGTTAGCAGAGAAAGTACCCCTAATGCAACACAAATGACACCGCCCACAAAGGGCAGCTTTTTCTTCTTTTGCTTACTGTTTAATATCAATCCTACACCGGAAGCAATCACCACAGCGGCAATCACCGGACTTTCCCCAATTAAGGTCAGCAAACCGTGGCTGGCTGCCGTCAAGGCCCCATAGATCAGGGCGCTGATCACCGTACCGGACAGGATATTGCCGAAATGACGGCATGCCATGGAAATCGGGGTAAATAATTCAGACAGCAGATTCACCGGTGCCATTACAAAAATCGGATCCAGAAAAGACTTGAAATAGCCGCCGATCCCCGCAGATTTGATCTTATGGTAAGTGATCACCACAAACACCACCAGCGCCCAACCCAACTCTGTCATTAAATCAGCAGTGGGACTCCAGATGCCTAACACACTGATCAAATTACTGATCACACTGGTAATGAAGATCGTGCCAACCAAGGGAATATACCGGTCAAACCCGGGTCCCATATTCCCCCGAACAAACCGGATCAGAGAGGTAACTGCCAGTTCTGCCACCGCCTGTTTCCGGGAGATACCGGTAACCTTCAGCCCTGATCCCAGCCAGATACAAAGACCGGTTATGATCGCCATAACCAGATAACTGACCACCACCGTCTGGGTAATATGAATGGTACCAAATATGGGCACATTTTCTATGGTAAAAAGGATCTTGGCGCCGTTAATGGAAATATCCAAGGTTTCTCACCTCACTCAGACATCAAATGGAGCGCGCCTTTATTCCTGTATTTCTTCTTGGGGCGGGTTTTTCCGCTGGCTTGGAGTAACCAGCACCCCTCTGGATTGCAGGAAGAAAATTACCAGCGTAGGAAACAGCAGCGGAAGTGCTGCTGCGATCCCATGAAAACACTCAAGCAGGAAGGCCAACACCACCCATGCAGCTTGGGCGATCAGACGAATATTGTAGCTTAGCTGAAAGCGAGCCTTCATTTGCTTTTTATCATCTGCTGTGGCAGCATTTTGAATCGTCAGGCACAATGCCGCAAAATTCAAAACAGCAACCGCGGTGCCAACAACACCGCCTAAGAGCACCCGGTAATCCAATGTACCGATCCCTAACAGGTCAAGCAACGCAAAGCCGGCAATCATCAATACAAAGCAAAGTCCGGAGCCGACACTGATGCGTTTAATCTCCTTTAATGAGGCTGTTTGAAATTTCATATAGCCTTCCTCCTTACATCAAGCATGGTCATTATAGGCAGGAGTTCTTTCCTCCCCTTCACAGGCCGCATCTGCATCCTTACGCAGAGATTTATAGCAAGATCGAACCGTGCGAATACTGGTCAGTAAACCTAAAATACCACACAGCATAGTAAACCATGGGCTCAAACCGAATTTATTTTGCAGCCATGCGCCGATCAGCAAAAATGCACATAAAGGAAATAAGGCGGAAAGGCCGAACTGAGTGACCCACATCATAAGCGTCCACCATTTCATTATTCCTACCCCCGGAACTTTATTTTCCTTTATTATACCGGGATTGGAAAAAATATGCAAGTCCAAAGTAAACATAATTCATTCGTTCAAAAATTATCAATTGATTTCGGTTCTCAACTATTCAAACAAAGAAAAAATACCCTTTTCATTTTGCCCAAAATATTGTACACTATAAGCACGAATGAAAGGAGCTGTGTGCCCGATGGAAATGGAAATCATACAGGGTGTGATCACTGCCGTTGTGTTTCAAAATTATGATAACGGCTACTGCGTCCTGCGGCTGAAAACCCAAGCAGACCAGCAGATCACCGTAGTGGGCACCATTCCCCTGCCGACCCCCGGCGAACGGCTGATGGTTACCGGAAAATGGAGCAACCATTCCAGCTACGGCCCCCAGTTCGAAGCAGAGTTCTTAGAGCGGCTGATGCCCCAAACTTCCTCTGAAATATTAAGCTATTTATCCGGCCGTGTGATCAAAGGCATCGGCCCAAAATTTGCAGCCCGGATCGTGGACCGTTTTGGCGAAAACACCCTGCAGATCATGGAGCGGCAGCCGGAGCGTCTGGCAGAGGTTGCCGGCATTTCTCTTTCTAAGGCAAAAGCGATCGGGGAAGAATTCCGGCTTCAAGTAGGCTTGCGGCACTTGATGGAATTCTTTGCCCTGCACCAGCTGAGTGCCGAGCTTGCAGTAAAAGCATACAAGCTATACGGCGAAAATACCATCGAGCTGATGTATGACGATCCTTATTTGCTGATGGATCCCGGCTTAGACGCGCCCTTCGGCGCAGTGGATCAATTTGCCATCAGTCTGGGCATCGCCGGAGATGATCCCCGACGCATTGAAGCAGGCATTCTCTTTGAGCTGCGCTACAATTTGACCGCCGGTCACAGTTTTCTGCCACAGGATAAATTGATAGCCGCCACCGGACAATTGCTCAGTGTAAGCACCGATGCGGTGCAACTTCGTCTGGAGGCGCTTTTGGAGTCTCAACGGCTGATCAGCCGTCAGCTGGCAGGCATTACTGTTACATATCTTCCGGAGCTTTACGAAGCGGAAGTATCCAGCAGCCGCCGGCTGCTGGAGCTGGCCGCATTCCCCCATCGGGCTGCTGCCGGTTTGGATAAAATGCTTCGCATTGCCGCCGAGGAAAGCGGTGTCCGCTATTCTGAGCAACAGGAAGCTGCCATCCGTGCCGCTGCCCAGTCCGGCCTTTTATTGGTGACCGGTGGACCCGGCACCGGTAAAACCACCATTATTAACGGTATTTTATCTATGTTTGACCAAATGGGTGTCCGGTGCATGCTGGCCGCCCCCACCGGTCGGGCAGCTAAGCGGATGACGGAAGTTACCGGTCGGGATGCTTCTACCATTCACCGCCTGCTGGAAGCCGGTATCGACCCTGCCTCCGGAGATCTGGTATTTGTAAAGGATGAATCCAACCCCTTGAAAGCGGACGCCATTATTGTGGATGAATTTTCCATGGTGGATATTCAGCTGCTGTATGCGCTCATCCGGGCAATTCCCGGAAAATGCCGCCTGATCCTTGTGGGCGATCCGGATCAGCTACCGCCGGTAGGCCCCGGCTTTCCTTTCAGCGATATGCTCCGCAGTAATGTGCTGCCCACGGTAAGGCTGACAGAAATTTTCCGTCAGGCACAGGAAAGCCTGATCGTCATGAATGCCCACCGGGTCAACCAAGGACAAATGCCCCAGCTTCGAGATGTAAAGCATGATTTCTTTTTCTTGAATGCCCGCAGTGAAGAAGAAGTCGGCGCGATCATTGCCGGTCTTTGCACCACGCGGCTGCCGGAGCGGATGGGAATCCCTCCGGAGCAGATCCAAGTGCTGACTCCCACCAAAAAAGGTCTTGCCGGTACGATAAGTCTAAATAAGATGCTACAGGCAAAACTAAATCCCCCTGCCCCCAACAAACGGGAACGGGCCTTTGGGGATTTCATTTTCCGGGAAGGTGACCGGGTCATGCAGATCCGGAACAACTATGATATTCTCTGGAAGAAGACCGACGGCAGCACTGTCGGCACCGGTATTTTCAATGGAGATGTGGGTATCGTCCGGGCGGTGGATCCTGCAATGGAGCAATTGACCGTGGTATTCGATGACCGGGAAGTAGATTATGATTTTACACAGTTATCGGAATTGGAACCGGCTTATGCCATGACGGTGCACAAAAGCCAAGGCAGTGAATACCGGGCTGTGATTCTGGCCGCTTGGAACGGCTCACCGTATCTTCTGAACCGCAGCATTCTCTACACCGCCATCACCCGGGCAAGAGAGCTTATGATCATTGTCGGACGGGAGGACACCGTGGCAGCTATGACCCAAAACGGAAAAGTAGGGCGGCGCTACAGCGGACTAAAGCTGCACCTGCAACAGAAAGGAGAATGACTGTGCTGCACCGGCTGATGGATCTACTGTTCCCACCGAAATGTATTCTGTGTGGGAAGCTTCTGACCCGGCAAGAGACAGATCTTTGTCACGATTGCCGCACAGATGGGCCCGAATTTATAAAAGCAAAAAGAAAAATTCCTTTTGTTGCACAATGGACAGGAATATGGTATTATAAAGGTGCTGTTAGCGAAAGTATCCAGCGCTATAAGTTTGGAAACGCCCGCCGGTACGCCGATGCCTATGCACGACTTTTGGCATTACGGCTGCAGCAAGAGGATATGGACACATTCGATATCCTCTCTTGGATCCCGATCAGCCCTACCCGTCAACGAAAAAGAGGCTACGACCAATGCTATCTTCTGGCAAAGGCATTGGGACGAGAGTTGGGATGCAAACCGGTCCGCGTATTATCCAAAACCCTTGACAATCCACCCCAATCCGGCATTACCAGTTCTGCTGAGCGCAGAGCGAATGTCCTTGGTGTGTATGCGGCCAGAAACAAAGCCCTTTTCCGTGGCAAGCGGGTACTGCTGCTGGACGATGTGATTACCACCGGTTCTACCGCATCGGAATGTGCAAAAACGTTACAGTATAGTGGCGTAAAAGATGTATATTTAGCCACCATTGCGGTGGCCGATAAGAAATAGTTTGTAGGTGATGAAATGGCAATTCAGTTTTTCTCCAACGATCTGGGCATTGACCTAGGCACTTCCAATGTGCTGATCAATGTGGATGGCGAAGGTGTAGTCATCCGGGAGCCCTCCGTTGTGGCTGTGGATAAAAATACCGGAAAGGTTCTGCAGGTTGGCTCTGCTGCCAGAAATATGCTGGGCCGTACCCCCGGTAACTTGGTGGCTATGCACCCTTTGAAGGAAGGCGTTGTATCCGACCACGAAATGACTGTAAAAATGCTGCAGATTCTTTTTAATAATGCTTCCAAGACCACTTTATTCAGCCCCAAGCCCAGAGTGGTGATCAGTGTGCCCAGCGGCATCACCGAGGTGGAAGAGCGCACGGTGATCAATGCCGCCATCGAAGCCGGTGCCCGCCGCGTGTATCTGATTGAGGAACCCTTGGCCGCCGCCTTGGGTGCCGGCTTGGACATCAGCGGTCCAAACGGACACATGGTGGTGGACGTTGGCGGAGGCACTACGGATATTGCGGTACTTACCATGAACGATGTGGCGGTATCTTCTTCCCTGAAGGTCGCCGGTGATGCCTTTGATGAAGCCATTGCACGCCATTTGCGCCGTAAGCACGGTGTGATTATCGGGCAGACTACCGCGGAAGATGTAAAAATCCAGATTGGTTGCGTATATCCCCGTCCTGAGGATGTGAGCATGGTGGTCAGAGGCAGGGACGCCAAAACCGGCACACCCAAAGATGTACGCCTGCTCTCCAGTGACATCTATACGGTGCTTAGCCGTATGGGTCGGCAGATCGCTGACGAAGTGGTATCTGTTTTGGAGGATGCTTCCCCGGAGCTGGTGGGCGACATCGCCGACAACGGCATTACCCTCACCGGCGGCGGCAGCCAGATCTACGGCATGGATCTGCTGCTGACAGAGCGCACCGGCATCCCCTGCACCTTGGCAGATGACCCCGCCTCCTGCGTGGCTTACGGTTGCGGCAAAAGCCTTAGCTGGATCAACCGCATGTCGGAAGGTCCCATCAATATCGCAAGACGCCGCCTGATGCGGGAATTTTAAACAAGCAAACGCCCTGAAGTATTCTTCAGGGCGTTTTGATATATCGAACTGTTTCATTAAAAATCCCCGGAGAACCAAGGTTCTCCGGGGATTTTGATATCTTACTCGTCGACCTCTTCGTCGTCCAAGCTGAATTCCAGTGTCTCGCCGCAGACATCGCAGACGATAGAGCCCTCTTCCAGAGTCTCCTCGTCAAAAGCGATCACATTGCCGCAAGCGCAGGTCACCTCGTAGATGGTGGTGTCCTCGTCGCCGAAGTCAAAGCCTTCGTCTTCAAACTCATCATCATCGTACTCGTCATCGAAATCGTCAAAGTCGTCATCGTCCTCATCATCAAACTCTTCGTCCATGATGAAGTCTTCAATGGCGTCCAGATCCTCTTCGATCTCATCCAGCTCATCAGAGATGGCGATGGTGGTCTCTTCAATATCGGTCAGACGCTTGGTAACATCACACAAAAGATCCACGATCCGCTCGATCATCTTACCTTCTGCCTTTTCGGTATCCAGCTCCAAGCCATCCATGTAGCCTTTGAGGTAAGCGGCCTTTTCAGAAATGGTCATAAACTTTCTCCTTAAGCTTACTTTGCACGGCCCAGATACTCACCGGTGGTGGTATCGATCTGGATCTTCTCGCCCTCGTTGATGAACAGAGGCACCTTCACCTCAGCACCGGTCTCTACGGTAGCAGGCTTCAGGGTGTTGGTAGCGGTGTTGCCGGCAAAACCGGGCTCGGTAGCGGTGACTTCCAGTTCCACAAAACGGGGAGGCTCCACGCCGAACACATTGCCCTTGTAGCTCATAACGGTGCAGGTATCATTCTCCTTGACGAAGCGGAAGCTGTCGTCCAGTGTGCTCTTGTCGATGGGAATCAGCTCATAGGTCTCGCCGTCCATGAAGTAGTACAGGTCGCCGTCAGAGTAGGAGTACTCCATCTTCTTGCGCTCAATGTAAGCGGTGGGGTACTTATCGTTGGGGTTGAAAGTGGTTTCGGTCACGCCGCCGGTGATGACGTTCTTCATCTTCACGCGGACGAAAGCAGCGCCCTTACCGGGCTTAACATGCTGGAACTCGATGATCTGCATGACCTTGCCGTCCATATCGAAGGTGATACCATTTCTAAAATCGCTGACAGAAATCATTTAATTGTCCTCCTATAAGTGGAAAATATATACATAGCTTAACAAGTGTATTCTACCGCAAAAAACGCGGCTTTGCAAGAGTAAATATAAAGTTTTTCAGAGGATGATGAGATTTTTGGGGCTTTTGGTGATATCCTCGCAGCCATCCGCGGTAAAAATCACCACATCTTCGATCCGGACGCCGAATTTTCCCGGCAGATAAATACCGGGTTCGGCAGAGCAAACCATATTCACTTTCATAGGTACGTCCCCCTTGGGGTTACAGTTGGGATTCTCGTGGACCTCCAAACCCAAGCTGTGACCGTAGCCATGACCAAAGTATGCGCCGTAGCCCGCCTCGGTAATCACCGCCCGGGCAGCCGCATCGATATCTCTACCCAAAACACCAGCCTTGGTGGCAGAGATACCGGCCTGCTGTGCTGCAAGTACCGTTTCATAAACCTTCTTCATTTCATCCGTGGCATAGCCCAGCGCCACGGTGCGGGTCATATCGGAGCAATAGCCACCCCAAAGCACGCCAAAATCCAAGGTGATAAAGTCACCCTCTTGGAGCACTCTGTCGCCGGCCACGCCGTGCGGCAAACTGGTGTTGGGGCCGGACACTACAATGGGATCAAAGGAAAGATTCTCGCCGCCATTTTTATACAGGCAGTAGATCAGCTCCGCCTGCACCTGTTTTTCCGTCATGCCGGCTTTGATTCTGGGCAGAACTTCCGCGAAGGCCTGATCCGTGATTTCCTGTGCCTTACGCATCCGGTCCAGCTCCCAAGGCTCTTTCACCGCCCGGAAGCCGGCGATCTTGCTGTGCAGGGAAACCAGCTTAGCGTTCAGGTTTTTCTCATAGTCCAAAAACTCTGCCACAGACAGGTAACCCTCTTCATAACCCAAGGTAGTCACGCCAAAATCGGCAATAGCCCGGTTCAGCAGGTCATTATAAGGATTTTCCCGATTGGTCTCCAGCACCTGAAAGCCTTGGATGCCCTTTTGGGCGGCTTCGATATAACGGCTGTCAGTAAAGTAACGGCAGCCGGCTTTGGTGACTATGGCCACGCCCTCAGCAATATCATACTGGGCACCGTAAAAACGGCTGTAACGGCTGGTCAACAGCAGTCCGTCCACCTCGCCGTTCAGAAGCGTCAGATATTTTTCAAGATTATTCATGAATGAATCCTCCTTTTTGAAGCCAAACCGATCCAAGGCAGCTCTGCTACATGGCGCAGTTTCAGCCAGATATTATGATTGTGAATCGCTTTGACCAAGATAGAATGCACCCCCTGCGCGTTGGCGCCCAAGGTATCGGTATAGATCTGGTCACCTGCCAAGGCGCATTCCGACGGCGTAAAACCGTATTCCTGCAGGCACTGCCGGATTCCCTTAGGGAAGGGCTTTTTTGCATGGGTGATACAGTGCAAGCCGTACTCCCGGCAAAAAATCTGTACCCGTTCCTTCCGGCTGTTGGAAACCACACAGACCTCGATTTCCGATTGGATCATGGCTTTCAGCCAATCACTGACTGCCACAGTAGGAACACTGGTGGTATAGGGAACTAAGGTATTGTCAAAATCCAGCATCAGCAGCCGGATGCCCTTCTGCTTCAGCAGGGTAGGGCTGATATCGGTAACAGCATCTGCCATCATGGTGGGCAGAAATGAAATTGCCATAGGCTTCTCCTTTATTTATAGAGCTTTACCTGCTCTGCCTTTTCATAAAGCCGCAAATAGCTTTCGTATCGGGTGCGCTCCAGCTTTCCTTCCTCTACAGCTGCCCGGACACTGCAATCCGGCTCTGCCCGATGGGAGCAATCCTGAAAGCGGCATCTCCCTAGGTGCGGCGCAAAATCCGGAAATGCGTACTGCAAATTTTCTTTCAGGAGCACATCCATCTGCTCCGTATCGAAGGAGGAAAAACCGGGGGTATCTGCCACATAGGTATCCGCTTCCAGCTGGTAAAGTTCCACATGCCGAGTGGTATGCCGTCCGCGCCCCAGCTTTTCGGACACCGCGCCGGTAGCCAGACAAAGCTCCGGGCACAAGGCATTGAGCATACTGCTTTTCCCTACGCCGGTATTACCGGTAAAAGCGGTGAATTTCCCCCGCAGCAGATTTCTGAGCTCCTCCACGCCCTCGCCGGTCTCGGCGCTGGCCCGGATTACCGAAAAACCCGCGTTGCGGTAAATGCGTACCAAATCCACAGCAGGATCCAAGTCGCATTTATTGACACACAGGTATACCGGCACATCCTGATCGCCGGCAATGGCACTGACCCGGTCGATCAAAAAGGGCTCTGTAACCGGATTTGTATTGGCGGCAAACACCACCAGCGCATCCACATTGGCTACCGCGGGCCGGATAAACCGGTTTTTTCTAGGTAGGATCTTTTCCACCATTCCCCTGCCGTTTTCCTCGGTGATCTGCACCAGATCGCCGGTCAAAGGGCTGCTGCCTTCCTTGCGTAGGATGCCTCTGCCCCGGCAGGTGACTACCCCCTCCGGTAGTGCCACATCATAGAATCCGCTAAGAGAGCGGATGATCCGTCCTGTTTTCAAATCCATCATTTTGCAAAGTCCACCGTGATCACAGAAACAGCTTTGCCGTTGACCCACAGCTCATACTCCTTGGTTCCTGTTCCCTTCAACGAAACAACAACCGCGGGACTTTCAAAATTCAGACCGTCTGCCGTGTGAACCACGGTGCCGTCCAATTTCAGCTGGAGGTTCAGCTTTACATTGCCTTCTTCATCGGTATAGTCCGTATCCAAAAGGCCATCCGATTCCAGTTCTTCCGCTGTAGGGATGGGGATGGTAACATTTTTGGTGGTCTCTACCGGTTGGGGTTTGCCCTTGGAAACTTTCAGCACGATCTTGGTGTTGATATCCACCTCATCGTTTGCAGGCACCGACTGCTCTATCACCGTATCCTTGGGCTCATTGCTTTCTACGGGATCAATCTCATAATTGGTAAAATTATCGCCCTTTAGGATCTCGATGGCAGTATTTACTGTCAGGCCCACCAGCTTTTGCATCCGCTTCATTTCCGGACCCTTGCTGACAATGATCTTCACCGGATCGCCGGTCTTCAGCGGTTCACCCGCAGCGGGCTCCGTGCGGATCACGCATCCCTTTTCCACATCAGAACTGTATTCCTGCGACTCTGTATACTGCAGGTCCAGCTCCTGTGTATCCAAAATATTTTTTGCATCTTTCAAGGTTTCACCCAACACATAGGGCATCGAAGAGTTCTTGATCTCCGGCCCCAAGCTCACATGCAGAACAACTGTCTGTCCCGCGGTCAGCTGGGAATCGGCGCCCGGCTCTGTGCGGATGACCACATTGGCAGCCACCGTTTCACTATGCTCCTGCTCCACCTTGATCTGCAGGTTCATGCTCAGATTGTTTAGTGCCCGCTCCGCTTCCGTCAATCCCTGACCGGTAACGGCAGGCATATACACCAGTCGGGGTGCTTCGCCCTTACTGACCACCACATAGATGGGATTTCCCTTTGCCACCTGCGTACCGGCCTTCAAGCTTTGGGAAATGATCTGTCCCGCAGGCACATCATTATCGTAAACATCTTCTTTTTCTTTCTTGATTTCGAAGTCCGGATTGTTTCTGACCTCTTCGTAAACCGCGCCAACCAGATTGGGTACTTCTACCAGCTGCGGTTCCGTGCTGAAACCGGAATCAAATAACACGACCAAGAAGATCACAATGGCGACCACCATCACAAGAGAACAGGAAACAATGGCAACCGTGGCAATATTACTGCGCTTGCGCTCCTGTTCCGCCTGCATCCGCCGACGGCGTTGTTCCTGCCGGCGAGCGGCTGCGCGCTGCTTCTCCGCCTCCGACATGCCACCCTGCCGGCGTTCTGCCCGCTCTGCGTGGGTCGCCCGTACAGGTGTGGGTTCCAGAATCAGCGGAGGCTTTGGCAGTTCTGTCACTGCATCTAACGGCGGTGTGTTGTAATCAAAGAGAATCCCGGGATTTTTGCGGAACTCGTCCAGATCTGCCAGCATCTTTGTAGCTGTTTCATAGCGATCAGCAGGCTCATGGCCCATTGCCCGCATGATGATCTGTTCCAGACCGCCGGGGATATTGGGGTTGAAGGTAGAGGGCATGGGGGCGCCACCGTTGATATGCTTGATGGCCACCGCAACGGGAGATTCTCCGTCATAAGGAGGTCTTCCGCTCATCATTTCGTAAAGCACCACGCCCAGAGAGTAGATATCCGACCGGTTATCCACCCGACCGCCCTTAGCCTGCTCCGGGGAGATGTAATGCACAGATCCCAAGGCTTCCTTGGTCAGGGTATTCCCCTCAGACATAACCCGGGCAATACCAAAGTCCGTAACCTTAACAGAACCGTTTTTCAGCACCATCACATTATGGGGCTTAATATCTCTATGGACGATTCCACGGCTATGAGCGTGTTCCAATGCTTTGGCAATCTGAATGGCAAAGTGGAGTGTTTCCTTCCAGTTCAGGACGCCCTTTCTTTCCATGTACTGCTTGAGGGTAATGCCATCAATCAGCTCCATCACGATATAATCCGCATCCGCAGAGGTGGAAACGTCGTACACCGACACAATATTGGAATGGCTGAGCATAGCAACGGCCTGACTTTCCGAATGGAAACGGCGGCGGAACTCCTCGTCCTGCAAGAAATCATCTTTCAGGATCTTGACCGCTACCAACCGGTTCAAACGATGGCAACGGGCTTTATACACAACTGCCATACCGCCTACGCCCAGAACCTCTAGGATCTCATAGCGGTTATCCAGCAATCGACCGATATATTTATCCATCACGCTTCTCCTTTCCCGGCTTAGACCTGCACCAGAACGCAGGTCACATTATCGGGCGCGCCACGGCCAATGGCAATATCCAGCAGCCGTTGGCAGGCACTTTCCTTGTCCGCGCCGTGGACAACCTCGAAAAGAAGTTCTTGGTCGTCCAGCAGATTGGAAAGGCCGTCGGTGCAAAGAAGCACACACTGATCCGGATTCAACCGGCGGTGGAAAATATCGCAATTGACAATGGTTTCCGTGCCGATAGCCCGGGTGATCAAGTTCTTCCCGGGATAGTTTTTCGCTCGCTCGGGGGTCAGTTCTCCCCGCTGGATCATCATCTGCACAAGAGAGTGATCCGTGGTCAGCTGCTCTATATCCCCAGTGGTAATGCTGTAAGCACGGCTGTCACCTACATTGACCAATATGGCTTGTTTCGCGCTGATCAAAGCTGCCACCAAGGTAGTACCCATGCCGGAAAATTCCTCAAATTCCTGCGCCTGTTCAAACACAGTAAAGTTTGCCAGCTTCACGGCGCTGGAGAGCATCTGGTCCAATTGCTCCATATCCATATCCGAACGCCATGTCCGCTTGATCTCCTGAACGAAAACATCTACCGCCAAGGTACTGGCTACATTGCCGGATTTCGCACCGCCCATGCCATCACAAACCACACACAAAAGGGTGTTTTTATTCAAATACTCTACATGGTAGGCATCCTGATTCTGGGTGCGGGCGCATCCCGGGTGGGTAATTCCCCAATACTGCATAAGACATTCACTCCTTTCAGCGGGTCTGGCTGATTTGTTTGGTATAATTTCTGCGAAGCTGTCCGCAGGAGGCATCGATATCGCCGCCCAGCGTTCTGCGAACTGTGGCAGGAATACCGCCCTCTTCCAGAATCTTCTGGAATGTTTGCACCGCCTGACGGGTGCTGGGCTTCAGAGGGCTTTCCTCCACATGATTCAGGGGGATCAGATTCATGTGGGCACCCATGCCTTTGAGCCGTTTGAGCAGGATCTTTGCCGCCTCCGGCGTATCGTTGACTCCGTTGATCATGGCATATTCAAAAGAGATCCGCCGTCCTGTAGTCGCGTAGTAGCGACGGCAAGCCTCCAAAAGTTCCTCCGTGGGATAGGCCTTATTCACCGGCATAATGGTGTTGCGGATCTCATCGGTGGGGGCATGGAGAGAAACCGACAGGGTAAGCTGCAGTTTCTCCTGTGCCAAACGATCGATCCCGGGTACCAAGCCGCAGGTGGAAAGGCTGATGTGGCGCATGGAGATATTCATGCCATCAGGGCTGTTGACCAGTTCCAAAAAGCGCATCACATTGTCGTAGTTATCCAGCGGCTCGCCGATACCCATCAGCACAATATGACCAATGGGAAGGCCGGAATCCACTTGGGTAAACAAAACCTGATCCAACATTTCGTAGGGTTCCAGCCGCCGCACCAAGCCACCTAGGGTGGATGCGCAGAAGGCGCATCCCATACGGCAGCCTACCTCTGTGGAAATACAAACAGTATTGCCATAGTGGTAACGCATCAGTACCGTTTCCACGCAATTACCGTCGGAAAGACGCCATAAGTACTTGATCGTACCATCCTTTTGGGATTGCTGACGACGGATCACCTCCGGCGGGCAAATGGGATACTTTTCTGCCAGAATATCCCGCAACGCCTTTGGCAGATTGGTCATCTCATCGTAGCTGCGCACACCTTTATGAAGCCATGTATAGACTTGTTTTGCCCGAAAAGCGGGTTGACCCAGCTGCTTCAGCACATCGCCGATCTCAGCTTGTGTCATAGATTTAAGGTGAGGTATCATAATTTTCTCCGCAGGCGGCTGATAAAAAAGCCGTCTGTGTCATATTCTCCGGGAACCAGTGCCAGCATGCCGGAGGTGTTTTCCGGAAAGACTCCGGGGAGCGGCAAAGGTTCCAAGGCAAAATCAGGGTGTTCCTTTATAAAAGCTTCCACAACCGCCTCATTCTCCCGATACAGCAGCGTACAGGTGGAGTACAGCAGTACACCGCCGGGCTTTACATACCGGGCTTGGTTAGAGAGGATCTTTTTCTGCAAAACAGGAAGCTCCTCCATGGAAGCAGGGTCTTTATAGCGGATATCCGGTTTTTTACGGATAATGCCGTAGCCGGAGCAAGGTACATCCGCGATCACTGCATCCATTTTCTGTTCCCATTCCGGAACAAACACGGAAGCATCCTGCACCAACGCGGTCAGATTTTCGATTCCCAAACGGCAGGCGCCCTTTTCGATCAGCGTCGCCTTATGGGAATGGATATCACAAGAAGTGATGGTTCCGGTGCCGCCCATGGCAATGGCGGCAGCAAAGCTTTTACCGCCGGGGGCAGCACAGCAATCCAGAATGTTTGCATTTTCGGGAAGCTGGGCACACAGAACGCTTAGCTTTGCGGCGCAGTCCTGCACATAAAACAGTCCCCGTTGAAAACTTTCCAGCCGTTCCAAATCGCCGGTACCGGTCAGCACCAAGCAATCAGGCATCCAGCCGTGCTTTTCCACAGTGACTCCCTCCTGCTCCAATTGCAGCAACAGAGAATCCGCGTCTGTACGCAGTGTATTGACTTGAATTACAGTAGGGACGATCTCATTATTGGCCCGAAGCATAGGCTCCAGCCGCTGCTTACCTACATAGTCTTTCAAAAGGTCTACCAAAGCTTGGGGGTGGCTGTAACGCTCCACATAGGATTTTGGCTGCTGCAGCGTATCCCCTGCCCGCACTGCGGCACGCAGCACAGCGTTCACAAGGCCCGGTCCGTTTTTCTGCCGGGGAAAATATTTTTTCGCCAGCGATACGGATTCATTGACCACCGCCGCATCAGGAATTTTATCCATTTTATAAAGTTGGTACAGACCCAAATGGAGAATATCCCGCAAGCCGGGGTGCAGATCTTTCAGCTTGCCGGTGAGCAGTTGCTGCAGGTAAAAATCCAGCAAAAGCCGGTTTTGCAGCACACCGTAGCAAAGCCGGGAGGCCAACGCCGCATCTCTGCGATCCAGCCGATCCCGCTGGATATACGTCTTCAAAATGCCGTTGGACCATGCTTCTTCTTTCCGGCAGGCGATCAAGGCGCCCAGCGCCGTTTCTCTTGCGCCCATATCAGATATTCAAAGGATGCCCCCGGAAATAATCCGGTGCCGCCATTCGTTTTCCGCCTTCTGCCTGCAAGGAACGGATCTCTACCACGCCCTGTCCGCAGGCAACGCGCAAGCCGGTTTTCGTCAATTCCAGCACTTTCCCGGGCTGGTCTTTCCGTTCCTGATCCACCACCACGGTAGAATGGATCTTAAACATCGTTCCACCGATAACCGCCGTGGCCACAGGCCAAGGATGCAGACCCCGCACATGGTTATGAACCTGACAGGCAGTCTTGGTCCAATCGATGGGACACATGGATTTATCCAGCATGGGTGCGTAAGTTGCCTTGCTTTCATCCTGCATGCGACGGCAGGCGCAGCCGTTTTGGATATCCGTCAACGTTTTACTCAGCAGGTCTGCTCCCAGCAGTGCCAAACGATCCAGCAGTTCCCCAGCAGTCTCATTGGGGTCAATGGGAGTCTTGGACACATCAATGATATCGCCTGCATCCATCTGCCGGCAGAGGTACATGGCCGTCACGCCGGTCTCCTCCAAACCGTCCAGCACCGCCCATTGATAGGGCGCAGAACCACGATAGCTGGGTAACAAGCTGGCATGGATATTGATACAGCCGCTATGCGGGATATCCAGCACCTTTTGGGGCAAAATCCGGCCGTAGGCCACCACCGCTACCACATCCGGCTGCAGTGTACGCAGCTGCTCCACCGTTTCTTCCTCCCGGAAGTTTTCCGGCTGAAAAACCGGCAGGTTATGAGCAATGGCAACCTCCTTCACCGGAGAGAAAGCCAGCTTCATGCCCCGGTTCTTCGGGCGGTCAGGCTGGGTGTAAACACCCACCACATCAAAGCCGTCAGCAAGGATCTTTTTCAAACAGGTGGCCGCAATATCCGGCGTACCCATAAATACCACACGCATAGGAAAAACCTCCGAAGGGATTACTCGTCGAACGCTAACTCCTCATCGGTCAGATAGCGCTCCATGATCTCGGTATAAATAATACCATCCAAATGATCCAGTTCATGGCAGAAGCAACGGGCAATCAGTTCTTCCCCTTCTGCCTCATACCAGTTTCCGTCCCGATCCTGCGCCCGCACCTTGGCATAAAAGGGGCGCGTTACCAAACCGTACTTACCGGGAACACTCAAGCACCCTTCAGCACCGGTCTGTTCGCCATCTGTTTCCACCAGTGACGGATTAATCAGCTCCAAAATCTCCTCGCCGGTATCCACCAGAACCACCCGGCGTAAAATACCTACCTGCGGGGCTGCCAAGCCAACGCCACCGGATTCAATCAGGGTGTCACGCATATCGTTCAGCAGTATATGGAGCTTTCTGTCAAAGTTTTCTACCGGCTTGCAAGTCTTATGCAAAGCAGGTTCTGCATCCGTCAGAATTTTTCTAAGAGCCATATTGATCCTCTTTCTATTCGTATCCGTTTACGTCCACAAAAGCGGAAATCCCCCGGTTTTGCTTATCCTGCGAAAACTGCCGCAGCATATGCGCCAAAAGTCTTCGCAGCGCAGGGGTCATTTTACAGCGCAGGGTCAGCCGGTAACGGAAATGATAATTGATCTTCGGCACCGGACACGGGGCAGGCCCCAGCACAGTGCAAACTTCTTTTTTATATTCTTCTTGGGCAAGGACACTGCGTAAGCTCTCTCGGAAGAATACCGCGCCCCGCATCAGTGCCGCCTCATCCAATCCGGAGAAGGTGATCAAAGCAAGATCACCGAAAGGTGGGCATTGCTGTACCTGCCGCAATCCGATCTCCAGTTCATAAAAGCCATCATAATCCTGCTGGGCAGCAAGATTGATCACCTGATGCTCCGGGTTCAAGGTCTGGATCATGGCCGCACCGGCAGCATCGCCCCGGCCTGCCCGACCAACCACCTGCGTAAGCATATTAAAGGTGCTTTCCGCTGCCCGGTAGCTATCATTATACAAACCCAAGTCCGCATCCAGCACGCCAACCAAGGTCACATCGGGCATATTTAACCCTTTTGCAACCATTTGGGTGCCCAGCAGAACCGGGATCTTTTCCTCTTTAAAGCGATCGAGTATTTTTTCATGGGTATTGGCCGCATTGACTGTATCCGCATCCATCCGCGCAACAGGCTTTCCCGGGAACAGGGATTCCAATTCCTGCTGAACTTTCTGGGTGCCGGTTCCCACCCGTTTCAAAGGACCGCCGCAATGATCGCACCTTGCGGTGGTTTTCTGGGAATGACCGCAGTAATGACACATCAGCCGTTCATTGGCACTGTGATAAGTCAATCTGGCGCTGCATCGGGGGCACTCCGGCGCTTTGCGGCAATCCACACACACCAGCGCCCGACTGTTGCCCCGGCGATTGAGAAACAGAATGGTCTGCTTCTGCTGCTCCATGGTCTGCCCGATGGCATCCTGCAGCGCATAGCTTAGGGAAAGGTCGTTGCCCTGCTGCAGCTGCCGACGCATATCTACGATCTCCACCTTTGGCAAAGAGCGGCCATTATACCGGTTTTTTAGTGTGTACAGGCGGTAAGTTCCAATCTTTGCCTGATACATTGTTTCCACAGAGGGGGTAGCTGAACCCAAAAGCACCAGACATTTTTCCCGGATCCCCCGCCAAAGCGCCACTTCTTTTGCATCGTAGCGAGGGGTGTTTTCGGATTTATAGGAATGCTCCTGTTCTTCATCCAAGATCACCAGACCCAACCGAGGACAGGGCGCAAATACCGCAGAGCGGGTGCCTACCACAACTTTTGCCTGCCCGCTATAGACCCGTTTCCACTGGTCATAGCGTTCTGCTGCGCTGAGGCTACTGTGCAACACCGCCACCTGCTGCCCGAAATAAGCCGCCATAACGCCCAGAAGCTGGGGAGTCAACGCGATTTCCGGAACCAGCAGCATTGCCTGCTTTTCCTGCTCCAAACAAGCTTGGATCAACCGGATATACACGGCAGTTTTACCGGATCCGGTAATGCCGTAAAGAAGCGCCACGCCGGGATCTTCCTGCCGCATCTGCTGATGCAAACCTTGGAACACCCCTTCCTGCTCCTCGTTGAGCACCAAAGGTCCGTCCAGTTTGGCGGGCTTGATCTGGCGGCATCGAAGCACCTCCCGCTGGGAAAGCGTCAGATACCCCAGTTCTGCCAGCCGTTTGATCACCGGCAGCTTTGCGCCGGTGTAATAACAGATTTCCTTCACCGATGCACTGCCCACAGAGCACATCAGTTCCAGCACGCTGCGCTGCATTGCCGCGCTGCGGGGGCGGGATGCGGCAAAGGCCATAGCCTCTTCCGGGGATGACGCCAATGTGGCGATCCGCTCCGTTTTATCCCCGGTACGGCGCATGAGGTCCTGATGGGCGGTGATCCACTTTTTACGAAGCAAATACTGCAACGCCTTTTCCAAAGCATCTGCATCCAACATCTGCCGGAGAACCTGTCCGTCTGTTTCGCCGCCAGCTTGGGACAGTATGTCCAAAATCTGGCGGGCGGCAGGATCGCGCAAGGGCTTTTCCTGCCAAGTCCGGTCTTCCGTCAAGGAATAGGTTTCCTTTGTATCAAACCACAGGCCAGCGGGCAACATGGCGCGGGCTGCATCAAAAAAAGTGCAGAAGTACCGTTCCCGCAAAAAGGCAGCCATTCGCAGCATGGTATCGCTGAGTACCGGGTAATCATCCAAACAGCAGGACACCGGCTTAAGCCCATCGGGCTGGCCCGGTTCTACTGAAAGGACGATGCCCTCTGCGGTCCGGTTGCCCCGACCGAAAGGCACTTGGACCCGCATGCCCGGCTGCAAATGCATTTCCTCAGGAATGTAGTAAGAATAGGGCTTATCAATGGCGAAATTTGCCGCAGAAACAGCAATTTTACCGATCATGGTGCCCCCTCCTTACTTCTTCATGTTTTCTTACTTGGTATATTCCTCTTTCAGGCTGGCAGACAGCTTGCCATCCGCAACTTCCCGAATTGCCAAGGTGACAGGCTTCTCAGGCAGTTCTTCCTGCATTGTCTCGGCATCCTGCGCAATCTGTCTGGCCCGCTGGGCGACCACATTCACCAGCAAATAACGACTCTGTACATTCTTAAGCAAATCAGCTACGGGGGGATAAAGCATTTGAGTTTCCTCCTATTTCTCCGCCTTTTCGGCAATAATTTTTAATATTTCATCGGCACAGGTTTCAACCCGGCTGTTGATTACAACATAATCGTACTTTTTACTCTGTTCCAGTTCCCATTGCACACGCTCCAAACGGACGGCGATCTGATCCTCCGGGGTGTCTCCCCGTCCACGAAGCCGCCGCTCCAATTCTTCCAGAGAAGGAGGCGCAACGAAAATCAGGGTCGCATCCGGACACTGCGCCCGAACATTGAATGCACCGTTGGGCTCAATATCCAGAATCACATGCCCAAGCTGCAATTTTTCTTCCAGCTGCGCACGAGGCGTGCCGTAGCAGTTTTTCATATGGGCATCGTATTCCACGAACGCGTTTTGACGGATCATTTCCTCAAACTGTTCCCGGGTCACAAAGTAGTAACTGACACCCTCCTGCTCACCGGGGCGGGGTGCCCGGGTGGTAGCGGATACGGAAAACCGCAAATCAGACCGCTGGGCCATGACACGGGAAAGCACTGTGCTTTTACCCACACCGGAAGCGCCGGAAATAACAAACAACTTGCCGCTCATTGCACTTCCTCCCTTGTCTGCTCCCAGCGCTGGGCCAATGTTTCCGGTTCCTGCGCGGATAAGATCACATGGTCCGTATCCATGAGGATCACACTGCGGGTACTGCGACCGTAAGATGCGTCAATCAGCATACCCCGTTCCTTGGCTTCCTGCACCACCCGCTTGATGGGTGCAGACGCAGGTTCCATAATGGCAAGGATCCGGCCGGCAGAAATCATACTGCCAAAACCAATATTCAATAGCTTCATAGATACCTCTTACTCGATATTCTGGGTCTGCTCACGAATTTTTTCCAGTTCCGCCTTGATATCCACAACAATCCGTGCCAGCTTCACATCGGTACATTTGGAGCCGATGGTGTTGGCCTCCCGGTTCATTTCCTGAAGCAGGAAATCCAGTTTGCGCCCCACAGCGCCGCCACCATCAAGCATGGTGTTCATCTGCTGCAAGTGGCTGCGCAAACGCACCGTTTCCTCATCCACCGCAACTTTATCCGCAAAGATCGCCGCCTCCGTCAGGATCCGGCTCTCATCGATGGCGGTATTTTCCAGCACCTCCCGGAGTTTGTTCTCCAAACGGGTGCGGTAGTCCTGCACGGTTTGGGCATTGCCCTGCTCCACCTGCGCCACCAGCTCCAGAATCGTCTGACCCCGGCTGCGCAGATCTGCATCCAGTGCCTGTCCTTCCCGGACACGCATAGCATCATAACCCTCCAGTGCCACAGACACTGCCGTCAGCAGATCCTTTTGCAGCTGCTCCTCATCCACCTCCGGTTTTTCTACCAAGAACATCTCCGGCATTCTGGAAAGCGTGGATACACTGATATCATCCCGCACGTCGTACTCGGTAACCATGCGGCTCATGGCTTTGAGATAGCCTTCCAATGCTACGGTATTGAGTTCTACCTTCGCATCCTCTGCACCCTCACTGCGCAAGGAAATAAAAACATCCACCTTACCCCGGGAAACAGAGGCTTTTACCGCCTGCTTGACCGCATCCTCCGCAAAGGATACCAGTCGGGGCAACCGCACAGAACAATCCAGATAGCGGTTGTTGACGGAGCGCAGCTCCACTGTAAATTCACGGCCGCCTAAGGTTACAACACCTCTGCCGTATCCGGTCATGCTTTTGATCAAAATGTTTCTCTCCTTCCGGTCAGTAACCGATAATCGTATATTGGGGCGGGTTCTTGCGTGCTACCAGTCGGTCATAGATCGCCGCCAGACACAGTCCTAACGCCAACCCCGCCATAGCGCCGAGATACCCCAAATTCCACAGATGGGCAGCAAGCAAATATCCTATCAGCAGCAAAACCAACGGCAAGATATAAAGGATCGCCGCGCCCAGCAGCACCGGTCCGGAGCGAGTGCGAACCCGCACCGTTTCTCCCGGCTTTGCACCAATGGGGTTTTGCGCCGTAAACAGAAGCTTCTGCTCCACCGCACCACAGCCGGCGCATTTATGATAATCTCCGGAGCAAGCACTTTGGCGCAGGCACAGCACCTGTGCCGTACCGTCGCTGTTGCACTTACAAACTTTTACAATCTGTTCCATATCATTTCAGTGTTGCTGACACGGGATATACGCCCACCGCGCCCACTTGGGAAAAGTCTGCATGCAGTTTCACCGTTGCCCGTAATTCGGCGGCTCCGTCCGGAATGCCGGCAAAATCCACCGTCACCGTCACATGCTCTGCTTTGAGGCTTTTAATCGCTTTTTTCGGGCCGCGGACAGTAATCGCCAGTGTCTTCGTGGTAAACTCCGCTTTCTTGCCTTCCGGCACATTGACGGCGGTAATACGGTCAATCTGCAATTTCTTGACTTCCAGATCCGGGAAGCGGACCTTCACGCTCACTTCCTTGACATCTTTTGCATTGCCAACACCTTCCTGCAATATAACAGGGAACTTCAGCACTTCCCCATCCAGCACTTCCCCCAACCGGATCGTACCAAGGGTAACAGAGTCCAGTTTCTGAAGGGTGTCATCGCTGGCAAAAACCTCAATGGTATCGGTTTCCATTTCGATGATGCTGTTCTGCTCTGTAGCACCACCGCCGGACACCACATTGAGCTTCAGCGGCACCTGCTTATTGGGCAGGATCTGCAGAGTCATTTGCACCACACCGGTATTGGTGGTAATCAGCCGAGCATCCACCGGCTCACCATTTTCATCGCATAAGGTAATCGGCAAGCTTTCGGTAATCGTGCCGCTCTTACCTGTCAGATCAACAAAGACCCGGGCGAAAGCAATGTTTGGCACTACATCCACAGGGCCGCTTACTTGGATCTGTTCAAAATCCAGCTTTCGGTTTTCCCTGTCTGCGGTAAATCCTTCCGCTTCCGTACCGTTCCACCGAACATCTACCGGAACCGGCTGACTGTCCCTATCCTTAACTTCCAATATGATATTATCCGGATTGCGCCTTGCCACGGTAATGGCGTTATAGGACACATCGCCGGGAAAACGAATATTGCTGGGGTTGATGGGAATGGAGTGTTCCCCGGGTTTGTCGATCTTGGAAACATCCAAGGTTACGGAAATATTGGAGCTGTTGAGCTTCTGCAGCTCGCTGCGGTTACCTTCCAGCAGCAGATCCACGCCGGGGATATCCTGCGTAGTGATCATAAGCCCCCGTTCCTCCAGAACTGCCTCTCCCTGCAAGGTAACGGAAACATTACGATAAGTGTTATCCGAATTGGGGCTGATCACCGTAACTACATAAACCCAGATACCGAAGGCAATACCCAAAGACATCAGCGCCGTCAGGATCTTATACTTCATGGTCCTTGTCCTCCTTCTGGTTATTCAGCTTTTGCCGCAGCTTCTGTACAAGGGTATCATTCTGCTGGGTATTTTCAGGGCACAGTTCGTTGCGCAGGAGCCGCTCCAAGGTCTTTGGTGCCAGATGGCGCTTGAGCATGCCGCCAACAGCAACGGAAATAACGCCCGTTTCCTCAGAAACGATCACCACCACCGCATCAGAAACCTCACTCATGCCCACACCGGCACGGTGGCGAGTGCCTAAGTCGGCACTGAGGCGATCGCTTTCCGAAAGGGGCAGCACACATCCGGCGGCGGTGACCCGGTTATCTCGAATGATCATCGCACCATCATGAAGGGACGCTTTGGGGAAAAACACATTACGGATCAGTTGCTCAGAAACCTTTGCGTCCAGAATCGTGCCGGTCTTAAAATGCTCATCCAGCCGATTTTCCCGGGCAAACACGATCAGTGCACCCACCCGCTCACGGCTCATGATCTCACAAGCATGTACCGTCTGTTCAATGACTGGTACAACATCCGGTACAGGCTTTTCCACACCCAGAAGGGATTTGACATTCATGTTGTGGCTCACCTGATCCAGCATCCGGCGCAGCTCCGGTTGGAACAGCACCACAATGGCCACAAGACCGACCGCCAGCAGCTGGCTCAAAATGAAGCTGAGGGTGTGCATTTTCAGCACATTCGCAATACTTGCCACCGCCACAACAACCACAACCACCCATGCAATGCGGGCCGTTCCGGTGGAGCGGAAGATCGGCAAAAGCTTATAAATCAGAAATGCCACAACAACGATATCAACAAAGTCTTTGAAGTGCATATCCGTCAGCAGCGACCAGAATGATCTCAGATATTCCATAGTCGTTTTCCCCCATTTCTACAGTGCTTTTGAGCGCATGACATAACTAGCCTATTATCTATCCTATTATAGCTGATTTGGCCGCTTATGGCAATAGTTATTCATAATTTTTTTACCTTCTGAGAAAGGTTTTCAGCTGCGTCAGCAGTGCCTCGGTTTGCCATGGAGCTGCATCGTGTCCATAGCTGACACGGACCGTACCGGTTTGGAGTGTTCCGGCACTTTCGTGGGCCAACGGCGCGCAATGCAGCCCTGCACGAACCGCAATACCTGCCTTGCCCAAGCGCTCCGCCAGCGCTTCACAATCCCCCTCCGGCACAAAGGAGACCGTACCGGATTGCCCTTCTCCGGAGAAGACCCGCAGCCCCATTTTCTTTAACCCTTCTGCGCACCTGACCGTCTCCCGAATTGCGGCTGCATGGGACTGCGCCATCTTTTGCTGCGCCAGCGCCATCCCCCGCTCCAAACCCGCAATCCCGGGCACATTTACTGTGCCTGCCTCCAATCGATCCGGCAGAAAATCCGGCATTTTCCGACTCTTGGAAAGGCTTCCTGTGCCGCCATACAGCAGCGGCTCCGGATCACGACGGCAAAGCAACAAGCCGGTCCCTTGCGGGCCCAGAAGCCCTTTATGCCCCGGCATTGCAATAAAATCCGCTCCGGTTTTTTGCAGCTGCACCGGAACACTGCCGGCAGATTGGGCCGCATCTATTACAAAAGGCACTTCATATTCCCGGCAAAGTCGGGATAGCTCATCGATCGGCAAAATATACCCGAAAACATTGGAAATATGGGTAAACACCGCCGCTTTCACACCTTTTTGTAATGCTTTTTCAAAAGAGGCAATCGTATCTTCCGGGTCAAACAGCCGTCGGCCCGCTACCCGGATATCCCCGCCGAGTCCGTAAAGCGGACGCACTACCGCGTTGTGTTCAAACCCGGATATCACCACCGGATCTCCCGGCTTGACTAAGGTGCGGATCGCAATGTTCAGTCCGTGGGTGCAATTGGAGGTGAAGACCACCTGTTCGGGCTCGCAATCAAACATTTTGCCCGCCCGCTCTCTGCAGGCAAACACAGTCTTTGCCGCTTCCATTGCCGGTTTGTGGCCACCACGCCCCGGATTTGCGCAGGTCTTCATGGCCCGAGCGGCTGCCGCAGCCACCGGTGCCGGTTTTGGGAAAGAGGTAGCGCCGTGATCCAAATAGATCATACCAGCATCTCCTCCGGCGGGTTATTTTCAGACCAAAGATACACCTTCCGGAAAGGAATTTGATGCTGCCGCAAAATACCGGCAGCCCGAGCTCCATCTACAGGACGAAGCCGCAAACTATATCCGCAGCCCTGCTCCTCCATCGGCCGTGGTGTGCGACCCAAAGTGCAGGAAATACCTGCCTTCCGCAGCAGGCTATCTCCCCGCTGCGCCGGTGTCACAGAGCGAAATGTTATCAGGCAATATTTCATAAAGCAAAACCTCCCGGGCTAACCTATGCCCGGGAGGAAAAAATCGTTAATGTCTTTTTATTTTACCAAGCAGACCGCCAATACTGACGCCCAGCATATTCAGAATCAGATCGTCAATATCGCATGTGCCCAGCATGGTAAAATACTGGACCGTCTCCACCGCTATGATCAAAATCAAACATAGTAAAAATGTTCTGAAAAACCCATAAAATCTTGGGAATATCCGGATTATACAGAAGCTGAGTGGTATAAACATCACCACATTCCCAACAAGATTTATAATAGCGTGGCGCTGCAAATACCAGCCTTTTTCACCGGATAACAGAGGAAAATACCGGCGCATTGTAGCAAAAGGCACAAGGTTTATCCGGTCAGCAAGCTGCTGGGTATACACCTGCGTTCCCATGCGCTGGCCAAACAAAAGCCAAAGCATCCACAGACAATATACCACAAACCCCAGCCGCAGCAGAACTTGCCCGGCGCTTCTTTTTGCAGGGGATGCCATTTACCGTTCCTCCAGCAGGCACACTGCATGGCAGCGCATACCACTTCCGTCTCCAGTAAATCCTAGGTGTTCTTCCGTGGTCGCTTTCACGTTGACCCGATCTGTTTCGATCTGTAAGCAAGCTGCAATATTTTCCTGCATCTGAGGAATGTAATCTTTCAGCTTTGGCTTTTGGGCAATCATGGTCACATCGATATTGCCGACCCGATACCCTTTTTCCCAAAGCATTCCGCCCACCGTGCGAAGAAGCTTACCGGAATCCGCGCCTTTGTAAGCGGGGTCTGTGTCCGGAAAATGATAGCCGATATCCCGAAGCCCCGCTGCCCCCAGCAGCGCATCCATCACCGCGTGCAAAAGAACGTCCGCATCCGAATGTCCCAGAAGCCCCAGTTCGTAGGGGATCTTTACGCCTCCAAGGATCAGGTCTCTTTCCGGCACCAAACGGTGCACATCATAGCCGTGACCGATTCTCATAAAATCTCCTTTGCAAGCAGCTGTGCCAGCTGCAGATCCATGGGTGTGGTGATTTTAATGTTCCGTTCATCACCTTCTACGATCTTAACAGACATACCCAACCGCTCTACCGCGGAGCAATCGTCTGTAATAGGTGCCTTTTCCAGAACCGCCTTTTTCAGTGCACCTTTCAAAATATCCACATCAAACACCTGAGGTGTTTGAATTGCTTGCAGGTATTTGCGCTCCGGCGTGGTGATGACAACGCCTCCCTGAACCACCTTGACAGTATCCTTTACAGGAATGCCGGGCGCTGCCGCGGCATAGGTGTTGGCTGCACGGACCGTCCTGTCGATGACCGCATTGGAAACAAAGGGGCGCGCACCGTCATGGATTGCCACCAGTTTGATCTCACCGGACAACGCCTGCAAACCGGCACGAACAGACTGCACCCGGTCATCCCCGCCTGCAACAACAGCACGCACTTTATCAAAGCCACTGCACAAGTCCATCACCTGCAAAATCAGATCCTGCCGGGTCACAATGACGATTTGCCGGACCACATCGCTATTTTGAAAAGCGCGGACGGTACGCAGGATCATGGGTTCATGATCAATGGTTGCCATGATCTTATCGATACCGCCCATTCGCGTGGCATTGCCTGCCGCCACGATCACCGCACCGCAAGGTTTCAGTGGCAGAAGCTTCCGGATCTGCCGGGTGACTTTCGTAATCTTCATGCTTTTACAGCTCCATAATCATTTTTTTGAAGAAATTGCCTCGCTCTGCAAAGTTTTTAAACTGATCAAAGGCCGCACAGGCAGGACTCATGAGCACCACATCTCCGGATGCCGCTCTTGCGCAAGCCTGTGCCACTGCATCTGCAAACCCTTCGCACACCACCAATTCAGGACAGCCGGGCATATAGTTGGAGGAGGCCTCGATGGCTGCTTTGATGGCAGGACCGGTAGCGCCATTTAGGTACACCGCTTTGGCGCGGGTACAGATCTCAGGTCCCAACTCCGCAAAGGGAATTTTCTTATCGTAGCCACCGGCAATCAAGATCACCTTTTTGGAAAAGCTGCGAAGACCGGCAACGGTACGGCTTGGAGAGGATGCAATCGAATCGTTATAGTAGCGCACGCCGTCTTTGACCCGCACCAATTCGATCCGGTGTTCCACGCCGCCAAAGGTCTTTGCCACCTTGCGAACGGTTTCATCGCTGATTAGGCCTTCGACCATCAAAATTGCTGCCATATAGTTTTCTATGTTATGCGCACCCGGCAGCAAAATATCCTCTGCGTTTAAAACAAATGTACCGTCCCGAAGAATCCGGTTTCCATCCAGCACCACCCGGCTGCCGGGCTTACCCTGTTTAGAGAAAGATTCGGTGGTACCGTTTCCCTGCAAGGGTGCCGTCAGGTCATTATCTCCATTGATGACCAGCAGACCCTGTGCATTCTGAAAACGGTAAACATTCTTTTTGGCCTCCACATACTCCTGCATATCCTTATGGACATCCAAATGGTTCGGTGCCAAATTGGTAATGAGTGCCCTACAGGCGCTGCGGCGCATATCCATCAATTGGAAAGAGCTGAGCTCCACCACCGCGTAATCCTCCGGACGAATCCGGTTGCAAACAGGCAGTAGCGGCGTGCCGATATTGCCGCCCAACCAAACAGTTTTCCCCTCTGCTTTCAGCATTTCGGCAATCAGGGTGGTGGTTGTGGTCTTTCCATCTGAGCCGGTGACCGCGATAATGGGACACGGACACAGCTCGAAAAATACTTCCATCTCGCTGGTGATTTCCGCGCCTCTTTCCCGCAGGCGACAAATCCCGGGAATCGCCGGGTGCATACCGGGGGTGCGGAACACCACATCCGCAGTCACATCATCCAAATAGCCTTCCCCCAAAGAGAGCATGCAGCCTTCCTTTTCCAGTTCCAGCACCTGCGGATCCAGTTTCTCCCGGGGAGTACGGTCGCAACCTGTGACGGTGCAGCCGTAAGAAAGAAGCAGCTTTACCAGCGGTCGGTTGCTGACACCGAGGCCAAGGACAGCAATATGCTTTCCCTGCAGAGAACGAAAATAAGCATCAAAATCCATTTGCATATACTCCTGTGCAAATTCCATGTTGTTTTATATTATACCCCGCTTGAAAAGAATTTGCAAGATATTTGACAACCGCTGCCTCTTAGGGTACAATATGGGGGCGACCAAGTTGGACAGCCGCGGCCGGTGCGCGAAAGCGCCCGGGTGAGGAAAGTCCGGGCTCCAAAGGGCAAGGATAACAGGTAACGCCTGCCGGGGGTGACCCTAGGACAAGTGCAACAGAGAGATACCGCCCCGACCTGCCGATTCGTCGGCAAGGTGAGGTAAGGGTGAAAAAGTGGGGTAAGAGCCCACTCGCCGCATGGAGACATGCCGGTGCTGTAAACTCTATCCGGAGCAACGCCGTGGAGAAGCATATAGGTTGGCCCGACCGCTTCGAGGAGGCGGCTTGATCCCGTGAGCGATTACGGGGCTAGATAGATGGCTGTCAAAACAGAACCCGGCTTACAGACTTGTGTCGCATTTAAAAAGCAAACCGCACTGTGAACCCACAGTGCGGTTATTCTTATTCTTTCATTTCCGGCAAGGGTGCCAGACCTGCCACATCAGACACCGGTAAAGAAAACACGATACCCTGTGCCTTTTTATCCATACCCATTTGGGTGTAGAGGGCATTGAGAATCGGATTGCGAACACTTTTCTCCACAACCAGCATCAGAATTTCTTTTTCCGGGTGGATCGTAACGCCAAAGAAAGCGGCTTCCTGTTCCCGAGCCACACCACGGGCATTTAAGATCGTGCCACCTCGGGCACCCTGCCCTCGCGCAACCGCCATTGCTTCATCCGCAAAGCCGGCATTGACGATGGCAAATATCACTTCATGGTTTTCTGTTTTCACATTAAGCCCTCCTTCCCCTGCTTGTTATTACTTAGAAACTGATACATGTTCACGCCGATCACACTGCTCATTGGCACCGCAAAGCTGATGCCCTTTCCGTTTTTGATGGTGGAGAATTTATCCTCCAGACAGGCCATGACCTCTTCCACCCGATCTTCCCGGGCAACACTCAGAAGCACTGCCTTCTGAATGTTCAAACCCAGCAGATCTACAAGATCTGATGTTGCCGTGCCGATACCACCGGTAAACAACTGGCAGTTAACTTCAAACTGGCTCAGCACATCCATGTAGAATTCTGCCTTGGAACGATCTACGACAGTAATGATCAGCTTCAGTTTTTTAATATCCGTTTCTTTCACAGCATTTGCCATAGTCGCTCCTCCTTTTCTTACAGAAAATCAATGATCTGCTGGTCATCCGCGCTGAGTATCCGCTTCATAGCCCGGCGTTCCCGGACTCGCTTGGAAACAATCGCTTTAAAGCCCAGCAGCTGAATGGTAATCAGCGGAGTCATGGCAACCAGCGCCACCACGCCAAAAGCATCCCGTAACACTGCATCCGCACCCTGCACCCCCACACAAGCGCCAATGGCGAAGGGCAAAATAAAGCCGGAAGTCATCGGGCCGCTGGCAACGCCACCGGAGTCAAAGGCAATGGCCGTATAAACCGGCGGCACAAATAACGACAGCGCCAGAGAAATAAAGTAACCGGGGATGATATAATAGGTAATAGAAAAATCAAAAACAATGCGAATGGCAGACAGCATAATTGCAGCACCTACGCCAATACATAAGCCGATCAGCATGGATCGCTTGGTAACATAGCCGCTGGTAATCTGCTCTACCTGCTGATTGAGTACATGGATGGCAGGCTCTGCAAGGACCACCAGAACGCCCATGACTAATCCCAAAGGAATCAACAGCCACCGGTTAACCTGTGCCATGCTTTCACCCAACTTGTAGCCGATCGGCATGAAGCCTACCTCTACACTGGTTAAGAACAATACAAGTCCAACATAGGTAAACACCACGCCCATGCCGATTCGAAGCAGTTGGCGTTTGCGCAGCCGCAAAAATGCAAACTGGCAAATAACGAAGAATACCACGATCAATCCAAGCGCCTTACCAACATTTTGCGCCACAACGCCGGCAGCATGCAAAAACGCACCGGTAATATCATCGGACATCGGGTAAGCGGGCTCCGGGTAGGTAAGGTTTCCATTGGAGAAGAGACCCAAAAGCAGAACCGCTAAAATCGGGCCAATCGAGCAAAGGGCAACCAGACCAAAGCTGTTTTCTTTGGAGTGCCGGTCACCTAAAACGCCGGAAATACCAACACCCAGCGCCATAATAAACGGCACAGTGATCGGGCCGGTGGTAACACCGCCGGAATCAAAGGCCATAGGCAGCAGATCCAGCTTTTCATTGACAGCCAAAAGCAGAGACAGGGCAAACAGAAGCATATAAAAAAGCATCAGGATATTGGAAAGTCGGCGGTGGAATACGATGCGCAAAATCGCAGTCAACAAAAAAGCACCGACGCCGAAGCCCACCGTATAGATTAACAAATCCCCGTCCATAACAGAGCTGACCTGATTGGCAAGCACCTGAAGATCCGGCTCTGCCACGGTAATCAGCACACCCATCACAAAGCAAACACTCAGAAGCAGCCAAAGCTTACGCTGTTTGGAAAGGCCTGCACCCACAGCAGTTCCCATAGGAGTCATCGCCAGATCCGCACCCATATTAAAAAATCCGATACCGAGGATCAGCAAAATTGCGCTGATGCCGAAGGTGATCAATTCCACAAAGGAAAAGTCGAACCAAGGAAGCAGCGCGACGATATATACAATAGCCGTAATGGGAAGTGCAGAGACCAAAGCTTCTTTAATTTTTGCCCCGAGCTCCTTCACGCTGCCTCACCTGCCTTTCTTTTTTCTTTATTATAACAAAATGCGATTGCCGTGCCAACCCCTAAAAGCAAAAAGACATAAAAAATTAAAAAATCTCCCGGTCCGAAGACCGGGAGATTCTATTAGCTTTCAAGCAGCGAATTACTCGAAGATCTCGGTAACAACGCCGGAACCGACGGTACGGCCACCCTCACGGATAGCGAAACGCAGGCCCTTCTCGATAGCGATGGGGGTGATCAGCTCAACGTTCATCACGACGTTGTCGCCGGGCATGCACATCTCAACGCCCTCGGGCAGGGAGATGATACCGGTAACGTCAGTGGTACGGAAGTAGAACTGAGGACGGTAGTTGTTGAAGAAGGGAGTATGACGGCCGCCTTCTTCCTTGGACAGGACGTAGACCTGACCGGCGAACTTGGTCAGGGGGTTGATGGAACCGGGCTTGCACAGAACCTGGCCGCGCTCGATTTCCTTCTTGTCAACACCACGCAGCAGAGCACCGATGTTGTCACCAGCTTCTGCGTAGTCCAGCAGCTTGTGGAACATTTCGATGTCGGTAACGACAGTGGACTTCTTCTCTTCCTGCAGACCGACGATCTCGACCTGCTCGTTCTTGTTGATCTGGCCACGCTCAACACGACCGGTAGCAACAGTACCACGGCCGGAGATGGTGAACACGTCCTCAACGGGCATCAGGAAGGGCTGGTCAGCCTTACGGTCAGGAGTGGGGATATAGTTGTCAACTGCGTCCATCAGCTCCTTGATGCAAGCATACTCGGGAGCATTGGGATCGTTGGACTCGGAGATCAGAGCGTTCAGAGCGGAGCCCTTAACAACGGGGATGTCGTCGCCGGGGAACTCGTAGAAGGACAGAGTCTCACGGATCTCCATCTCAACCAGCTCCAGC
>JAFQFA010000009.1 GCA_017398725.1 Oscillospiraceae bacterium | reverse complement strand
TTGCAACAGAGCGGCGGGAGTTTTATCCTGTTGGGGTCCCCGGCGAATGTCCTCGGCGCGAACGCCTTCGTCCATCGCCGACCCCGGCCACTCGCTCAAGTCGCTTGATCTGCCGCAGGCAGCGCTCCTTTCGCTCCCCCCCGCCCTACGGTGTTGTTTGTAAACTGGTCGATAAATTGGAATTTGTCTTTCTGTTTGGGATATTGTAGCACAGGGGGCGCATGATTGCAATTGTGTCGATATGTTTTTCCTGCCGCGGTATTGATTCGTGCTTTTTCTAAAAGCAGTGCCAGTACAATACAATCACACGGAAGAAGGAGGGCATCATCATGCAGTGCCAAAAATTAAGAACCTATATGGAAACCGGTCGGGTGGTGTTTTTACCTGCCCGTTCGATTCGCCCAAACCCAGCCCAGCCCCGACGGATCTTCCGGGAGGAGGCTTTGGAGGAACTGGCAGAAAGTATCCGCCGTCATGGGATCCTGCAGCCACTTTCTGTAAGGCGAAACGGAGCAGGCTATGAACTGATTGCCGGAGAACGGCGGCTGCGGGCGGGACAAATGGCAGGCCTTTCAGAGATCCCCTGTATCGTAATGAATATGGACGATAAAGAATCCGGTGCGGCGGCACTGGTGGAGAATCTGCAGCGGCAGGATCTGGATTTTGTGGAAGAAGCCCGGGGGATCAGCACCCTCATGAGCCGCTATAACTTAAGTCAGGAGCAGGTGGCACGGCTATTGGGAAAGAGTCAGAGCGGCGTAGCCAATAAGCTGCGGCTGCTGCGTCACAGTGATCAGGCGTTGCAGGCTATGCGCCAAGGGGAATTGACAGAGCGCCATGCCCGTGCCCTTTTAAAGCTGGAAGACGAAACGCAAATCCTCAAAGCCATCGGCGTGATCGTTCGACAGAGCATGAGCGTGGCGCGGACCGAGCAGTACATACAATCGTTGTGCAACCAACCCCAGCAGCAGCCGCCCCGGGCAGATGTGGGAGCTTTTTTAAAGCGGGTGACCCATACCTTGAGTCAGATTCAGCGCAGCGGGATCCCGGCGGTTTCTGAGCGGCGGGAAACGGAAAGCCAGATTGTACTGACCATCACCATCCCAAAATAAAATTTGCGCAGGAAAACCCCGGCATCTTTTGGGATGCCGGGGTAAGCTTATAGGTCGATCAATCTATCGGATTTGTATAGAATTTCGGCATTGGTGATCTTTTTCATCATATGGATGGCCAAAGGAATGGCAAGTGCCAAAGTCAGCACATCTGCCACAGCTTGTACGGAAACAACGCCGTATTCCCCCCAAAGCCAAGCCATAGGATAGAGGATGGGGAGCATACAGCTGCCTTGCCGGGAAGTGGACAGCAGCAGCGCGCCGCCGGCATTTCCCAAACCGGAGCAGAGCATGTTCACCACGGCTACCCAACCGTGGATCGGCAAGGCGATACACTGCAGCCGGATGCATAAAGCACCCAATTCCCGCAGGCTGGGGTCTTCTTCCCCAAACAGCTGAATGATCCAGTCTGCCCCGACTGCCAGCAGCACCGCCATACCCACAGAACCGATCAGGGCCACTTTGGAGCAGAAGCGGTAGCTTTCCTTTACCCGGTCATATTGCTTAGCGCCCCAGTTGAAGCCTGCTACCGGCTGGAAGCCTGTACCAAAGCCCAGTATGATACTGAAGGGGAACATCATGATCTTGTTGGATACACCGATGCCGGCCAGTACAGAGTCGGAGATATTACCTGCCAAATCGTTGAGCAAAATGGCGGAGACCACCGCCAAACCGCTGCGGAACATGGAGGAAGAACCGATGGAAACGATCTCCTTAATGATCTGCCAAGTGGGACGGAAGTTTTGGATAGATAGGCGCAGCAGACTTTTCCGGGTCAGGTAGGGGAAGATCAGAATGCTGAAGCTGACAAATTTGGAAATGGCGGTAGCCAAAGAAGCACCGGCCACACCCATGGCGGGAAGACCCACGGCAGGCAGACCGTTAATAAAGAAGGGGTCGAGAATGCAGTTAAGAATGCCGCCGAAGCCCATGCCGATCATGCTTAAGGTGGCGCTGCCCTCGCTGCGCAGGCATTGGTTCATCACAAAGCTGGTGGCCATAAAGGGGGCTGCCAGCAGCACATAGGATGCATACTCTATGGAAAACTGCCGGCAGGTGTCGGTAGCACCCAGTAGATTTACCATGGGGGTAATGAAAATGGAGCCGCATACCGTCAAAAGCAGGCTTAGCCCCAAAGCAAGGAAAAAGGCGGTGGAGAGCACTTGGCTGGCCTTGCGGTCGTCTCCTTGCCCCAGAAGCCGGGCAATAAAGCTGTTGGCACCCACAGCCAGCAAAGAACCGGTCATCATGATCAGTTGATCCAAGGAGGAATTAACGCTGATGGCGGCAGTGGCCGCTGTGCCCAGATCACTGACGAAATAGGTGTCTGCCAGAGAGTATATGGAATTGATCAGAAAGGCGATGATGGTGGGAATGGCCATTTTAAAAATGACCTTGGGAATGGGATCGTTCATCATCATCAGCTTGCGCTGATCGTTTCTTTTTGGATTTTTCATAATGCAACCTCAAATGAGTAGGAATTATGTCTTATTTTAGCATATTATCCCGAATAATCAATCCATTCCGGAATAATCAACCCATTCCGTTACAGAAGATTTACAATTGATTTGTTGCAAAAAATCCATGAAAATGGTATGCTATCGTATATTGCCATTTTATATGTATTCATGAAATTGAGGAAATAACGGATGGAAAAATTCAGTGTAAAAAAGCCATTTACTGTGTTGGTGGCAGTGATCGCCGTGATCGCGCTGGGTATTGTGTCTTACCTGAACATGACCCCGGATCTGCTGCCCAATATGGACTTTCCCTATGTGGTGATCATGACCACCTATCCCGGTGCTAGTCCGGAAAAGGTGGAGCAGGAGGTCACCAAGCCCATGGAGCAGGTGATGTCCACCTTGGAACATATCAAGGAGGTATCCTCTACCTCGGCAGAGAATTACAGCATGCTGATTCTGGAGTTCGAGGAAAGTGTGAATCTGGATACGGTGGGTGTGGATATCCAGCAGAATGTGGTGACCCTGTCCGCCGCATGGGATGATATGGTGGGCACACCTTATGTGCTGAAGATCAACCCCTCCATGCTGCCGGTGATGGTGGCAGCGGTATCTATGGAAGGCAAGGATACCGTGGGCCTGACACAGTTTCTGGATGAGGGCTTGATGAATAAGCTGGAAGGCGTTGCCGGCGTGGCGCGGATCAGCACCTCCGGCGCGGTGACCCAGCAGCTGCATGTAGTGCTGGATCAGCAAAAGATCGATGCCGTGAACAGAAAAGTCCGGGGCGCCATCAATGATAAGATGGATGATGCACTGGACGATCTGAAGAAAACGAAAAAAGATCTCAAATCTGCCCAAAAGCAGATGAAAGAAGCCAAAAAGCAGCTGGAAGCGGGCAAGCAGGAACTGAATCAGCAGACCGCCGCCGGGGAAGCACAGATCAATGCCCAAATGGCGCAGCTTAAGGAAGCCAAGGAGCAGCTGGAGCCGGTGCTGACCGCTATGAAGGGACTGCAGACCGGCTTGAAGACGCTGGCCGATCAAGTGGAAGCCACCAAAAATCAGCTGCAGGTGCTGAAGAATCTGCAGACAAAGCTGGCAGATGTGGATGCCCGGCAGGCGGCCTTTGATAAGGCTGTTGCGGATATTCAATCCAGCGGCAAACCGCAGGCAGAGATGGATGCAGAAATCGCCGCTTTGAAAGCAAGCCCCGAATACCTGCTGCTGGAAGCAGATAAGGCGGCTTTGGAAGCGGAAATGGCTGCCAATAATGTGACCCGGGAGAATCTGGCGCAGCGGATCATCCAAACCGAAACGGCGATCACACGGCTGGAAGCCAGCGTACAGGCCATGAAGGAGATGCTCAAGGAAGAGGGCATCGATCCGGATATGCTGGATCAGCAGGTGGCAGAGCTGGAAGGGAATATGGCCCAGATCGACGGAGGCATTGCCCTGCTGGAAAACGCCAAGCAGGAACTGAGCGCAGCGAAAATGGAAGGCCTGCTGCAGCTGGCCGGTGCCGCAACGGAGCTTTCTGTGAACGGCGCCACCGTGCAAAATGCCCTGACCCAAATTGAAGGCGGCATTAATACTTTGGAGGATACCCGGGAAAAAACCTTGGAAGGGGCGGATATGACCAAGATCCTTACCATGGAGACGGTCAGTTCCATCCTTACCGCCCAAAACTTTGCCATGCCCGCCGGTACAGTGACACAGGACGGTGTCAGCTACATGGTCTCTGTAGGTGAGCAGATGACCACCGTGGAGCAGTTTTCCGAACTGCTGATCGTGGATATGGGCGTGGATGGCTTGGCGCCTATCTATTTGAAAGATGTGGCGGCGGTGATGGTCACCGATAACTCCAAAGATACCTACGCCCGGCTGAACGGGCTGGATAGCGTGATCCTCAGCTTTGAAAAGCAAAGTACTTATGCTACCGCAGAAACCACAGAAAATATTCAGGCTCGGTTTGACGCACTGGAAAAGGAGTATCCCGGTCTGAAATTTGTTCCCCTGATGGATCAGGGTGATTACATCTACATGATCGTGGAGAGCATTATCAGCAGCTTGCTGCTGGGTGCGCTGTTCGCGATTTTGGTGCTGTGGCTGTTCTTGAAGGACCTGCGGCCTACGTTCATTACCCTCTGTTCCATTCCCATCAGTGTGGTCTTTGCGGTGGTGCTGATGTACTTTTCCGGTGTGACCATCAACATGATCTCCCTCAGCGGTCTGGCTGTGGCGGTAGGTATGCTGGTGGATAACTCCGTGGTGGTGATTGAGAATATCTACCGGCTGCGGGGCAAGGGCGCGACGGCGGTACAGGCAGCGATCCACGGCGCAAAGCAGGTGGCGGGTGCCGTGACGGCATCTACCCTGACTACGGTGTGCGTGTTTGTGCCCATCGTGTTTGTGGAAGGCCTGACCCGTCAGCTCTTTACAGACTTGGCGCTGACCATGACCTATGCTTTGATGGCCAGCTTGATCGTATCGTTGACCTTGGTGCCTGCCATGGCCGGCTCCATGCTCCGGAAGGAAAAGCCCCAGAAACCCGGATTGCTGGATAAGCTGATCGCTTCTTACGGAAAAGCGGCCCATTGGTCCTTAAGCCATAAGGCGCTGGTGCTGATCTTGGCGGCTGTGCTGCTTGCAGCCAGTGCCGCAGGCGCTATCTCCCGGGGCTTTATCTTCATGCCCGCTATGGATATGCCCAATATCACCGTTACGGTTTCCATGCCGGAAGATGCGGATATGGAAAAAGCTTCCGCCTTGGCAGATGAAGTACTGCAGCGGATCGGCACACTCGATGGCATTGAAACCGTGGGTGCCATGATGTCCGGCGGCGGTATGAGCCTGATGGGTGGTGGCGGCGGCTCCTACGATGTGACCATGTATATCATTTTATCGGATCAGACCGCATCCGGTGCAGCCATGGGCAAGAAGATCGAAGCCCTTTGCGCGGATATGGAATGTTCTGTGGGCAGCAACTCCGCTATGATGGATATCAGCATGCTCTCCGGCTCCGGTATCAGCCTGCGGCTGTATGGTGACGATCTGCAGAAGCTGCAGCAAGCTGCACAGACGGCAGCAGATGCGCTGGCTACCATCGATGGCGTAGCAGAGGTGGATAACGGTCTGGATGAGCAGGTGCCGGCTCTGCATGTGAATGTGGACCGGAACAAGGCAATGTCCAAGGGCATTACCGTAGCCCAGATCTATATGGAGCTGGCAAAAGCCTTGCAAAACGAAACTGCCGTAACCACCTTGGAGCTGGAGGGTACATCCACCAGCCTCATCGTGGAAAAACCGGAAGCGGCACTGCTGACGGTGGATAAACTGAAGGAGTATCCCTTTGAGGTCACCACCCAAGCCGGAGAAAAGAAGGAATTTAAGCTTTCGGATGTGGCAACGGTGGAGGAAGTGACCAGCCTTGCATCTATTTCTCGCCTGTCTCAGCGTCGGTACCTGACCGTTTCCGCATCGCTGGAAGAAGGAAAGAATATCACATTGCTCACCGCCCAAGCCCAGCAGGTAATGAAAAATACAGATCTGGGGCAGGGTGTTACCTACGCCTTTACCGGCGAGAATGAGACCATCATGGAAGCGATGGAGCAGCTGGCGCTGATGCTTTTGCTGGGTGTTCTGTTTGTGTATCTGGTGATGGTGGCCCAGTTCCAGTCGCTAAAATCCCCCTTTATCGTGATGTTCACCATCCCCTTGGCCTTTACCGGCGGTTTCTTGGGCTTGCTGATCTGGGGCATGGAGGTCAGCGTGATCTCTATGATCGGTTTTGTGATGCTGACCGGCATTATCGTCAACAACGGTATCGTGCTGGTGGACTACATCAATCAGCTCCGGGCAGAGGGTGTCGAACGCAGGCAGGCCATTGTGGAAGCGGGTATGACCAGAATGCGGCCGATTTTGATGACGACCATTACTACCATTTTGGGTCTTGCCAATATGGCAACCAGCAATGGGGTAGGCACGGCTATGATGCAGCCGGTGGCAGTGGTGTGTATCGGCGGCCTGATCTATGCAACGCTGATGACCCTGTTTGTTGTGCCCTGTATCTACGATATAATGAATAAAAAGGAACTGCGTGTTATCCGTGATGAAGATGTAGACCTGCAGGGAATTGAATAAATAAAAAAGCTCCCGGAACAGCCGTTCCGGGAGCTTTGCAAATTCCAATTTGTCGAACTGTTTTGAATTTGCATTGCCAAAGAGGTAAGGGTATGTTAAAATGATCCCAACTGCAAAGAAAGAAGGTGACAGCCGTGATTTTCGGTAAACATATCAACCGCTATTACATAAAATATGCGCCCTTGCTGATCATGGGCTTGATTGCGCTGACGGCGGTGGACTGTTTGCAACTTGTGGTACCGAATATGTATCAGATGGTAGTCAACGGCATCAATGACGGTTACGTCATGTATAAGGGTGTACAAACCGCCTTTACAATGGATTTTCTGCTGGATAAGATCTGTATGCCCATGGTGGGGATCATTTTGAGTCTGGTGTTTGGCAGATTTGCATGGCGCGTGTGCTTTATCGGCACAGCGATCCGCTTGGAAAATCATTTACGCAACCGGATGTTTAACCATGCAAAAGATCTGAGCCGGGAGTATTACCAGATCAACAAAGTGGGCGACCTGATGAGCCTGTTTACCAACGATCTGGATACGGTTCAAGAATGCTTCGGCTGGGGCGTCATGATGTTCGCGGATGCAGTGCTGCTGGGCGTACTGGCTGTTTTGAAAATGTGGAATATGGACCGGGTGCTGACTTTGTTCTCCCTGATCCCTATGGGCCTTTTGATGGCATCTGCTACCGTTGTGGGCAAGTATATGACAGAAAAATGGGATCTGCGGCAAGCATCGTTTTCTAAGCTGTCGGACTTTGCGCAGGAAAGCTTTTCCGGCATTGCCGTGGTAAAAGCCTTTGTCAAGGAAGCCACAGAGTTGATGTCCTTTAAAAAGCTGAATCTGGAGAATGAAAAGACCAATATCGACCATACCAAGGCGGCAGTGCTGCTGCGGATCTTGGTGACCTTGTTTGTGGAAAGCGTGATCTGCATTATCCTTGGCTACGGCGGCTATTTGGTGTATCGCGGTAAATTTAATGCCGGTCAGCTGGTGGAATTTATCGGCTACTTCACAGCCATCGTTTGGCCGGTTATGGCAGTTTCGGAACTGATCGATATGGGTAGCCGGGGGAAAGCTTCCCTAGAACGGATCGGTCGACTGCTGGATGCCCCGGTGAATGTAGTGGACCGCCCTGATGCGGAAGCGCTGACGGATGTTCGCGGCGATATTGAATTTAAAAACTTGACCTTCCGTTACCCCGACGGGGAACGGGATTGCTTGAAAAATATCAGCTTTACCATCAAAGCCGGTGAAAATGTGGGCTTGGTGGGAAAGACCGGCTCGGGAAAGACTACGTTGGTGGACCTGTTGCTGCGGATCTACAATGTGCCCGACGGGACGGTGTTTATCGATGGACAGGATGTAAACAGCCTGAGTATTTCCTCTGTCCGGGCGGCCTGCGCCTATGTGCCGCAGGATAATTTCCTGTTCTCGGATACCATTGCCAATAATATTGCTTTCGGTGTGCAGGACAAAGAAGAAACCACAGTTGCTGCCGCGGCACTGCTTGCGGATGTGGATTCCAATATCCGTCAGTTCCAGCGCGGCTATGAAACGGTACTGGGTGAGCGGGGTGTCACGGTGTCCGGCGGCCAGAAGCAGCGGATCTCCATTGCCCGGGCGCTGATGAAGGATGCCCCGATCCTGATTCTGGACGATTCCGTGTCTGCGGTGGATACCAAAACCGAGAAAACCATTTTGGAAAACCTTCATGCTACCCGCGCCGGAAAGACCACTATTCTCATCGCACACCGGATCTCCACCATTGAACAAATGGACAAGATCCTCTTCATCGAAGACGGTGCGCTGGTGGCGGTAGATACCCATGAAAATCTGTATGCTACTTGCCCGGAGTATCGGAAAATGGTGGACCTGCAGAAGCTGGAAGAGGAAGGAGGACACTACAATGGATGAGTTCCTTCCTGTTATGATCATAGGGGCAGTGATTGGCGTGTTTTCGTTGCTGTTCATTGTTGCCTATATCCTGCTGCAGCGCAGCAAGCCTACAGACTTTGACCGGCACATGAAAGACGGCGAGATCATCGGGCGGTTAATGGTGTATGCCAAGCCTTACTGGAAGCAGTTTGTGCTGGTGTTTTTTGTCATGCTGTTTTCTATCGTTTATGATCTGGTTTCTCCTTTGCTGGTGGGACACATCGAGAAAACGGTGGCAGGGGAGTTTGCACTTTCCTATCTTTACAGCATCGTGGCGGTGTATGTGGGCATTTTGCTTGTTTCGGTGATCTGCACCTATCTGCAGTCCATGATTCTGCAAAAAACAGGTCAAAAAATTCTTTCTGCTTTGCGGCAAGATTTGTTTGTCCATATCGAAAAGCTCAGCCATGCCCAGCTGAATAACATCCCTGTGGGCAAGCTGGTGACCCGTGTTGCAAACGATACCAACGCCATCAGCTACTTATTTACCAATGTGCTGGTGACCCTGCTGAAAAATACATTGGTGATCTTCGGCGTGTTGGGCGCGATGCTGCTGCTGAACTATGCGCTGACTTTAATGGTGCTGTGTTTTGTGCCGGTGCTGGTGCTTTGTACTGCGATCTTCCGGAAGTTTTCCCGTACAGTTCATCGCAATGTTAGCAACGCTACCACAGATATCAATACGTTCCTGTCTGAGAATCTGTCCGGCATGAAGATCACGCAGATCTTCAACCGGGAGGAGCAGAAACATAGTGAGTTCTTGGAGCGAAGCCAGCGGCATCTCCGGGCCAGATACGGTCGGATGTTTGTTTTCAGCGTATTTCGACCCACGGTGTATCTGCTTAATATCAGCTGTGTGCTGTGCCTGCTGTATGTGGGCGCACGGGGCTATATCAAGGATACCACCTTCCTAGGGCAAACGGTGGATTCTGCCATTGTGGTGTCCTTCTATATGTATATTTCCAGATTCTTTAACCCGATCCAAGCGCTGGCGGAGCAGTTTGACGCGCTGCAAAAATCCTTCGCTTCTGCGGAGAAGATATTTACCGTTATGGATATGGTCCCGGAGGTGGTAGACGAAGAAGATGCCATCGAATTGGAAACCATGGAGGGCCGTATCGAATTTAAAGATGTCTGGTTCTCCTATAAGCCGGGTGAATGGGTGTTAAAGGGTGTTTCCTTTGTGGTCGAACCCAATCAGACCGTTGCTTTTGTGGGCGCCACCGGCTCCGGAAAGACTACGATCCTCAGCCTGATCTGCCGTAACTACGATATTCAAAAGGGGCAGATCCTGATTGATGGCATCGATATCCGGAAAATCAAGATCTCTTCTCTGCGGCGGCATTTCGGCCAGATGCTGCAGGATGTATTCTTATTCTCGGGCACGATCCGCAGCAATATTCTGCTGGGTCTTGCGGATGTAACCGACGAGCAGGTAATGGAAAGCTGCCGTTATGTCAATGCAGACAGCTTTATTAACCGTATGGAAAAAGGTCTGGATGAGGAAGTTCGGGAACGGGGCAACAACTTCTCTTCCGGTCAGCGACAGCTTCTGAGCTTTGCACGAACCATTCTGCATGCGCCCTCGGTGATGATTTTGGACGAAGCCACTGCCAATATCGATACGGAAACAGAAGTGTTGATCCAAGATTCTTTGGAGAAGATGAAAAATATCGGCACGATGCTGATCGTTGCCCACCGGCTTTCCACCATTCAGCATGCGGATAACATCATCTTGCTGTCCGAGGGGCAGATTTTGGAGCAGGGCAACCATCAGCAGCTTTTGCAGCTCCATGGCCGTTACTACCAGCTCTATACCCTCCAGTTCCAGAAAAACCAATTGCAAAACAACTAAATTCCAGTTTATCGGGCTGTTTGCAAGCAGTTTGATAATCTGAATGTTAAGCAGGAAAAACCGCCCTGTGCCGTTTGGCACAGGGCGGTTCTATGTTGGTTTACTGCATTTCCTTCAGCATGTTTACAAAGTCGTCAGCCAGCTTTTCGGCAGTGCCGTATTCAAAGTTGGTAACGCAGGATTCGTAGCAGCCGATCTCTACACCCAGCTTGCTGGGGAGGTAACCCATCGCGCCTTCCGAGCAGGTGACGATGAAGGTAGCATCGCAGGGGGATTCGGCCTTAATGTACATGCCCTGTGTGCCGAACATCTCGTAGGGGGCAAAGGCAAAACCAAGGTTGCCGATGGTCATGGTCCGCAGATCCATGCTCTTGGTGGCAGGCAGAGAAATACGGGAGACCACGGCGCTGGCCTCAAAGTAGCTGCTGAAGCCGTTCTCTCTTGCGATGGCAATGGTCTGGGAGTTGATGTTGCCGTATTTCTTGCCGGCAGACACCACGATTTTTGCTTCGGCGACCTTATCCACATTTTCCTTGTTGGTCTTGTAGGTGACCGTCTTGGTAGAGAGCTTCATGGTGGTGTTTTCCAGCTTCTTCAGACCGGGCAGGGCATCCACAGCGTACTTACCCAGTGCCGTGCCGTAGCCTATGTAACCGTTGGTGTATTTGGCCTCGCCATCGATTTTAGTGGTAGGCACCTGATCGCCGGCAGCGGCGATAAAGTAGGCAACCAGCGCGTCGGTGTTTTGCTCGATGTATTGACGGGTGGGGCTGGGGAAGTCGGCAGAAATATAAGTATCGTTGGTGGAAGCGAAGGTGGCGTGGGCGGGGAAGGTGATCATCATAACATCCTTCTTGCCTTCCCGGGCAAAGTTAACGATCTGCAGTTCCTTGTCCGCTTCGGAAGAGTGACCCTCAATGGTGCCGTTGGCAAAGTTGCCGAAGTTGGAGCCGGCATAGCTGCCGTCAGAGAGCTTGTAGTGACGCACAAAGGCCAGACCCTCGGTCTGCACGCCGCCGTAGTAAACCTCAGCGGGGGCAAGATCCTTGATGGCGTTGGTGGCGGCATAGATCATGGATTCTTGGAACAGTCTGCGGTACTCCTGCACGCCGTCCCACTCAGTACGGATGGATACACTGCCGTGCGTGTGGGTGGCGTTGATCAGGATGTTTTCCTGCGGCACGCCGGTGGTACTGGAAATAGCGGCCTTAACGGGGTCCACGACGGAATCGTCTGCGGTGATGATATCCATGGTGTACACCAGAATGGTCTGGTCGCCCTCTTTCAGAGCAACGCAGGTAACATACAAGTTGTCCTTAATGCTTTCGGAGATGCGCTTGGAAGCATCGCCGCCAGCCAGATGTACAGGGCCGGTGGGCATGATGGATTCCCGGCCAAAGCCGACTTGCAGACCGGCAGCTGCATTGCTGCCGCCTTCGTTGCCATTGCCGCCGCCGCAGGCTACAAGACCTAACATCAGGACAAGGGCCATAATCATACAGATCCAACGTTTCATAAATAAAATCCTCCTGTTTTTATGTATGTCATTATTTTACTATAATTTTTGCTTACATGCAAGGGCTATTTCAAAAACGGATCACTTATTGCTGCCGGGTCAGCATGGCAACAAAATCTTCTGCCAGCTTTTCTGCTGTGCCCGGAGCAAACTGGGTGACGCAGGCTTCATAGCAGCCGATCTCAATGCCCAACTTGCTGGGCATGTAACCCTTGGCACCTTCGGAGCAGGTGACGATGAATGTCATATCGCAGGGGGAATGCGCCTTGATATACATGCCTTGGGTGCCGAACATTTCATAGGGAGCAAAAGCAAAGCCTAAATTGCCGATGGTCATGGTTCGCAGGTTCATATCCCGGGTGTCCGGGGCGTTGGAGCGGGCCCGGATGGCGGTTGCCTCAAAGTAGCTGGAAAAACCCTTTTCCCGTGCCAGAGCCACGGTTTCCTTGTGGATGTTGCCCAGCTCCTTGGCCTTGGCTACCACCTCGTCCACATAGGGCAGCAGGTGCAGCTTTTCTTTGTTGGCGGGGTAGGTGACGGTTTTGGTCACAAGCTTTAAGGTTGTGTTTTCCAGCTTTTTAAGACCGGGCAGCGCATCAAGTACATATTGGCCCAAAGCTGCGCCGTACTCTTTGTATTGCTCCCGATCGAACCGCTCCTCGGTCTTGATCCGGCTGCTGGGCACTTGGTCGCCGGCAGCGGCAATAAAATGCGCCACAAGGCAATCGTTGTTTGCTTCGATGTATTCCCGGGTGGGGCTGGGGAAATCAGCAGAAATATAAGTGTCGGCAGTGGAAGCGAAAGTGCCGTGGGCGCCGAAGGCGGTCATCAGCACATCCTTTTTGCCCTCCCGGGCAAACCGGACGATCTGCAGCTGGCCGTCGGCTTCTGAGGAGTGTCCAACCACTTCGCCGTTTTTAAAGTTGCCGAAGTTGGCGCCGGCATAGCTGCCGTCGGATAGTTTATAGTGACGCACAAAGGTCATCCGCTCGGTCATGGTGTCGCCGTAATACACGGTGGCAGGTGCCAGATCAGCCAGCGCATCCACACCGGCTTGTGCCATGGCCGCGCAGAACAGCTTGCGGTATTCTACCACGCCCTCCCAATTTGTGCGGATGGATACGCTGGCGTGGGTGTGGGTAGCGTTCAGGAGAATGTTTTCTTCCGGAATACCGGTGGCTTGGCAGATTGCGATTTTGGCATCTTCTGCATTGGCACTGTCGGCTGTGATCAGGTCCATGGTATATACAAGGACCTTCTGCGCGCCTTCCTGCAGCGCGACACAGGTGACATACAAAGTGTCCTTTGCCCATGTGGAGCGCCGCTTGGCGGCATCACCGCCGGCCAAATGCACCACACCTTCCGGCATAATGGATGCCCGACCGAAACCGACATATAAAGCATTGGTTTTTTCCATCGTGATCGCTCCTTTGAAAGTTAGTTTATCATGAACATTATACCAAGGGGAATGTGCTAATGCAAGAAATATTTCAAATTTAGGCGCAGAGAACGAAGATGAAACGCATCTTGCACAGGATGTTTCAAAAGATACGGGGAATCAATGGTTTTGCTTATTTGATACCCAGAAAATTTGAGGGATCGGTTGATAATCAAAAAAGCCTGTGCTATACTGACAAAAATAATCCTAAGGGGGAATACCCAATGCGGATCGCATTTGCAACCTTCAGTCAGGAAACCAACAGCTTTTGCAATGTGTTGGTGGATCTGAATACCCTGCGCCAGTTTACGGTCAAAGGGGAAGATATGCGCCGGGCCAGTGATGGTGCCCATACCTATTTAGGCGGCGTCTATGATGAAGCCCGTCAGCGGGGGGTAGAGATCGTCTTTACCCGGGCGACTTCCTTGAAGCCCTCCGGCCCTTGCCATGAGGATGCTGCAGAAGAATGTATGAATGAGATCCTCGGCTGCCTGTGCCGGGAATATGAAAAGCAAGCATATGACGGCATTATTTTGTTTATGCACGGTGCTTGTGCCACCCCGAAGCATCCCGATGTGGAAGGGGAAATGCTGCAAATGATCCGCAGCAAACTGGGCTATGAGATCCCCATCGGTATGGTGCTGGATCTGCACGGCAATATTACCGATGAGATGGCACAGCTTTCCGATATTTTGATCGGCTGTAAGTGCTATCCCCATATCGACGAATATGAGCAGGGCCGCCGGATCTTGGCACTGCTGGAAGAAAAGATCCGCTTGGGCTACAAAACTTACCACCGGCTGGTGAAGCTGCCGTGGCATATGGTGCCGGCCCAAGGCTTGACGGAGGGTGACGGCCCTGCCGGCGATGTAAAGCGGCTGTGCATTCAAAAAGAACAGGAAGATCCGGATCTTTTGCAGTTGAGCTTTTTCCAAGGCTTCCCATATTCCGATGTGCCGGCTTCCAGCGTCAGCTTTATTTCTGTGGCAAAAACGCAGGAAGCGGCGGACCGCCATGCCTTAGAGGCTGCCCGTTACGCATGGGACCGCCGGGCAGATTTTGCCATTCCGCTGTATGGTGCGGAAGAAGCGGTGGCACTGGCGTTGCAGGCGGAGAAAAAGCCGGCATTGGTCCATGAAAGCGCGGATAACCCCGGCGGCGGCACGGCCGGTGACGGTACGGATCTTCTCCGGGAAATGCTTCGGGTGAATGTGCCTTCCGCCTTTGGTTTTATTTTCGACCCTGAAGTGGCAGAGCTGGCAAAGCAGGCCGGCGTGGGAAACCGCATTACCTGCCTGCTGGGCGGTAAGACCGACAAGCTTCACGGCGAGCCCATCCAGCTGACGGATGCCTATGTGCGCTGCGTCAGCGACGGTCGGTTTATTCGCAAATCCCCCATGGGCTTAGGTGGTAAAAATTCTCTGGGAACCACCGTATGTCTGGAAGTTGGCAATGTGCAGATCGTGGTGGGATCCTTCCGGACCCAGACCTTTGACGAAGGTCCTTTCGTTACCGCCGGCGTGGATTGGGAGCTTTTGGATATTGTGGCGCTGAAATCTGCCCAGCATTTCAAGGGCTGGTGGGGCGATAAGGTGGAAACCATTATCCCCTGCGAATCCCACGGCGTCATGACCGCAAACATCCGTCTTTTAACTTTTACCAAAGCCAATCCCGATTATTATCCTTTGGGAAATGCGGATTGGGAGGAAGATCGTGTTTGAAAAGACAAAAGCCCTTTGCGACCGGTTTGTAGAAATGGGAATCCCCGGAAATGAAATTGCGGTGTGGAAAGACGGCAAGGAAGTGCGCAGGTATCGTAACGGCTACGCCGACTATGAGAAAAAGATCCCCCTGACCGGTAAGCAAAAGTATAATATTTTCTCCTGCTCAAAGCCCATTACCTGCGTGGCAGCCCAGCAGGCGGCTGACCCCACAGTTACCCATTAACGACATACAAAGAGGGGCGATGCCCCTCTTTGTTCGCTAAATTCTGATTTATCGGTCTAATCTGTAGGGCGGGGGCTCTGCTCCCGCCGCCAAAACCCATTGCAACAGAGCGGCGGGAGCAGAGCCC
>JAFQFA010000008.1 GCA_017398725.1 Oscillospiraceae bacterium | reverse complement strand
TTGCAACAGAGCGGCGGGAGTTTTATCCTGTTGGGGTCCCCGGCGAATGTCCTCGGCGCGAACGCCTTCGTCCATCGCCGACCCCGGCCACTCGCTCAAGTCGCTTGATCTGCCGCAGGCAGCGCTCCTTTCGCTCCCCCCGCCCTACGGTGTTGTTTGTAAACTGGTGGATAAATTGGAATTTGAAGAGGTGAAATAATGGAACTTGACAGTGTAGTGAATCAAGTTTTGGGAAATATTTTCGTGGAACTGGAGGCATCGGGCCGCCATGTCCATGTAACCAAGGAGCAGGCACAGACACTGTTTGGCCATGGCCTGACGGAAAAACGCCCCCTTTCCCAGCCGGGGCAGTTTCTGGCCCATGAGCGGGTGACGGTGCTGGGTCCCAAGGGGCGGTTTGAAAATGTGGCGGTGCTGGGACCGGAGCGGAAAGAGGGACAGGTGGAGATCTCCCTGACCGACGGAAGAGTGCTGGGCATTCAGCCGCCGGTGCGGCTTTCCGGCCATACCGACCAGACCCCCGGTGCCACCTTACTGGGTCCCAAGGGGCAGGTGGTATTGCAGCAGGGGGTGATTGCCGCCCAGCGGCATATCCACATGACCCCGGAGGATGCCAAAAAGTTCGGGGTAACGGACAAGCAGGTGGTGCGGCTGCAGACCTACACGGACCGACCGGTAACCTTTGGGGATACCGTAGTGCGGGTCAGTCCGGATTTTGCCACCTTTGTGCATTTGGATTACGATGAAGCCAACGCCTGCGGCTTCCAAAACGGGGATCTGGGGAGGATCCTGTCATGAGGGCGCTGCTCATCGGCAGAGCGCCCCTTGTGGAACTGGGGCATACCTATGTGCAGCAGATGCCCTATGATGGGGTGGTGATCGGTTCTTTGGAACTGGGGGAGCTGGTGTGCTTTTCCAATCAGCCGGTGCTGGAAGCGCTGGCAGAGGGAAAACCTGTGATTTTGTACACACCCGGTCTGCCTGCTGTACCCCAGAACCGGGCGCTGGCGGCAACCTTGGCAGCCCGCCAGCGGGAACTGAAGGCTTGGGGCGTAGTGTTTACCGACGGCGGGCGCAAACGGCTGATCACGGCGCAGGAGGCCCGCACCATGCGGGATACCGGCCTTCAGCCCGGACCGGGGGCAGTACTGACCCCCTTGGCAAAGGAAATTTTGGAGGGAACAAAATGATGATCGGAACAGTAACAGGCTCTATTTGGGCTACCCGGAAGGCGGCTTGCTTGCAAGGGCAGACCTTTTTGGTGGTGGATACCATGAAAGGGGTGGTGGTGGCGGCAGATCAGGTCGGTGCAGGCACCGGCGATAAAGTGCTGCTGGTCACCGGTAGCCCGGCGGCGAAATTTGCCATGGAAGCCCCGGTGGATGCAGCCATCGTCGCCATCGTCGACCCGGAAAGATAAATCGGAATTTGAAGAAGAAGGAGGGCTTTGCATGTCTGCCCATGAGATACTCATTTATATTATGGCTGCCTTTGCGGTGCTGGGCGCGCTGGACCGGCTGATCGGAAACCGTTTCGGCTTAGGCACATCCTTTGAAGAGGGCATTCTGGCCATGGGCTCTCTGGCAATGGCGATGTTGGGCATTATTGCGCTGGCGCCGGTGCTTGCCAGCCTGTTGCGGCCGGTGGTGGTGCCCGTGTATGGCTTTTTTGGAGCAGATCCTGCCATGTTTGCCGGTACGATCCTTGCCTGCGATATGGGTGGCGCGCCGCTGGCGCAGGAGCTGACCAATGATCCGCAGGCGGCGGCATTGGGCGGGATCCTTGCGGGGTCCATGCTGGGTGCTACGGTGGTATTTACCATTCCGGTGGCCATGGGCATTTTGCAGCCGGAGGACCGGCCTGCCATGGCAAAGGGAATTCTGGCAGGGGTGGTGACCATCCCGGTAGGCATTCTGGCAGGCGGCTTAGTAGCAGGTTTTTCCTTGGGGATGGTGCTGCGCAACCTGATCCCCATAGTGATCATTGCCGCGTTCATCGCTTTGGGGCTTTGGAAAGCGGAAAAGTGGATGGTCAAGGGTTTTGGCGTTTTCGGGAAATTCATTTTGGGCGTGATCACCGTGGGGCTTGCGGCCGCCATCGTGGAAAGCCTCACCGGCCTTGTGATCATCCCGGGCATGGCGCCCATTGAGGATGGCTTTTTGACGGTGGGTGCCATTGCCATTGTGCTGGCGGGGGCGTTCCCGCTGGTGGCGGTGGTGACCAAGCTGCTGCAGAAGCCCTTGGGGAAGCTGGGCAGTCTTTTGGGCATTAACGGCACCGCCGCCGGCGGCTTGGTGGCAAGCCTTGCCAATTCCATTGCCACCTTCGGCATGGTCAAGGAGATGGACCAGCGGGGCAAGGTGGTGAACATTGCCTTTGCGGTGAGTGCCGCCTTTGTGTTCGGGGATCATCTGGGTTTTACCGCCGGCTTTGCGCCTCAGATGCTGCCGGCCATGATCGTAGGCAAGCTGGCAGGCGGCATCAGCGCCGTGGGGGTTGCCCTGCTGCTAACACGAAAGAAGTGAATTTTCTTGACAAAAACTGCCATCTTGGGCTATAATAGCTCCATTATGCAAAGGCTTTGAAAAGAAGAGTACTGCTTGGATTCGTTCAGAGAGCCCCGGTTTGGTGGAAAGGGGTACGCAGGAAGGGCAGGAACATGGTCTTGGAGCCGGGCTGTCGATCAGTAGCCAGCCACGGGTGCGCCCGTTAAAGCGTCATTGAGGCAACATTTCTGTTGCGAATCAAGGTGGTACCGCGTCAATTTTTGTCGCCCTTGGGACAGGCATTCTGTTTGCAAGGGCGATTTTCTTTTTTAAGGAGGTTATATTATGAAAGGTAACTATTACATCACAACACCCATCTATTACCCCTCTGCCAAGCTCCATATTGGCCACACCTACTGCACCGTGGCAACCGATGCCATGGCCCGGTATAAGCGGCTGCAGGGCTACAATGTGAAATTCCTGACCGGCACGGATGAGCACGGTCAGAAGATCGAGGACAAGGCAAAGGAAGCCGGCGTGACGCCCCAGAAGTTCGTGGATGATATCGTTCTGGGGGAAGGGGGCGTGCTGGATCTGTGGAAGCTGATGAACATTTCCTATGACCGGTTCATCCGTACCACCGACGATTACCATGTGGCTGCGATCCAGAAGATCTTCAAGAAGATGTATGATAACGGCGATATCTACAAGGGCAAGTACACCGGCAAGTACTGCAAGCCCTGCGAGTCCTTCTGGACGGAGAGCCAGCTCATCGACGGCAAGTGTCCTGACTGCGGTCGGGAGGTGCAGGACGCGGAGGAGGAAGCTTACTTCTTCCGGCTTTCCAAGTACGCCGACCGGATTCGCGACCTGCTGGAAAACACGGATTTTCTGGAGCCCCGGAGCCGTGTCCATGAGATGGTCAATAACTTCATCAAGCCCGGTCTGGAAGATCTGTGCGTTTCCCGCACCAGCTTTACTTGGGGCGTGCCGGTGGACTTTGACGAAGGCCATGTGGTGTATGTATGGATCGATGCGCTGTTCAACTACATGACCGCGCTGGGCTTCTGCAACGACAAGTATAATGACTTGAACGAGTTCTGGCCTGCGGATGTCCACTTTGTGGGCAAGGAGATCGTCCGGTTCCACTCCATTATCTGGCCGGCGATGCTCATGAGCTTGGATCTTCCTCTGCCTAAGAAGGTTTACGGCCACGGCTGGCTGCTGCTGGACGGCGGTAAAATGAGTAAGTCCAAGGGCAATGTGGTGGATCCTTATATCCTTGCCCAGCGCTTCGGCGTGGATGCTTTGCGGTTCTTCCTGCTGCGGTCCTTCCCCTTCGGTTCTGACGGTAATTTCAGCAATGAGCTGCTGATCTCCACCATCAATACCGACCTTGCCAATGACTTGGGCAATCTGGTGTCCCGCACCGTTGCCATGGCGCAGAAATACTTTGGGGAAAAGCTGCCGGAAAACCAGCTTGCCAACGAGGAAATGGATGCAGAGCTTGTGGGACTTGCCACCGGTCTGCGGGATAAGTACGAAGCCCAGATGGAAGCTTATGCCTTCCAGAACGCCTTGGCAGAGGTGTTCAAGGTCATTTCCCGCGCCAATAAGTATATCGACGAGAATGCACCGTGGGTGCTGGCAAAGAGCGAGGAGAATCATCCCCGGCTGGCAAAGGTTTTGTATAACCTTTTGGAAACGGTCCGTATTTGCGCCGGTCTGTTGACCCCCTTTATGCCCGATACTGCCAAAGGAATCGCTGCCCGGCTGGGGGGTGCGGAAATGGGCTGGGAGAGTCTGAATACCTTCGGTGTGCTGCCTTGTGATGTGGCCACCGTGAACGGCGCTGCCCTATTCCCCCGTATTGATGTAGAAAAGGAGCTGGCGGCCTTGGAAGAGCTGAGTAAGCCCAAGAGCGATATTGAGATCGAGCCCTATACCGAAGAGAAGGTGGATTTCGACACCTTCTGCAAGAATGACTTCCGGGCTGTAAAGGTCAAGGATTGCCAAAATGTGAAAAAGTCCGATAAGCTGCTGCAGTTTACCTTGGATGACGGCACCGGTACCGATCGGCAGATCCTTTCCGGCATTGCCAAGTACTATAAGCCCGAGGAGCTGATCGGCAAGACCTTGGTAGCCATTACCAACCTGCCGCCCCGGAAGATGATGGGCAAGGAGTCCTGCGGCATGCTGATCTCCGCCGTCCACACCGAAAAGGGCGAAGAAAAGCTGCACCTTTTGATGATCGACGACGCCATCCCCGCCGGCGCAAAACTCTGCTAAAATCAAAAAAGCCGCTGTCAGACAGCGGCTTTTACATTTCAATTTATCGAACTGTTCCCAAACAACGTCCTAGGGCGGGGGCATTTTGAAAAAAATACGATTTTAGGCAGAATTACCTGTATTTTTTTGTTGCGTATCGAAAAAAATGCCTGTATAATGTTTTTATCAATTTTTCACAGTTGGAGGAATGTATTATGGATGTTCGTCCCGAAACCATGGAGCGGATCACTACCAAGGCGCAGGCCGATGCTTTTATCGAGGAGCAGGTTGCTGCTGTTCGCGCACAGGTAGGCGATAAGAAGGTGCTGCTGGCGCTTTCCGGCGGCGTGGACTCTTCTGTGGTTGCTGCTTTGCTGATCAAGGCCATTGGCCGTCAGCTGGTTTGTGTCCATGTGAACCACGGCCTGATGCGCAAGGGTGAAAGTGAGCAGGTCATCGAGGTGTTCGGTAAGGAGCTGGATGCCAATCTGATTTATGTGGATGCCACTGACCGGTTCTTGGACCTGTTGGCCGGCGTTGCCGACCCTGAGAAGAAGCGCAAGATCATTGGCGGCGAATTTATCAAGGTTTTCGATGAGGAAGCAGCCAAGCTGGATGGTATTTCTTTCTTGGCACAGGGCACCATCTACCCGGATATTCTGGAATCCATCAAGGCAAAGGAAAGCGGCAAGCCCGTCAAGTCCCACCACAATGTGGGCGGCCTGCCCGACGATATGGCTATGGAGCTGGTGGAGCCTGTCAAGCTGCTCTTCAAGGATGAAGTCCGGGTAGTAGGCGAGGCTTTGGGTCTGCCCCATGCCATGGTCTACCGTCAGCCCTTCCCCGGCCCCGGTCTGGGTGTGCGCTGTCTGGGAGCGATCACCCGGGATCGTCTGCATGCGCTGCGGGAAGCCGATGCCATCCTGCGGGAAGAGTTTGACAAGTGCGGCTTGGCAGAAAAAGTCTGGCAGTACTTTGTGGCCATTCCCGATATCAAGAGTGTTGGCGTGCGCAATGAGATGCGCTATGAAGGCTGGCCGGCCATCATCCGCGCGGTGAATACCACCGACGCCATGACCGCCACGGTAGAAGAAATTCCCTATCCTGTGCTGCATACCATCGTAAACCGCATCACCGCCGAGGTAGAGGGCATCAACCGGGTCCTGATGGACCTGACCCCCAAGCCTGTTGGAACCATCGAGTGGGAATGATTTTGCAAAGCAAAATCAACTATGATTGCCCTTTGGGCAAGTTATGAGTTATGGTTGGCTTCGCCAAGTTATAATGCACCTTCGGTGCAGTTGAATGAACGAGGCAATCATATCATAACGAGTGCAAAGCGCTCTCATAACTCTAAACTCATAACTAAAAAGGAGAAAAACTATGGCAGACAGTATTTTGAGAGATAAATCAAAAGCATTTGCCAAAGATATCGTTTTTCTTTGCAGACAGTTAAGAGAAAGCAGAGTAGAAGGCGTTTTGATCAATCAGTTGCTAAAAAGTGGCACGTCGGTTGGTGCAAACGTTCACGAAGCGCAGTATGCACAAGGAACAAAGGATTTTATTTCAAAATTTGAAATAGCATTAAAAGAATGTAACGAGAGCGAATATTGGCTTGAGCTTCTTTATGAAACTAACTCAATTAGTGAAAATGAGTTTAATAAAATGCAAAGTGCGTGTATTGAGCTTCGCAGAATGTTAGTTTCGACTGTTACAACCATAAAATCAAAACAATAACTGGCTTACAAGTGCCCGAAAACCCTTGGAAATAAAGGGCTTTCGGGCATTTCTGCAATTTATAAAAAATGCACTGCAACTCTTTTGCAACACGCAGTGTAAAAAGTGCAAAAAGGAATGGTTGCAGGTGGTTATGAAGTGTTGAAAGGAGAGTGGCAAAGTGTTTGATTTTTTGAAAAAGAAAACGGAAATCAATACAATGAAAATCGTCGATGAAATTGAAGCGGCAGTATATGAGCATATTAAACCATACGGATTCAAAAAGCATGGCAGAACACTGCACCGTTTTGTTTCGGAAGATATTTCGCAAGTGATTCATTTTCAAAGTGGTATGCCCACACACGGTATGAGCGGATTGCTCTGCGTGAATCTGGGAATTCGCATTCCTGAATGTTCTGAAAGAATCTTTCAGCCAAAGACTGAAAAGAAGAAATATTACCACGAGTATGAGTGTACAATCCGCTCTCGTCTTGGAATTGTCAGTGGTCAACAAGAAACTTGGTACGACCTTCGCAAGAAAACAGATAAAATCATAAAAAGCATTATTGATGAAATTGATCAATATGTTTTGCCTGCTTATGAGATTTTGAATAGCCGAGATGCTATCCTTGCACATAGAAAAGAATATCCTTTGTTAGATAATATGGTTCATCTCGTTGCTTTGGAAGAATGTATGATATATGGTCATCTTGGCAATATCGAAAAAGCAAAGCAACTGTTTGAGGAGTATTATCAATCTGCGGTAGATGAGTATAATGACTTAATGAAAAACGGACGCAAGCAGTACCTCAAAAAAGGCGAACGAGTTGTTTTTATGGGACAGGATATAACCGCCGAAAAGGATGGATATGTAACTCTGTACGGAGCAAATCACGGACATATTGATTATCTCGACGAATTAGCCGTTGCTCTCGGATTAAGGTAAAAGCCACCCGATACCATTCCGCAGGCGATTTTGCAACACTTTCTGCAACAAAAATTTTGATAAATAAAATAATGGGTGGGAAAGTGGGTTCAAACTGGCCGTTTGGGATAAAATTTAGAGCATAAATAAGCCAAAGAAGGTTCCCGAAAAAGAGTGGGAATAATAGAATAATTCATTATGCCGGGCAGAAGTTTTAAAACTTCTGCCCGGCATTTTTAACGGGTAAATTCTGATTTATCCAACAGTTTCCAATCCATATTGTAGGGCGGGGGCTCTGCTCCCGCCGCCAAAACCCATTGCATTTACACGGCGGGAGCAGAG
>JAFQFA010000007.1 GCA_017398725.1 Oscillospiraceae bacterium | reverse complement strand
GAACATCTTCAGCACCGTAGCAGCGGACGTTGGCACGCTCGGACTCGGATTAACGGATCTCCTTGACCACGTTGACCTTGCCGGAGGCGTAGTCAAACTGATTCAGGACATAGGTGAAGCCGTTGATACGGGAGATGATCTGAGCAGCGTCCTTGCCCAGGCCGTTCAGGATAACCCGCAGGGGCTCCTTACGAGCCTTATTAGCGGAACGGGCAATACCGATGGCGCCTTCCGCAGCGGCGAAGGACTCGTGACCGGCCAAGAAGGCGAAGCACTTAGTCTCATCCCGCAGCAGCATAGCGCCCAGATTGCCGTGGCCCAGACCAACCTTACGGTCCTCAGCGACGGAACCGGGGATGCAGAAAGCCTGCAGGCCGATACCGATGGCTTCAGCAGCCTCAGCGGCGGTCTTAACGCCCTTCTTCAGTGCAATCGCGGCACCGACGCAGTAGGCCCATGCGGCATCCTCAAAAGCGATGGGCTGAATGCCCTTAACGATTTCGTAGGGATCAAAGCCCTTTGCAGTGCAGATTTCGCGGCACTCTTCCACGGACTTCAGACCGTACTGGCTGAGAACACCGTTGATCTTTTCGATCTTTCTTTCGTAACCTTCAAACAATGCCATTACAGTGTCCTCCTCTTATTCATGACGGGGGTCGATGTACTTAGCGGCGTCGGCAAAGCGGCCGTAGCTGCCCTTGGCTTTCTTCAAAGCCTCATTTGCATCGTCACCCTTCTTGATGAAGTCCATCATCTTGCCCAGATTGATGAACTCATAGCCGGTAATCAGATCGTCCTTATCCAGAGCGATGCGGGTTACATAGCCTTCTGCCATCTCCAGATAACGGGGGCCCTTGACCTTGGTGGCGAACATGGTGCCAACTTGGCTGCGCAGACCCTTACCCAGATCTTCCAGAGAAGCGCCCACGGGCAGACCGTCCTCGGAGAAAGCAGACTGGCTGCGGCCGTATACGATCTGCAGGAACAGTTCCCGCATGGCGGTATTAATGGCATCGCACACCAAGTCGGTATTCAGAGCTTCCAGCAGCGTCTTGCCGATTAGAATCTCGGAAGCCATAGCTGCGGAGTGGGTCATACCGGAGCAGCCCAGTGTTTCCACCAGAGCCTCCTCAATAATGCCCTCCTTCACGTTCAGGGTCAGCTTGCAGCAGCCCTGCTGAGGAGCACACCAGCCAATACCGTGGGTAAAACCGCTGACATCCTTGATTTCCTTGACCTGTACCCACTTGCCTTCTTCGGGGATGGGAGCGGGGCCGTGATAAGCACCCTTGGCCACGGAGCACATATGCTGTACTTCAGTACTGTAAATCATGGCAAATTTCCTTTCTTTTCAAAAGACGGTGATCCGTCCTTGGTTGTATTGATCCGGAAACAGAATTTCCGCGTTTTATTATACAAAAATTGCGTACAATTGTCAATTGTAACAATATAAATGAATGCATGATTCCTTGCATGAGGGTCATAATATGACTATCACGAAAAAAGGAGGAACGCAAAATGAACTGTCACGCAAACAAGAGTATTGAGTGCACCGTTAAGCAGTGCGCACATCACTGTGGTGAGGCAAATTACTGCTCTCTGGAGCGGATCATGGTTGGTACCCATGAGGCAGATCCTACCGTGGATCAGTGCACTGATTGCATGTCTTTCCGGAAGAAATAATTTTTGCCGCGGCATTTACAACAAATGCCGCGGTTTTTTTCTTTTCACGTCTTGACGAAAGGTGGAAATGTGCTATTATATTTTAATGAGACCATATCCTTGCTAGGAGAGTACATATGGAGAATTATCAACAGGATCAGCCTGCATCAAGTGTGCAGGATTCCCCTTTTGCAAATTCGCCTTTTGAGACGGGTGCTGTTCATCATACCCCGGCGGTGAAAGTGCCGAAGAAGAGTGGTAAGAAGGGGTTAAAAACCTTTTTTGTAATTGTCATTGTTTTGGCTTTGATGCTGGCATCAGCTGCCGGCACCGCCGCGTACATAAATGATCAGTGGGAAGAAAAGACCCGGAGTTTGCAAGAGGAAATGTCTGCAAACCTCAGCTCTTTGCAGCTTCAGTTGGAACAGATGAAACAGAATATCGGCACGAAAGATCCGGATGTGTCCGCGGATACAACCGGGTTGCTGCTGCCTTCGCAGGTATATGCCAAGAACGTTGACGCGGTTGTGGCAATATCGAATCATTCGATGACCACCAATATCTTTGGACAAGTGTCCCGGACGGCATCTTCCGGCAGTGGTTTCATTATTTCCAAAGATGGCTATGTGGTTTCCAATTACCATGTGATTCAGGGCGCGAATAAGCTGACGGTTCTTTTGGCTTCCGGCAAAGAGTATGATGCGCAGGTCATAGGCTTTGATGCATCCAATGATATTGCGGTTTTGAAGATCGAAGGCACGGATTTTCCCTGCGTGAAGCTGGGCAGCAGCAATGCGTTGGTGGTAGGCGACCGGGTGGCGGCAATTGGTAATCCGCTGGGAGAACTGACCTCCACCATGACAGTTGGCTATATCAGCGCAAAGGATCGCAATGTGAATACAGACGGCACTTCCATGAACATGCTGCAAACAGATGCGGCTATCAACTCCGGTAATTCCGGCGGCCCGCTGTTTAATATGTATGGCGAAGTAGTGGGAATTACCACGGCCAAGTATTCCGGCACAAGTAATTCCGGCGCAACCATTGAGGGAATCGGCTTTGCAATTCCCATTGATGATGTGGCGGATATGTTCCAGAGCATTATTGACAACGGCTATGTTTCCAGCGCTTATTTAGGCGTTGTTGTAGAGGATGTTTCCGCAGATGATGCCCGCAAGTACGGCTTGCCTATGGGTGCTTTGATTACAGAGATCAGCCCCGGTTATGCGGCAGAACGGGCCGGCTTGGAGGCGTATGACATTATTATTGAATTGGGCGATCAAAAGGTCACTTCCGTTAATGACCTGACAAAAGCATTGCGGCGGTTGAATCCCAAGGAAACAACACAAATCAAGGTTTCCCGCTCCGGTAAAGAATTGACCTTGCAGATCACCTTAGACGAAAAACCCCAACAAATCCAATCCGATGTTCCGCAGCAGACCCAGCCGGGGAACAGCACACCTCAGTCACCTTTCGGGGGCATGGAAGATTTCTTTTGGCCCTTCTTTGGCTGACGGGACAAAAGGGAGTAAGTATTGATGAAAATACTGCTTGCAGACCCTTCCAAAGTCTGGTGTCAGGCGTTGGAGGAACAGCTGAAAGGGCATTATCAGGTGTTCACCGCCACAGACGGTGCGGATGTGATCCCACTGCTTCTGGACCGGAAACCCGACTTGTTGGTTCTGAATTTAAATCTATCCCATATGGACGGCCTTACGATCCTGCGGACTGTTTATTCCAGCAATATCCAAGTCCGGGTTCTGGTGTTGGCGGACTTGTTTAACGATTATGTTTTGGGTGTACTTGCAAAATTCAAGATCGCCCATGCACTGTTGAAACCCTGTGCGATATGCACTGTGTTGACGCAGATCTATGAGATTATGCATTTAGAAGAGCAGGAATCGGATATGCTTGCGCCGGAGCCTGCACTTCTGACCTTGGGTTTGCGCATGAATTTGAGCGGATTTCGCTGCTTGTGCACGGCAATCTGCCTGATGCGTAAAAATCCTTATCAGGGATTAACAAAGGAATTGTATCCCGATGTTGCCAAAATCTGCGGCGGCACAACCCAGCGGGTAGAGCGGGCGATTCGGAATGTGATTCATGATGCATGGCTTCGCCGTGATGAACGGATCTGGCGCGCTTATTTCCCGATGAACAGAGAAGGTCGAATTTCACTTCCCAGTAACGGAGATTTTATTGTTCGAATCGCGTTAGGTGGGAAAGATAACAAAGCTTGTAGTTGACGGCAACTATGAAATAACCCTATGATCCTTGGAGGCATAAAAGATGAAAGAAAAAGAGAGAAAACCCGTATCCGCTAAAAAGATTATTTTGATCGTACTTTCTGCGGTGCTCGCTGTCGTATTGATCGCTATGATCGGTGCTTCTGCCTATATTGAGAGCATGCTGGGTAAGCTGAACCGTGATCCAAATGCTGACTTTGAAACGATGTCTGAATCGGAATACAACCAGATGATGGATGATGAAACAACCGATTCTACGGAGTTTACCGGCGAAGAAATGGATGCGACTTCTGTTGTGTGGGATGAGGAGACCCTTCTTGCGCAGGGTGAGAGTGTGATCAACCTGCTGCTGATCGGTCAGGACCGCAGACCCGGACAGAAGAAAAATGCCCGTTCCGATGCAATGATCCTTGTGACGATCAATAAGGTTAAAAAGACTATTACACTTTCTTCTTTCATGCGGGATATGTATGTGCAGATTCCCGGCAAGAATGATAACCGTATCAATGCCAGCTATGCCATGGGCGGTATTTCCTTGCTGAACAAGACGATCACAAAGAACTTTGGCGTTACCATTGATGGCAACATCGTGGTTGACTTTGCCGGCTTTATGGATGCCATTGATATTATAGGCGGTGTGGATATTTCTCTGACCAAAAAGGAAGCGGATTATCTGAATTCCCACACCTATAAGGATCAGGAACACTGGCCTCATGATTTGGTGGTTGGCATGAACCACTTGGATGCAAACAAAGCTTTGGCCTATGCCCGTATCCGTAAGATCAGTGGCGGTGACTTTGGTCGGACCGGCCGTCAGCGTAAGGTCATTATGGCCATGATGGATAAGATCCGTAATCTGTCCGTTTTGGAATTGAACAACTTGCTCAACAAGCTGCTGCCGCTGGTTACTACGGATCTGACGGATGCAGAGATTCTCGGCTATGCGATGGAGCTGTTACCGATCCTCAAGTATCTGTCTGTGGAGAGTCAACAGATTCCTGCCAAGGGCGCATATAAGGCTGCAACGATCAATAAGAAGTCCGTTCTTGTTCCTGATCTGAAGAAGAATAAGCAAATCCTGCAGAATATCATGGCTACTGAATAAAATGAAACACCGGATGGAGCATTGATCTCCATCCGGTGTTTTTGTAAAGAAGAGCCGCCGCATGCTTTTGCATACGGCGGCTGGATTACTTATTCCTGATCCCAGTTGTGCCAGACGTTTTGCACATCGTCATCTTCTTCCATGATGTCGATAAGCTTTTCCATCAGCTTGATTTGCTCTTCGTTATCCAACTTTTGATAGTTCTGGGGTACCATCTCGATCTGTGCGGATGCAAAGGTGTATTTTGCACCCAAAGCATCTGCAACAGCGTTAAATTCGTCGGGGTTGGTATAGACGGTGAAGCAGCCTTCCTCGGGCTCAAAATCGTCAGCACCGCAATCCATGGCGTCCATCATGACGGTATCCTCATCCAAGTCGCCGTCCTCGTTGTCGATAACAAGAACGCCCTTCTTGTCAAAGCTCCAGCTCACACAGCCGGAAGCGCCCAGATTGCCGCCAAACTTATCAAAGTGATGCCGCATAGAACCCGCGGTGCGGTTGCGGTTGTCAGTCATGGTTTCCACGATCACTGCAACACCGCCGGGGCCGTAGCCTTCATAGGTGATGGATTCGTAGCTGTCACCGCCGCCGGCGCCGGCAGCCTTCTCCAAGCAACGCTTAATGTTATCGTTGGGCATGTTGGCAGCCTTGGCTTTGGTGATGACGGTAGCCAGACGGGAGTTGTTGGCAGGGTCGGTAATTCCGCCGCCTTCTTTCACGGCAACGATCAGTTCTTTTGCGATCTTTGTAAAGGCGGCAGCCCGCTTGGCGTCCTGCGCACCCTTTGTTTTCTGAATATTATGCCATTTGGAATGTCCGGACATGTAGATTCATCCTCTCTTGCGTTTTCCTAAAAGTTCAACATATTCTAGCATAGGTTTTTCCTAAAATCAACAGTATTTTATGCAATCCCGGTGAATTTCGGAAAGCCGAATCTCTGTATCCGGAAAAGCTACGGCCAGTTTTTTTGCAAGAACGGCGCATACCGGATTTTCTGTGTGGAAATGGCCGGCATCAATCAAGTTGACACCCAGTTCCTTTGCTTCCCAAAATTGATTGTACTTTACATCCGAGGTCACGAAGGTATCGCAACCGGCGTTGGCGGCGGATTTTAACTCGCTGCCACAGGCGCCTCCGCCTACAGCTACCCGACAAACCGGCTTTCCGCCGTCCACAAATCGTAAACCATCGCACTGTAATGCGTTTTTTACCTTGGATGTAAATGTGCTCAGAGGTTGTGGTTCCACGTTGCCCATCCGCAGAAGTCCCCAATTGTTTCCGTGACTGTCTGTGCCTTTTGGTGCAATGACTTTCACATCGGTCATTCCCAGCGCATTTGCTAAGGTGTCATTGACACCGCCGGGAGCGCAATCCAAATTTGTGTGGGCGCTGATGTGGGCAATTTTGTTCTCTGTAAGGGTTAGGATGCATTGCCCTTGGGTAGTCTCATCGGTGACGAAACCGGGCTCCCAGATGAGCGGATGGTGGGTAAGTAAGAGATCGGCACCCATATCAATTGCTTCCTGACAAACATGGGGGAACGGGTCCAGCGCTACGAGGATCTTCTTGACCTTCTGATTCTTGTGACCGCAGTTCAGACCAATCTTGTCCCAATCTTCGGCCATGTGTGCCGGGGCAAGGGATTCCATGAAATTCAAAATATCAGCAACGGTTGCCATAGATCCGTTCCTCCAATTCTTTCAGCTCCTGCAGAACTGCTTTATACTGTTCATATTTTTCGCCACCTGTACGGGAAAGACCTTTTACAGAGACGACCAGACCGTCAACGACCATTTGGTAAAATGCAGGTAGTAATTCACTGCCGCTTTTCAAAAGAGCGGGAGTAATATGATATTGAGCTGGGGATAAAGCAGGGGAGGGAGTGTAGATTACTTCCGTAATAGGATAAATAAAGCGTCCATCTTTCGCTAAAGTTTCTTTGCGAATGCAAAAGCCCTGTTCGTAAAGGTACTTCCGAAGCGCCGGTCGACGAGATTGGCATTGCAGAATTAGCCGGTATTTGGCATTTTTTAGCCAAGGAGCGGATTCCAATATGGAGATCATGGTGTCTGCGCCCATGCCTGCGCATACCAATGTGTCAAAATCTTTGGGAATACTATTTACACCGTCTGAAAGATAGAATGTCATTCGGTCCTTTACACCGAATTTTCCGGCATTTTGGATGGCGCTTTGCAGCGGGCCTTCGTTAATATCTGCAGCGATCACCGATGCTGCAATATTTTCTCGCAGTAAATGGATTCCCAGATAACCATGATCGCAGCCAATATCGGCTACCCGATCTCCCTGCCTGACCAATTCACAGCAGGCTTTTAAACGGTTGGAAAGAGGTATGTTCATAATCAATGCCCCCATAAGAATGGTCGCCACGCCTGTACGCAGGCGTGGCGACAAGGCGTTGTGAAATTAGGCCTTCTGTGCCTGATCGGCTTCGTAGGCTTCCAAGAAATGGTTCAGCTGTGCAAGGAAGGGCTCGCAGTCCACACCGTGAACGGCGCAAGCTTCCTCTACAGTCTCACCGCGGGAAGAGGGGCAGCCGAGGCAGTGCATGCCGATGGCAAAGAACAGGGGAGCAGCCTGCGGCGCAATATCCAGTACATCGCCGATGATGGTAGTCTTTTCGATTTTAACAGCCATAATAATGACCTCCTATTTGGTTTCTTTGCTTATTATAACTGGTGGAAATCAAAAAAACAAGGGGCAATTTTAAGCCGAGCCAATATAGCCGGAACTTGTAAATAATGGGAATATGTGCTATATAAACTTATATAACATAATCAGGAGGAATACAATGTGGCCCTTTAAAAAGAAGACATGCACAGAATCCAAAGTTACGGAAAAGCAGATGGATGAGATGACCGTTGCTGACGGTATTGATTGGAAGCAGATCCTTTCTGAGGGGAAGTCTATTGAGTTGTTTGATGGCTGCAGAGCGAAATGTGACGGAACGTTTGAGGACTTGTAATTCATTATTGTTTTTTCATCTGCCGTAAAAAGAGAAATACTGCCACACAGAGAGTTCCGGCTGCATAACCGAAAACCACAGGGAAGTGGCACATTGCCTCTGCAATACTTCCGTTGATGATTGCTTTTTGGATTTCCACGGCATGAACAAAAGGTAAAAGATTTGCGATTTTTTCAAATGTGCCGCCTACTAATTCTAGGTCAAACCAAACGCCGGACAGCCATGCGGATAAATTGGTCAGCAGCGCACCGCAGATGCCACCGACCTGCTTTACATTGAACACACTTCCGCATAGAAGTCCTAAGGCAATATAAAGAACGGATATGGGGGCGGTCATCAAAATGGCGTATAGAATATTGACATTCACAGGCAGACCCAGTGCAATGGCCAGCAGATAACACGCTGTACTTTGCAAAATCGCGATGGGGATCACGGGCAGAAGGTATCCCAGAATATAATCGTATGCCCGCAAGGGTGTTGTGTATAATCTTTGCAGCAAGGAACTTTCCCGATCTTTGGCGATTAAAGTGGCGGAAAACAGAGTCATAAAGGATAGCCCGAATACGGTGATCCCCGGAGTAAGTTTCGTAATTTCAAACAGTGCAACCGGTACATTGGCTTGGATCGCGCTAAGCAGGAGCAACAGGACGCCGGGAAAACCCAATCCAAACAACAAATTTAAAGGATCCCGTAGAATTTCTTTTGCGCATCGTTTGGAAAATGTGAAAAGTTTCATTGTGCGGCCTCCTTGACGATGGAAATAAAGGCGTTTTCAAATTTTTCTGTTGCTGTTTGCTCCATGAGGGATTGGGCTGTGCCTACGACCAGCAGTTTTCCGTTTTTCATAATACCGATCCGGTCGGATAAAGTTTCTGCCTCTTCCATATAGTGGGTGGTCAGGATGATTGTAACTGTTCCTTTTAAGGCCCGGATGATCTCCCACAATTCACTGCGGGCAATCACATCCAAACCAAGTGTTGGCTCGTCCAGAAACAGGATACACGGTTCGCTGATGAGTGCCATGGCAATGCTAACTCTGCGTTGCCAGCCGCCGGAAAGTTTTCCCGCCTTTTTAAAAAGAATATCCTGAAGATCGAACAGCTTGGTGAGCTCCGCGATTTTTGCGCTGGTTTTTTCTTTTGAAAAGCTGTGGATACCGCAGATGAGTTCCATGTTTTCTAATACAGTTAAATTGGGCGCAACAGCCGTTTCCTGCGGAGATACTCCAATCATGGATTTTACATTCCAACTGTCTTTTACAATGCTGTAGCCTCCAATAAAGGCATCGCCCTGTGTGGGGGCTGTAAGACAGGAAAGCATTTTGATAACGGTGGTTTTGCCGGCGCCGTTGGTGCCCAAGAGAGAAAACAGTTCCCCCTGTTTGATCTGTAGATTTAAATGATCAACGGCAGTAAGACCGTTATATTGCTTTGTCAAATTAATCGTTTGAATGGCGTCCATAGGAACCTCCCAACATAGATGGATGATTGGGATTATATCAGTTTTTCGAAGGAAGGGAACTGCATTTTGATGATCGGTCAAGATGGAATCCTGATCGGTATACCTTCCGGACTGCGCTATATCTTATGCGAGGGAATCGAGTAATCATAGTAGCAACCAGTGTTTGCACTGGTTGCAGGAACTGTCCACCGGACAGTTCCATTCCGATTGGTTTGCTTGCGAAAATGATTGTGTGGTGAGGGGAATCGATTTAATCAAGGTTCGGCTCCGTCGAGCCGTCGCCGGCGGCGCTCGTCCGCGCCGCATTTAATTCGTTCGATTCCCCTCGGTGAATAACAAAAGACCACCCGGGAGGGTGGTCTTTTATTATTGGTGGAGGTGAGGGGAATCGAACCCCTGTCCGAAAGCAACTTGGAAGGAACTTCTCCGGGCGCAGTTTGTTATTTACATTCCCTCAACCGGGCGGGAACAAACACCCTACCGGCCTTAGTAGCTTCATGATGCGTGGTGCGCTCAAAGCTTTGCGCACGCACGGTCTCCACTTCAATCACACCCGAG
>JAFQFA010000006.1 GCA_017398725.1 Oscillospiraceae bacterium | reverse complement strand
TGTCATGAGGGTCCACCTGTTCCCATCCCGAACACAGAAGTTAAGCTCATGTACGCCGACAATACTTGGCGGGTGACTGCCCGGGAAGATAGGTAACGCGAACACAAAAACCTCGCAGCTTCGGCTACGAGGTTTTCTTTTCATTATTCTGAAATGGAGGGGATCACTTGAAGCGCTTGTTATTGCTGGGTGTAGCGTTGCTGTTGATTTTGACTCTTGTATCCTGCAACAAGTTGTCGATACAAATCAACCTTCCGGATGATTCCTCCGATAATTATCATACGAACACATTCAGTGAAGACTTTCCGCAGGAACTTCGCAAGCATGCCGCTCCTTGGATAACAGATGTGCGTGGCAAGGCAATGGAAGAGGGAACGATCAATTATTATTTCATGTCAGGAAAGGGCCTTCTGATGGACCCCAAGGAAAAGGATCCCTATAAGTGGGGCGACAGCACCTTGGTGGTTTTACCGGATGGCAGAACTGTTTTGATCGATGTGGGCATGGCTGCATACGCCCCTGTCTTGGCGGAGAATCTTAAGCGAATGGGAATTGACCGCATTGATTATTTGATGATCACCCATCCGCATGGGGACCACTGCGGTGGTATTATTGCGGAAAATTGTTTTTTGGATATGATTTCTGTTGATACTGTCCTTTATAGTGGCGTTGTTAGGGTGGGGACCACGGAAACGATCTACAAACAGTGCGCAGACCGTAATATTCCGATTCAAATCGTTCAGCAAGGGGATATCTTCACTTTCGGTGATGCGAAAATGGAGATTCTTTGGCCCAAGACTGGTGCAGATGGAAAGAATATTACAAAGACCGCCGCAGTCAATAATCACTCGATTCTTGCCCGTTTTGATTATGGTGAGCATTCTTCACTGTTTTCCGGGGACTTGTATATAGCAGGCGAATCGCAGGTGATCGTGGATTGTGGAGATAAACTGGACGTGGATCTTTTGAAAGTGCCCCATCATGGCTATGCAACATCCAGTTCGCGGATGTTTATCAGTAAAACCAGCCCTGATGTGGCGGTTGCCATGGGTGCGTACCGTTCCTCTATCCACCGGCTTTACGAAGCCATGGGTGCCTATTATCTCTTTGATCAGTATGACGGCTATATTCATGTGTTTTCTAATGGAGTCGAGATGCGTTATGACACAGATCGCACCGGACATTCTTAATTGGCAGCCAGCAATTGGCTGCCAATTTATTTTCTTGCAATATGCGCCTTGTTTTGGTAGGATAAAGAAAAGGAGGGGACATGATGCAGATCGTTTATAATGATTCAGATGTGCTGGTTTGCGTAAAACCGCAACGGGTCCTTTCCACCGATGAGCCGGGGGGCGTTCCGGATCTTCTTCGGCAAGCACTTGGAAAGCCCAATGCAGATATCCGAACTGTGCACCGGCTGGATCGGGTGGTAGGAGGACTTATGGTGCTGGCTTGTAATGCAAGTGCCGCATCGGAGCTGTCCCGCCAGATTCGAGAAGACGAATTTGAAAAAGAATATTTAGCCGTTGTTCATGGTAAGCCGGAAGTAGATCACGGCCGGCTAACGGACCTTTTGTACCGGGATAAAGCCCGCAAAATGACAATGGTGGCAACATGTGAAGGAAAAGGCGTATTACCGGCCTCGCTGGAATATTGGGTGCAAAAATCCACAGAGACAATGACCCGTGTAAAAATTCGTTTGGAAACAGGCAGAACCCATCAGATTCGGGTTCAGTTTGCTTCTCGCGGTCTGCCTTTGGCAGGGGAGCGAAAGTACAGCGTGCTGGAAGATCCCTGCGAGATTGCCTTGTGGTCTCACCGTGTTGTTTTTACCCATCCTGCAACCGGAGAAAGAATGGAATTTATGATGGAACCGCCGGATTGCGATCCGTGGACTGATTGTTAAAGGAGAAAGAATATGGCAAATTATAATTTTTTTCAGCATAAAGCGTGTGAATATTTCCCCTGCCACCAAGGCGCAGATCCGGAGACCTTCAGCTGCCTGTTTTGTTATTGTCCCCTGTATGCCTTAGGCGACAAATGCGGCGGTAAATTTACTTATACGGAAAACGGTATCAAGGATTGCTCCGGTTGCATGCGTCCCCATAAGCGGGAAAATTATGAAGGCATTCAAAAACAGATGATGCAGATCATCGAACTGGCAAAGAAGAAATAATATGTGGCGTGTTGCAATAATGCAACACGCCCATTTTATAGAAATTTTTCTTGACAAACCGTTCTACACATTGTAGACTAAATGTGGTCTACAATATGTAGAATGAAGGAGTGTATGTTATGGATGTGAGATTGGCGGAAGTTGAGTCTCGCTTTGCGGATTTGATATGGGCAAATGAGCCTCTTAGTTCCCGCAAACTGGCGGAGCTGGCAGAAATGGAACTGTCATGGAAGAAATCAACGACTTATACTGTGCTGAAACGGCTTTGTCAGCGAGGCATTTTCCAAAATACTGGGGGGACAGTAACATCTCTCATTTCCAAGGATTCTTTTTTTGCAGTGCAAAGTGAGCAGTTTGTTGAGCAGACATTCTGCGGTTCATTACCTGCTTTTTTGACAGCATTTGGAAGCCGGAAAAAATTGTCTGACGGGGAAGTAGAGGAGTTACAAAAGATCATCGAATCCATGCGGAGGTGAGCATATGCTGAACCGTTTGTTTATGGAGATTTTGAGCATGTCGCTCCGGGGATCGCTGGTTATTTTGACTGTTATGCTTGTTCGGCTAATGTTGAAAACAACGCCTAAGATTTATTCTTATCTGCTTTGGTCTGTGGTCCTGTTCAGGCTTATATGTCCGGTGAGCATTCCTGCACCGATCAGTGTTGTTCCGGAAATTCCGCCGGTATCAGTTGTTTATACCCTTACAGAGGCGACAACAGTACATTTGGATATCACCGAGGCAGGAAATGTAGTTTATGCGGAGTCGATTCCGGTAGAAAACCCTGTGAAGCAAGGGGACCCAATCAACACAAGACAAGATAATTCGCTATTTTTTTGGGGAATTGGTCTGTTGATTGCCCAGTACATATGGCTTTTCGGTATCGTTGTTATGGCACTTTACAGCTTTTTGATATACCTTAGACTGTGGATGCGCCTACGCAATGCCATACCTTTACAGGGGAATGTTTATTTGTCGGATAAGATTCCTTCGCCCTTTGTCTTGGGACTTGTTCGGCCTAAAATTTTCTTACCAATCTTTCTTGCGCAGGAGGAACTAGGGTATATTTTGGCCCATGAGCAGCATCATATTCGTCGCATGGACCATGTTTTTAAGTTGCTGGGCTACATTGCTCTAATGTTCCACTGGTTTAATCCATTGGTTTGGCTGGCTTTTGTTTTGTTTTGTAAAGATATGGAGATGAGTTGTGACGAAGCGGTGATCAAGAAACTGGGGCCGGAGATTCGAGGAAACTACGCCGCATCTCTTTTGATGTTGGCCACCGGAGATCGCTCTGTTACGGTGATGCCTTTGGCGTTTGGCGAGGGGGATACCAAGGAACGGGTGAAGAATATGTCCCGTTGGAAAAAACCTAAGCTGTGGATATGCATTCTGTCTGTTCTGGTTATTTTGGTGGCGTCAGTGGCGTTGATTACAGACCCGATAGAAGGGGATGATTTTCCAACAACAGCGGTACTGGATGGACCGGTGTATACCCTTTCAGGTGACGAACCGAATCCGGAATCCGGTTTTGACATAACCCAGTCTTGGGCTGGTTGGACTGGTGAAGGATCTGCTATTTTGGGTTTGAATGCACAAAAACTGGCTTGGAGCAATGTGTTGCATTTGCCGATTCATAAGTTTGATACGCTGCAGGAATTGGAAGGATTTATGGAGGATGCAGGCAAATTTCTTTCATTAGATGCATCTGATTACGGTGTTCCGTCTTTTTTTGAAACAGCGAAAAAATATGATAAGGCATTTTTTGAAGATAATACGTTAGTGCTTGTCTACATCACCGCAGACAGTAGCGCCTGCCGGTATCGTGTGGGGGAGATTTATTGCGACGGGATATCTTTTGTGATTCATGCGGAGCAGATTCCCGGTACAGATATTGGTGATCAAGTTATGTCCGGTTGGTTTATTACCGTTGCTGTCCCAGACAGTATGGTTAAAAACTGCACCGATTTTGATGCGGACCTGAATAATATATCCTACGATTTCCCCCGGATAACATATTGCCGGTCAGAATCCCAAGATTCCCACTATACGGTTGCTGTACAACTACCAAGTACAGACATGTCAAAAGTAGGTATGCAAACCCGTAAAGTGATAGAGCAGGCGTGGGCGCGATACGACAAACTGACGGATATGGAACGCGTGTATTCCAGCCACCTTTGGGGCTTGGAATATATCTACGCGGAGGATTGGCAGGAAGCACAGAAAATAGTTGGGCTGCCTGTTGAGAATCCGCTGGATACAATGAACTTTCTGAGAAAGCGTAATTATATGGCAACCGGAGCGGCCAATGCGCAGACACCTCACATTCAGATTGCTGTGGATGCGCATAATCCAACAGATCGGGCAATTAAGCAAATTGATCTGCACACAGGATATACAGTTGACAGTGTTCGCGTGCAGCTTTCTGCAACGGTGTGGTCCGGCGGGAGAATCTATGCAACCGGATCGGCATGCGGAGGATATGCTACCTTTTCACAGACACACACAACGACTAAATCCGGTTTAAATGCGTTGGTAGTGCAGGCGGAACACACGAATCATTACGCTAATTTGGAGGCTTATTGGGTAGATGACAATGTACTCTACAAACTATACTTAGTGGGAGAAAAGGGAACGGAGAAAAACCTTCAGACAATAATGGACCGGCTCTTAAATGAAATATAATAATGGCCGGGGCAACACCTGTTTTTTGGTGTTGCCCCGGTTTGTTTATTAATATCCGGCTTCGATTAATTCCATAACAATCTGGGTGTAGAAATCCACAATGTCCGTTATGCCGTTACCGGGCTTGCGGTACAGTGGCCGGCGCCGCAGATCGATCTCATCTAAATGAGAAAGCCCCCGATTACCTGCACCACGGATGATCCCTTTGAAGTTGCCCCATTTTACCGCTTCCGGCGGCAAAAGACCGTCGTTTTCTCCTTCAATCTTATTTACAACTAGATTGGAAAGCCACAGGATCGGGTCGCTCAGCGGCCTTTTCATCACGAAGGCGTAGCTTTGATACAGAACACCCTCTGCATCGGGCGTGTCCTCGTTGAATTTTTCTGCAATCTCTGTGGTAAAGGTGTGAAAGACTTTATAAGCATCCGGATGCTGATCCCCCGCAAAACGGAACACTATGTCAGCACAAATCGCCACAGCGCGGATCATCCATTCCGGCAGCTCCATCAGCTTATCCACGGTTTTGGAGCCATGGTGCGGGGTGCAGATCGTTGTCAGGGATGCCACCATGGGAGCGGCCCCAAGCTGGGAAATGGCGTAGCGGCTGTCTAGGCCACCCTTGGAGTGTGCGATGATGTTGACTTTATCCGCGCCGGTTTTCTCCAGAATTTCTTGAATCCTGTTTACAAGATATGCGCCGTTTTGGGATACGGGGGCAACACTGTCCTGATTGCCGAAAAAGACTTTGCAGCCCATGGCTTCCAGTGCCTTTGGGATTCGCCCCCAATAGCACACCAAATCGTTATCCCGAAATCCCAAGCCGTGAACCATCAGAATTGGGTACTTGAGAAGCTTTTCCATGCCAACACCTCCACTGTCAGTATATCACGAAACAAAAACAACCGCAACCTGATTAGAGGCTGCGGTTATTCTTTTGCGGAGATGGAGAGATTCGTTAACCATGGGAGCTACCAGTGATTGCACTGGTGGCAGGAACAGTCCACCGGACTGTTCCATGTACAATGTTCGAATCTCTCTTTGTTAAATAGTAAAAGCCACCCAGAGGGTGGCTTTTACTATTTGGCGGAGATGGAGAGATTCGAACTCTCGCGCCGTTTTACCGGCCTACCGCATTTCGAGTGCGGACCCTTCAACCACTTGGGTACATCTCCACAGTGGGCTTATTATATCAATCGCATACAATAAAATCAAGTATATGCAGAATAAAAAGTATTTACTTGCCAAATAGCTTCGGGGTGGTTATAATGACATAAAAGGAGTGATTTCTGTGTTGACAATGGAGCGGGCCAAAGAACTTTTGGCGACCACTACGACAGAGCCCCATCTATTCCTCCATGCAAAAAATCTCATGGCAGCCATGGGAGGGCTTGCGGAGCATTTCGGCGAGGATCAAGCGCATTGGATGGCCATCGGCTATCTTCATGATTACGATTATGAGCAGCATCCGGATGAACATCTGTTGCATACCGAAAAGCCTTTGCTGGAAGCGGGTCTAACGGAAGAAGAGGTACGGTGCATTCTTGCCCATGGCTACGGGATTATCAACGATGTAGAGCCTGTAACGGTCATGGAAAAGTGTTTGTTTACTGTGGACGAGCTGACCGGTATTATTCAGGCGGCAGCCCGGATGCGGCCTGCGGGTATTACGGATATGGAAGTATCCAGCCTGATGAAAAAGTTCAAGGACAAGAAATTTGCCGCCAAGTGTGACCGGGAACTGATCCGTCGGGGCTGTGAGATGCTGGGGATGGAAGTTCGTGATGTGGCTGAGATTTGTCTGAATGCCATGAAAAAACATGCTGAGGAACTGGAGCTTGGCTCCAAGGGAGAGTAATAATGGAACTTCGTCAAATCGCCGATGCCATTGGTATTGCAAAATATCCGGCTGCGTTAGATGAGATGTATGCCAACACGGTTCGGACAAATGAACCGGCTTGCGATCTGGAATTGATTAACAAATTACAGCAGGATCTGAATTTTTTTGGAGAATATTATGAGCAGGTGCGGGAGACGGCCCAACTGATCAATGCTGATGAAAATCGCAGCGCATGGATCAAAAATGCGGTGGCTTATGCCCGCGTCAGTAAAACAGCACAGTGCAGAACAATCCCTGTCCCCCAAGGGGACGGCACTCTGCTTTCGGCGATGCTGCCTGTATACATACTAGTGCCGTTGATCCCTTCTGCAATGGAAGAGTACTGCCGACGGGGTTTCCCGGAAGAGGAAGTACGCAAAATGATGGCGGGCTTCAAAGGGAGCATGCGGGCGGCTCATCGCCGGATGGGCTTGCCGGGCTTGGATACCATCTATTTTAACTGGCAGTGCTTGTTTGCTAAAGCTGTGATCTATAAGGCGGAAGGCTTGCAGTTTGAACTCAAGCAGCTTCCCGGTAACGCGGCATATATTAAAAATAAGCAGACCGGCTATGTGCTAACGATGATGAATAAAGGTATGGTACACCGTAGTGGCCTGCAAATGCTTGGAAGCGCCGGTTATGAAGATGAAGAAGGCGCATTTGAGGTGTCTTTCCGGGAAGATGATGAGAATTTCTACGGCTATCCCTGCGAGAACCATATGATTGCCACGCAGGAGCAGACCTTCCCGAAAACCCAATGGGAGATTTTCCTGCGACCCGGTGATGATGTACTGAGCATCCACATTCCCCGGGGCTGCGATATTTCCAAGGAAGCGGTCGACCGGTATTTTGATGCAGGTTTTAAAATCGCGGATGAGCGATATCCGGATTATCATTGCACAGCCCTTTACGGGTATTCGTGGATTTTGGATCCGGCGCTGGAAGAATTGCTGGGTCCCCAGTCCAAGATCGCCGCGTTCCAGCGTCGGTTTATCAAATATCCGCCCAAGACCGACGGCGCAGCGGCATTTATGTTTGTCTTCAACGGCAAGCCTGCAAATCTTGCTGATTTGGAAGAAACCACCAGTCTCCACAGAAAGCTCAAAGAGGTTTATCTGAACGGCGGCTGCAACCATCCCTACGCGGGAATTATTGTGAGGTAATAAAAAATGAAAATTCTTTGTATCGGCAACAGCTTTTCCGAGGACGCAACTAGATATCTGCACCAGATCGCCCGCAGTGTCGGCGAGGATATTCAGGTGGCCAACCTGTATATTGGCGGCTGCCCTCTGGAGAAACACTTCCGCAATATGTACTCTGATGAGCGCGCTTACAACCTGATGTACAATGGCCAGACTACTTATTTCATGGTTTCTCTGCGGGAAGCACTGCTCAACCGCAGCTGGGATGTTGTCACTGTGCAGCAGGCAAGCCCCAGCAGCCCCAAGCCGGCCACCTATACGCCTTACGGAGAGGAATTGGCAGAGTTTGTTCGCGAACTCTGCCCCAAGGCCAAGATCATCGTCCATCAGACATGGGCTTATGAGGATGGCAGCCCGAAGCTGCTGGACCTGATGGGCTATCCCACCCATGATGCCATGTTTGCGGATATTGAGAATGCATACAATATCTTTGCGGAGAATATTGATGCCTATGGCTTGATCCCCAGCGGCAAGCTGATGCAGAAGATGCTGAAGAACGGCATCGAGAAGATCCACCGGGATACCTTCCACGCTACCAAGGGCTTGTCCCGTTACGCAATGGGCCTTTTGTGGTACCGGATGCTCACCGGCAAGAGTGTTGCGGAAATTCCGTTTAACGACTTTGATGAGCCTGTGTCTGCGGAAGAAATGGCGCTTGCCAAGAAACTGGTGGACGAATTTACGCCCTTCCAATAATCAAACAACCGGACTGGATTTCCAGTCCGGTTATTTTGTTTCCTCTGGGGAATACTGGGAGTATCCCAAATTTCAAGGAGGATCTATTTATGATCGAACAAGATACTGTGAAACTGCTTCGGGAATGTGATGCCGGCGTGAAAATGGGTGTGGCGTCCATTGAAGATGTGCTGCCTCATGTGCGCAGCGAAAAGCTGAACCGTTGCCTGACAAAATGTAAAGACGAGCATGTGGAGCTGGGGGATGAGATCCGGCAGAAGCTGGATGCCTGCTACGATCATGGCAAGAATCCCAACCCAGTGGCGAAAAGTATGTCTTGGATGAAGACCAATATGAAGCTTACCATGGACGATTCTGATGCCACGGTAGCGGACCTGATGACCGATGGCTGCAACATGGGTGTGAAATCCCTGAATCGCTACCTGAATCAGTATAAAGCCGCCGATGAATACACCAAAGATATTACGAAACGGCTGATCAATCTGGAACAGCAGCTGACCTTGGATATCCGTCAGTATTTGTAACAGTAAGTTTAATACTTCTAATAGACAAAATATACCGGTTATGATATGCTATCCAAGGAAAACGGATAGGAGGCAGGGACGTTGAGAGGAAAGCTAAGCTGGCTGAAGCCTATGGTACAATATGGTTTGAAAGCCGCTGTGCTGGCAGGGGCTTATTTTGCCGTGGAGTTATTGACCTTTGTTTTGCTGGATCCCGGTGAATGGTCTGCGCTGGCCTTTGGCGCGCTTTGGGCATTGCTCCTTTCGGCTCTCTGCTTGTGCCTGCCCCGTACTGCCGGTAGGATTGCATTTGGCATCACTTATTATTTTTATTTGTCTTGGGCGTTGGCACAGGTAGGCTACTACAGTGTGTTTGGCAGAATGCTGTGGCTGCAGGATATCTTTTATGCCCGTGAGGGCGCTCAGTTTTTTGGAGATATTCTGGGGGCGTTTCCTGTTCTTTGGTGGCTGGGCGGTGCGGTCCTGCTGGGATTGGGCGGTATTCTGATATGGAAATATCCCCGATATAACCAAGGTTTTGGACCCCGAATTGCCGGCCTTAGCTTGAGTGTTGCCTGCGTCGTCGGCTTGTGCCTGTTGCCGGAAGCGGTGTTTCTGAAGGATAAGAGTATTTGGGGTACCCGCTCTGAATATGCCCAATCTTCATCTTACCGGGCAAATTACAATACCATGTACGATGCCAAGAATGTGTATAATATTACCGGCATTTACCAGCTGACTTTGCGGGATGTCTGGCGGCATCAGCTGTATCCCCTGACACCGGCCTACCGGGCGGAGCAGGATGCCCAGATCGGAAAGCTTGACCGATATTTTTCACAGCGGGGAGAGAAACAGGCAAATGCCATGACCGGTATTTTTGCAGGAAAAAACGTGGTGTTTGTGCTCATGGAGTCCATGGATGATTGGCTGATTACCCCGGAGGATACCCCAACCATTTATAAGATGATGGAAGAGGGTATTCGTTTTACTGATTTTTATACGCCCGGCTACGGCACAGCCCGTACAATCAATTCCGAGTTTTGCGCCAATACCGGCATCTACCTGCCTACCAACGGAAAATATGTGTTTAACTATGTGACCAATTCCTTTAACCAGTCGATTGCCTCTCAAGCCACCGCCAACGGGTATACTGCTGAGGTGTTCCACTACAATTCACCGGATTTTTACAGCCGGGGCGTATTTGAACCGGCTATGGGTTACCGGAACTATAACTGCTATGAGGATTACGAAACAGATAAAGACAGGCTGTATGATGATTGTTTGCTGTTCGATATCCCGCAGCTGAATGAACTGTTCTTCCGGGATGGACAGACCTTTAATACCATTATTACCCGCTCTGCCCACTTGAGCTATGTCTATCGGGAGGTTTTGAGTCATTACGCCTTAAAGCAGTATCCGCAGTATCGAGGCAAGTATGGCAGTGAAGAGGAAGATTGCGCCCGGGTAAAAGCAAAGCTGGTAGATGATATGTTTGCCCGCCTGCTGTCGGAACTGGAGCAACATGGGCAGCTGGAAAATACTGTGATCATGGCCATTACCGATCATTATACCTATGGCTATTTGAATATGGAGGAGCTTTATGCGCACTCCGGGGTAGAGGATCTGTTGCTGCTGGAAAAAACGCCGTGTTTTGTATGGAGCGTAGATTGCCCGTCTGTGGAAGTGACCAAGACCTTGAATACGGCAGATTTTGTTCCCACCATGCTGAATCTGATGGGAATTGACAGCCCTTACAATTATCTTGGGCAGGATGCCTTTGACCAGAATTATGAAGGCTACGCCCTGTTTCCCAACGGAAGCTGGATCAGTGACGGCGTGGTTTACAGCACAAGCTCCGGTCAGCCCAAGATCCTGCGCAACACCAAGGGGAAAGAACTGACGGAAGAATATGTGGCGCAGATGGCGAAAAAAACGGCGGAATTTATCCACATCAGCAATCTGCTGCTTACTTCTGACTATTATAAATAAAGGAAGCGCCACCGATGAACATCGGTGGCGCTATTTCGCAATTTACACATTGAACAGGAAGTTGACGATATCGCCATCCTTCATGACATATTCCTTGCCTTCGCTGCGAACCAAGCCCTTGCTCTTGGCATTTGCCATAGTGCCGCAGGCCTTCATGTCCTCGAAAGCGATGACTTCTGCCCGGATGAAGCCCCGCTCAAAGTCGGTATGGATCTTGCCGGCAGCTTGGGGTGCTTTGGTGCCCCGCTTAATGGTCCAAGCACGGCACTCATCGGAACCGGCAGTGAGGAAGGAAATGAGGCCCAGCAACGCGTAGGAGCTTTTGATCAGCTTGTCCAAACCGGATTCGTTGACACCCAGCTCTTCCATGAACATTGCCTTTTCGTCGGGATCATCCAGCTCGGCAATATCTGCTTCCAGCTTGGCGCAAATGGGGATCAGCTGACTGCCTTCTTCGTCTGCCAAGGCTTTCACAGCCATGTAGTGCCGGTTGTTCTCCGGTTCGTTGACTTCGTTTTCAGCCAGATTACCAACGTAGATGGTCTTTTTCAAAGTCAGCAGGTCAGAGGTGGCGATCAGTGCCATATCATCCTCGGTGCCGTCAAAGGTGCGGGCCAGCTTGCCGTTATTCAGATGCTCCAGCAGTGCGGTAAAAAGTTCTGCCTCCCGGGCAAACTTCTTATCGCCGCCCTTCATGGCCTTTTGTGCCTTGTCTATGCGGCGTTCCACCATTTCAATATCCGCCATCACCAGTTCCATGTTGATGATCTCGATATCCCGCAAAGGATCGGTGCTGCCTTCCACATGGGTCACATTGGAATCTTCAAAGCAGCGGACCACATGGACAATGGCATCGGTGGTGCGGATGTTGCTGAGGAACTTGTTGCCCAGACCTTCACCCTTGGAGGCACCCTTCACCAGACCGGCGATATCTACGAATTCGATCACGGCGGGGGTGACCTTTTTGGGGTTGTGCAGCTGAGCCAGCCAGTCGATCCGTTCGTCCGGCACAGAAACAACACCCACATTGGGATCAATGGTGCAGAAGGCGTAGTTGTCTGCCGGTACACCGGCATTGGTGATGGCATTAAACAGCGTGGACTTGCCCACATTCGGCAGTCCAACGATACCTAGTTTCATTTTTGTTTCTTCTCCTTCAAAAAATCCTTTATTTGCAAGGGTTTTCGGCTTTTGGCACTTTTGGCTTTACGCCATTTTTACGCCATTTTGCTATGGAATAGCATAGACTTTTATGCCGATACCCCATTTTTCTCAAATTGCTTCACAGCTTGATCCATAGCCTCGTCCGTTACGTGAACATATCGATCCATGGTAGTTTGGATGCTGGCATGACCCAGCAATTTTTGCAGCACCTTCGGCTGCATTCCGCTTTCGATGGCACGGGTCGCATAGGTGTGACGGAGCGCGTGCATACAAAAGCGTTCAATCCCTGCTTCGTCGCAGAGCTTGTACAGATGGGCATCATAAGAGCTGTTTTTCGCCGGTGCTCCGGTGCGATAGTTGATAAAGACAAGATCACGCATCACAAGTTTGGATGTATGTCCTGTACGACGATCCATATATTCCAAGACTTCCGATAGAATAGGGGACTCCTTGCGACCCTCACGGCTCTCCCAGACACTTTTGAGAATTTCGTAAGCCCTGTCCGTTAACGGAATGGTTCGATAGCTCTGAGGTGTCTTAGGCGGTCCTGCACGCCAGGTCTGGCTCTTGTACCGAAACTCCAAGGTCTTGTTTACGGTCAGGGTGCGTTTCTCAAAATCAATCGCATCCCAGGTCAGACCGATCAGTTCGCCTGTTCGCAAACCGGTTTCAAGAATCAGAGCATACTGGTTATAGTTATGAGAACGTTTCGCATGCTCAAGGAAGACCCGTTGCTCGTCCCGCGTTAGGAATTTAATATCATCCTTTGCACGGACGGGCTTTGTGTAGCGAACGCCGTCCATAGGGTGCTTTCTGATCAGGTCATTCATTTTTGCTGCCTTGAACATGGTCCCCATGGTGATGTAGGTTTGACGGATGGTAGAGCCGGCATAATCGGCATCCATCAGAATGAACACCTTTTTGCAGTGCATCGGCTTGACATTGGACAGATACATTTTTCCCATCACAGGCTGGATGTTTCGAATATATCGCTCGCGGTAATTGCGAATCGTGTTGGGAGCTAAGTCACCAACAATATTCTCGATCCAAAATTCAAACCATTCGTCAACGGTGGTTTCTGTTGCTATAAAGACTTCTTCATGCTTGTCCGCGTACTTTGCGTCCTCCATCCAGTTGCGTGCTTCCGGAAGTGTTTGGAAATATTTTTCGTGTCGCTTTCCTGCTTTATCAATATACCTTGCGCTGTATCGACCATCCTTTCTTTGGTAGATACCCTTACCACATTCTTTGCCTTTG
>JAFQFA010000005.1 GCA_017398725.1 Oscillospiraceae bacterium | reverse complement strand
TTCTATTATTTTTTGGGGTCTTGGTGTTTTTATACCTCATTCTATTCATTTTTCGACAAAGGGCAAAAGTGCCAAAAACCCTGTAAAATAAAGGATTTTAAAAAGTCTTGGTGAATACTTGACACGTGGAGACGACCTCGGGCGTATTGTGATTCCCAAAGAGATTAGAAGAACCCTCAAGATCCGTGAAGGCGATCCGCTGGAGATCTACACAGAGAAAGATGGGGGTGTGATCTTCCGCAAGTATTCCCCCATGGGAGATTTGCAGGATTTTGCCGCCCAGATCTGCGAATCCATCGGTGCGAATACCGGATTGGTGGCCGCGGTATCCGATCGGGACAGTATTATCGCTCTTTCCGGAGCGCCCAAGCGGGAGCTGATGGATAAGCCCAATTCTCAGGCGTTGGAGCGATTGATGGAGAGCCGCAAAAATTATCGATACCAACCGGGAGAGGATCTGATCCGTGCCAGTGACGGTTCGGATAAATACCACTTGGGTGTAGCGGCGCCGATCCTGAGTCAAGGCGACCTGATGGGCTGCGTCATGCTGCTGTTGGGTGAGAACGACCCGGCATTGGCGGAAGCGGACCAACGGCTTGCCCAGACGGTGGCCGGTTTCTTGGGAAAGCAGATGGAAAGCTGAGTGCCGGCGCTCCCAAGACGGCACGGATATCCTGATGCAAATATTGTAATAGTAAAAGCCCCGGAATACATGGGTATTCCGGGGCTTTTATGTTTGCAGGAGGCGCCTGTGAGACCGCGCAGTTAAGGCGCAAATGAGGCCCGTCGGTCACCGGCGGAGGACAGTAGGCGAAGCGGACAAGGCGGCCTTGTAATTTTTGTGCAATCTGTCAATAATCGGGTGCTGATTTTGTGGTTTTTGTCGTGTTGTAATTGTTCGCTAAATATGCTAAACTAAACTACGAGCGAATGGGCTCACTATGCCCATTCCCGAATTTTGTATGTATATGGGAATATCCCTGTAGCATAACAAACAAGAGGAGGAAAAACAATGAAAAAGCTTATTGCAATGATGCTGGCACTGGTTATGACCCTGTCTCTGTTCGTAGCCTGTGGCGGCAACAACAGCTCTGCCGGTGGCAATCAGGGCGGCAACGGCGGCTCCGAGGGTGTCGTCAAGCTGACCATCGGTCTGCCCACCAGCGCTACCGTTATGAGCTATAAGGACAACGCTATGACCAAGTGGTTGGAAGAGAAGTGCGGCGTTGATCTGGAGTTCATCCCCTACGCCGGCGGTACCGATATCGCCACCCAGATCGCTACCACTGCTGCTGCAAACCAGCCCCTGCCCGACATTCTGTTCGGCATCGGCTTGGGTGACGAAGTCTACCGTAGCTACGGTAAGGACGGCTACTTTGCTGACCTGACTCCCCTGTACGAGGACCGCGAAGGCGCTTCCAAGACCTTCTGGACCCGTATTGCTGAGACCTTCACCGCAGAAGAGCAGGCAGACATCGAGCGCAAGCTGAGAGATCCCGAATCCGGTAAGATCTACGCTGTTCCCACCATGGACACCACCATGATCGATATCATGGACTATCAGCCTTGGATCAACACCGAGTGGCTGGACTACCTGAAGCTGGATATGCCCACCGATCCCGACTCCCTGTACAAGGTTCTGAAGGCTTTCCAGACCGGCGACCCCAACCAGAACGGCAATGCTGACGAAATTCCTCTGATCGGCGGTCAGGAAGCCGGTCTGGGTGCAGACGTCATCAACTGGCTGATCAACATGTTCCTGTACTTCAACGACCACAAGCACTTCGCCATCGACGACGACGGTCAGGTTTACGCTCCCTTCACTACCGACGAGTACCGCAAGGCTCTGCAGTATGTCAGAAAGCTGTATTCTGAGAAGCTGATGCCCGACTCCGTCATCACCATGTCCATGAACGAACTGCCTGTTATCACCACACCTCCTTCCGGTAAGGCTAAGGTTGGTATTTTCGTTGGTCACCTGACTCTTCATGCTGACTGCGAGAACGAGGTTCTGAAGCAGTATCAGCCCCTGCCCATCTGGGGCAATGCCGTGTTCAACGACAACCGTTTCAATGCAAACTGCTTCATCGGCGGCGATTGCAAGAACGTTGAGAAGGCTTTCGAAGTTATGATGACCATCTGGTCCGAGGAAGGCTCCCGCCGCATCCGTTACGGCGAGTACGGTGTCAACTGGACCGATGCCGATCCCGGCGTCAAGTCTCCTCTGGGTCTGGACGCCAAGTTCAAGCTGCTGAAGGATCCCCTGCGTGAGATGAACACCTGCCTGTGGTCCGGCGCTTCCTGCACTCTGTGTGTCAACGCTGAGAAGGAAGATGCCCAGCTGGCTGAAGAGTTGAAGCCCGGCGAGAAGCTGCGTGAAGAGATGCATGCTAAGTCCTACGCCAACTTCAAGAAGGCATATGAAGAGAACAACCCTGATCCCAAGTACATCTGCCCCACTCTGGTTCTGACCGAGGAAGAGAAGGAAGACACCAAGCCCCAGCGCGAAGGCTGCGCCGACTACTACAAGAAGTCCCGTACCGCCTTCTGTGTTGGCGACATGGATCCCAACTCTGATGCGAAGTGGAACGAGTACCTGAATACTCTGGAGGATCTGGGCCTGCAGGATTGGCTGGACGTGGCACAGGTTGCCTACGACCGCTACTAATTTGCCTCTGATCGTCCGTATTAGCAAACAATAAAGCAACATGAGCAGTGCATTGCTGGGGGGATACCCCCAGCATGCCTGTGCTTTTGCAGAAGGAGCAATTCTCCTTTTCTGCCAACATATTTTCAGAAAGGGATGAATCAAATGGCAAAAGCCCCGGCGCTGGAAGCGCCTAAGGTCGTTATGCAGACCGGCTTCCAGAAGTTTTGTGCAACATTTGCTAAGAACTGGCAGCTTCACCTGATGATCCTGCTGCCTTTTGCTTATCTGGTCGTCTTCCACTATTTCCCCATGTACGGCCTGCAGATCGGTCTGCGTGACTACTCTGCAAGAGGCGGTATCTGGAACTCTGAGTGGGTCGGCTTGGGCCAGTTCAGCAAGTTCTTTAGCTACTATCGCTGGAGTAATCTGATTTGGAATACTCTTGCACTTTCTCTGTATGCGATTCTGGCAGGCTTCCCCATTCCCATTGTTTTGGCACTGGTTATCCATGTCAATACTTATAAGGGCCTGAAGAAGATCGCCCAGAACGTTTCTTACATTCCTCACTTTATTTCCGTGGTTATTCTGGTTGGTATTCTGAACACGGTTCTGAACCCCATCAGCGGTATGCTGGGTGCTATCTCTCAGCTGACCGGTTCCGGCTATATGTCCGATATCCGCGGCAGTAAGACCGCTTTCCGTCACCTGTATGTCTGGTCCGGTATCTGGCAGTCCATGGGTTGGAGCACCATTATTTATGTTTCCGCTCTGTCCGCCGTTTCCGAGGAACTGCATGAGGCGGCAAAGCTGGACGGCGCCAGCCGTCTGCGCCGTGTGTGGAGTGTTGACCTGCCCACCATTTTGCCCACCGTTGCCATCATGCTGATCATGCGTTTTGGCTCCGTTATGTCCGTGGGCTATCAGAAGGCATACCTGATGCAGAACTCCATGAACATCGAAGTTTCCGAGATCATCTCTACTTATGTGTATAAGCAGGGTCTTGGTAAGAACAACATGTCCTACGGTTCTGCTGTCGGCCTGATGAACTCCGTTGTTAACACCACCATGGTCGTTGTTGTGAACTGGATCACCAACCGGTTGACCGATAACGAAATGGGTCTGTTCTAAGGAAGGAGGAGTTGACAAATGGCAAAGAATCAAATTAAGAACATTAAGATCAACGAATCCTTCGGTGACCGCGTGTTTAATATCATCACCGCCATCATTCTGATTGCGATTATTATCATTGTCGGTTACCCCTGCCTGTTCGTTATCTCCTGCTCCTTCTCCAGTGCAAAAGCCCTGCAGGCCGGTCAGGTCGTACTGTGGCCCGTTGACTTTACACTGGATGGCTACAGATTCATCCTGTACTTTAAGCAGGTTTGGATCGGCTACCGCAACTCTATTTTCTATACTGCTGCCGGTACGCTGCTGCACCTGACCATGTGTGTTTTGGCCGCATACCCCCTGTCCAGAAGAACCTATCAGGGCCGCGGTCCTTTCATGAAGATCTTCTATTTCTCCACCCTGTTTGGTGCGGGCTTGATCCCCACCTTCCTGCTGAAGACCAGCATGGGTATGTTCAACACCGTGTGGCCTGTTATTCTGGCCAGCGCCATGAGCGTTTCCCATATTATCATCATGCGGACCTGCTTCTCCAGCAGCATCCCCGGTGATTTGTTTGATGCAGCGAAGATCGACGGCGCAAGTGATTTCCAGTGCTTGGTAAAGATCGCTTTGCCTCTGGCTAAGGCGACTTTGTCTGTTATCACTCTGTACGCCATCGTGGGTGCATGGAATGAATACTTCACCTCCATGATCTACCTGCGTAACGAGAATCTGTATCCCCTGCAGCTGGTGCTGCGGCCCATCATGACCGCCGCTGTTGCTAAGGTCGATACCAGTAGCATGCCTTCCGCTTCTCAGTCTCAGGCTGACGAAGGTCTGGATCAGGTTCGTTACGGCTTGATTATCGTGGCAACTGTTCCCGCTCTGCTGGCTTACTTCGTTGTTCAGAAGTACTTCAAGGGCGGCGTTATGGTCGGTTCTGTCAAGGGCTGATTTCATTACAAGTACAAAAAACGGACAGGTTTTACCTGTCCGTTTTTTCATGGATAGAATTGCGCGTCATATTCTGATTTACTTTTCAGACGCTTCATAGAGGAGGGGCAATGTCCCTCCCACCATACATATTGTAATTCCAAGGTATTTCGGGTGGGGCAGTGCTCCATACATAGGATTGACCTGTTCGATAAATATGATTTTGGCAGTAAAAACCCGGGCGCGATCTAAGATCGTGCCCGGGTCAACATCTGTATTATACCTCTTCGTATTCAGAGGTTTCTTCCTCATAATCCCCGGAGTCCAATTCCTCCTCGGTTTCCGGAGGAGGCGTGATGCCGTGGGTTTGGTTGTAATGATCGATCAGGACCTTAAAGGGTTTTTTCATGGCGCTGAAACCAAATAAATAGCTTCCGGAATAGTAGATCAGAATGAAAATAGGGGTCAGCGTCATATATGTGACAAAATTCATAGAGAAGAACAGTGCAACCGGCAGCCAAGTGAGGATGCCAACCAGTAAAGAACGGAGGGGATGGGCAATGATCAAAAACCATGCGTTACGGATCAGCTGCCAAGGTGTGCATGTAAACCGGGCGTGGAACAGGGGAATCAAAGAGTGGAACAGAAGGGAAATGCACAGAGCGATAAAAGCGGCCCAGAACTGATAACTGGTGGTGCTTTGGGTGTAGAAATAGCTGAGGAATGTCACCACGCCGAGAATGAGATCCGCCACCAGCAGGATATTCCACGCGATGGTGATCTTACCGAACCCGGTTTTGAAGCCCTTGAAAAAAGCGGAGGAAATATATGTATCGTCTTCGGGGTCCAAGAGGGTTTTAAGTCCCGTATATAGACCGGCTTGCGCAGCGCCGATGGTGAAGACAGGCAGACTGCACAGAATGAAAAGCAGATTTAATATGATCAGATCGCCCAGCAGCATTAAAATCTGCATAGGCTTGGATTCGTAGGAAAAGAAATTCATGGATCTACCTCCTTGCAAACTGAGTATAGTTTACGCCAAAAAATGCTTGATTGCAAGAATAAATTGTAAATTTTGCGTTCCCCCGCAAATTTCAATTTACTGCACTGTTTACCGTATAACTCCGTGGGGCGGGAGTGCCGCTCCCGCCGTCTGAATACAGTGGCTTTTTGCGGCGGGAGCAGAGCCTGTATCCTACAGATTAGACCGATAAATTGAATTTAGATTCTTCGCTATCTATTGAGTTTTGATTTGCTTTGTGATAAACTTGTAACAGTATTTTTGCGCCTTGGTCACAAAAAGGTAAAATTTGGCGCTTATTATGTGCTTATTGGAAGAAAGAGAGGAAGAGTTCCTTGAAAGAGAAACAAAATTGGACGGACAAGCTCAGCAATGCCATTACCTTGGCGGGTACGGCAATTCTGATGAATTTAACTTTTTTGGTGGCCAGTTTGCCGCTGGTAACCATCGGCCCTGCTTGGTGCGGCCTGATGAGCGCCATCCGCTATAATATCCGCGGAGAAGGCTGGTTTCAGGGCTTTAAAAAAGGCTTCTGCACCCGCTTTTGGCGCAGCCTGATCAGCTGGTGTTTGTGCCTGCCGGTGTGTCTGTTCTTTTTGAACGACCTGAATACAGCGGTTTTGTTTGCGGAGCAGGCTGGCGGAACGCTGGAAAGCATTCTGCATTGCCTTGTACCGGGTTTGTTTTTTGCCATGGCGGGCATGGTCACGGTGTCCTTGCTGACACTGAATGTGTACATTCCCACATCTGTTTCTAACTGGATCAAAAACAGTGTGAATTTCTTCCGCCGTCCCATGGAACTGTTTGCTGCGGCGGCACTGTTCTGGCTGCCCCTTTTGGTGTTCCGGTTCTATCTGGTGCTGTTTTCTCAAGCGGTGATGGTGTTTGTTGCCGCCTACTTTGCCTTGGCAGCTGTGTGTGGCACAATGCTTTTGAAAGATCCTCTGATCGACTTTTTGATCGATGCCCGGACAGACGGCACATTACTATCAGAAGAGGGGAACGCACCGGTCCGGTCGGAGGATGATGAAACATGAGCTACAGAAAAAAGGTGACCCCCAATTTCCGGGAATTGATGGCTGATTTAAAGCCCATGACGTTCTCCGAAAAAGTGGATCATTTGTGGAGCTATTATAAAGAATGGGTGCTGATCATGATCATTGTGGGGTTGATCGTATCCATAGCCATTACCGGCTTCATCAACGCCAACAAAGAATATCTCTTTAAGGGTATGATGGTCAACATCTCCATGTCACAGGAAGGTTATCACTATCTGACGGAAGACCTGTTTGCCAAGCTTACCGATGGCAGCAAAGATCAGACTCTGCAGATGGACTATACCAACTTTACCAGTTTGGCAGATCCCACCAGCGGTGAGGATAATTATAATGCATCGCTGCTGTTTATTGCCCGGGTCAGCGGTCAGCTTTTAGACTGCGCCCTGCTGGACCAATTGGCTTTTGAGTTTTACCTGACGCAGGAGGCCTACGGTGATTGGGGCACCTTCTTTACGAAAGAGCAGCTGGATGCTATGGGAGATAAGGTGATCTATGCCATGCAGGAAAACGATACAGTTCGGTGGCCGGTGGCGATCGAGGTATCGGATATGCCTTTCTTCCAAGAGCATGCGCCCAAAAATGATAAGATCTACATGGTCCTTTCCGGCAACCATCCGGACCTGAATGCGGTGCAGGCATTTTGGGATCATCTTCATGCGTGGAAAAAAGCAGAATGATAAGTTCCCGGCGGTTTTTAACCGCCGGGACATTTTGTTTGCCGGCCTGTTTCTTCGTGGCAGGAATGCGTGGTGTTTTGGGGCGTTTTGCAGATAAAACAAAGGGAGCGCAAATAGCGATCAGATTTCCTACGAAACATTTGGAAATGGACTTCTTGATTTTCCCAAGTGGCGTTACTATAATAAGCACAGGTGATAACTATGATAACACTGTCGAAAATTGCCCAGCTTGCCCATGTGTCGGTATCTACGGCATCCAAGGCGTTCTCCATGAGCAACGAGGTCAGTGAGCAGACCCGGAATGAGATCTTTCGAATCGCCAAGGAGTACGGCTGCTTCAAAAAATTCTATAATGCCAAATACCCCAAATATGTGATCGCGGTGATTTGCCCGGAATTTTACGGTCAGTATTATTCCGGCATGGTGGCCAGATTGCAAAGCTATCTGGGAGAATTGGGATGCGAGGTTTGCGTGGCTTCCACCAATTTCTCCGGCGATACAGAGCGGGAGCTTCTGGAATATTACCACCATTATTCTAATGTAGACGGGGTCATCGTCATTGGGGGAAAAAGCCTGCTTTCCAGTACATATGAAATCCCATTGGTATCTGTGCTGCCTGCTTACCGGCAGCCTGCCGGTGTGTGCCTGCATACGGATTATGCCGGCGCGCTGAACCAGATCATCTGCCATTTTAAATCGGTGGGGGTAGAGGATATCGGCTTCCTCGGTGAAACCCAGACCGGTGGCAAGCTGGAAGCTTTTCGTACCGTCATGGAAAAAAACGGCTTGGCCAGCAAATGGGTCGTGGTTCATGAAGAGCGGTTTGAAAAGGGCGGCTATCTGGCTATGGAGCAGCTGCTGCAGTGCGCTGATCGCCCCCGCGCGGTGATCTGTGCTTACGATCATATGGCGATCGGTGCGATCAGGCGGCTGTCCGAAGCCGGGATCTGTGTGCCGAAAGATATGCTGGTGGCGGGATTGGACAATATCCCGGAGACGGAATATTTGGTTCCCAGCCTGACCTCTGCGGATTTTGGCAATGCACAGATCTGCAGGCAGGCAGCACAATGCGTGGTAGACCTGCTCAACGGCAAGGAAGTGCAAAAAGAACAATATTTTTCTACGCAGGTATTCTTCCGCCAATCTACCGAGAAATAATGCTGCAGGGAATGCCATGCGCCCTCCTTTCTAAATTGGAATTTATGACATAAAGAAATCCCGGTCTGCTAAGCAGACCGGGATCGTTTGTTGCGTTTACAGAGGAAAGAGATTATCTCTTCTTCCACTCGTCGTACTGCTCCATGTAAGCCTTCTCCTCAGCGGGGAACTTACGCAGGGTGTTGACGACAGCGCCATCATTGTACTTGCGGTCAGCCACATCTTCGGTGGTGCCCATGATGGTGATGTTGCACTGACGGCGACGGGCGCGAACATGGTCCCAGTCGATGAAGTAGATGTGAGCGAATTCGCCGCCATCCAGCTTGCCGTCCTTAATGGTCATGGTCTCGCTGCGGCCGAAGAACACGGAACGCAGGTGGCCGTCGGTGTTCATGGAGGTGAAGTTGCCGGGTTCGTTGACGTAACGGCCGAACTGAGCATGAACAGGGCCGGGGTGACGGTAATCGCCCTCGTTGGTGTAGTCGGGGATCAGGTCACGCATGATGTCCAGCAGGTCGTGCTGCAGGTACTCCAGATCGAAGGTGTCGAAGTCATGGGAGCACTCCTGCACCATGACGGAGCAGGTGGTGTGGTGGGAAACGATGGCGACAGTGCCGTTCTTGATGCCGGACTCGGCAACGATCTTCATAACATCGGTGGAGATGTCATGGAAGGTGGGGATCCAGCCCCGGGACTGCAGCTCGATTTCCTTCTGTACTACTTTGAAATCCATTTGAATATCCTCCAATTATGTAATTTTAATTAGAAACGAATTAGGCGTGACGCTCATCCCAAGCCTTACGGCAGGCGGCAATCATCTCATCCACCATAGCGGGCCGGTCAGCAGCCTTGGCAACGCCGGAGGAAGAACCGGTGGCATCGGCGCCGGCAATGATGGTGTTGTATACATCCTGACCACCGGCAATACCGGCAGCAGTCAGCACCAGAATGTTGGGGTTGACATCCTTGACACACTTGGTAGCAGCTTCCACATACTCGGGGCCGACGCTGACGCCGGTACCGATGAGCGCGGAGGGCTCGGCAACAATGATGTCGGGGTTCAGGGTAGCGATCTTGCTGGCATCCTCTTCGGAGTCAGCGCAGACGATGGTGGTCAGGCCCACCTCTTCGGCCCGCTTGATGGTAGCGGCCAGAGTCTCAAAAGACAGGGGCTTTTCCACATGGTTCAGCATAACGCCCTCTGCGCCGGCAGCCACAAGGCTCTCGGGCAGGATGTCAGCCAAACCGCGGCCCACGGGGATGGGGTCCATGTGGGGGGCAAAAACGTGGATGCGCTTGGTGTTCTCCTTGACCCGGCGGATGTCCACCACGGGGCAGGTGAAGATGATATCCACATTGTATTTTTCGGATGCGGCATCGGCAGCCTTCGCCAGCTCAAGGATCTCGTCGCCGTAGAGGTAAGACTTAGGGCCGATCTCAAAGAAAGGTGCTTTAATGGTTGTCATAGGGATCTCTCCTTCCAATTTGCTCTATTCATTATACCAAGTTCGGTTTATTCCGTCAACAAAGATTTGCAAATACTTTCCCAGATTTTGTCTTAAATTGTGGTTGCAAAGAAAGGGTAAATGTGCTAGGCTAAGAAAAGAGAACTTATAACTTTACAGGAGGAACATATTATGGTTACAAAAGCTGCATTGGAAGCGGCAAAAGCTGCCTACGATATCGAGGCTGCCTGCATCACTGAGATGAAGGAATATTTTGACGACGAGCAGTTCGCTAAGGCTGTGGAGCTGCTGGCCAATGCCCCCCGGATCGGTGCTGCCGGTTCCGGCCATTCCGGCATTATCTGCCAGCACTTTGCCCACCTGATGTGCTGCATTGAGCGGCCTGCCCGTTTCATCAGCCCTGCCGAAGCCGTTCACGGCGCTACCGGCTTTATTCAGGAAGGGGATGTGATGGTGTTTGCATCCCGTGGCGGTAAGACCAAGGAATTGCTGCCCATCGTGGATATCTGCAAGGCCAAGGGCGTCAAGATCATCACCGTTACGGAAAATCTGGAATCTCCTCTGGCTACCGCTGCGGATGTGGTCATCAAGCAGCATGTGAATCGGGAGACCGATAAGTGGAACGCACAGGGCACCACTTCTACCACTGCATTGTGCATGATCTTCCATGCTCTGCAGGCGGCGCTGATTGAGCAGACCGGTTACCGGGCTGAGCAGTTTGCCCTGATCCATCCCGGCGGAGCTGTGGGTGAGCGGTTGAACAACAAAGCCCTGTAAGGGGACGCTTTATGAAGAAAAATACCGTTGGTTTTATTTGCTTCGGTGAGGTCAATACCCCCATCAAAAAGCTGCAGGAAAAGCATGATGAGGCATTCAAGCAATTATCTGCGATAGTCGACGGTGTGGTAGACGGCGGTCTGGTCATTGATGATCCTGCATACGAAACAGCCGACGCAGCCTACGAAAAAATCGCCGGTCTGGACTTGAGCTGCCTTGTGGTGTGCGTAGCCGGTTGGATTCCCACCCATGCGGTGATCCGTGTTACCGACCATTTCCGCCATGTGCCCATGCTGCTGTGGGGTCTGTGCGGCTGGAAGGAAAACGGCCGGATCATCACCACTGCGGAGCAGGCAGGTACTACCGCCCTGCGTCCTGCCTTTGAGGCGTTGGATTACAACTTTAAGTACATCTATAATATTATCGGCAAACCTTGGCCCATGGAGCGGATCGCTTCTTATATTGCGGCCTGTAATGCCCGCCATAATCTGCGCAGTGCCCGGGTAGGCACTATGGGCTACCGGGATATGCTGCTCTATGGCACCCAGTATGAGGGCAACTCCATGCGTGGGCAGATCGGCGTAGAGGTCGAGTCCTATGAGATGCTGGAAATGGTTCGGGCGCTGGATACGCTGGATGCTGCCGCGGTTGCCGAGGGTGTGGAGTTCGTCAAGAATAATTGGAAGTTCGAAAAGCCCTGCGACGATGCCATCATTGAAAAGGGTGTCAAGTACGCGCTGGCCATTGTGGGCAAGATCCGCCAGCGGGGCTGGGAGGCCATTACCCTGATCGATGTGGACGGCATGAAGAAACTGGAAGGTTTCCCGCCTGCCATGGTCTTTATGCTGCTGGAGCATTATACGGATATCCTCACCGTGCCGGAAAACGATGTGCTGGGTGCGGTGACCCAGCTGATCATGCATTATATCTCCGGTCAGGTAGTGCCGTATCTGGAGTACTACGAGTTCTTTGAAAACAGTATGCTTATCGGTGTGCCGGACTTTGTGCCCAAGGCTGCTACACGGGGGGATGTGACGGTTCTGCCCGCCGCCTTTGGCCTTTTGAACGCGTCTTTGCTGAATGTGTCCAAGGTCAAGACCGGCTATGTGACCTGCGCCCGTCTGGTGTACTTGAAGGGTAAGTACAAGATGCATGTTTACACCGCCGAGGCGAAAGAGCCTCCTGCGTGGAACGAATACGGCTGGGATGACCCTGCGCCTCAGCTGCCCAGCTTGGAAGTGTTCCCTGATTCCTGCACAGTGGAGGAGTTTGCACAAAATGTCTCCTGCCAGCATGTGATCGTTGCTTATGGCAACTATGTGGAAGCCTTGCGGGATTTCTGCAAGATGCTCAATATTGAAATGATTTATTAAGAGGTAGTTATCTATGGCTATTTTATCTCCTTCTATTTTGTCCGCAGATTATATGCATTTCCATGAAGATATGGACAAGACCAAAGCTGACGGTGCCAAGTGGCTCCATGTGGATATTATGGACGGTCACTTTGTGCCCAATATGTCCTTCGGTTATTCTTGGGTCAAGGCAATGCGCAAGATCACCGATCTTGTGCTGGATGTGCACCTGATGATCGATACCCCCATCAAGTATGCAGAGGAATTTTGCAAGGCCGGTGCCGATTATCTGACCATTCATGTGGAAGCCGATACCCCGGAAAACACCATGGCATGTATCGACAAGATTCGCGCACTGGGTGTGAAGCCCGGTATTGTGGTGAAGCCCAACACCCCGGCAGAAGCCATTGCTCCCTATCTGCCGAAGGTGGATCTGGTGCTGGTGATGACCGTGGAGCCCGGTTTCGGCGGTCAGAAGTTCATGGAGCATATGATGCCTAAGCTGAAGCAGCTGCGGACGATGCTGGATGAAGTAAACCCCGGCTGCCATTTGGAGGTGGACGGCGGTGTGGATCTGACCACCGGCGAAATCTGCAAGGCAAACGGCGCCGATGTTCTGGTTGCCGGTTCCGCCTTCTACGGCGCACCGGACCGTGCCGCTTTTGTGGCGGCCATCGAGCGGTAAAAAGAAAAGAAATACCCGTCGCAGGAGGGTAACTGCGACGGGTGTTTTTTGTTTCCGTCAAAATAACCAAAAACCAAGGGCGAAAACAGCGTGTGTACTTGAATGGTGTATAAATGTCCGCGATATATGGAATTTACCGTTGACAACGGGGAAAAGGGGTGGTATATTTGAACAATCAAATATACCTTGAAAAGGGAGAGAAAACCATGAAAAAGATTATTGCGATGGTACTAGCTCTTGTGCTGGTACTTTCTATGGCTGCCTGCGGCACTGCCCAGAGCGGTACATCTACCGGAGGCGAAACGGTTGGCACCGACGGCAAGGTTACCATTGGCATTTGCCAGTTCTTGCCCCATCCTGCGCTGGATAAGGCTACCGAGGGCTTCCGGGATGCTGTGAAAGCGGCTATGGGTGAGAATGTAACCTTCGACGAGCAGAATGCGGCAGGTGAGGCTTCCAACTGTGCTACCATTGTTAACGGCTTTGTTGCTTCCAAGGTAGACTTAATCATGGCTAACGCCACCCCCGCTGTGGCTGCTGCCTACAATGCCACCGAGACCATTCCTATTTTGGGCACCTCCGTTACCGAGTACGGCGTTGCACTGGGTATTGAGAATTTCTCCGGTACCGTTGGTGCGAACGTTTCCGGTACCTCCGATCTGGCGGATCTGGCTTTGCAGGCTGAGATGGTGACCCAGTGGGTTCCCACGGCGAAGAAGGCAGGCCTGCTGTACTGCAGCGCCGAGGCAAACTCCAAGTATCAGGTCAATGAGGTTCAAAAGGTTCTGGAAGGCAAGGGTCTGGAGTGCAAGCAGTTTGCGTTTGCCGATACCAGCGATTTGATGGCGGTTACCACCGCCGCAGCTGAGTATGCGGATGTGATCTATGTTCCCACCGATAATACTGTGGCGAACAATGCTACCGCTATTGACAGCATCTGCCGCCCCGCACGCGTTCCCATCATCGCCGGCGAAGCAGGTATTTGCGGTGGCTGCGGTATTGCTACCATGTCCATCGACTACTACGATCTGGGCTATAAGACCGGTGAGATGGCTGTTCAGATCCTGAAGGACGGCGCTGATATTACCAAGATGCCCATCGAGTACACCCCCGCTGAAAAGGTTTCCTATTTGTACAACGAGGAGATCTGCACCGAGCTGGGCATCAAGCCGCTGGAAGGCTACGAAAAACTGGCTGTCGCGGAATAAACATTCAATAATTGGGGCAAGGTGGAAACCCATCTTGCCCCAATCGGTGTATTACATAAAAAGTTGGAGGATAAGCTTTCATGGCTGTCTTACTGGAAAGATTTCTAAATTTCGGTAATTCTTTGCCGGGCGTTTTGTCTCAGGGTCTGATCTGGGGCATTATGGCCATCGGCCTTTACATTACTTATAAGATTCTGGAACTGTCCGACCTGACGGTGGACGGCTCTTTCTGTACCGGCGGTGCCGTATGCATCGTAATGATGGCGATGGGTCAGCCTACATGGCTGGCGATGGTTTGCGCCTTTTTGGCTGGTATGGTTGCCGGTTCTATAACCGGCTTTTTGCACACTGTGTGCAAGATCCCGGCGATCCTGTCCGGTATTTTGACGCAGCTGGGCCTGTGGACCATCAATATGTTCATCATGGGCTTGAAGCAGGGAGAACTGATCTCTACTCTGACCATCCCTGCCCGTAACAGCAAGCCGTTGGTTTCTGCTATGTTTTTGACCAAGGCGCTGGACGGCAGCAAGCCTTTATATCTGTATCCGCCTCTGACCATGGGTGTTGCTACCGTGCTGATCATTGCCGTGCTGTACTGGTTCTTCGGCACAGAACGGGGCTGCTCCATCCGTGCCACCGGCGCCAACGAGCATATGGCAAGAGCGCAAGGCATCAATACCGGCGTCAATAAGATGATCGGCCTGATGCTGGCAAACGGTTTGGTTGCGCTCAGCGGTTCTTTGTTTGCCCAGTATAATGGCAATGCAGAGATCAACATGGGCAGAGGTGCCATTGTTATCGGTCTGGCGGCAATCATTATCGGCGATGTGCTGTTCAGTAAGCTGTTTAAAAACTTTGCCTTGAAGCTGCTGGCTGTGAGCATCGGTGCCATCATTTACTATGTGGTGATTCAGGCGGTGCTGACACTGCTGAAGGTGGACTCTCAGTATCTGAAGCTGATGTCTGCCGCCATTGTGGCGATTTTCCTGACAGTGCCCAATTTCAGCGGCAAGCATCCGAAAAAGCATAAGAAACAGGAGGTGCCGGCATGCTCCAAATAAAGGATATTTATAAGACCTTCAATGCAGGCACCATCAACGAAAAGCGGGCACTGCAGGGTGTAAGCCTGCACTTAAAGCCCGGCGATTTCGTTACGGTCATCGGCGGTAACGGCGCGGGCAAAAGTACCCTTATGAACACCGTTTCCGGTGCCTATCCGGTGGATGAGGGCAAAATCTTAATTGATGGCGTGGATGTGACCCATCTGCCGGAATATAAACGGGCGAAGTTTATCGGCCGTGTGTTCCAAGATCCCATGATGGGTACCGCCGCTACCATGCAGATCGAGGAAAACATGGCACTTGCTGCACGCCGGGGCAAGATTCGCACACTGCTGCCGGGCATTACCAACAAGGAACGCAAGTTCTATAAAGAGCAGCTGAAGATTCTGGATCTGGGCTTGGAAGACCGGCTGACAGCGAAGGTCGGCTTGTTGTCCGGCGGTCAGCGGCAGGCACTGACCTTGCTGATGGCGGCGCTGCAGAAACCCAAACTGCTGCTTCTGGATGAGCATACCGCCGCGCTGGACCCCAAGACTGCCGCTAAGGTGCTGGACGCCACCCAGCGGATCGTGGATAAGGACAACCTGACCACCTTGATGATCACCCACAACATGCGTGATGCCATTGCTTACGGCAACCGGCTCATCATGATGTATGACGGCAGAGTTGTGGTGGATGTTTCCGGCGAGGAAAAGAAAAACCTCACCGTGGAGCGGCTGCTGAATCTGTTCAGTGAGGTCAGCGGCTCCGATGAAGCCGACGATAAGCTCCTGTTAGGCTAAATAAAAATCGCCCCGGAAGGTTTCCTTCCGGGGCGATTTTTAAAATACAAACTGTATTAAAAGCATATATCCGACTGTTCCTGCGGCAATGGAGAGTAATGTGTTGCGCTTCCAGATGTGCAGAATTGCCACAACGGCGCAGGAAATCAACTCCGGAAGGGCAAAGGGGGCGCTGATAAAGGAAACATTTTTCAGGCAGTACACCACCAGCATGCCCATAATGGCATAAGGCAGCACCTTTCCCAGATAAACGATGATATCCGGGGTCTTTTTCCCGTTTCCGAAAATTAAAAAGGGCAAAAAACGGGTGGCAGCGGTAACCAGTGCGGCTACCGCAATCGCGGCGATCAAATAAGTGTCAGGCATAAGGCATCCTCCTTGCTTTGGCTCTGGCTAGGATCAGCAATGCCGCGATCAGTATCATGGAGGGAATCAGAAAATAATCGCTGCCGAAAATCAGCAGGCATAGGGCGGTAGAGCCCAAGCCGATTAGCGCCGGCAGGTGATTGGTGCTGGAAAGCCACTGTTCTATGAACATAGTGACAAACAGGGCGGTGAGCACAAAATCCACTCCTTCAAAGCTGATGGGCAGGGTCGCACCCAAAATACTCCCCAAGGCACAGCCGCAGATCCAGTAACAGTGATTCAGCGCGGTTACGAAAAAGCAATATGTACCGTGATCGATCCGAGGGTCCGTCTTTGCTTGGGTTACCAGAGAATAGGTTTCATCTGTCAGACCGAAGATCATATAATACTTTTTGAGGCCGGTGTTTTTGTAGGTATCCACGAGAGAAATGCCGTAAAACAGGTGCCGGGCGTTTACCAGTAGCGTGGCAACGGCAATGTTTACCAGCCCGGCCCGGGCCGCCAGCAGTCCAACGGCTAAGTACTGACCGGAACCGGCCAGAATGAACAGGGCCATGGCAACAGACCAGCCGATGCCGAATCCGTTTTCATTCATTAAAATTCCAAATCCCGCCCCGAGGAACAGATATCCGGTCAGCACCGGGATCGTATCCCGCAAAGCGGTGGTAAAGGCAGTTTTTTTCAAATATCTCAACTCCTCTGTGTAAAAGAAATTATATGTGTACATGGGTAGAATGTCAATGTCAAATCCCTTGCTTTTTCCACCCTTTGGCAGTATAATACTATAAATATCACTAAGGAGGCGTACCATGCAGAAGTATAAAGACGCGGTGGCGAAGCATCGCCAACTGATTTTAGACGCATTGGACTATATTTGGAAGAATCCGGAGACCGGTTATAAAGAGTGGAAGACCCATGCTTATCTGGAAGAGGCCTTTGCAAAGTTGGGTTATGAGCTGACACTGGCGGGGGATATCCCCGGCTTTACAGCGCTGCTGGATACCGGAAGAGAAGGTCCCACCATCGCCGTGTTTGGTGAGATGGATTCCCTTATCTGTGAAAACCACCCGGATGCGGATCCGGAAACCGGCGCGGTTCATTCCTGTGGCCACTGCGCACAGGCAGCGGCGCTTTTGGGCTTGGCAGCGGGCTTGACGGAACCGGGTATTCTGGATGAGATGTGCGGTAAGATCCTTTTGGTTGCGGTACCTGCAGAGGAACTGATCGAGATCGAGTACCGGGAGGAACTGTACAAGAAGGGGATTATCAAGTATTTCGGCGGCAAGCCGGAATTTATGGCCCGGGGCTTGCTGGACGGCGTGGATATGGCCATGATGATCCATACTTCCAGCTCCAAGGATAATGATGGCGGTATCAACGGCGGCGGCAATGGCTGTATTGCCAAGTCTGTCACCTTCCAAGGCGTTTCTGCCCACGCGGGCGGCTCACCCCATTTGGGTGTCAATGCCCTGTATGCGGCTAACCTGGGCCTGAATGCCATCAACGCATTGCGCGAAACCTTCCAGGATTCCAACCGCGTCCGCGTGCACCCCATTATTACTGCCGGTGGCAAGGCGGTCAACGCCATTCCCGACGAAGTTCGGCTGGAAAGCTATGTCCGTGGCGCAACAATGGCCAGCATCATCGATGCCAACCGGAAAGTTAACCGGGCGTTGGCTGCATCTGCTGCTGCGATGGGCGCAAAAGTCCACTTGCGGGATATCCCCGGCTATTGTCCTCGGATCACAACATTGGATGCCAGCGAGCTGATGAAAGAGGCTATGGAGCAGGTGCTGGAGCGGGTTGCCTTCAACCCCACAGCTTGGGGCGGTGGCAGCACGGATATGGGCGATGTCAGTACGGTTATGCCCGCATTGCATCCTTATGTGGCCGGTGCGGAGGGTGTTGCCCACAGTAATGAGTACCGGATCGTGGATCCGGAGAAAGCCTGCGTGAAATCTGCCCAGGTGCAGCTGGTATTTTTGGCAATGGCACTGCGGGACGGCGCTGCAAGAGCAAAGTCCATCATCGCTAACTATAAGCCTACATATGCTTCTATTGCGGAATTCCTGGAAGATACCGGTAAGCTGAATTTGAACATTGATGCGGTATCTTATAGCGAGGATGGAAAAATCACGCTGCAGTTTGAAGAGGTGTAAACATGAAGCGGAAAATCGAAATTGCCGATTATGCCGGCAAGATCATGACCGAGACCGGTAAAGGCATCCTGCTTACCACCAAAGCCAACGGACAGGTCAATTCCATGACCATCGGCTGGGGCTTTTTGGGGATCCAGTGGGCGAAGCCGATCTTTGTGGTGCTGGTGCGGCAAAGCCGCCATACCAAAAAAATGCTGGATGAGAATCCGGAATTTACAGTCAATATCCCGCTGGGTGCCATTGACCCGAATATTTTAGGCGTTTGCGGCACCAAGTCCGGTCGGGATCTGGATAAGATCGCCGCATTGGGCCTGACCTTGGAGGAAGGCGAGACGGTATCTGTGCCTGCTATCAAGGAACTGCCTTTGACCTTGGAGTGCAAGGTGATTTACAAACAGGATCAAGACCCTGCCGCCATCGCCCCGGAAAACGATACCCGGTTTTATGCCAAGGGTACCGCCAATGAAGGGGACTACCACACTGCCTATTACGGCCAGATCACAGCTGCGTATATCGTAGAGTAAGGATGAAGAACATGAAGAAAATCGGTGTTTTGGGCGCCGGTACTTGGGGTATGGCCCTAGCCCGGATGCTCTGCGTCAGCGGCCATACGGTATCTGTATGGTCCGCCCTTGCCAACGAGGTGGAGGAATTTGCCGCTACCCGCCGGCATCCCAATCTGCCCGGCATGGTGATTCCGGAGGAGATCGCCTTTACCGGAGATATTGCTGAAATTTGCAAGGATAAGGATATTCTGCTCTTTGCGGTGCCTTCTCCCTTTGTTCGTGCCACCGCCCGTCAGGCAGCGGCCTATATTCCTGACGGTCAGATTATTGTGGATGTGGCCAAGGGTATCGAAGCCAATACCCTGAAAACCATGACCCAAATCATTGCGGATGAACTGAAAAATCCCACGGTAAAGCTGGTAGCCCTCTCCGGTCCTACCCATGCGGAGGAGGTGGCCCGGGATCTGCCGACCACCATTGTTTCCGCCTGCGAGGATATGGAAGTGGCAAAATTTGTGCAGGATGTGTTCTTTAACACCTGCATGCGGGTCTACACCAATGAAGATGTGCTGGGCGTAGAACTCAGCGGTGCTATGAAAAATATCATTGCCTTGGCTTCCGGTATTGCAGTGGGCTTGGGCTACGGCGACAATACGAAGGCCGCCCTGATGACCCGGGGTATCGCGGAGATCGCCCGGCTGGGCAGCGCAATGGGCTGCAATAGCCAGACCTTCTTGGGGCTGGCTGGCATCGGCGATCTGATCGTTACTGCTACCAGTGTCCATAGCCGGAACAACCGGTGCGGCATGCTGTTGGGCAAGGGAATCCCGCCGCAGGAGGCAATCAAGCAGGTGGGTATGGTGGTAGAAGGCATCAATGCACTGCCGGCTGCTATGCGCCTTGCCGAGCAGTACCATGTGGAACTGCCGATTATGACGGCTGTTAATGATGTGGTCAATGGCACCATTACCCCGGAACAGGCGGTAAGCTACCTGATGAGCCGGGAAAAGAGCGCAGAATAATATGGATACAGTAGGGAGGGGCATTGCCCCTCCCATTTTTAAAAACCGGAAAAACGACGAAAATTCCAAGAAAAATTTGTTTATTTTTCTGAAAAAATATATTGACAAAAGCTGCCTTAAATGATATCATAATCGAGCGCGTGTAGGCGAAGTCTGCGTGCGCACTGCGATGATGCAGGAGATTGCGTTGAAAAACGGTAACTTCTGCGGAGTATGTCCGGTCATCGGGCGGCTGAACTGCTTCTGATTACGCTGCGTATATCGCCGCGGGCAGGGGAAAGGTCGGCCTTGTGTCGGCCATTTTTCTTGGCTCGGAATGATACGCACGACGGCGTGGACAGAAACAGCTCACCGTACCCAGAGTACCAAACACACTGAGTACGAAATTCAAGGAGGAAACAAAACAATGGCAAATCAGGAAATGATCCGCATCCGGCTGAAGGCTTATGATCATCAGCTGATCGACTCCAGCGCGGCTAAGATCGTAGAGACCGCTAAGCGCAACGGCGCTGCTGTCTCCGGCCCCATCCCGCTGCCCACCAAGAAGGAAGTCGTTACGATCCTTCGCGCTGTCCACAAGTACAAGGATAGCCGTGAGCAGTTCGAGCGCAGAACCCACAAGCGTCTGATCGATATCCTCAACCCCAACCAGAAGACTGTCGAAGCTCTGATGAGCTTGGACCTTCCCGCTGGCGTTGAGATAGAGATAAAGCTGTAATCCTTATACATTATAATATAAGGATTCACCGCTGCCCGCACTGTGAGGTTTCAGAGAAATGAACCCCGGTAGGTTTTCACAGCCTGCATTCCGCCCATGCTGCGCAAAACGCTTTGATAATACAGACGGTATTGTCTGCAGCGTTTTGCTTGCCTTGACGAAATGCAGGGCGCGAAAACTGCAAGGCACCCTACAACCAGTAATTTTTGGTGATTTAGGGTGCAGATAACGAAGCCTTGCTTGATGCAAGGCGAGGCAGATAAGCCCTAAAGCGCCGAAAAGGACGGTTGTAGGGCTATCGGGATTCGTTTCCCTGAAACCTGACATCGGGCGACGGGTCATGTTGGCGGCTTCCCCAATGGGGCTGTCAACCAATAACCTAAAAAGGAGAAAACCAAATGAAAAAAGCAATCATCGGCAAGAAAGTGGGCATGACCCAGATCTTCGATGAGAGCGGCAAGGTGATCCCTGTTACCGTTGTGGAAGCAGGTCCCTGCGTCGTCACTCAGAAGAAGACCATCGAAACCGACGGCTACGAGGCCGTCCAGCTGGGCTTTGAGGATGTCAAGGAGTCCAAGCTGACCAAGCCTGAGGCTGGCCATCTGAAGAAGGCTGGCGTTGAGGCTAAGAAGCACCTGAAGGAGTTCAAGCTGGAGACCGCCGCTACCATGAATGTGGGCGACGTTGTCAAGGCTGATGCCTTCGCTGCCGGCGACTGGATTGATGTCACCGGTATTTCCAAGGGCCATGGCTATCAGGGCGTTGTGAAGCGCCACGGCGCACACCGCACCGACATGACCCACGGCGGCGGCCCTGTCCACCGTCACGCAGGCTCCATGGGCGCCTCTTCTCACCAGTCCCGCATCTTCCCCGGCAAGATCGGCGCCGGCCAGATGGGCAATGAGCAGGTCACCATCGAGAACCTGGAGATCGTTAAGGTTG
>JAFQFA010000004.1 GCA_017398725.1 Oscillospiraceae bacterium | reverse complement strand
GAAGGCGTTCGCGCCGAGGACATTCGCCGGGGACCCCAACAGGATAAAACTCCCGCCGCTCTGTTGCAACGGCTTTTGGCGGCGGGACCAAGGCCCCGCCCTACATGGTTATATGATAAACAAACCGATAAATCAGAATTTGGAAAGGTGCAGGTATGGAAACAGTAAAACTATACTACGAAGATTCCTTTATGCAGGAATTTACGGCACAAGTTGTCAGCTGCGTGGAACAAAATGGAAAATGGGCTGTGATTCTGGATCAAACCGCCTTTTATCCGGAAGGAGGTGGCCAAGCCTGCGATCTGGGCAAATTGGGTGATGCCAATGTGCTGGATGTTCGGGAACAAGACGATACTGTTATTCACCTGTGCGACCGGCCTTTGACGCCGGGCAACCGGGTCACCGGAATCCTTGATTGGGATCGCCGGCTGGATCAGATGCAGCAGCATTCCGGCGAGCATATCGTTTCCGGCCTGCTGTGCAGCCGCTTCGGCTGTAGTAATGTGGGCTTTCATGTAGGTGCGGATGTGGTGACCATCGATTTTGATGCGCCTATTCCGGCTTCTGCGCTGCCGGAGGTCGAACTGGAGGCCAACCGGGCTGTTTGGCAGGATCTTCCCTTCCGCTGCTGGTATCCGGCAAAGGAAGAACTGGAAAGTCTGCCCTACCGGAGCAAAAAACAGCTGCCTTGGCCGGTGCGGATCGTAGATGCCGGCGGCTATGACCGGTGTGCATGCTGCGGTGTCCATGTAAAACACAGCGGCTCTATCGGTATCATCAAGCTGCTCAGCTGTGTCAAATTTCACCAAGGTGTCCGGATTGAAATGGCATGCGGCCACAGAGCCCTGAAGCTGCTGGGCGAAATTTATGAGCAAAACCGGCAAGTCAGTCAAGCCTTCTCCGCCAAGCTGTTGCAAACCGGAGATGCTGCCCGGAAAATGAACGAAGCCCTGTCTGCAGAAAAATTCCGCAGTACAGGACTGGAAAAAAAGTTATTTTCCCTCATGGCTGCCCAATATCGGGATGCCGGGGATGTGGTGCTGTTTGAAAACGATCTCTCCCCCGCCGCCATCCGGGAGCTGGCCGATGCGCTGGCCAGTGTCTGCGGCGGCACCGCCGCGGTGTTCTCCGGCAAAGAAGAAAGCGGCTACAATGTCTGCCTGTGCAGCCGGACAGAGGATCTGCGGCAGCTGGGCAAGCAGATAAATGAAGCCCTGCATGGCCGTGGCGGCGGCAAACCCGGCTTCTTCCAAGGCAGTGTAAACGCCACCCGGGAAGAAATCGAGAAGTTTTTCGAAAAAGAATAACCCCGCAACGGATCGTTCTGATCTGCAGAAATGAGAATCTCCGGAAAAGGAAAACCCGCAGTGCATTGCACTGCGGGTCTTTTATACTTCCTTATACATGGCAACAGCATCGTCCTTACGGACATTATCTGCTACCTGCAGGACCTCCACCGCCACGGTTCTTGCGCCCATGGCAATTTCGATCCGATCGCCGACCTTGACCTCGTAACTGGCCTTGACCACACGGCCATTGACACTGATGCGGCCATTATCACAGGCTTCATTGGCTACCGTCCGGCGTTTGATCAGACGGGAGACCTTCAGATACTTGTCAAGACGCATGGGAAGCTGCTCCTTACTTGGAGACGGTGTCCTTCAGAGCCTTGCTGGCCTTGAACGCAGGCAGACGGGTAGCGGGGATCTGGATGGTCTCCTTGGTGCGGGGATTGCGGCCGACGCGAGCTTCGCGAGCCTTCACCTCGAAGATACCAAAGCCGGACATAGCAACCTTCTCACCCTTGACCAGAGTCTCGGTGATGGTGTCCACAGTGGCGTTGATGACGCGCTCTGCGTCCTTCTTGGTCATACCGGTCTTTTCGGCAACAGCTGCGATCAGTTCAGTCTTATTCATAATGCACAACCTCGTTTCTTTTTTACTATGGGACTTTATCGTACCATAGCATTTCCTAAAAATCAAGCCGTTTTTTGAACTTTTCGATAAATTTTACAGGTATTTCTAAAAATATTACAACCGAAGAAGTTTGGCAATTTTCTCGCCTTTGGGCAGCAGCAGGCAATCCTCTTTTGTGATGGATTTTAGCCATGCGGCGCTGATCACATACACCACCACAGCCACCAGCACAGGGCCGCCCACCTGAATGATGTAGCTGCAATCCTGTCCCAAAAGGCGAAGGATCAGCTGCCACGAGGCAAGGGCAAACGCACCCATCAGCAGCGCCGGCAGCATGGAACGCAGCAGGTTCCGGGCAACGGCACTTTTCTGAGGTGCAACCTTGGCCAGACAGATCAGGTTCAGCACAGCTGTGGCAAAATTACTAAGAGCAGTCAGAACCGGCACGGCCACGAGGCCGATGTTGGGATTACCGGTAAGCACATACACCAGCACCATGCGCACAGTACCGGTAGAAAGCATATTGATCACCGGCAGATTGGCATGGCCGTTGGCCTGCATCAGGGCATTTGTGAACAGCACCACCGCCCGCATAAATACACTGATGCCCAGCAGGGACAACAGTTTTGCGCCGAAATCCAGCTGCACGCCGGTATAGCCGCCCAAAAGTCCCATGATGGGTTTGCTCAGTACCATCAGGCCCACAGCACAGGGCAGGCTCAAAAGGCCAGTGATCCGGGCAGCGGACTCAGAGGTTGCCTTGGCACCTGTAGAATCCCCTAAGGTCAGGCAGGCTGTGATGGCAGGGATGATGCTGATGGTAATGGGGGTGATCAAAGAGTTCGGCAGATTGTAAATGGTCTGACCGAAATTGTAAATACCCTTCATGCTGGCGGCAATACGGGAATGGATCTCTGCTTCGGTGAGGACCTCCCCCATTTTTTGGGCTTTGGCCAACACTTCCACGCGAAGAACATCCACCAGTTCCCCTTGCAGGGCGCCTTTGTCCAGCAGATCCACCAGACGGTTCATATAAAGGCTGGTTTCTGTCACAATCAGCAGCTGCAGACCAGCGGCACCGATGGTAATGGGAATCGCAATGGACAGCAGCTTTTTGGCGGTAACACCGCAAAAGACGGGTTGCTTCTGCTCCAATATCTCCGGCTGGGCGGTTTTGTGGAACACCCAGATCAGGTAACCCACAGAAACGGCACAGCTGACAGTAACACCTAAAATAGCACCGGCAGCAGCCATGGAAACAGTACCGCCCAACCACAGGATCAACACTGCACCGGCAAGGCCGACACCCAGCTTGAACACCGCTTCCAGTACCTGACTCTTGGAGGTGGGGATCATATTCCCCTGTCCTTGGAAGAAGCCACGGTACGTAGAGATCACGCTCATCAAGAAGGCGCAGGGTGCCAGACAGAAGATCGCCAGCGCAGCATCCGGCTGCTCCTGAGAATTGGCAAGTGCCTTGCAGAAGAACATCATCAGCGCCGTGCTGACCGCACCAATAATCAGGAAGAGTGCCCGGGAGGTATTATACACCCGTCGAGTCTGGGCATGGTCGTTCAGGGAAGATGCCTGACTGATCATGCGGCTCATGGCCACCGGCAGACCGGCAGTGGAGATCAGCAATAGCAGGGTATAAATATCGTAGGCAGAGGAGAAATAGCTGTAACCGATCTTGCCCAAGATCGCCTGCAGCGGAATCTTATACACAGCACCGATGACCTTAACGATCACCGTGGCTGCCGCCAGCAGGGTAGCGCCATGAAGGAAGGTTTGCTTTTTGGACGTTTCAGACATACTCAGCCCTCCTTGTTCAGCCGGGGAATTGCGTAGGTCATCAGTTCTTCCACCACGGCATTTAAGTCAATGGTGGGGAATCGACCGTTTTGATATAAGATCTTGCCGCCCACCATCGTCATGGCCACATCACCGCCCTTGGCAGAGAATACCAGCGCATTCATTACATTATGGCAGGGCATCAGGTGGGGTGCGGAAAAGTCTACCAGCACCACATCCGCGTCCATACCCACTTTCAGCATACCGGTCTGTTCCCCCCGGCCTTGTGCCCGGGCGCCGCAGGTGGTAGCCATCATCAGCATGGCCGCTGCAGGCATGGCATTGGCATCGCCCCCGGCGGTGCGGGCTGCCATGGCAGTATGGCGCATCACTTCAAACAGATCCAGATTGCCGCATTCCACCGCGCCACCGGTGCCTAATGCCACATTCATGCCGGCTTTCACGCAGCCGGTTACATCCATTGCCGGCAATCCGGCCTTGGCATTGGCAATGGGGGTGGTGACCGCGGTTGCCTTGCGTTTGCCCAAAAGGTTCTTTTCCTCTTGGGTCAAGCCGCCGCAGCCGGCGCAGGTAGCCGGCAGAGAAAACACCCGATGGCAATCCAAAAGCTCCGCCGGTGCTAAACCGGTCCGGTCCATACACTCTTCTGCCTCTGCCTCTGTTTCCGACAGGTGCAGCTGGATCCCCAGCCCCTTTTCCGCCCCGTAGGACGCCAGCGCCTCCCACAGCTTATGGTTGCTGGTGTACTGGGCATAGAAACCGGCATCGATGCGGATGCGTCCCTGTTCATAGCCATGCCACTTTTCCACTACCCGGCAAAGTTCTTGGCACTGCTCGTCAGTTTCAAAATCAAAATCCTCGCTATGGTCGATAAACCGGTAGGCACTCATGGCAACATTGGCCTTGATGCCTGCCTCGGCGGCAGCTTCCGCCACCGCATCGGGATAATAGTAAAGATCAGACACAGAGGTAATGCCAAAGCGCAGACACTCGGCAATGCCCAGCAGCGCCGAAGCCTTGGCAGCACGCCGGTCCAGCCGATCCTCCACCAGAAGCTGCTGCTCCAAGGCCTGCGCCCGGGTAGCATCGTCCTGCATGGACCGCAGCACTGTGGTAGCCAGATGGGTATGACAGTTCACAAGCCCCGGCATCGCCACCATGCCGGTACCGTCGATAATGGTTGCCGGCTGCTCTTCGGGAGGCTTCTTGGAGATATAGGATATTTTACCGTCAGTAATGCCCAGATATGCGCCAAAAAGCACATCCATCTGCTCATTGACCGTTACCGCGGTTACATTTGCAATCAGGGTATCCATGAAAAGACTTCCTTTCAGGTGATAAAATTCCAATTTACAACAATTGGAACAGTTTTTCCTTCTGGGCCAGTACGCTGTCCAACTGAGAGATATACTGCTCCGGGAATTTGGGGTTATGGAATCGCTCCAGATGTCCGTCGGGCAGGTTGACCTTATTCATGCCACCGCCACCTAAGGACAAAATGGTATGGACCTCTTCCATCATATAGATATTATACAGGCAATCTGCCCCGTTTTTACTCCAGCCTACATTTTCAAAGCTGCCGGACATGTACTTTTGCCGGTAGAGGTAGTAAGGCTTGTAGCCCTTTTCCCGCAGAAAACCGTTGGCATACTCCACCATGGCCTTGACCGCTTCCTGCGAGGGCAGATCCACCGGATTCTCAAACAGATCCGCACCCTTTTTCAGGGCAAGGGTATGCACCGTGATATTGGAAGGATTCAATTCTGCCACGGTTTCCAAGGAATTGCAGAATCCTTCATAGGTGTCCTTCGGCAAGCCCGCAATGAGATCCATATTGATATTCTCAAAGCCCGCTTCCACCGCCTGCCGGTAGCTTTCCAGCACATTTTGGGCGCTGTGGGGTCTGCCGCAGGCACGCAAAACATGGTCCTGCATGGTTTGGGGGTTGATGCTCATCCGGTCAGCGCCCCCTTGGCGGATGGCCTGCAGTTTCTCCAAGGTCAGGGTATCCGGCCTGCCACCCTCCACCGTAAATTCCAAGCAGCGAGAAAGATCAAAGCTTTCCCGAATCTTGGCCAGCAGCTGGGTCATTTGGGAAGCACTGAGGGTCGTGGGCGTACCGCCGCCTATGTAAATACTGCGAATGGTCTTGCCGGATTCTTTCAGCAACCGGCCGGTCACTTCCAGTTCCCGGTACAGCGCTTCCAGATAAGGCTGCAAAAGCTCCGTCCGCTTGCCGATGCTGCGGCTGACAAAGCTGCAATAGGTGCATCGGGTGGGGCAAAAAGGAATGCCCACATACAGCGATACATCCTCCGGGGCTAACAGCCGGCTGGCTGCCACGGTAGATTCGGAGCAATCCACCGCCAGCTGCGCCCGGGCGGGGCTGACAAAATACACGGTTTCCATCAGCCGTTTGGCAGAAGACAGGCTGTTGCCCGCCAGCAAATGGCGGGTGGACAGCTTGGTGGGCCGTACCCCAGCCAGTGCACCCCAAGCCGGCGCTTCCCCCAAATGGGAAAGGGCCGCCAGATAATAGCTCTGCTGCAAACAGCGCCGCCGGGCACTGACGGTTTCTTCGGAAGCGAGCAGCCGGCGGCTGGCCCGGCTTTTCTTTCCGTCTATGGTAATTTCGGTCACTGCGGTAAGCCATGTTTTGCCCCGATGGAGCTTGGAAACGGCTTCTCCCATTCCTTCTATGGTCTGGGCGGGAAACAAAGACATTTGCAGCTGCTCCACGGCATATTGCTCCGTGTGACCTTGAATAATCAGCTTCATCTTGCCCCCTGCAGGTACGGATTGGTCTTCTTTTCAAAAGAAAGGGTGGAATCCTCCCCGTGGCCGGGCAGAACCTTCAGATCCTGCTCCAGCGCCGCCAACCGGGCCAAGGATGCCCACATATCCTTATAAGAACTGCCGGGCAGATCTGTGCGGCCGCAGGTGCCGGCAAAGAGGGTATCTCCGGAAAACAGGTAATCGCCGCACAGCAGGCACACACCGCCGGGGGTATGGCCGGGGGTATGCAGCACCTGAATGGTAAGACCCGCCAGTGTAAGGGTATCTCCCTCTTCATAATTGTCGGTGTAAGGTACCGTTCCTAAGGTCAGCCGCTGGGGCAGCGCCATATCCGCCTTGTGGATATAGACCTTGCAGCCGGTTTCTGTAGCAATGGCTTTCACGCCCCCCACATGGTCAAAATGGCCGTGGGTCAGCAAAATCGCTTCCACCTGCTTGCCCCGGGTGCGGACCTGTTCCAAGATCTGCCCGCCGTCAAAGCCGGGGTCAATGAGCACACACTTGTCCCCTTCGCCCCAAACCATATAGCAATTGGTATACAGGCTTCCGCCGGTAATGGTAAGTACTTGCATTTGGCTCACCTCAAATATATTTACTGGGCAATTTCTTGTTTATCCCCGGCGGGGTGCGTTCATCAGTTCGTCGGTATCCAGAATCAGGGTCACCGGGCCGTCATTGACCGACTCCACCTGCATGCTGGCACCGAACTGTCCGTGCTGGGGCGGGAAGCCCAGATCTTCACAGTCCTTCAAAAACTGCTCATAGAGCCGGTTGCCCAGCTCCGGACCTGCCGCTTCCACAAAGCTGGGGCGGCGGCCCTTGCGGCAATTGCCGTAGAGGGTAAACTGGCTCACCACCAGCACCTGCCCACCCACATCGGAAAGGCCCAGATTCATCTTTTCCTGCGCATCCTCAAAGACCCGCAGAGAAAGGGCTTTTTCCGCCAGATACCGGCACTCTTTTTCCGTATCGTTGGGGCCTACTCCCAGCAGGATCAAAAAGCCTTTTCCGATTTTTCCAACCACCTGTCCGTCAATGGTGACGGAGGCGGAATTGACTCTTGTCAGTACAGCACGCATACGTTTCTCCTTTAGTTCTGTCCGCGGCGGGAACCCAAAACATCCCGGACATTCAGAAGCTTATTGCGGATACCTTCCAGCTCCGCCACATTCTTAACCTCAAAGCGGACGGTGAAAATACTATGGCCGTCGGGCAGATCTTTACCGGAGATCTCCCGGACTCTTGCCCGGGCGGTGGTCATCACCGTGGCCAGATCCAGCAGAAGGCCGTCCCGGGTGATGCAATCCAGCTCCAAAGTGGTCTCAAAGGGCTGCTCTGCCACATTGTCCCAACGGACCCGCACCCAGCGGGCTGCCTGAGAAGGATCGTGGGCGCCAATGGTATTGGGGCAGTCTGCCCGGTGGATGGAAACGCCAAATCCCTTGGTGATAAAGCCAATAATGGCATCTCCCGGCACCGGGGTGCAGCACTTGGAGAACTTGATCATGCACGAATCGATATCCTCTACGATGACCCCGTTCACCGCATGCCGGTTCTTCACCGGGGCGGGCTCCGGCGTCCGCAAGGGATTCTGATTGGATTTATCCACATTCTGGGCCTTGACCGCCCGGTTCACATCGTCCCGGATCCGGCCCACTGCCTTGGTGGCAGTCATACCGCCATAGCCGATGGCGGCATACATATCATCCCAGCTGTCAAATGCCAGCTTTTTCAGCAAATTCTGCTCCAGCTCCCCATCCATGGAACCGGGCAACGGCAACAGCAGCCGCTTCATTTCCGCTTCGAAGCTGGTCTTGCCGTGGAGGATGTTCTCCTCCCGTTTTTCCTTCTTGAACCACTGCTTGATCTTGGTGCGGGCCTGATTGGATTTACAGATATTCAGCCAATCCCGGCTGGGGCCCTTTGCGGACTTGGAGGTAATGATCTCCACGATATCACCGTTTTGCAAGGTGGCATCAATATTCACGATCCGGGCATTGACCTTCGCACCGGTCAGGGAGTTACCCACGCCGGAGTGGATGGCATATGCAAAGTCAATGGGCGTAGAACCGGCAGGCAGGGAGACGATCTTGCCCTTGGGAGTGAAGACGAACACCTCATCGTCGAACATATCGATCTTGAGGGAGTTTACATAATCTTCCGCATCCGTATCCTGCTGGCTTTCCAGCAAACGGCGGACCCATTCAAAATCCTTCTCATTGCCGGTGCCGCTTCCCTGCTTATACTTCCAGTGGGCGGCAATGCCGTATTCCGCGGTTTCGTGCATTTCCCAAGTGCGGATCTGCACCTCAAAGGGGATACCTTGCGAACCGATCACCGTCGTATGCAAGCTCTGGTACATATTGGGTTTGGGGGTAGAGATGTAATCTTTGAATCTGCCGGGCACCAGATTAAACAGGTCGTGGATGTGGCCCAACACATTGTAGCAATCGGGAATGGTGTCCACCACTACCCGGAAGGCATAAATATCGTAAAGCTCCTCCAGCGACTTATCCTGCGCGTTCATTTTCCGGTAAATGGAGTAAACGTGCTTGATCCGGCCATAGGTCTTGTTATGGATGCCCATTTCCTCCAGCCGGTTCGTGATTTTTTCCTGAATGGAGCGCATGAAGGCTTCGTCCTGCTCTTTGTGCGCTTTCTGGTAGGCCATAATATCGTTATAGCCTGCCGGATCCAGATAACGCAAAGAGCTATCCTCCAGCTCCCACTTCATTTTTTGCATACCCAGCCGGTGAGCCAAGGGCGCGTAAATATCCATGGTCTCCCGGCACTTGCTGATCTGTTTGGTAGGAGACTGGTACTGCATGGTACGCATATTGTGGAGCCGGTCGGCGATCTTGATCAGCACCACCCGGATGTCCTTGGACATCGCCATGAACATCTTCCGCAGATTTTCCATCTGCTGCTCTTCAGAGGATGAGAAATTGGCTCTGGTCAATTTGGTAACGCCTTCTACCAGTTCTGCGGTAACCGGACCGAATTTCTTGGCAATATCATCGTAGGAAGCATCGGTATCTTCAATACAATCATGCAGCAACGCGCCAAGGATGGCATCGGTATCCAGACCCATCTCCACCACGATCTCCGCTACCGCAAGGGGGTGGATGATGTAAGGAGAGCCGTCTTTCCGCTTTTGATCCTTGTGCTTTTCCCGGGCATACTCCACCGCCTGATCGATCACGGTCATATCCATATCGGGCATATATTCTTTTAAGGTTTGCTGTAAAGATAAATAATGCTGTTCAAAGGTTTCCATAGTTTCAGCTCTCTTTCGCAGGCAGGCATTCTTGCAGCCGCTGCATAGTAGCACTTGCGTTCAGGTCCGCTTTGTCTTGCCGCTGGACCAGACGCAATTCAATGTACTTATGAAGCCGATTGATCTGCAAAAGACCCACATCGGCAAAAATATCCAAACAGGTCATCATCTGCCCCATACTCATCGGGCATCCGGACCGGCGGACAATCTTACGGCACAGACACATGGGATTTTCCCGCAGGATTCCTTCAGGCGTGGCTGCCAAGTATCTCCACACCGTGGCCAGCATCGCCCGCTCCGGCATAATGGCGGCAGCATCTTCTGCCGTCAGTGTACCCCGGCACATAGCCCGGTACGCCCCCGTATCCCAGCCGCAGGCTGCTTCACAATGGGGGCGGATATCCTGCACATTCATCTGCACAGACCGTTCCCCCCGGAACTCATTGACCTGCGGCACAAAGGCCACATCCACCATATCCCCTTGGGCAATGGATGCCGACTGGGCTGTGGCGGAAAAATAGATGCCGGGAATGCTGTAATGGCCGCTGCGCAGCCGCAGGCGCATATGCTTGCCGCCGCCTACCTGACTGATCCGCTCTACCTGCAGATCCTCCATCACCAGCACAGGCTTGGGGCAGCCGTTTCCGCAAGGCTCCAACCGACCCAGAGAATCGATATTACCGATGGTCAGCAGCTCCGGCGGGATCACGCAGTCCGCTTCCAGTACTGTCCGAGGGGCATCGCCGGTATAGTAATCCCGGGCAAGGTGATTGATCTTTTCCCGGAAGGCAGCAATATTATCTGCATGGATGGTAAAGCCTGCCGCCAGTTCATGCCCGCCGTAGCTTTCCAGCAGATCGGAAAGTTCCGAAAGGGCGGCAAACAGGTTAAAGCCGCCATAGCTGCGGGAGCTGGCCTTGCCGTGGACGCCGTCCAGACAGATCAAAAATGTGGGACAGCAGTATTCCTCCGCGATCCGGCTGGCAACAATACCCACCACGCCCTGATGCCATGTTTCGTCGGCTAAGACGATGGCATCCGGGATCCGGTCCTCCGGCAGCATGCTGATGGCCTGCTGGTAGATCTCCGATTCCACACTTTGCCGCTGGCGATTCAGGTCGCACAAGGCCTTTGCCAATTCCTCACCCTTCTGGGCATCGTCCGTTAAAAACAGTTCTACAGCCAGCTCGATTTGTCCCATTCTGCCGGCGGCATTGATCCGGGGTGCCAACGAGTAGCCTACAGAGGATGCTGTCAGCGCCGCCGGTTCACAACCGGCAAGCTTCATCAGTGCCTGCAGGCCGGGCCGCTGGGATGTACGGAGCATCTGCAAACCCTGATCCACAAAGACCCGGTTTTCTCCGCACAGGTTCATCACATCCGCCACGGTGCCCAAACAGACCATGTCCGCATACCGCTCCAGCACCGCCTCCTGACTGCCGCTGAGGGCTGCAGCCAGCTTAAACGCCACACCCACACCGGAAAGGTCCTTATGCGGGTATCCCCCATCCGGCCGATGCGGATCCACCACCGCCACCGCCTCCGGAAGCTGGGCTTTACACTCATGGTGGTCGGTGATTACCAGATCGATCCCCAGCTGCTTACAAAGCTGCGCTTCTTCCAAAGCGGTAATGCCGCAGTCTACCGTGACGATCAGCTTGACACCTTCTCCATGAAGCTGTCGGATGGCAATGGGATTCAAGCCATAACCCTCTTCCAGCCGTCCGGGGATATAAGGCACGCAGGTCGCGCCCAGACTGCGGATAAAGTCTGTCAGCAGACAGGTTGCGGTGATACCGTCCACATCATAGTCGCCGAAAACAGCGATCTTCTCCCCCCGCTCTACCGCCAACGCCACACGGCCGGCAGCCAAGGCCATATCCTTCATCCGGTAAGGGTCGATCAGCGGCGTTTCGCAGGTGAGATATTCGTCAGCCTGCCGGGGATTTTCCTTGCCGCGGGCAGCCAAAACCATGGCGGCCAAGGGCGCATAACCGCCCCCTACCAAAGCATTGACTGCGTCCATTTTCGGTTCTTTTACATTCCAAATTCCGTATTTCAAAGCATAACACATCCAATTATATCATTTTCCTTTCATTATAACAAAAAATGCACGGATGCACAATAGGAATCCGGAAAATAATTGGAAGCTACTCTTTTTTCAAAACGGAAAAAACCACGCCGGTGAGCATGGGGGCGATCAAAAGCCCCAGAAAGCCCCAAAGCCGATAGCCGGCATACAAACAGATCAACGTCACCAAGGGATCCAGCCCCAATTGTTTGCCCACCAGCCGCGGCTCCAAGGTGGTCCGGGCAATTGTTGCCACTGCAAATAAAGCGCACAATCCCAAAGCCTGCAGCTGCCGTCCCTGCAGCAGACTCACCAGCGCCCAAGGCAGCAATACGATCCCGGTTCCCAGCATGGGCACCGCATCCACCATAGCGATCAATGCCGCCCACAAAAAGCCGCCCCGAATACCTAACAGCAAAAAACCCACCGCCACGATCAGCCATGTGAGCAGCATCAATTTTCCCTGTGCCTTCAGCCACCCGAAGGCCGCCTGCCGGGCTTTTCTCACCGCAGGCAGATACCGGTCCAATCCAAAGGCGCGGGCTTTTTCTTTTATAACCTGCCGCAATTTCGGCAACCGGGCGGAAAGCATAAACGATGCCAGCAAGCCGGTGCCCACCCCTAAGGCACTGTCCGGTACCCGGCTCAGCACCGACGCCACCGCTCCGGGCAGACGCCGGGTCATTTGATCCACCATGGCACTGCCGTTGTCAAAAAAACGCAGTACCGTACCGGTAAGGATCGGCTGCACCCCTTCCGGCGCCCGCTGCGTCACCCCAACCAGCCAATCCTCCAGCACCGTCAGCCCCTGTCGGGCGGTATCCTCCAGATCCGGCACAGAGGCGGCGAACCGCGTCACCTGCCGCAGCAGCACTGCCCCCAGCGCCCCCACCAAGCCGGTTCCGATGGCCAATGTCAGCAAAACACCCACCCCCGCCGCCGGCACGCGCGGCATTTTCAGCCGTCGGCTCAGGAAACCGACCGCAGGCTCTGCTGCCACAGCCACCAGCACTGCCGCCAAAAACGGAAGAAACAAGGGTAATAAATACCGGATCCCCAACCAAAATACAGCTAAAACAAGCAAAATCTTCCAAAGCGTTCCAACCTTTTGTGGCACACACCCACCCCTTTTTGTACTGTCTGTGGCGGAAGAATGTCCGCCACAGGCTTGCATTTTATAAAATATATGATAGAATGAAGGAAAATAGGCGCTCTGTAACCGCCCAAATAATCCTTGGAGGTTTTGCACACCATGGAAAAAGCACCCAAATACTACATTGTGGAGGCTTCCGCTCTGCCGGAAGTATTCCTGAAGGTGGCAGAAGCCAAGCGGCTGATCTCTACCGGCGAGGCTACCACCGTAAACGAGGCCGCCCGAATGACCGGCATCAGCCGCAGCGCATTTTATAAGTACCGGGACTCGGTGCTCCCCTTCCAGAACATGATGGCAGGCCGGATCATCACCTTCCAGTTCCTGCTGCACGACGAAAAGGGTCTGCTCAGCTCCATGCTGATGATCTTTGCCGAGCATAAGGCCAACATTCAGACCATCAACTCCATTGTTCCTACCAACGGCAGCGCCATTGTGACCATTACCGCCGAGACCACCGACCTGACCGTCTCTCTGGACGAGCTGCTGCGGCTGCTGCGTGGTCACGCCGGTGTCATCAAAGCAGAGATCCTTGCCGGTTGATAATCAGCATATCCAATTTAGCTCCGGAACATACAAAAAACCGCTGCAGTATAAAAACTGCAGCAGTTACAAGCTTATTTACAGTAAAAAACTCTCCGGCAAGAGCTGACCCAGTGTGCGTTTTTCGTACCCTTCCGGCGTTACCAGCAGAATCTGAAAATCCTCCCGGCAAAATTCTGCCATTACCTGACGGCAGACGCCGCAGGGGGTGCAGATACCGGAGATCACTCCGTTTTTCCCTCCACAGACCGCCATGGCGGTAAAGTCCCGCCTGCCCTCGGAAACCGCTTTGGCAAAGGCGGTACGCTCGGCGCACAGGGTAGGGCTGTAGGCGGCATTTTCCATATTGCAGCCGGTATATACCGTACCATCGGCGCACAAAAGCGCCGCCCCCACCTGAAAGCCGGAATAGGGGGCATAAGCCGTAGCCATTGCCTGCTTCGCCTCATCAATTAAATCTATATGTTCCATAGGCATTCTCCTATACATTGGCCTGCAAAAAATCAATCAGTTCTTTACCGGCAAAGGTCATATACTTATCGGACCGGTGGAAAATATACAAGGTACGGGTTTTGTTTTTGGTATCGGGCTGATAGTATGCAAGCTTGTCGCTGTAGCCGGCGCATTTGAGCAGCAAATCCGGCACAAAGCAAATGCCGTAACCGTTTTCCGCAAAGCTGATGGACGGCAACAGCAAATCAAACTCGCAGCCCACCTTGGGCGACATGCCATTCTCGGCAAAGATACTGTGGGCGATCTGCCGCATCTTGTTGCCGCTTTTCAGCAGGATAAAGGCTTCATCCCGGAAAAGAGACATATCCACCTTGGGCAGCACACTGTAGTCACAATTCTGTTGACAAAGCTGCAGGGGATCCAATCGGAAGTCCTCTAACCGCCTGTTTACCTCCAATTCCACCGGCACACCAATGAGAATCTGTTCCTGTAACAGGGGCAAATAGGTGTAATTCGGCTCTTTAAACAGCACATTATCAATGATAATGTCCACCATACCCTTTTCCAACCGCTCCCGGAGCATAGTAGACTGCTCCACCTTTAACTGAACCTCCACATCGGGGTACTTCCTGCCAAAGGCTTTTAATAGGGGCGGCAAAAAGTGGCAGGCGATAAATGCGGTGCAGCCTAGCACCACCTTACCCTTGCGTAGCTTCACCAGATCATCGATCTCGTTTGCCAGGTTCTTGCGGATTTGCATGATCTGCTCCGCCGCCCGGATGTATTTCTGGCCGATGTAGGTCAGGGTCACTTCCCTGCCGCCGCGGTCAAAAATAGGATAGCCGATCTCCTTTTCCACCTTGGAAACCGTAGCAGAAAGAGAGGGCTGGGAGATATACAGCCGCTGGGCTGCCTTGGTAAAGGACTTTTCCTGGTAGACTGCGTAAATGTATTCTACATGATTGAACATTCCATCAGCTCCATAGTTAAATGATTATATAAAACATTTTTATTATTATATTTGATTATAGTACAAGAAGCGAATAAAATCAATACAGAAAAAACTTCTTTTATTACTTAGGAGGAATCTGTATGAAAAATCTCGCTTACTACAATGGTCAATATGGTGAACTGGAAGAAATGACGATCCCCTTCGGTGATCGCGTCAGCTTCTTCGGCGACGGTGTTTACGATGCCACCTACAGCCGTAACTACAAGATCTTTGCTTTGGATGAGCACATTGACCGGCTGTACAACTCCGCAGGCCTACTGCGCATCGAGATTGCCCAGACCAAGGAAGAGATGAAGACCATTCTGAACGAAATGCTGTCCAAGATGGATACCGGCAGCAACTTTGTCTACTGGCAGGTCACACGTGGTGCCGGTGTGCGGAACCACATCTTCCCTCAGGACGGTTCTAAGGCCAACCTGTGGATCAACATTTACCACAAGGACCTGGTGGACACATACAAAAAGGTCAAGCTCATCACCAAGGAAGACACCCGTTTCCTGCACTGCAACATCAAAACCCTAAATCTGATTCCCGCAGTCATCGCTTCCCAGGAAGCCCATGAACAGGGCTGCCAGGAAACCGTTCTGCATAGAGGCGACCGGGTCACCGAGTGCGCCCACTCCAATGTCCATATTCTAAAGAACGGCGTGCTGGTCACTGCTCCTACCGACCATCTGATCCTGCCTGGCATCTCCCGTGCCCACCTCATTAAAGGTTGCAAAAAGCTGGGTATCCCTGTGGATGAAACTCCCTTCACTGTGAAGGAAATGATGGAAGCCGACGAAATCATCGTTACTTCCTCCGGCTCTCTGTGCCTGGCTGCAGAAATGATCGACGGTCAGCCGGTTGGTGGCAAGGACCCCGTCCGTTTGAAGATGCTGCAGGATGAAGCAGTCCGTGATTTTGAAGAAGGAACCGCTTAAGCAACCGTCCGTTTTGTGACTGCCGGCGAAGCTTATGTTCCTACTTCTTAGTAATAGAAACACGAATACACAAAGAGGTGCTATTATGAACAAACCCATTATCGTTTTCGACTCCGGCTTCGGCGGCATCAGCGTGCTCAAGCGCCTGATCGAAAAAATGCCCAACGAGGATTACCTGTACTACGGCGACTCCGCCAACGCCCCCTACGGTCCCCGGACCACCGCCGAGGTGCAGCAGCTGACCCTGAACGCCATTGCCGAGGCCAGCAAGGGTGTAGAGCCCAAGGCCATCGTCATTGCCTGCAACACCGCCACCGCCGCTACCCGGGAACTGCTGCAGCAGACCTACCCCCACATTCCCGTGATCGGCATTCTGCCCGCTGTGGAGCGGGCTGCCAAAGCAAAGGACCACCCCCGTGTGCTGGCACTGGCCACCGCCGGTACTGTTTCTTCCGCCGCTTTCCAGAATATTCTGGCGCGGGTCGGCGACAGTGCTGAAGTCGTCGCTCTGCCTGCCCCTTCCATCGTCGTTTATGTAGAAGGTGCCATGAAGGATCGTCAGACCGTGAAAAAAGCATTGGCTGAAAGCTTCGCGCCTTATATGGACAAGCCCTTTGACAGCGTGGTGCTGGGCTGCACCCACTTCCCCTTTGCGGCAGATGTGATCGCCGAGGTGCTGGGCTATCCCGTGGACTTCTTCGACGGCAGCGCACTGACCGTCCGGCAGACCGAAGAGGCCCTGACTGAGAGCAATGCTCGCAGCACCCAGGAGCGCACCGGCAGTCTGAAGATCATCAACAGCGGAAACCGGCAGGATCTGGTCGGCTTTGCTTGGACTCTGTTCTGCGCTGAACTGAAGGTTTGATTTGTATCCCAGAATCCCGCGCCGTCGGCGCGGGATTCTTTTTGTGCATCAAATACCAATTTATCGGTCTGTTTAACGCTGGGCACAAACCAATTGTCATTCCGAGCCAGTCCTCAGACTGGCGTGGGAATCTATTGGGAAACATGGACTTTTAGATTGCCACACCAGTGACCTAATCAAAGTATGATTGCCCCCGGCAATCATAAAGATTTTTGATTCGCTGCGCGGAGCACCACGGTCACTGGTTCGCAATGACAACGGGGTGCAGATCTGTTCGATAAATTGGAATTTATCGCTTAATTAAAAAGCAGTCCACCGGGTGGTGGACTGCTTTTTGCATAAGTTCGATTAGGCCAGCTCGGCGAAGTACTTGATGGTGCGGACCATCTGAGAAACGTAGGAGTTCTCGTTGTCGTACCAAGAAACCACCTGAACCTGAGTCTTGCCGTCGGGCAGCTTGCAGACCATGGTCTGCGTAGCATCGAACAGAGAACCGAAACGCATGCCGATGATATCGGAGGAAACGATCTCGTCCTCGTTGTAGCCGTAGGACTCGGTAGCAGCAGCCTTCATGGCGGCATTGATCTCTTCCACGGTCACAGCCTTAGCGCAGACAGCGTTCAGGATGGTGGTGGAGCCGGTGGGAGTGGGGATACGCTGCGCGGCGCCGATCAGCTTGCCGTTCAGCTCGGGGATGACCAGACCGATGGCCTTAGCAGCACCGGTGGAGTTGGGCACGATGTTGATGGCACCTGCACGGCTGCGGCGCAGGTCGCCCTTGCGCTGAGGACCGTCCAGAATCATCTGGTCGCCGGTGTAGGCGTGGATGGTGCACATGATGCCGGACTCGATGGTAGCCAGATCGTTCAGAGCCTTTGCCATGGGAGCCAAGCAGTTGGTGGTGCAGGAAGCTGCGGAAATGATGGTATCAGCAGCGGTCAGAGTCTCATGGTTGACGTTGTAAACGATGGTGGGCAGATCGTTGCCGGCAGGAGCGGAAATAACGACCTTCTTAGCACCGGCGTCAACGTGAGCCTGTGCCTTAGCCTTAGAGGTGTAGAAGCCGGTGCACTCCAGCACCACATCCACGCCCAGCTCGCCCCAAGGCAGCTCAGCAGCATTTGCCTTAGCGTAGATGGTGATCTTCTTGCCGTCCACAACAATGTAGTCCTCGCCAGCTTCCACGACATGACCGGCAGCGGCATAATTGCCCTGAGTGGAGTCATACTTCAGCAGATGAGCCAGCATCTTGGGAGAGGTCAGGTCGTTGATGGCGACAACCTCGTAGCCCTCAGCGCCGAACATCTGACGGAAAGCCAGACGGCCGATACGGCCAAAGCCATTGATAGCAACTTTAACAGACATAGTTTTTTCCTCCAATAAATTATTACTGCGTTTGCAGTATTCAAGATAGATCTATTGAGCCGATGATACAAGCTCAACCTTTGCCATTATACAATAACGAATGGTCCTTGTAAAGTGTTTGAATTGCCGAATTGCAGGATTTTTTCCCATCTCTTATGGATATTCTACACAACGCGGGCAAAAGTTTGGCAAAGCGACCATTCTGACAGTTGCAAAACCGACACAGAACCGCTATAATAGGCAAAATAACCACAATGAGGTATTTTTATGGAAGCGATAATTCATTTTCCCTATACCGGGGTGATCGTGAATATGCTGGCGGTGATCGTCGGCTCTGTGATCGGCCTTTTATGCAAAAAAGGTTTTCCCCAGAAGCTTTCCGATGCAGTGATGTTCGGTGCCGGCCTGTGCACCGCTTACATCGGCCTTTCCGGCGCCATCCGTGCCGGCAGTCTTCCCGATGCCAATCCCATTGCTCCGGTGATCGCCGTGGCCGGAGGCGCGCTGATCGGTACACTGCTGGACATTGACGGTGCACTGAACCGGGCTGCCGCTGCGGTGGAAAATAAGCTGCGCCACGGAGATACCTCTCAAGGCTCTCTGGCGGAGGGCTTCGTCAGCGCCACGCTGCTGTTCTGCGTAGGTTCTATGATTATTCTGGGTGGCTTGAGCGCCGGCGTCTCCGGAGACAATACCATTTATTTCACCAAAAGCGTGCTGGACTTTGTGGCTGCCATTGCTCTGTCCGTGAGTTTGGGCGCAGGTGTATTGCTGTCCGCGGCAGCAGTCGGCATTCTGCAAGGGCTGATCGTGCTGGCTTCCGGATTCCTGCAGCCGGTGCTGACCGAGCATATGATCGGAGAAATGAACTGCGTGGGTAATCTTTTGATTGTGATCATCGGTTTGAACCTGATGGGCATCACCAAGCAAAAGGTGGCAAATTTCCTGCCTGCAATCATCATCGCCTTGGTTATGGCAATATTTATATAGTATGAAAGAATCCGCGCAAACGTGCATAACCGCTGGGAGGGGCATTGCCCCTCCCTTGCTTTTTATAGGGAGTACCGGGGTATCGAAATAATTTATATCCCTCTTTTCTGACAATGTCTTGACAACTTTTTGACAATATGTTAGTATTTCTTTGTCGAGTCGCGGGATCGTCCCGCCTACCCGGCGTATATACTAGGAAAGAGGTTGGTTCCCATGAAAACTATGCTGTTTAGTCCCGGCCCTGTTCTGGTCGAAGAAGAAGTTCGTCAGTCCCTGCTGCACTACGATATCTGCCACAGAAGCCCCGAGTTCGAAGAACTGTTCGTGGCCATTCAGGGCAAGATTCTGAAGCTGTTCAACGCCGATGACAGCTACTACTCCGTGATCGTTTCCGGTTCCGGCACTTCTGCCAACGAAACCTGCCTGTCCTCCGTGTTCGCTGAGGGTGACGAGGCTCTGCTGATCAACAACGGCGTCTTCGGCGACCGTCTGCTGGAGATCCTGACCAAGTACAATGTTCCCACCACCAACTATCAGCCCGGCTGGGCCAACCTGCCCAACATGGACGAGGTGGAGGAGATTCTGAAGAACAATCCCAAGATCACCTACGTCTGCATGGTCTTCCATGAGACCAGCACCGGCATGATCAACCCCGTGAATGCTGTAGGCAAGCTGGCCAAGAAGTATGGCAAGCGTTTCTTTGTTGACTGTGTCAGCGCTGCTGCCGGTCAGCATATCGACGTGGTGGACAACAACATCGACCTGTGCACCTCCGTTGGCGGCAAGTGCTTGGGCTGCTACCCCGGCTCCGCTTACATCTGCGGCAAGGAAGAGCTGATGGCTTCCACCCCTGCTGCACAGGGCAAGAATGTTTACCTGAACTTGGGCAAGCACTATGAGATCGCTAAGTCCAGCCACCAGACCCCCAACACCCCCAACGTCAACCTGTTCTGGCCTCTGAACGCCGCTCTGGATTGGACTCTGGAGAAGGAAACTCTGGCCGGCCGTGTGGAGCGTTACCAGAAGTGTGCCAAGATCCTCCGTGACGGCATGAAGGAGATGGGCCTGACCTTCCTGCTGGAAGAAAAGGACATGTCCAACACCGTTACCTCCGTGTTCCTGCCCGAGGGCAGCAAGCCCGTGGAGCAGTTCGTGGATGAGCTGGCTGCTGCAGGCTACACCGTCTACCCCGGCAAGGGCAAGTATCTGGCTATGAACATGTTCCAAGTTGCCAACATGGGTGCGATCTGCCCCGAGGACTGCTACAAGTTCTTGGAAGTGCTGAAGGCACATATTTAATTTGCTACCTGTCATTCTCCTGTATATACCCCTAAAGGAAGAACGGGCCCAATCGGGCCCGTTCTTCCTTTTCCATAAATTGGAATTTGGATCCCCGGGAAGGCACGCTTCCCGGGGAGACTTTCAATTTGCGTAATCGACGCTGCTGGCCACAGATTCCTGCATGGTGCCTATACCCACATTCATTTTTGCCAATTCTTCTAAGGGCAGCTTTGCTGCCTTTTTCAGGGCGGTGAGCATCTGGTTCTGCTTTTTGGCAGGAATCTTTGCATCCTCCGGAATGCCCATCGCTTCATTGAAGGTCACATATTCCAGCACATCTTCCAGCGCCGCGTCTCCCATGCTGGGATGCCGCAGCACCGCCATCACCGGCGGGATCTCCCGGCTCAAACCCGGCAGGATCATTGCTTCTGCTTCCTGCTGTTGCTGGGCAGGATCGGTCAACTGGCCCAACTGGTATTTGTCCATCAGTGCCGTCCCTTGGGCAAAGGTCATCCCTGCCTCTTCCAGCATCATGCCGAATGCCAGTTTTTTGACTTGCACCATGGTATCGGAACTGTTAAGCAGCCGGCCCATTTCCTGCAGAATGCCGGAATTTAAAATTTGCATAGGGTCGGAGTCTTCCGACATGGTCATAACGCCCTTTTCCAAGGCAAACTTTGCAAAATCCAGCACACCCGCGCAGACCTGCTGAAATTCCTCCTTGGGCATATCCGCCAGCTGCAGCAGGCGGTCCACATACTCGATATCCTCCATGGTGGAATCCGCCGCCATGAACCGGACTTCTTTCGTAACTTCCCGGTACAGGTCGTAGAACCAATCCTGATCCACAAAATAAGTCCGTACCAGATCCACCAGTTTGGTGCTGAGCCGGGCAAATTCTTCCGGCTCGTCCGCATTCTCCAGCAAAACGAGCAAACCGGTGGCTTCCTCAAACGCCCGGGAAATATCCACCACCGAAATAGAAGCGCTGCCCATTTGCACGCTGGAAAGGCCGTCGTAAACCGCACTTACCGGCCCGACACGGGATGCCTGCACCAGCGGGTTTTGGCTGAGCTGATCCACATATGCATTGATCTGCGCAAAGTCCTGCGAATCCTCCTCCAGCATCCGGCTTGCCGACTGCACCACCGGCATGGCGGTAGCCACCGTGCCGTAGATGGGACACAGCCAAAACAGGCTGAAGGCAATGGCAGATACCGCGCCTACCAGCACGCCCAGCCATTTGAGCCCCTTGTTGGCCACCGTAAGGCGGCCGCCCAAGATCTTACGGAAGACAAAGCCCAGCACCGGGGTAAAAATCAGCATCAGTACCCCGAACAGGCCCATGGCCACCACCACACGGACGGCGCTGTTTGCCACCGTCAGCAGCATGGTGTTGCCCATCTGCACATCCGCCATAGAAAGCAACGCTGCCAGATCCGGTGCCAAAAGCCCCCCAAAGAACCGGGAAGCCAGCACGCTCAGCACCGTAGATGCCGCCACCGCCACCAGACTTACCAGCGCCCGCCACAGGCCGTGACGATAGCCGGAAATGCAATAGATCAAGCCGGCAATCAAGGCAATGATTCCAAAGGGAATCCACAAAATAACATTTAATAAATCTGCAGTCATAAAAACGCCGCCTTTCCGGACTTTTGATGGCTTTATCATAACAAATCCCCACAAGAAAGTCAACGAAAGCACAAAACGGAGGGAATACCCCTCCGTTTTTCTTATTTCCACTTTTGTGCCGCACCGTTAAAGTAATTCCAGCCCCGCAGGTCGTCCACCTTTCGCCGGCAGCGGAGCGCTTGCCGCGCCTGCCGGGAAACCGATTCCTCCGGCGCTTTCTCTGCCAGAGCCTCCAACTGCAGCAGTGCGCCGTCGGAGAGCCCCGCCAGATAGGCAACATCCACCGTTTCCAGCTGCCCGGACAGGTAAGCATTCACATTATGACGGGCTACTTGGGTATCCACATCCATCCACATGGTGGTAAGACCGATGACCATTGCTCCCAAGATGACCACCTTCATATAAGCCAGCTTTGGCACAAACAGCCACACCGACACCACCAAAGTGGTCATCCCCAGAAACAGCATAATGATCTGGGTCAGCAGCCGTAGCCGGCTCATGCCGTAGCTGCCGATATACATAAACATTTTCGCACTGGCGGTGCAAACCAGAAACAGCGTCACCAGACCGATCATCAGACACAACAGCCGGGTGCTTCGAGGCGCTTTTTCCGTTTTCTTCACCAACGCCAGACTCAAAACCATCACCGTCAGATTTACGCCGCATAAAGCTGCCATTTCAAAGAAGCCCCGGCGGGCATATTCTGCCAGTGAGTAACCTGCCGGCAGCAACCCGGAAAAACCGCCTACAAAATAAGCCAGCTGGCTCATCAGATACAAAAGATATACCCCGCACAGGCAGCCCAGCATGGTATTGACGGTTATGGCGCTGATCCCCTTCTGTTTCCTTTCCTCGGTGCGGGGTGCGGGGGCATATTTCAGCGCCACCCCTTGGGTATAAAGCACCGCTCCCAAACAGACCCCGAAGAAAAGGGTAAACAGGATCTCCTCTACCTCCAGCTTGGGTAACCGGGAAATCAATCCTTCAAAGGCAGCATCTGCACCGGTCAATAGGGGCAGCACCACTGCCAGCACCGGAACAGCCAGTCCCAAGCCCAATAAAATTGCGCTGCCCTTTCTGCCTGCTCCATCGGAGCGGATGGCATCGGTAAGGCCCTTGCAGGACTCCGGCAATTTCCCGAAGCCCAATTGGAAAAAGGTCTGGGGCGCATCCCAAACAGAACCCGCTTTGCCCGGATCCCGGCGATTCTGCCCCGCCATCAGGCACAGACCCAAATTGACACTCAACGCCATAAAGCAAAGCATAATCAGCTTCACCGGTCCGTCACAGGACCAGCCGAAACCCGCAGCGATCAGCAAGCTGCATATCAGCAACCCGCCGCTGTAGAGCGTGGGACGAAAACCCACACTCCACAGGTAGCCTGCACTGCACAGAATCAGCCCTATGGCACAAATGCCAAATCCCAGATGAAAGCCCCCGGCATACACACAGTTGCAAAGCAGCAGCGCCCACAGCACTGCAAGCGCGGCAAACAGCAATTCCTTTTTCCCTGTGTGAAACCCCGTGCATGTTTGCTGACTGGGGGGCCAAGTATTATTCTGTTCCATGGTCGTCCTCCACAAATTCCAGAAGATCTCCGGGCTGGCATCCCAGCACCCGGCAGATCTCGTTAAGGGTACTCATGCGAATGGCCTTTGCCTTGCCGGTTTTTAAAATAGACAGATTTGCCTGCGTCAGACCGATCCGCTGGGCAAGTTCCAGAGAGGTCATCTTCCGCCGGGCAAGCTGCACATCCAAATTTACGATAATAGCCATGGCTTCACCTCAGACAGTCAGATCGTTTTCTTCCCGGATCTCCACAGCTGCCGCCATGACCCGGACCACCACTGTTACCGCCAAGCTCAAAAAGCCCATTACCAGCACCATAAACACCAAGGGATAGTAGCAAAAAGCCGCGGGAATGCAAATTACCGACACCCCAAAGCAACACCAGCGGATCATGCGGATCTTGCGGACGTTTTCGTGGGTAAACACCTCTGCATTCAAAATGGATCGCAGCAGACTGTCCATATTCCAAAGGGCGATTCCCACTGCCACAGCGCACAAGTAAAATGCCGCTGTAATGGCATTGCTTTCCAGCTGGGTCAGCGGCCGATACTGGCCATACCACTGCAAAACCGTAGGCAGTGTAAACAGCAGCACAAACACCACCGCTGCCACCAGACGGCCTGCCCAAAGGGTCACATGGACGGAATTAAACACTCTTTTCATTGGAAAACATCCCCTTTCTGTCTGTAGGGTAACACATAAATTATCGATTGTCAATAATTTTTTATTAATTTTCAATATTTGTATGACAAAAAAAGGGAGGGCTTCGCCCTCCCTTTTACCATAAGATTATTTCAAAAGATCTGCCACTGCGGCGCAGAAAGCTTGGACGGTAGGCACCATAAGGCTCTCGTCAAAGTCGAAACGCCGGTTATGGGCAGGGCCGGTGGTAATGGTCATCGCCCGCATAAAGGTGGCTTTGCCCCCGTTTTCCCGCACCCGGTTGACCATGTAGGATACATCCTCACTGCCGCCGATCTTGAGCATCAGCTTCTCAGATACCGGGAAGCCCAGCTTCTCATGCCACAGCTGCCGCAGGTACTCGCAGAAATCCGGATCACTTTCATTGGAAGTTGCCGCACCCATGAGCTTCATCTCACAGCTGCAGCCATACATGGCTGCGGTGTTGCGCAGAATATCTTCGGCGTACTGGATCATATAATCGTTGATCTCCGTCGTTGCGCCCCGGAGCTCGATCTCCATAAAGGCTTCGTCCGCGATCACATTTCTGCCGCTGCCGGCAACCAGCTTGCCCACATTGATCCGGGATGCGCCGGCGCCGTGCCGGGGAATGGCATACAGGTTCACAACCGCTGCCGCGGCCGCCAGCAAGGCGTTTTTGCCCATATGGGGCGCGCCGCCGGCATGGGCACTCTTGCCCCGGTAAGTAACATCGTACTTGCAGGTGGCCAAGCTGCCGGTGGAACCGGGAATGATCACCGTGGGATCTTCCGGCTTTTTACCGGTAACATGAGAGCCTAAGAAGTAATTCACATCGTCCAGATGGCCTTTTTCCACAATGGATTTTGCACCCCGGACGCCTTCCTCCGCAGGCTGGAAGATCAGCTTAATGGTACCGTGAAGATGCTCCCGAATGGCCATCAGCACAGTAGCCACGCCCATACCGATGGTGGCGTGGGCATCGTGACCGCAGGAATGCATAGCGCCCCGATTGACAGAGGCAAAGCCCTCTGCCATAGGCCGGTGATCCGGCTCGTCGGATTCGATGACACCCAGCGCATCGATATCAAAGCGCATACCCACCGTAGGGCCTTCTCCGCACCGGAGGATGCCGATGACACCGGTCATACCGCCCTTGGTAAAGGGTGCAAACTCCGGATCTGCGCCCCACTCCAATGCTTTTTCATAGTGGGCTGCCAACGCCGCCTCAGAAGGAACACCCATCCGGGCATCCTTATCGCAGACCTGCTCACCCAGCAAAACCTCGTAACCCAGCTTGGTCAGATGGCGGGCAATGATGGATGTCGTCCGGGTCTCAAACCAGCCGGTCTCTGCATACTTATGGAAATCCCGGCGCTGGGCAACCATGTCCTTTTCCATTGCCGCGGATAATGTTTTGATCTTTTCATAAACCATCGCTATGTACCTCTTTACAGCCGGACGATACCCACGCCGTCCACAATGTCCACTTCCGTACCGAAGGGCTTACACAGATCCTGCATATACTGCAAGGTCTTTGTGCTGCCATTGAGCACCGGCACGCCCTTTTGAGACCGGGGCAATTCCATGCCCAGATCGTAAGGATACAGTTTAAGCTCTGTGATCTTGCCGTCCTCCATGGTCCAAGAAGGCAGCACCGCATTCCAGATGGGCCACTGCACCCCATAACCCCGGGTGCCGTTTGCAGACCGCTCGCTCATATAAGCGCCTACCTTGGTATCTAAGGGCATGCCTTTGTTGGCATAGGCATCCCAAGGCTGGAACTCCACGGTTTCCGTCTGGAAAATGAAGTTGCCGATGGAGTACAGAATCAGACCGCCCTTGTACAGCTCGATACCCTGCAGTTCGTGGGGACCGTGACCGATGATCACATCCGCACCGGCATCGATACATGCCTTGCTGAAATCCTGCAGGAACTGGGGCGGCTCATAGTTCTCGCTGCCGTCGATATGATGGTTGTGGATGCTTACCAGCACCACATCCGCCTGCCGCTTCGCTTCCATGACCTCGTCGGTGATCCGCTTCAAGTCCTGCTTGTTGCAGGTGGATTCTACCCAGCTTGTTTCATCTTCCACAAACTTGGTCGCGCCGATAGAAAGGGTGCCTTCCTTGGGAGGAACTGCGTAGCCGTTGCGGATGGAGCGCTCCTGCTTGGCGTTGACACCGCTCACCTTTGCCACCTGCTTTGCCATGGCAAAGTGTTCGTGATCCAGATGAAATACCTGATTAAAACGCAAGGGATTCAGGCCGGGTCTGCCGGGCATTTCGGCGCTTTGGGCGCCGGCACGGAAGGCATTGGGCATGGAGCTGCAGCAGCTGATCAGCGCCACCCGGGTGCCTTGGGTTTCCAAATAGCAAGCCTTTGCCGCCTGCGCAAGGTCTTCGCCGGTGCCGGAGAAGATCATATCCCGCTCCTTCAGGTTCCGTACCGTTGCCAGCACGCCCTCGATGCCGAAGTCGCCGGAATGGTTATTGGCGGTATTAAACAGGTTGAAACCGTATTCCATCATGTCGTCCAATGTCCGGGGGTCGGACATTGCCCAAGTACCACCGCTGTCCACTGCGGGGCTGCACTCATTTTCATGGAAAGTAGATTCCAGATTCAAAAACGCCACATCATGGCTTGTGATCAGTTCCTTGACCGGCTGGAAACCCACATAGCCTCCCCGGGGTAACCGCCGGGTCACAAATGCATCTCCGGCGGCAATAAACGTTGTTTTTGCCATATCCATTCTCCTTTTAGCTGGGTTTATTTTCATGGGTGGTAATGTCTTTTGCCTCTCCCACCTCAAAATATACATCCAAAATGGCCTTCGCTACCGGCGCCAAATCGCCGCCGTGACCTGCCTTTTCGCCGTAAATGGCAATGGCGATCTGAGGGTCGTCAAAGGGCGCATAGCACACAAAGGCGCCGTTATCCGGCAGGTTGCCGCCGTTCTGGGCCGTACCGGTCTTGGCGGCGATCTTGATAGGATAGTCCATAAAGGTCGTATCCGCAGTACCGTCCCGGTTGTGGGCCACATTATACATGCCCTTACTGTAGGCATTGTACGCATCGTCGGAAATGGTCAGCTGGCTGACCACCGTGGGGGCGCTGTGCTCCAGAAGCTGCCGATAGTCCGCAGACACCACCCGGTTTAAGAAGGTGGCCTTATAGCGCGTACCCCGGTTTGCCAATGTGGCAGTGTACACCGCCAGCTGCATGGGGGTAAACCGGTTGTCAGACTGACCGATGGCTGCCAGAATCTGGTCGCCTCGGGAGAATTTCTTATGATCGCCTTTATAAAGCTCAGCTTTGGTCTGTTCGTTAGCCCGGTAGCCGATATACTCCCGCAGCTCCACGCCGGTAGGCTCACCCAAGCCCAATGCCTTGGCGGTATTGTCCATGGCGCTCAAACGGATCCGGTCACCAAGCTCATAGAAGAAGTAGTTACAGGAAACCATCAGCGCTTCCCACGCAGTAATGCTGCCGTGGACCCGGCGGGATGTGGTATAGAGCAGACATTTGACATCAAAGCCGGCGTATTTATTAAATACACCTTTATCCTCGATCCGGCTTTCCGAGGTGATCATACCGGAATCGATAGCTGCCACCACCATAGACATTTTGTAGGTAGAGCCGGGAGGGTAGGTGCCCAGCAGCGCCCGGTTGAACAGAGGATCATAGGGCCGCTCCAAAATGTCATTATAGTCTTCTGAGAAAGTAGCCAGATTGTAGGTGGGATTGCTGCCACACACCAGCACTTTGCCGGTTTTGACCTCCACCGCCACCACGGCGCCGCCTTCTACAAACCGGCCGTCTCCTTTTTCCTTCTCCCGCATTTTGGTGAACACTTTTTCCAGTTCCACCTCCGCTGCCCGCTGGAGGTTAATGTCGATGGACACCTCCACATTGGAGCCGGCCCGGGGTTCTGTGCGATAGTGAGAAGAGATCAAGGTGCCATCCATGGTAAAGGTATCCTCCCGCCAGCCGTCTACGCCGTGGAGGTATTTTTCATACTGGGCCTCCAAGCCGGACTGACCGATCTCAGAGTCCATGGAGTAATCCTTATTTGCCTTATAGGTTTCCCACTGCTTAGCAGACATAGGACCCACATAGCCCAAAATATGGGCTGCATATTCTGTGCTGTATTCCCGGACGTTGGAAGCTTCCACATTCATGCCCGGCACATTCAGTTCCATCACCGAAGCAAGATATTCATCGCTGACGTCGGTCAGGAACACATAGAGGGGCAAGGATGTGACGCACCGGCGCAGGTCCATTTCATACCAGATGCCCAGCACCTGCCGGACCTCTTCTTCTGTCCACTCAGCCGGCAGCTTATAACGCTGACGCAGATGTTTAATGAGGGTCGGGGCGGTAATATCCGAGTCCAAGCCCCCCAAGTAAGCCAAGTACCGCTGGAAATAATTCTGCCACGCAGAATTATACTGATCCAGTGTATACACAAAGGGCCGTTCCTTGGAAATCGGGAAATGCTCCTCATATTCAATCCCCGCCTCCTGACAGCTTTTGACCAGCTTATAAAGATAGTCATTGGTGCCGTTGGCAGAGATCAAAACAAAGTGATTCAGGGTCAGGTCATAACTGGCGCGGTTATGCACCAGCACATTACCGTTGGTATCGTGAATATGCCCCCGGGATGCTTTCACGCGAGTCAGCACCGTAACGGTGGTGGCATTATCCGTATTGCCGCCGCCGGTTTTCACGATCTGCAGATCATACAGCTTGAAGGCAAAGAACAGGGTGATCACGATAAAGATCAGCGCCAGAATCCGGGCGCGAAATTTCGTTATTCTTTCCATACTTCGCCTCCGATCTTACCGATAGATAAGGTCACCGGGTACAAAACAGGTGCCACCGCCAAAGAAAGACCGGCGGTAACGGCAAAGCCCAGCACCCGGTCCGGGGTGGTCTTTCCCAAAAACAGACCAATGGCAAACACCGATCCTTCATAAAGGATCATGGCTACGGCGGTACACAATAGTGCCGGCAAGAAGCCCTTTTGCAAATAGGCCTGCCGCAGCAATGTGACCAGCACGCAATAAAATGTGATAAATACAATACTGTATGTGCCCCCGGGGGTACCGGAAAACTGATAAAGGCAGGCACTGACCAGCGCAAAGACGCTGCCGGTCTCCAAGCCTTCCAGCAGGCAGATCATCACAATACCCACCGGTACCAGCTCTGTGGTCGCGCCAAACAGCCGAACCCGGCTTAAAAGCACATCCTGCACCACAGAAAGAAACAGCAGCACCAAGGCGTACAAAGACCATTTGAGCAGCTGCTTGCGCTGCTTTTTTGTCAGGTACAACCGGTCCGCTAAGGAGATCTGGGGCTTATCCGGTTTAAATTCGTACTTTCTTGCCATAGAAACAAGCAGGCTGACAGGGATCAGCCCCGCACCGTCCTTTCTGAAGAGTCCGCCGGAAATTTAGCCGGCATCGTATTGGGTAACGATAAACACCAGTTCCAGATTGCCCACATCCACAGCAGGCTTCAAAAGGGCATATTTGGCAACGCCGGCATCGTCAAAGCCCGCATCCACCACATAGCCAACGATCAAATTCCGGGGGTAGACCATAGAACCGGAGGTCACAACTTGGTCATTGTTCCGAATCACCGCGGAGCTGGGCAGATAGTTCATCCGCAGCAGCCCATTCAAGCCGGAAGCATAGCCGCCTTGCACCATGCCGTTATAGCCGGAGGCGCTGATGGTAGAGCTGATTTCCAAAGAGGAGTCCATAACGGACTTGATCTGAGCATAATTGCTGCCCACTTCGCTGACCAGACCCACCACTTCACCATTGGCAGTGATGGCGCACATGCCCTCCTTGATACCGGCGTTGCTGCCCCGGCTCACTGTGAAGGTAGAGGACCACTCCTGCGAGCTGCGGGAGATCACATAGGCATCCACCAGTTCCCATGAGGGGTTATTCTCCTTCAGCCCGATCACAGAACGCAAATAGCTGTTTTCCCGGGATACGGAATCTGCCCGGCGGGCCTCATCCTCCATCTCGGCAAGCTGCTCTTTCAAGGCTGCATTTTCCGCTGCCAGAGATTCATATTCAAACACATAGTTATAGATCCGCTGAGCGCCATCCGCCAGCCGGCTGGCACCGGAGCGAATGGGGGTCAAAACGCCCTTGACCACCATATCCGGCACGCTCAGGCCTGTCAGGTCGCTGATCACTGCCAAGCCTACGGCCAGCAATATGGCGATCACCAGAACCACCCGCACCCGGGTAGAGAAAAAGTGCTTCATCAGTCTTCCTCCATCAGCAGAGAATTCAAGATCTGGCCCAACCGACACACCGGCAGGCCCACAACATTGTAATAATCTCCCATCACAGACTCCACAAACAATGCCGCGCCCCCTTGGATCCCGTAAGCACCGGCTTTATCCATGGGTTCGCCGGAGCGGACATATTCATAGATCTCCCCGGGGGTCAGTTCCCGGAACACCACTTCTGTGACCTCCGTGCCGCATTTGCAGCCACCGTCCCATAATACCGTCAGGCCGGTCATCACCTCATGGGTCCGTCCGGAGAGCATGCACAGCATTTTTACCGCTTCTTCTTCAGAATGGGGCTTGCCCAGCACCATACCGTCGCAAACGACAATGGTATCCGCCGCGATCACCACTTCCCCGGGCTGCCGGGCTACCGCCTGTGCCTTGCACCGGCTGACCCGTGCCACCTCCCGGCGGGGATCCTCACAAGGATCCATGGTCTCGTCAATATCCGCGACCCGGACCGTAAAGGGCCGGTTAAAAAAGCCCATCAGTTCTTTTCTTCTGGGGGATTGGGAAGCTAAGACAATCTTCATAAGGGTATATCCTTTGTTATCGAAGGCGCAACGGGCGCCCCTACTTCATTATTCAACACCCCGAAGATACAATCCACGGGTACAAGCACCGGGATCGAAGGGTGTCGGATTATGGACACTGGAGAGCACTTGGTCTACTTCCTTGGGGTTTTCTGTTGTAAAGTACAGCCGAGTTGCCCAAAGACCCAGCCGGGCAAGATCATTCTGCCGGTCCAGCCAGTTAAGCTTTTTGCCGTTGAGCAGAATGCTGCGGCAGGAAGCGCCATCCCGGATTACCGGGAATTCCGCGCCGGTCTTGTCTGTCAGCTTCGTCGGCCCCAAATGGCAGCTGCACTGGCCGGTTTTCCCCCGGATCAGGCAGTTTTCCGTGACCATCAAGGGCAATCTGCCGTAACAGATCAGTTCGCTGGGTACCGCCTTGCTCACATCCCGGATCTGGGGCAGGGTCATTTCAAAACTTACGGTGGCAGAGGTCAATTCCAGCTGCCGCGCCATGTTCATGGCGGTGGAGTTGTAAAGATTCAGGCCGAAGTCGCCCCGGACATCCATGCCGCATTCCCGGGCAGGAATAATCAGGCCCAAGTTGCCCGCCAGCACTTCCTTGACACCCAGTTTGCGCAATTCCCGCATGGCCTGCTGCAAGCCGGGCAATTCCCCGTCGTGTACGATTCGGGGCAGCACCGCGCAAACATTCATCCGGTCGGTAAGCATTTTGCAAAGCACCGGATCTTCCTGCAGGATATGGATCGGCACATAAAGTACCGCGGGATTCATTTTCAAAAGCCGGCCGGTGATCTGCTCCACCCCACTGATCTGCACCGTCAGCACCGGGTGATACCGGTTACCGGGGAACACCGGCTGCTTTCTGGGCCGTCCGGGCATTACCGGATCCCGCCGTGCCCGCTGAGCAGTGAGCATATTCAGCACATCCCGGCGCAGGGCGTTGATGGCCGCCGCGCTCAAGGTTACACCGGGCACGATGCTGGCCCGGACATCGGTACAGTAATAGGGCGTGCCGCCGGTTTTCTGCAGCCGGGACGCCAGCATTTCCGCCGTCAGCTCGGCAACTCTTGCCTGCTCCGGCGCCGGCCCTTCCACGGTGCATTTGCGACCCTCGGGATCTGTGACCGTCAAGGTGGTTCTGCCGGCGGTAAGCTCTGCATGGAAGGTAACCGGCACCAAGGGATTTTCTGTGGCTTCATAGCTTGCACGCATCTGCCGCATAAAGCCGGGATCCTCTTTATCCTGCCGCACACCGAACATATCCGGACCGGTTCGGCCCATAAAGTAGCCGTCAGTAAAGCCTTGGCGGTTAAAAGCGGCATGGAGCGTCTGCATCATCTGGGGCGTGACCGTGCCTTGATCGATGGCGGTACGGTAGGTGCCGGTAACGGCAGCCACATACTCCGGCCGCTTCATCCGGCCTTCCAGCTTCACGGATGCCACACCCATTTCCTCCAGATCCCGCATATACTGGACCAAGCAGTTATCCTTCAGGCTCAGAGGGTATTTATTTTGATATCTGCCATAGCCATAGCTTTGCCGGCAGGGTTGGGCACAGCGTCCCCGGTTGCCGGAACGGCCGCCGATGGCTGCAGACAGATAGCATTGACCGGAATAGCCCATGCACAGCGCGCCGTGGGCAAACACTTCGATCTCAATGGGGCTGTGGGCGGTGATATAGCGGATCTCCTCCCGGCTCAACTCCCGGCTCAGCACCACCCGGGTAAGACCCCAGCCGGCGCACAGTAGTACCCCGGGCAGGCTGTGGATACTCATTTGGGTAGAGCCGTGAATGGGGATCTGGGGTGCGATCTGGCGGCAAAGCTCCACCACACCCAGATCCTGCACGATAAACGCATCCACACCGCTGCGGGCGGCATGGCGCAAAAGCTCCGCCAGATCTGCCATTTCCTTATCGGAGACCAAGGTATTCACCGTCAGGTGGACCTGCACGCCCCGGACATGGCAATATTTGACCGCCTCAGTAAGGGTCTGAGGGGTGAAGTTCTTTGCACTTTGGCGGGCATTAAAGCTGCCGCAGCCCAAATAGACTGCGTTTGCGCCGTTTTGCACCGCTGCGTGGAGGGCCTCCATAGACCCTGCCGGGGCTAATAATTCCAGCATAAGCATACTCCTAGGTATAGTTGATAACATTATAACACAAACCAACCGCAAACGCTACCCCGCCACAAAAATTTTATAAAATTTCCAAATTTACTTTTTTTAAATATAATTTTCCTTTTTCTTGATTGCCTTTCTTTTTTTCCGGGGCTATAATGAAGGCACAAACGAAAGGAGCTGACCCCTATGGACATGTTGAAAACCAACCTGCAAATAGGCTATGCCAAAATCGATATTACCCCGGATTATTCCGTGGGTCTGGGTGGCTACAGTAATTCCGAAACCCGCCGCTCCGAAGGTGTGGCAATGCCCATCTACACCACCTGCATTGCCATGAAAGCCGGTGATGAGACCATTTTGCTGTTCACCATTGACAAGTGTGGCATTCCCCGCATCGTCTGCGAACTGATCCGGGAATCCGTTTGCCCCGCAACAGGAATTCCCTTTGAAAAAGTATTTATCGGTGCCACCCACGCCCACTCTGCCCCAGACTTTACCCGGGACGAGCCCGGCCGCCGCTACAAACAGCAATTTGTGGATGGCGCTGTAAAGGCTGCACAGGAAGCCTTGGCAGACCTGACCCCCGCCACTGTGGAGGCCACCACCACCCATGTACCCAACCGGGCCTTCGTCCGCCACTACATCACCGCCAATGGCACCTACGCCGGTTCCAACTTCGGCACCATCAGTAAGGAGAACCCCGCCATTGCCTCCATTCTGGAGGCCGACGATACCATGGTACTGGTAAAGTTTGTCCGGGAAGGCAAAAAGAATGTGCTTTTGGTGAACTGGGGCGTCCACTGCGACATGTCTAAAAATATCGGCTTTACCCTGATCGCCCCCAGCTTCCCCGGGCCCCTGCGCAATAAGCTGGAAGAACTGACCGGCGATCATGTGGCCTACTTCACCGCCGCTTCCGGTAACATCGGCGGCAGCAGCCGGGTCAAGGCCATCCAAGATACCCTGCCCAAGGGATGGATCGAATACGGTGAGGATCTGGCAAAGGCTGCCTATGCCGCCCTGCCCACCTTGCAGAAGGTGGAAGGTACAGGCATCCAAACCTGCCACCGGATCGTGACGGTGGATGTGGATCACAGCTGGGATCCCATGATCCAACAGGCAAACGAAGTATTTGACCTGTGGAAGACCGTAGGCAAGGAAGAGGGAGATGCGCTGGGCAAGACCTACAATTTCACCTCCTCCTATCAGGCACGGGCCATCCGCACCCGGTACAACATGGAAAAAACCACCGAGCTGGAGCTGAACACCTTCCGGGTCGGCGGGTTGGGCTTTACCACCGGCACATACGAAATGTTCTCCGAGTCCGGCAAGGCGGTACGGGAAGGCTCTCCCTTCGAATTTACCTTCTTGGTTTCCGGCAACGCCAGCTACATCCCCAGCACCGCAGCTTATGACTACCGCTGCTACGAAGCAGACACCGGACTGTATGCAAGAGGCACTGCCGAAAAGCTGATCGACGAATATCTTGAAATGCTGAACGAAGTCAAATAATCTTCCTTTGCAGGCAGGAATCCACGGATTCCTGCCTGTTATATTTTGTTTTCTTGAACGCTTCCAAATGTGCAAACGCCCGTGGGGGAGAGTCAAGACCCTCCCTAACGCCCTGATGCCGCAATGTTTTTTCGGAAGGGCAAGACCCTCACCTAAGATAAGCCTTGTTATTTCCCTGTTCGATCAATCAGAATTTGAACAAAGGGTAAAATAATCTGTTTGTTTACGACTTGTTCATATCGGTAAAATATGATATAATCAGCAAAAATTGGAGGAGGATCGGGATGTTCGGTTATGTGATGGCAAACCTGCCGGAACTTGAAAAAGACCTGCAAAAGCGGTATATGGCTGCCTACTGCGGCATTTGCCGGCAGATCCGCGCCCGGGCGTCCAACGCCGCCCGTCTGAGTCTGAGCTATGATATGGCCTTTTTGGCACTGCTGCTGATGAGCCTGTACGAACCGGAAGAAGCCAGCGGCACCCGGGCCTGCAAGCTCCACCCCATCCATCCCCGGCCTTGGACCGATTGCGAGATTATCGGCTACTGCGCGGATATGAATGTAGCTTTGGCATACTATAACTGCATGGACGATTATGCCGATGAGCATAAGCTCCGTGCAAAACTGGCTGCCGAAAAGCTTGCCCCTGCCCTGCCCCGGATCCGTAGGGACTATCCCCGGCAATGCGAGGCGATGGAGCGGTGTATCGCCCGACTTTCCGCGCTGGAAAAAGAAAATTGCCAAAATCCCGACGAGCCTGCCGGCTGTTTTGGCGCATTGATGGCGGAGCTTTTCGTCTGGCAGGAGGATCTCTGGTCCCCCGCCCTTCGGCAAATGGGGATGGCCTTGGGCCGTTTTATATATTTGGCAGATGCGGCGGTAGATTACCGCCGGGATGTCCGGAAAAAGCAGTATAACCCCTTTATCGCCATGGGAACCGGAGCAGACCCCGCCCGCTGGGAGCAATATCTGGTGCTGGCCATGGCCCGCTGCACAGATTATTATGAGCGCCTGCCTCTGGTGCAGGATAAAAAGCTGCTGGACAACATTTTATACAGTGGCGTATGGATAGAATACCGCAGAAGGCAAGGTAAAAAAGATGTTTGATGATCCGTATAAGATCTTGGGCGTCAGCCCGGACGCTTCCGATGATGAAATAAAGCAAGCCTACCGGCGGCTTGCCAAACAGTACCATCCGGACCGGAACCCCGGTGATGAAGCTGCCGCCAAGAAAATGCAGCAGATCAATGCCGCCTATGAACAAATCAAAAATCCTGCCGCCTACAAGCAGACCGGCGGGTACGGAGGCTACGGCAATCCCGGCGGCTACAGCGGGTACGGAAGCTATGGCGGTTACGGCAATTACGGCGGCTACAGCCAGCAATCCGCCGGCGACCAATATCAGCGCTCCGCTTTCCAGTACATTATGTATGGCCGTTATCAGGAAGCGCTGAACATCCTGCAAAATATCCAAAACCGGGATGCCCGGTGGTACTACCTGTCTGCCCTTGCCAATGACGGGCTGGGCAATCAAGTCACCGCACTGGAGCATATTCGCCGAGCGGTATCCATGGAGCCGGACAATATGGAATATCTGCAAGCCCTCAACGCCATGGAAAACGGCGGTCATGCCTACCGCCGGCAGGCAGGCTCCTTCCGGGGCTTCGAAATGCGGGGCGGCCTCTGGCAGCTCTGCCTTTGCTGGTTTTTGCAGATCTTTTGCTGCCGGGGCATATACTGTTGTTAAAAAGACCATCTTTGATGGTCTTTTTATTTTCCGGAAACGCCCGGGAAATTCACAAAAATGTCTATTATTTTCGTTTTATCTGTGTTATAATGGATAAAATTATGTCCTGCTAAAGGAGATCGGAATTATGGGACTTATTACAAAGCTGTTTGGAACAAGATCTTCCCGGGAGATTAAGAAGATCCAGCCCTTGGTGGACAAGATCCTTGCCTTGGAAGAAGAATATAAAAACCTGCCGGAGGATGCCTTGCGGGCAAAGACCGCCCAGTTCAAAGAGCGCTACGCCATGGGCGAAACCTTGGACGATCTGCTGCCGGAGGCCTTTGCCGCCATCCGGGAAGCTGCGGATCGGGTGCTGGGTATGCGTCCGTATCCTGTGCAGCTCATGGGCGGCATCATTTTGCATCAGGGCCGGATCGCAGAAATGAAGACCGGTGAAGGCAAGACCTTGGTGGCCGTTCTGCCCTGCTATCTGAATGCACTGACCGGTGAGGGTGTCCATGTGGTCACCGTGAACGATTATCTTGCCAAGCGTGACTCTGAGTGGATGGGCAAAGTCCACCGCTATATGGGTCTTTCCGTAGGTCTGGTCATTCCGGATATGACCCCCGCCCAGCGTCGGGAGGCCTACGCCGCGGATATCACCTACTGCACCAACAACGAGCTGGGCTTTGACTACCTCCGGGACAACATGTCTTTGTATCAGGCAGACCTTGTTCAGCGGGGACATGCCTTTGCCATCGTGGACGAGGTGGACTCCATCCTCATCGACGAAGCCCGCACCCCTTTGATCATTTCCGGCAAGGGAGAAGACAGCTCCAAGCTTTATGAGATGGCGGACCACTTTATCTCCGGTCTGCGCAAGCAGGTTTTTGCCAAGACCGAGGATAAGGAGATTCAGGACGACTACGACTGCGACTACATCGTGGACGAAAAATCCCGCTCCGTTTCCCTCACCGCCCAAGGCATTGCCAAGGCGGAAAAGGCCTTTGGCGTGGAAAATCTGGCAGATCCGGAAAACGCCACCCTTTCCCATCATTTGAATCAGGCTATGAAGGCCCGGGGCTTGATGAAAAAGGACATCGATTATGTGGTCAAGGACGGCCAGATCATCATTGTAGACGAATTTACCGGCCGACTGATGTACGGACGGCGGTATAACGAAGGTCTGCATCAGGCTATTGAAGCCAAGGAACGGGTCACCGTGGCAGGGGAAAGCAAAACGCTGGCTACCATCACCTTCCAGAATTTCTTCCGGCTTTATAAGAAGCTGTCCGGTATGACCGGTACTGCCCTGACCGAGGAAGAGGAATTTTCCGCCATCTACATGCTGGATGTGGTGGAGATCCCCACCAACCGGCCGGTGGCCCGGATGGACCAGCCCGATGTGGTATACAAGACCGAAATGGGCAAGTTCCGTGCCATTATCCGGCAGGTGATCGCCTGTCACGAAAAGGGCCAGCCGGTACTGGTGGGTACGGTCTCCATTGAGAAAAGTGAGATCCTCAGCAAGCTTCTGAAAAAGACCGGTATCCAGCACAATGTGCTCAACGCCAAATATCACGAGCAGGAAGCCCAGATCGTGGCACAGGCCGGTAAGCTGGGAGCTGTAACCATTGCCACCAACATGGCAGGCCGTGGTACGGATATCGTGCTGGGCGGCAACGCGGAGTTTATGGCAATGAACGAGCTGCGCAAGGCAGACTATACCGAAGAGCTGCTGGCACAGGCCAATGCCTTCTCTGAAACCGATGATCCTGAAATTCTGAACATCCGGGCCGAATACAACCGGCTGCTGGCACAGTTCAAAGCAGAGATCGCCGACGAAGCCCGGCAGGTCCGTGAGGCCGGCGGCCTGTACATCATCGGCACAGAGCGTCACGAATCCCGCCGGATCGACAACCAGCTCCGTGGCCGTTCCGGCCGTCAGGGTGACCCCGGTGAAAGCCGGTTCTACCTGAGTCTGGAGGACGATCTGATGCGGCTGTTCTCCTCCGACCGGATCATGGGCATGATGGATTCGCTGGGTCTGGATGAAGATACCCCCATCGATGCCAAGATTCTGTCCAGCGCCGTGGAAAATGCCCAGAAGAACGTGGAAAGCCGGAACTTCCGGTCCAGAAAGAGCGTTCTGGAATACGATAACGTGATGAACACCCAGCGGGAAGTGATCTATGCCCAGCGGCAAAAGGTCCTCGCCGGTGACGATCTGCAGGAGAGCATCCTCAATATGCTGCGCCAAGTGGTGGATTCCACTGTGGCAGATACACTGAGTGCCTTCGGCGGTATGGTAGAACCGGAAGCCGTCCATGCAGTCAATGCTCAGTTTGACGGCATTTATTACCCCAAAGGCAGTTTGGATCTTTCTCAGGCAGCCGATGCGCAAGCCGTGGCAGATGCTGTTTATGAAAAGGCACTTTCCGTCTATCAAGCCAAGGAAAACACCTACGGCAGCGCCGTTATGCGGGAGCTGGAGCGGGTGGTGATGCTGCGGGTGGTGGACGAATTCTGGATGGACAACATTGATGCAATGGATGACCTGAAGCAGGGCATCGGTCTGCGGGCCTACGGTCAGCACGACCCGGTGGTAGCCTACAAGGAAGAAGGCTACGAAATGTTCCAAGCAATGATCACCGCCATTCGGGAAGAGACCGTGCGCCGGATGTTCCTTGCACAAATCGGTCCCCGGACAGAGGTCAAGCGCCAAAAGGTCGCCAAGGAAATCTCCACCAATGCTCCGGACAAGTCTGTAAAGAAACAGCCGGTGCGCAATGCCGCCGCCAAGGTTGGCCCCAACGACCCCTGCCCCTGCGGAAGCGGCAAAAAGTACAAAAAATGCTGCATGCAGAAGGATAAGACCGCAGAACTTTAAGAAAATCAAACGCCCAAAGGAAGGGTCTTCCCCTTCCTTTGGGGAACTTACTGAGGAAATATTATGGCTGTTATTACCGAAAACAACGGTACAGTTGAATATCTCCGGGCAGAAAATATCCCGGTAACACACTGTTTTACCACCCGTATCGGGGGGGTCAGCGGCGGCTTTACTGCCGGAATGAACATCGCTGCCCATAGAGGCGATCCATTTGAAAATGTGGTGCGCAATTACGGCCTTTTGGGGCAGGCGCTGGGCTTTGACCCATCCTGTCTGGTGCTGACCCGGCAGATCCACTCCGATATTGTACGCCCTGTGGATCACACCGACGCCCGAGGCTTGGACCACCTCCACCAGCCGGCATGCGATGCCCTGATCACCGCCACGCCCGGTGTGGGCTTGGTGGTGTTCACCGCCGATTGCACCCCGGTACTGCTTCACGATCCGGTTACCGGCGCAGTGGGTGCGGTTCATGCGGGTTGGAAAGGCACTGCCGCAGATATCTGCGGCAAAACGGTGGCGGCGATGGCACAGGAATACGGCTGCCGTCCGGCAGACATCCGGGCTGCCATCGGGCCGAACATTGCCCAGTGCTGCTTTGAAACCGATGCGGATGTGCCCCAAGCCCTGTTGCAGACCTACGGTGACGGCGCAAAGGTGCATATTCTGCCTCGGGAGCAAAAATATTATGTAAACCTAAAAGCCATGAATGCCCTTGCCTTGCAGCGAGCCGGTGTGGCGCAGATCGAGATCAGCACCCACTGCACCGCCTGCATGCCCACCCACTACTGGTCCCATCGAAAAATGTCAGATCAGAGGGGTTCTCAAGGAGCGATCATTCTATGTCAGGGGGGACAACAGTGAAACGGTTCTTGGCCGCACTTGTGTGCATCGCAATCCTTTCCACGCTTTTCGCCGGCTGTCAGGTCGATCCCGACGCCTATGTGCCTACCGGCAATGCCCTGACCATGGAAGACGGCACGCCCCAGCAAGGTCCCGGCAGCAATGAGAATCAGGAGCTGACCCTGATCTACTACCCCAACCGGACCATGAATCCTCTGCAATGCACGGATTTCACAAACCGGACCATTCTTTCTTTGATCTATCAAAGTCTGTTTGTAACAGACCGGGATTACAATGTGTATCCCCTGCTGTGTAAGCAATACAGCGTTTCCAAGGATATGAAGACCTATACCCTTTCCTTGGAAAACGCCACGTTCTCTGACGGAACACCGCTGACTGCCGGGGATGTAGTCGCGACCCTCACCGCTGCCAAAACCAGCGCCTATTACGCCGGCCGGTATCAGCACATCAAGTCTGTTACCGCCGCAGAAGACGGTGCGATCGTGATCGTTACCGATACGCCCATGGAGAATCTGCCTATTTTGCTGGATATTCCCATCCTCAAGGCTACCGAACTGGAAGCCACCCATCCGCTGGGTACCGGCCCCTATTATCTGGACTCTGCAGGCAACACCGCCCTGCTGCGGCGGCGCACGAACTGGTGGTGCAATCCCTCCTTGCTGGTCACCGCGCCCGCCATCGCCCTGAAAGAAGCGGTGGATATCACCCAGATCCGGGACAGCTTTGAATTTGATTCTCTGGATCTGGTATGCGCCGACCCCGGCTCTGACCGATACGCCGACTACCGGTGCGATTTTGAGCTTTGGAACTGCGAAACAGGTCTGTTTTTGTACCTGATGTGCAATATGGAAAGTCCTATTTTCTCCAACCCCGACGTCCGGGCTGCCCTGACCACCGCCATTGACCGGGATGCGCTGGCCGCCGCGGAATACCGTGGTTTTGCCCAAGCCGTGACCCTCCCCGCTTCGCCGGATTCCCCTTATTACAGCACGGTACTGGCATCCAAATACGGCTATGACGGCACCGGTGAAACCTTAAAAAAAGCAGCCTCCTCTGCCGGTGTCACCAAGGAGGAACTGGTGCTGATGGTCAACAGCGGCGACAGTATGCGGGTCCGGATCGCGCACGCCATTGCCGGCATGCTGGAAAACGCAGGCTTTAAAGTCACTGTTTCCGAATGCAGCGAATCCAAATTCCAAAAGAATTTAAAAAACCGGAACTTTGATCTATGCCTTGCCCAGACCAAGCTTTCCCCCAATATGGATCTTTCTCCCTTCTTTGACACCTACGGAAGTCTCAGCTACGGCAAGATCAACGACACCGCCATGTACGCCCTGTGCAAGGAAGCCCTCGCCAACCACGGTAACTATTACACCTTGCATCAGACGGTGATGAATGACGGTCGGCTGTGCCCCATTTTGTTCCGCAGCTACGCAGTGTATGCCACCCGGGGCTTGCTGACAGAGCTGATGCCCGCTAGAGATAATATTTTCTTCTACACCATGAACAAAACCATGGAAAGCGCCCTGATTCCATAATCAAGCCGCCCGGTAACCACCGGGCGGTTGTTTTATCCCTATCCTAGGCGTTAAGAATTAAGAGTTAAGAATTATGGTTTTCCCATTCTTGCTTTTTGGGCTTGGCTATGGTACACTATTTTTATTATAGGACGAATAGTCTGATTTTTTGGAAAGGGGGCGGTAAAGTGCGTCGCTTTTTTCTTTTTGTTACTGCAATTGTTCTGATTTTCGCCATCACCACCGGTGTGAACGCAGCCCCGTCTGCCCCGAAAGTCAGCTATTTTGCCACCGTCACCGGTGACAGCCGGTGTCAGGTGAATATGACGGTTACCATGCATCTGGATCAATCGGTGGAAGATCTCAGCTTCCCCATTCCCGATCAAGCCGGTAGTGTTGCTGTCAACGGCAGCCGGGTATTCACCTCCCGGAAAGAGAATGTCCGGCAGATCTCCCTGCGGCGGATAATCGGAAAATCCACCGGTGATATCACCTTTACCGTCAGCTATGTGCTGCCGGATGTGATCCACACCAGTGAGCTGGGCACCTTGGAGCTGCAACTGCCTATGCTTTCCGGCTTGATATATCCCATTGATGCCTTTGAATTTTCTGTAACCTTGCCTGCCGGCGTTGACGCGCTGCCCGGTTTTGTCAGCGGCTACCATCAGGCAGGCATTGAAGAATATCTGACTTATCAGGTAGAGGGTGCCACCATCACCGGCAGCGCCCTTGCCTCTTTGAAAGACCACGAGACCCTGTCCATGAAGCTAACCGTGTCTGACACCATGTTCCCCCAACGGTTGTCTGACACCCAAGACTGGTCTGCCTGCGGCACGGCCATGGTGGTCTGCGCCATTGCTGCCCTTATTTACTGGCTGCTTAAACTGCGTTTTCTGCCCCTGCGGCGAGCCCGTTGCACCGAGCTGCCCCACGGCTATACCGCCGGCGATCTTGGTAATATCCTGCATTTAAGAGGTATGGATGTTTCCGCCACCGTGCTCACTTGGGCCCGGCTGGGCTATGTCATGCTACAGGTGGAGCGGGGCGGCCGGGTGCTGATCCACAAGCGGATGCCCATGGGCAACGAGCGAAAGGAATCCGAGCAGCGCCTGTTTCGGGCACTGTTCTCCCGGCGTGCTACCGTGGATACCGGCAGCCGCCACTATGCCCAACTTTGTCTGGACGCAGTGAAAAAGCCCCAAGGGCTTACGGAACTGGTGCGCCGCAGCAGCGGCAACCCCAAGGTATTCCGGGTGCTTGCCTCCGGCATGGGCCTGTTCGGCGGCGTTTGCGTAGCCATCGTTATGGGTAACGGTGCATTGCTGCAGGGTCTTTTGATCCTGCTGCTGGGTACTCTCGGCGGATTGAGCGGCTATCTGATCCAATCTTGGTATCGGGCGTTGATCGTCCGGGATCCGGGGCGGCTGATCCTGTGTCTTGGCTTTTGTCTCGGCTGGCTGGTGCTTGCGGGCATCGCCGGTGTTTTCTCCGTCGGTCTTTCTATGGTAATCGGTCTGCTGATTGCCGGTGTGCTGTTCTCTTGGAGTGGCCGCCGTACAGAGCAAGGAAAACTCTTATGCGCACAGATCAGCGGTCTTCGGCATTATTTATCCTCTGTACGGCCAGAACAGGTGCTGCTTCTGTGCCGGCAGGATCCGGATTATTTCTTCACCTTAGCTGCCAGCGCCATTGCCTTGGGACAAGGCAATGCCTTTGCCCGCCGGTTTGGAAAACTGCGGCTGGAGGGCTGTCCCTATCTGGTAGGTGTAAAAGCCGGTAACGGCACCGCACCGGAATGGATGGCATTGCTGCAAAAAACCGTCCGGTCTATGAATCGCCGGGCAGACAAACAAGCGATTGAACAATTCATCCAATTTATTCAAAGCCTTTTGGGTCTGGTCCTGAAGCGGTAAAAAAACACCGGCGCATTGCCAAAGCAATGCGCCGGTACTTTATTTTACAGTCAAGAACGGTCCGCCAACCAATGGTTCAGCGCCGCACCGTAGAACAAAATGCAAATACAGAAATACAGCCACAGCATGCTTAACGCCAATGCATACACCGAGCCGAAGAAGGTAATAAAGTCAGACAGGTATCCAACATAGATGGAGAACAGGTCTGAAAATACCAGCCAGCCGATGGAGCTGAGAAGCGCGCCGGGGATGCCTTGGCTGATTCGCTTTTTCCGGTTGGGAAGCGCCGTGTACAAAGCGGTAAACACCGCCGTTTGCAGAACCAGCAGCAAGAAGAAGCGCAGATCCACCACTTCGGTAAGGAACCGGAACAGCAGGCCGTCCATATTCCGCAGGAAGCCTAAAATCGTGTTGCCGAAAACCTGCAGCACCAAAGTCAGCAGCACCACCGCCAGAAAAACGAAGGTGCTCAGCAGGCACACCAAACGGGTATGCAGGAAACTCCGTGTCTCCTGAACCTCATATGCCGCATTTAAGCCGTTCATCAGCGCATAAACACCCCGTCCGGCAGACCACAAGGCAGTCACCGCGGAAACCGACATCACCGCACCGGTAGCCGTATAGTAGGTGGTGATAATAAACTTTTCCGCCATGGGCCGCAGAGCAGCAGGCAGAATGCCTTCCACCAGATCTGACAGGGATTGCACATCCAAACCGGTAAAACGCACCAGTGTCAGCACCAGTACCAACAAAGGGAACGCCGACAGAATTATAAAATAACTAGCTTGGGAAGAATACAGGGGCACTTGCAGGGATGCGATCCGACGAAACAGCTTTGTCAGCCGAACAACATATCGATTATTTTTAAAATCCGGCACATTACCCCTCCTTTCCGCTTGGCTGAATGTGTGCCATGGGATCACAGCACACCTTTATATTTTATTCCGCAGAGATCAGATAATAATACACAGGCTGACCGCCCCGGAGCAGATTCACTTCCGCATCGGGACAAATTTCCGCAAACAAATCTGCTGCTTTCTGGGCTTGGCGCTCCTGAATATCCTCACCGTAGTAGATGGTGATAAATTCCTTGCCATCATCCCGGACCTTTTCTGCCAAGGACTTCAGCAGGATCTTCACATCCTTGCTGGTACCGAAGAGGCTGCTGCCGTACATGGCGAGATAGTCGCCTTCATGGATCATATACCCGTCAAAATCAGAATTCCGGGCGGCATAGGTAATCTGCATGGTATCCACCATGTCCAGCGCTTCGGTGAAGACGGCGGTGTTCTCTTCCACAGTGCCCTCCGGATTGAAGCTGAGCATTGCGGTAATGCCCTGCGGCACGGTCTTGCTGGGGATAACCACCACATTCTTGGGGGTCAGGGCATCCACCTGCTGGGCTGCCATGATGATGTTCTTATTATTGGGGAATACGAACACTGTTTCCGCAGGAACTTTGTTTACTGCTTCCAGAATATCCTGCGTGCTGGGATTCATGGTCTGACCGCCGGAGATGATGCCGTCCACACTCAGGTTCAGGAATACATCCGCCAAGCCGTCACCGGCGCACACAGATACCACACCCAAAGCCTTTTCCGGCTCGGCGATCTTGGGAGCCAGTTCCTGCTCGCTCATGACCTTTTCTGTATGCTGCAGGCGCATATTCTCGATCTTCACCGTAATGAAAGAGCCGTAATCCATGGCCTCATGCAGGGCCTTGCCGGGATCGTTGGTGTGGACATGGACTTTGATGATCTCCTCATCGTCCACCAGCACCAAGCTGTCACCCAAGCTATCCAAGAACGCCCGCAAAGCCTCGGGATCCTTGTCATTCTCCCGGTCGATGATAAACTCGGTGCAGTAGGTAAAGGTAATATCCTCTTCGTTAAAATCGGAAAAATCGGCCTGTTCCTTGATCTCATTGCCGACATAGCCCTCGGGGATCACCACATCCTGCCCCTGCATGGAAGAAAGCATCGCTTCCAGCACGGTCAGCCAGCCCTTACCACCGGCATCTACCACCCCGGCCTTTTTCAGCACCGGGTTCTGGTTGACGGTATCTGCCAGTGCCACCTTTGCTTCCGCAATGGCAGCTTCCTGCACAAACGCAATGTGGTTATTTTCCTCGGCAGCCTTCCGGGCAGCACCTGCTGCCAGCCGGGAGACTGTAAGGATCGTGCCCTCTGCAGGCTTCATGACCGCCTTATAGGCGCTGTCGACGCCTTCCTGCAACGCTTCTGCCCACAGAACGCCGTCACATACCTCTGCGCCCTTGAGTTTCTTGGAAATGCCCCGGAACAGCAAAGACAAAATCACGCCGGAATTGCCCCGTGCGCCCCGCAACAGCGCCGAAGCGGTGATCGCTGCCGCCTTTTCCAAAGTGGGGTCTTCTGCCTTACGCAGGTCGGTTGCGCCGGCATTGATGGTCATGGACATATTGGTGCCGGTATCGCCGTCCGGAACCGGGAACACATTCAGCTCATTGAGCTGCTGCTTACTCAGCTCTACGGATGCAGCCGCGCTGATCACCATACGGCGAAAATCGGCACCGTTCATTATCTGTTTCAATGGTTGGTCCTCCTCTTTTATCCTACGATGGAGTCGATGAACACATTGACCGCCCGTACCTGCGTGCCGGTGGTTTTTGTAACCACATAACGGACCTCGGAGATGATGGAGCTGGCCACGGCATGCAGATTCACGCCGCTGTCCACAATAATGTGCAGATCAATAGAAATATCGCCCTCGGGATGGAATTCCACCCGAACACCCTTGCTCATGGATTCTTTGCGCAGCAGATGGTACACGCCGTCGGTAACAGACCGGGCAGCCATACCCTTTACGCCGAAGCAGTTGCTGGCGGCAGTGCCGGCAATGTCGGTATAGACACTGGTGCTGACATTCACAGAGCCGTTTTCATTGTTGTGAGAGATCATAAAAATACCTCCTGTTAAACTTGATCGTACCGGTTATACCATGCTATCTTCCCAGCAATCGGGAGCAGTCAGACCCATCATTTTCACAACGGTGGGTGCTACATTGGCAAGGCCGTACTGACCATCCAGAACGGTCCATTGCTGATCGGTATCGTAAATGATAAAGGGAACGGGATTCAAAGAGTGGGCAGTCCGGACAGCGGTCTTGCCCTTCTTGGTCTCGGTCATCTGGTCGGCGTTGCCGTGGTCGGCGGTGATCAGCACGGTATAGCCGTACTTGTCAGCAGCCTCCAGCACTGCCTGCAGACCTGCATCCACACACTCCATAGCGGTAACCACCGCTTCCATAACGCCGGTGTGGCCCACCATATCGCCGTTGGGGTAGTTGCACCGCAGGAACTGATACTTGCCGGAAGCCATGGCCTCCACCAGTGCGGCGGTGATCTCCTTAGACTTCATGGCAGGTGCCTGCTCGAAGGGGATCACATCGGAGGGGATCTCCAGATAGTCCTCCAGCGCCTCGTCTACCTTACCGGAACGGTTTCCGTTCCAGAAATAGGTGACATGGCCGTACTTCTGGGTCTCCGATACGGCAAATTCCTTTACGCCGGCGGCACACAGCACTTCCGTCAGGGTGTTGGTGATCACAGGCGGCTGCACCAGATACTTTTCGGGGATATTCAAATCGCCGTCGTACTGGAGCATGCCGGCAAATTTGACGCCGGTGTAGTCGCCCCGGTCAAACTTATCAAAGTCCTTCCGGTCGAAGGCCAGAGAGATCTCCTGTGCCCGGTCACCCCGGAAGTTGAAGAGGATCACGCTGTCGCCGTTTGCGATTTTGGCAACGGGCGCGCCGGCTCTTGCCACCACAAAGGCAGGCAAGTCCTGATCGATGCAGCCGGTTTCTGCCCGGTAGGTTTCAATGGCTTCCTTGGCAGAAGCGAACTGCCGGCCGATGCCCTGCACATGGGTGCGCCAGCCCAGCTCCACCATGCCCCAGTTTGCTTCGTAACGGTCCATGGTAACGGTCATTCTGCCGCCGCCGGAAGCAATGGCGTAATCACAGCCATCGGTGTTCAGTTCAGAAAGCACATTCTCCAGCTGCTCCACATATTCCAGTGCGGAGGTGGCGGGCACATCCCGGCCGTCCAGCAGGATATGGCAGTAGGCTTTTTTTACGCCGGCAGCCTTAGCTGCCTTCAACAGGGCGATCAGGTGGGAAATGTTGGAGTGGACATTGCCGTCAGACAGCAGGCCCAAGAAGTGCATTGCCCGGCCTTCCTTTGCGTTATTTGCCAGCTCCTGCCAGACATTGGAGGCAAACAAAGTGCCGTTTTCAATGGATTCGCCCACCAGCTTGGCACCCTGAGAATACACCTGACCGCATCCGAGGGCGTTATGACCCACCTCGGAGTTGCCCATATCCTCGTCAGAGGGCAAGCCGACGGCAGTACCGTGGGCTTTCAGGTAAGTATGGGGGCAATTTGCCAAAAGCCGGTCCAGTGTGGGGGTCTTTGCCACGACCACTGCATCACCGCTGCCGCCGTCACCTTTACCCACACCGTCCATAACAACTAAAACAATGGGTTTTTCCATGAAGATTCCTCCAAGAATCATAGTATTGAAAATAGGGGCATACAAATGCGCATACCTTTAGTCCTACTATTTTACACTATTTTTACGCAATTTACAACCATTATTTCACAAAAGCCCTCATTGGCAGAAAAAACCGCCTTCCGAATCTCATCGGCAGGCGGTTTTACAGACTGTTCGATCAATCAGAATTTAGTTCATTGTACCTTGGGAGCGGCGGAACAGCTCCGCGATCCGCCCCCGGAGGGCTTTGGCAGGTGCCGTATCGGCAGTGCCTTCTCTGTCGATCCATTGGGCGGAAGCTTCCTGCGCCTGCTTTAAGGTGGTCAGGTCACAGCTCAAATTCGCCACCCGGAACACGGGAAGGCCGGATTGCCGGGCGCCGAAGAAATCGCCGGGCCCCCGCATTTTCAGATCCTCTTCCGCAATTTTAAAGCCATCGGTGGTGGCACAAAAGGCTTTCAGCCTTTCCCGGGTAGACGCAGCATTGGTATGGGTCGTCAGGATGCAGTAGCTTTTGGCACTGCCCCGGCCGACACGGCCCCGGAGCTGATGGAGCTGGGAAAGGCCAAACCGGTCCGCATCCTCAATCACCATCAATGTGGCATTGGGCACATCCACACCCACCTCGATCACCGTGGTGGCCACCAGCACATCGGCTTCCTGCCGGGCAAAGGATGCCATGGCCGCTTCCTTATCCGCGCCCTTCATCTGCCCGTGGATCAGCGCTACTTTCAAATCGGGAAATACGGTTTTTTGCAAGGTCTCCGCCCAAACCGTGGCAGCTTTCAGCTCCACGCCCTCGTTTTCCTCCACCGCCGGGCATACCACAAAGCATTGGTGGCCTTCGGCTACCTGCTTCCGGATAAAGGCATTGATCCGGGTCCGATAACTTTCTCCTACCAAAAAGGTATCCACCTGCTGCCTGCCGGGAGGCAGCTCATCCAGCACCGATACTTCCAGATCGCCGTACATGATCAGCGCCAATGTCCGGGGAATGGGGGTGGCCGACATCACCAGAAGATGGGGATCTTCTCCCTTGGCGCTGAGCTTTGCCCGCTGTGCCACACCGAACCGGTGCTGCTCGTCGGCAATGACCAAGCCCAGATCCGCAAACACGGTGCTCTCTGACACCAGTGCATGGGTGCCGATCACCAAGTCCACCGCACCCTCTTCTATGGCCTGTCGGGTCAGCTTCTTATTTTTGGGAGTTAAGGAGCCGGTCAGCAGACACAGCCGCACCCCCAAAGGCTCCAACAGCTTGCAAAGCCCCTGATAGTGCTGCTCCGCAAGGATCTCCGTAGGTGCCATCATCGCCGCCTGCTTGCCGTTTTGCACTGCCAGCCATGCGGCAGCCGCTGCCACCATGGTCTTGCCGCTGCCCACATCGCCCTGCACCAATCGGTTCATGGGCGTGCCCTTCTGCACATCCCGAACCACTTCTGCAATCGCCCGCTGCTGAGCACCGGTAAGGGCAAAGGGCAATCTGCCGTAAAAGCCGCCAAGGTCCGTATTGTGCCACGCCGGCGTCTTCTTCCCTGCCCGGGCGGCCCGCATCAAGGAAAGTCCGGCGGAGAACACAAAAAACTCTTCAAAGATCAGCCGTTTTTTCGCCATCTCCGCCTCTTCCATGGAGGCAGGCTCATGGATGGCATAGTACGCCCGATCCGCACCCAGAATGCCATACTGCTCCCGGACACTTTGGGGCAGGATCTCCGCCGGCGGATCACAGATCGCCAACGCCTGCCGTACCGCTTTCAGCACAGAGGCATTGCTCAGCCCCGCCGTCAACGGGTAAATGGGCAGCACCCGGCGGGTCACCACCGGCTCCGAATCCAATTCCTCAAATACCGGCGAGGTCATATTATAGCCGATAAAATCCCCGGATACGGCGCCGTAGAAGATATATTCCTGCCCGTAGCGGAGCTTATCGGTGGTAAATTTCTGGTTGAAAAAGGTCAGATTCAACCGACCTGTCCGGTCTGCCACCTGCACCTTGGTCACATCCAGCCCTTTCCGGATATGGGCAGTATGGGGGGTGTTCATCACCATGGCCTTGAAGCAGGCAGGCTTGTCCACCTCCAGCTTCTCGATGGTCACCAGTCTGGTCCGGTCCTCATAGCCCCGGGGGAAATGACAAATCAGATCCTGCAGGGTATAGATATTCAGTTGGGCAAATTGCTTTGCCTTGGTAGGCCCTACGCCTTTTAAAATGGTAATGGGATCAGACAGCTTTGCCACGGTGTCACCTCCTTTTTACAGGGTTTGCATTTGCTGCCGGGGAAATTCCAATGTTACTTTAAACAAGTCGCCGTCTACCGTCAGCTCCAGCTTGCCCTTTTGCAGCTCCATCAGGTTTTTGGCAATATTCAGGCCCAAGCCGCTGCCTTCCGTATTTCGGGAAGCATCACCGCGGACGAACCGCTCCGTCAGCTCATCTGCCGCCAGATTCAGCGGCTGGGCAGAGATATTTTTCAGTAAGATCCGGACAGACTGGTCTTCTTCTGTCACATCCAGATAGACCCGGGTACCTGCCATAGCGTATTTGACTGTGTTGGACAGAAGATTGCTCAGCACCCGCCAAGTCAGACGGCCGTCAGCCCGCACCGTCACCGGATGGGTCGGCGGCGTAAACATCATCGTAAGATCCGCCTGCGCCAGCTTATCGGAAAATTCACCCAAGGCTTGATTTAAGGTTTCCGTCAAATCCAGATCGATGATATCCACTGCCATGGTACCGGAGGACGCCTTGCTCAGCTCCATCAGGTCCTCGATCAGCTTCTTCATCCGCATGGACTGCCGGCCCAACACCTCCAGATACTGCTGCCGCTCTTCTTCTGTTTCTGCGGTGCGCAAAATATCCACATAGTTGATGATGGAGGTCAAGGGGGTCTTAATATCGTGGGAGACATTGGTGATCAGCTCCGTACGCATCCGCTCGGAGCGCATCTGCTTTCGCGCTGCCACCACCGCCACATCCGACAGCTGGTTCAACGCATCGGCGCAGCGGGAATAGGAATCGGTAAGATACCGGGTGCTGATCTTATTTTCCAGATCTCCCTGTGCCATCCGTTGGGCTCCTTTGAGGAGTGTAGCATAGGCGTAAGCGCCATAACATACCACGCCGGCATAGCCCATCAGCACCAGCATCAGCGGCCACCAGATGTCCTCTGCCGCAAGCAATGCACCTGCTGTCAGCGCGCCGCCCAGCACCAATCCCACCGTCAGATAGATCCAAATTACCGGCAGCCGCGCAGTCACGGCCCGGATGCCCAAAGACAGCCGGTAAAGCAATGTACGGCGCCACCAAGTCAGCTCTTTTTGCTTCATCTGTGCAACAAGGGCATACACGATGCCAATGACCAGCACACTGATTACCACCAGCAGCATTGACACGATCACCACATTGCCGGAGTTAAATTTTTCTCCGCTGAACAGCCAACTTCGCACCAAGGAAGTAACCACCGCGCCGCAGATCACCCCCAAGGTCCCTGCGCCTAGGGCATATATATCGACGGGCAGCCGGTTCAGGCCGCTTAGCTGCGGCCGTTCCTCACTGCATGTCTTTCCGCTGACATAGCAAAGGTAAACAAAGCCGCCGGCACAAACACACAGGCATAGGGCCAGAATCCACATCATATTATACCGCTGATTATAAAGCAGTTCCACCAAGGGCACAGAAGATCCGTAACGGTTCAGGGCCGCATCCTGATCCATCATCACCTGCACCGTATATTTGGGGCTATCGTAATAACGGACCGTTACCGGCTGCTCCCTGCCCTCTAAGCTCATGCGCTCCGTGCGGATATAATCCTTACCGTAGACCATATCCACCGCTGCGGCATTGGTCACCAGCACCGGATACTGGGCAGAACAGACCACCTCAAACATAAGGGTCTTTTCGCTCACCAGCTCCAAACCGCTCAGCATTTCGCCGCTCCGATCCAAGATTTTAAATCCGAACTGCTCTGTGCTGAAACCGGACCAGCTCAGCACATCCTGAAATACCCGCCGGTAACCCATCTGCCGCAAGGTGGCGGTAGAGCAGTTGGAAAGATTGGTACAGGCATAGCGCTCCGCCAGACCGCTGGCCAGATCATAGGCCTGCCACTCCAGCCGCTGATGGACCCATTCGCTGAAATCCCGGGTGTACAGGCCGAAGGTCTCTGCCTGCACGATGCCCAATCCACACACAAAGGACGCAGTCAAGGTCAGCGCCGTCAGCAGGATCGCCAAAAATTTTACAGGTACGCTGTAGCGCATGCTACCTTCCTCCCTCCAGCTTATAGCCTTGCCCCCAAACCACCTTTAAATATCTGGGTTCTGAGGGGGTGATCTCGATCTTCTCCCGCAAATGCCGGATATGCACTGCCACCGCGCCCTCACTGCCGATGGCCTCTTCCTGCCACACCGCTTCATAAAGGGCTTTGGTGGAATAGACCTTTCCCGGGCTTTCCATTAAAAGCTTTAAAATGCTGTATTCAATGGGCGTTAAGGCCACCGGCTGGCCGTCAACGGCAGCGGTCTTGGTCACATCGTTGAGGGTAATGCTCCCCACCTGTAATTCCCGGGCAGACTGATTGCGGCTGCCCAGCCGGTCGTACCGGCGCAGCTGGGAGCGCACCCGTGCCAGCACTTCCGCCGGCACAAAGGGCTTGGTAATATAATCGTCCGCACCGGTATTTAAGCCATGCACCATATCCTCTGTTTCCGATTTGGCTGTCAGCAAAATAATGGGCACATTGGAAAATTCCCGGATCCGGGCAGTTGCGGTAAGGCCATCCATTTTCGGCATCATAATATCCATCAGGATCAGGTGGATATCGTTTTGGGAAAGGCACCGGAGTGCCTCCTCGCCGTTCGATGCCGTATACAGGCCATAGTTTTCCGGTCTTAAGTAGATTTTCAGGGCATTGACGATGTCCGGCTGATCGTCGCATATCAGGATATTGTACATACAATTTCCTCTTTTCTCATAGTTATACTCATTATAACACTTTTGCCGGTATTATGCAAATTTCAATTTGAAGCGCAAGCGCGCTTCACCGCAATGCGTGCGCCAGCCGGTGGTAGACGATACGCATCCTGATTGCGCCCGGTATCGAAAAACAGTTGTCGACCAACACTTTTTTTGAGGCAGTAACGATTATGCATGCACTGTGCACGCTTTGTCCGGTGGCACTGCCGCCCGATAAATTGGGATTTTTAAGCAAGAACCGGGCAGCCTGCTGGCTGCCCGGTTTACAGGGTATGAAATTATTTCACGGCGTTCAGAAGCTCTACATACTTTTCTGCCATCTTCTCGCCGGTACCGCTGACATACATGCCGGTATCGGTCTCGTAGCTGCGGTACTTATAGGAAGCCTCGTTGCCAATGTAGCCGGAGCAGCCGGTGATCACGAAGGTAATATCAAAGGGGGATTTCTCCTTCACATATTCGGCATGGTCGCTGTACATCTCGTAAGTGCCGGTGGTAAAGCCGATGGGGCCAACCCGGAAGGCCCGCATTTCCCGGTTCTGGGTAGCAGGCAAGGAAGCACGGGTGCGGATCGCCCGGGCCTGATAAGAAGAGGTAAAGCCGTAGGTAGCGCCCAGTGCATCCCCCTTCACCTTGCCCTCAGACTTCCACAAAAAATAGACCTCGTTGGCTTCCGCAAGCTTATCATCCCAGCTATGGTCCACTTCCGCCGCAAACGCGATACGGGCCGTCTGGATGCCGGAAACTTCCACAGGGGTCAGACTGGGAATCGCGTCCATAACCTTGGTTGCCAAGGTCTTGCCGTACTCCTGATAGTTGGTATTATTATTGGTGTTTTCGGATTCGATCAGGCTGCGGGGGTTGGTATTGCCGGCAGCACCGGTATAATAGGCCACAAACATGCCGGTCTCATTTTCCAGCTTATTGCGGGTATGTCCCACAAAGTCAGCGGAAACGCCGGTGTAATCCACCTGCCGGGCAGCAGCTGCGGGGTGGGCCTGCCAGTTGACCATCAGAATATCCTTCTTCGTTTCCCGGTCCAGCTTCAAAAGGATCAGCTGCCGGTCTGCATAAGGCAGGGCGTGGGCTTTGAAGCCGCTGGCGGTGGAGCCAAAGTTGGAGCCGTAGTATGTACCGTCGTTCATCAGATAGTGACGGACAAAGTTCATGTTCTCCAAGGTAGCGGTGGCAGTCTCCATCTTGATGGGAGCCAAATCTGCGATGGCACTTAAGCCGGCATTGGAAGCGGCATCAAGGAATAGCTTATCCCATGCCTTGTCACTGCCGTAGGCAGGGGCGCTGTGGGTATGGGTTGCACCAATGAAGATATGCTCATTAGGCACACGGGTAATATTGGAGATCTGGGCGCGCATTATTTCCATCACTGCGTCGCTCAGGCCACACACGTCCACAGTGTAGATCAGAATGGTCTTTTCGCCTTCTTTAAACGCCACACAGGTGGTGTAAATAGGATCCAGCACCGTGCCGGACTTGCGGGTCTCCGCGTCAGAGTAGCCGCCCATACCCACCGGGAAAGAGGGGGTAATATTCTCTCTGCCGAAACCGGCCTCCAAAGCAGGTTTCTGTTCTTTTCCGGCATCTCCGGAACCGGCGCAGGCGCACAGACCCAGAAGAATGCTCAGCGCCAAGGTCATACAAATCAGTTTCTTCATCGTGTTTTCTCCTTTCATGGGATCCGTCTAAATAAATTATACAGCGATCTCCGCAAAACGCAATATGCGAATATTCATATTTGCAACTTTTGATTCCCTTTTCTCAATTTTTATCATATCAAATTTCAACAAACAAGGCAAATAAATTGATTTAAAACAGACTTTCAGCTTTGCTGAAAGACGCATTCCAGCCGGAAGCACAAGGGCGCTTCAAATTGGAATTTGCATTTTATATGTATCTTTGTTATAATAGTCAAAATTTCCAAAACAGGAGGGTGCTATGGATATCATCATCGCCGGCACCGGCAAAACCGGCCTCACGCTGGCCCGGCAGCTGATCGCAGAAGGTCACGACATCACTCTGATCGATACAAACGCCCGGGTACTGGAATCCGCCTTGGAGCGCTGCGATGCTATGGCCGTATGCGGCAACTGTGCTTCCAAGAAGATTCTGCTGGAAGCCGGCGTCAAAAAAGCCGATCTTCTGATTGCCGCCGCGGATGCGGATGAGGTGAATCTTCTGTGCTGTATGACCGCCCACGGTGTCAATAAAAGCATCCATACCATTGCCCGGATCCGCCGACCGGAGTACGCTGAGCAGGTTATGACCATGCCGGAGATCTTCCCGCTGTCCCTGACCGTCAACCCGGAGAAACGGGCCGCCGCGGAAATCGAACGGCTGCTCAAATACCCCGGCTTTTTGCGCCGGGATACCTTTGCCAAGGGCCGGGTCGAGATCGTGGAACTGCGGATCGATGAGCAGAGCAAGCTGAAGGATGTATCCCTGAGCGAGATGAGCGGTATCGTCAAATGCCGGGTGCTGGTTTGCGCCGTACTGCGCAACGGCGAAGCGGTGGCGCCCAGCGGCAATTTTGTGCTGCGCAGCGGCGACCGGATCTTCGTTACTGCCCCCACCGCCCATCTGACGGTGCTGCTGAAAAACTTAGGCATCATTACCCGCCGGGTGCGGAAAGTACTCATTTGCGGCGGCGGCCGGGTCAGCTTCTATCTGGCAAAGCTTTTGGAAGATGACAACATCTCCGTCAAGATTCTGGACCGGGACTACAACCGGTGCGTGGAGCTGGCAGAGCTTTTGCCGGGTGCCACCGTTTGCCGGGCTGACTGCAGTTCTCAACAGACGCTGGAAAGTCAGGGCATCCGGGAAGTAGATGCGGTGGCCTGCCTGACCGGTATGGACGAAACCAACATCATTACCGCCCTGTATGCCGACAAGCTGGGTATGCCGCAGGTGATCACGAAGATCAGCCGGGGCGATAACGGCTTTGCAGATACCCTGCCGCTGGGCAGTGTGATCTGTCCCAAGGAGCTTTGCAGCAACGACATCGTCCGCTACGTCCGGGCCATGCAAAATCAGACCGGCGCTGCTATTTCCCTGCACACCATCGCCGACGGACAGGTGGAAGCGGTGGAGTTTTTGGTGGACAGCTCTACCCGTAATCGGGATCTGCCCTTGAAAAAGCTGAAACTGCGCAGCAATGTGCTGATCGCCAGCATCACCCACGGTGCCAACACCGAGATTCCAAACGGCGACAGTGTCTTTACCGAGGGCGATACCGTTGTGGTGGTTACCTCCGGCCGGGGCGTTCTGAAGCAGATCAACGATATCTTCGCCTGAGGTAGCCCTATGAATTATAAAATGACGGGAAAATTCATTTCCCAGATCATAACCATCGAAGCCCTGTTTATGCTCCCGCCGCTGCTGATCAGCGCCTTTTGCCGGGAGACCGGTGCCATGCTGGGCTTTTTGTACACCATCGGCATCACGCTGGCGCTGGCCGGCATTCTGTTCCTGCTGTGCAGAAAAGCCGGGCGGCTCTTCAGTGCCCGGGACGGTTTGATATGCGTGGGGCTTGGCTGGATCGCTTTGAGTCTTTTGGGCTGTCTGCCCTTTGTATTCAGCCGGGAGATCCCTCGGTTTATCGATGCGTTTTTCGAAACCGTATCCGGTTTTACCACCACCGGTGCCTCCGTGGTGGCGGATATTGAAAGCATGTCCAAAGGTCTTGTGTACTGGCGCAGCTTCAGCCACTGGCTGGGCGGTATGGGCGTGCTGGTGTTTTTGCTGGCAGTGGCGCCCTCGGAAGGCGGTGAAAAGGGCTTTACCCTGCACCTGATGCGGGCAGAAAGCCCCGGTCCGGATGTAGGCAAGCTGGTACCGAAAATGCGCCAGACCGCCACGATCCTGTATCTGATCTATATCGTCCTGACCGTCTTGAATGTGGTTTTTCTGCTCATGGGCGGCATGGGCTTTTTTGAAGCGCTGTGTACCGCGTTCGGCACTGCCGGCACCGGCGGTTTTGGCATCCGCAATGATTCTTTGGCATCCTACAGTCCCTACATTCAAAATGTAACCACCGTGTTTATGCTCCTGTTCGGCATCAATTTCAGCTGCTTCTATTTGCTTCTGCTGGGAAAAATCAAGAACATTTTCCGGGACGAAGAGCTGCGGCTTTACTTAGGCCTGTTCATCGGCTGTTCTGTTGCCATTGCCGCCAATATTTTTACGCAAATGCGTCAAATTTACCCCACCGCCGGGGAGGCGCTGCGGCATGCCGCCTTCCAAGTCAGCTCCATTATGACCACCACCGGCTTTGCCACTACGGATTTTGACCTGTGGCCCGGCATCTCCAAGGCGCTGCTGCTGTTGCTGATGGTCATCGGCGCCTGCGCCGGCTCCACCGGCGGCGGTATCAAATGCGCCCGGGTGCTGCTGCTTTTCAAAAGTCTGCGGCGCAACACCCGGCAGTTGTTGGATCCGAGAAAAGTGCAGGTGATCCGCTCCGGCGGAAAAACCGTAGACGAGCGGGTGGTTTCCAATACCAACGCTTATCTTGCAGCCTATGTGATCATTGTGATCCTTAGCTTCCTGCTGGTAAGTCTGGACCGGTTCAGTCTGGAAACCAACCTTTCCGCTGTGCTGGCCTGCTTTAATAACATCGGTCCCGGTCTGGCAAGTGTGGGTCCCGCCTGTAACTACAGCGGCTACAGCGACTTTTCCAAGCTGATCTTAAGCATCGATATGCTTTCAGGCCGTCTGGAGATCTTCCCCATTCTGGTTCTGCTGTCCCGCAACTCTTGGCGGAAAAGATAACAAACGCCCGTAAGGCACACTGCCTTACGGGCTTTCTCATTCTGATTTATCTTGCAGACTATTCGTAAGGAGGGAATGCCCCTCCCCGCGAAAGAACGCCTTGATAAATTGAAATTCAGCTGATACTGACTGCTTTGCGGAGGCTGGAAATGGCGCCCTTTTCCAAACGGGATACCTGCGCCTGCGAAATACCCACCATTTTTGCCACTTCCATCTGGGTCTTGCCATCGTAAAACCGCAGACTTAAAATTTGTTTTTCCCGGGGTGCCAAGGTCTGAAAGGCGGTACGCAGGGCAATGGACTCCATCCACCCTTCCTCCGTATTACGGGTATCGCCCACCTGATCCATCACCGTCAACGGATCGCCGCCGTCGGCATACACCGGATCATACAGGCTGATAGGCGCGCATACCGCATCCAGCGCCTCCGCCACATCCTCCCGGGGCAATTCCAACGCACCGGCCAGTTCCTCCAAGGTCGGTTCTCTGCCCATTTTCGCCACCAGTGCTTCCTTGCATTGGAGCACCCGATAGGCCACATCCCGAATGGACCGGGATACCCGGATGGCGGAATTATCCCGCAAATATCGGCGCACCTCCCCGGCGATCATAGGAACGCCATAAGTGGAAAAGCGCACCTGCTTGGTGGGATCAAAATTATTGATGGCCTTCATAAGGCCAATGCAGCCTACCTGAAACAAATCATCCGGACTCTCCCCCCGCTTATCGAAGCGCTGGATCACGGAAAGCACCAGCCGCAAATTGCCTTCGATCAGCTTTTGCCGGGCATCCCGATCCCCTTGGGCAGCGCGCTGCAACAGTGTGTCCATCTCTACCTGAGAAAGAACATTCAGCCGGGCGGTATTAACACCGCAGATCTCTACTTTTCCCTGCATGGGGTCCCTCCTGCTTTTGTGATGGTGTAACGCAAAAACAGTATTTCCCCCCGCCGGAAATCCATACCGGAAAAATTTGTTGAATTTTCACAAATATTTTTTATATTTTCCCTGCTCCGGCAGACAAAAAAGGGGTCACTCTCCGGTTTTGCCAACTTTTCTTACAAAATCAGGCTTGTTTTTCAGGAGATTCCCTTGGCGACATAACACGAAAACAAAGCCCTTTTGCCAAAGGTTATACATGCCGTTATTCACAAAAAATAAGGGACTCACCCCCGGTTTTCAGGAATTTCCCTGTTGGAATCCTTTACTTTTCCACATTATCCACAGGGTTTTCCACAAACACACCCACTCGCGGCAATGCCTTGTTTTTATGCATTTTAGTTTACATAACTAATTTCCGCAACCTTCGCCAAACTTCGCACTTTTTTGTTATGCAACATGTTGACATGACCAATTTTCTGTCCAAAAAATTGGGGCTTGACAGGTCTTTTGGCTGTAGCTGCAATTTTTTTAAAAAAAGGTATTGATTTTATTGAAAATGCGTGCTAAAATCAATATCTGCGTGAACTAGAACTAGAACAGGAGGTGTAATCATGCCCAATATCAAGTCCTCTAAGAAGGATGTCATCCGTTCCAAGGTTGCTTACGAGAAGAACAAGGCTGACAAGTCCGAGATGAAGTCCACCATCAAAAAGTATGAGGCTGCTGTGGCTGCCGGTGATCGCGCCGCTGCCGAGGTTGCTTACAAGGACGCTATCATCATCGTTGACAAGGCTGTCACCAAGGGTATTCTGCACAAGAATACTGCTGCCCGCAAGAAGAGCAGCATGACCCTGCAGCTGAACAAGCTGGCCTAATCACATTCTCTGAAAATATCTCCTTCCTACTCGGGCCTACCGCCCCTTGGAAGGAGTTTTTTCATTTTATCCCCCTGATAGGCATATACTGAACAAAACCAGTCAGGAGGGATTCTATGTCTGCCAAATTCACAGACCTGCACTGCAAAGAAGTGATCTGCGTTTCCGACGGTCGGCGTCTGGGGTTTGTCACCGATGCCCGGATCGAATTACCGGAGGGCAAAATCTGTGCCATCATCGTCCCCTGTCCCTGCCGCTTCGGCGGTCTCTGGGGAAAACGGGAGGATTATGTGATCCCATGGAAGAACATCTGCCGGATCGGACCGGATATTCTTCTGGTGGATATCCGGCCGGAGGAATGCCGCACCCCCCGTCTGCGCCCGGGCCTGCCGTTTTAGGTCTGAACAAAGCCCCGCCCTACAATGTGGATTGGAAACTGTTCGATAAACCGGAATCCGGAAAGCTGCGAAAAATTAGAAAAAAATTGAAATTTTTATGTAAAAAACACTTGCAAAACGGGAACACTTCCTTTATAATGAATCGGCACGGGATTTTTCCCGTAGTAATTTACACCACACACCCGGTGATCGCACCCCCAAGTGCCTGAAAAGGCGGGCAGTGCGAGATGATCGGGGTGGAGGACAAAACAAAAGGAGAAAATCAAAATGTCTGTCGTATCTATGAAGCAACTGCTGGAAGCCGGCGTGCACTTCGGTCACCAGACCCGCCGCTGGAACCCCAAAATGGCCCCCTACATCTACACGGAGCGCAATGGTATCTATATCATTGACCTGCAGAAGACCGTGAAGAAGCTGGAAGAGGCTTACAACTTTGTCCGTGAGACTGCTGCCAACGGCGGCAACATCCTGTTCGTCGGCACCAAGAAGCAGGCACAGGACGCCATCAAGGAAGAAGCTGCCCGCTGCGGCGGTTACTATGTCAACGCCCGTTGGCTGGGCGGTATGCTGACCAACTTCCGCACCATGCGTACCCGGATCGACCGTCTGGCTCAGCTGCGTAAGATGGAAGCTGACGGCACCTTCGCTATGCTGCCCAAGAAGGAAGTTATCAAGCATCAGGCTGAGATCGAGAAGCTGGAGAAGTATCTGGGCGGCGTGAAGGAAATGAAGAAGATCCCCGCTTGCCTGTTCATCGTTGACCCCCGCAAGGAGCGCAATGCCATTGCTGAGGCTCGGAAGCTGAACATCCCCATCGTGGCGATTGTTGACACCAACTGCGATCCCGACGAGATCGATTACGTGATCCCCGGCAACGATGACGCCATCCGCGCCATCCGCCTGATCGCCGCCACCATGGCCAACGCCTCCATCGAGGGCCGTCAGGGTGAGGACGCTGTGGTTGAGACTGCCGAGGCTGTTGCCGAGACCGAAACCACCGAGGCTGAGTAATTTTCATTCAACAAACATGGCACCCGGCAACGGGTGCCATCTACAAATGAATTAGGAGGATTTTTAAAATGGCTTTTACTGCTCAGGATGTTAAGAAGCTGCGTGAAATGACCAACGTCGGCATGATGGACTGCAAGGCCGCTCTGGCTGCTACCGACGGCGATATGGACAAGGCCGTTGACTGGCTGCGTGAGAAGGGTCTGGCCAAGGCCGCTAAGAAGGCTGACCGCATTGCCGCTGAGGGCGTTGCGCTGGCTACTGTTGTGAACGGCGTGGGCGTTGTCATCGAGGTCAACTCCGAGACTGACTTTGCCGCAAAGACCGATGCTTTCCAAGATCTGGTTAAGAATCTGGCCACTGTGGTCGCTACCGAGGCTCCCGCTGATGTGGAAGCTCTGAAGGCTTGCACCTACCCCGGCACCAACCTGACCGTTACCGAGATCCTGCAGGAGAAGGTAATGTCCATCGGCGAGAACATGCAGATCCGCCGCTTCGACCGCTTCGCTACCGGCACTTCCGTTGCTTACGTCCACATGGGCGGCAGCCACGGTGTTCTGGTTAACATGGAAGCCGATGTGGATGCTACCGAGATCGGCAAAAACGTGGCTATGCAGATCGCTGCCATGAACCCCAAGTACTGGGATAAGGCTCAGGTGCCTCAGGCCGATGTGGACAAGGAGCTGGCTGTGCAGGTGGCTCTGATGGACAACGACCCCAAGATGGCTTCCAAGCCCGCTGCCGTTAAGGAGAAGATCGCTGCCGGCAAGATCAACGCTTTCTACAAGGAAAACTGCCTGCTGCAGCAGGACTTCGTCCGTTCCGACCTCTTCAAGGGCGACGTGGCCGGCTACATTGCCGACGCTGCCAAGAAGCTGGGCGGCACTGTGAAGTTCGTCGACGCCATCCACTACATTAAGGGTGAGGGCATCGAGAAGAAGGAAGAGAACTTCGCTGCTGAGGTTGCCGCACAGATCGCCGGCGCCAAGTAAGATAACCCAACAATCCAAACCGGAGGACATTGTCCTCCGGTTTTTTATATATGCTTCGCAAATTTTCACTGATCGAACAGTCGCCCTGCAGATCAAATCGACAAATTGGCATTTTGTTATGGTTGCTTTTTTGGGGATTTCACGATACAATATATAAAATACCCACAGGAGGATCATTATTATGCATGTACTTGTCACCGGCGGTGCCGGTTTTATCGGTTCTCACACCTGTCTGGAGCTGCTGGAAGCGGGCAATGCCGTTACAGTCGTCGACAATCTGTGCAATTCCAGTGAGGAATCTCTGCGCCGGGTGCAGGAACTGACCGGCAAGCCCTTGCGTTTTTATGAGGGTGATGTCCGGGATGAAGCCCTGCTTCAGCGTATCTTTGCGGAAAATGCCATTGATTGCGTCATCCACTTTGCCGGCCTGAAGGCAGTGGGTGAAAGTGTTTCTATGCCTTGGGAGTATTACGATAATAATCTGGGCTCTACCTTGGTGCTTACCAAGGTCATGAAGCAGGCCGGTGTGAAGAAGCTGATCTTTTCCTCCTCTGCCACCGTCTACTCTGCAGGAAACCAAATGCCCCTGACGGAGGAAAGCACCACCGGCAACTGCACCAACCCCTACGGCTGGACGAAATATATGATCGAGCAGATCCTGCAGGGCATCGCTTTTGCAGATCCCCAATGGCATATTTGTCTGCTGCGCTATTTCACCCCCATCGGCGCCCACGAAAGCGGCCGCATCGGGGAAGATCCCCAAGGCATCCCCAACAATCTGATGCCCTATATCACGCAGGTGGCGGTGGGCCGCCGGGAACAGCTGAATGTATTCGGAGACGATTACGACACCCCCGACGGCACCGGTGTCCGGGATTATATCCACGTGGTAGACCTTGCCAAGGGTCATTTGGCTGCCGCTAAGTACGCCCAGACCCACGCCGGCTGCGAGGCCTTCAATCTGGGTACCGGCAACGGCTACAGTGTGCTGGACATGGTGCACACCTTTGTGGACACCAACCGGGTATGCGTTCCTTATGCCATCACCGACCGCCGTCCCGGCGATTTGGCGGTTTGCTATGCCGATCCCGACAAGAGCGCCCGGCTGCTGGGCTGGAAGGCAGAAAAAAATCTTGTGGACATGTGCCGGGACGCTTGGAACTGGCAAAGCAAGAACCCCATGGGTTATCAGGAATAATGCCCAATTAAAAAACAGAAAGAAAAGGAACCTATCCTATGACAGCGATCAAAAAACGGGCATGGTTGACGGTTCTGTCCATCATTGCCTGTGTGGCACTGGCAGGTTTGGTCCTGCTGGCGGTATATTTGGAGCTGCAGGCTCCGGTGCCGCCGGTGGAGGGCAGTCCCGCGGAAACCACCACCCAAGCCACCACCCTGCCCCCTCCCCCTGAAAATGTTTTTAACCCGGAGGATTTTATCTATGACGAGCAGGGTTACCTCACCTGCACCGCCGGCCCTTATGAGCGGGGCATTGATGTTTCCGCCTATCAAGGGAAGATCAACTGGAAAAAGGTAGCCGATTCCGGCGTGACCTTTGCCATCATTCGCGTGGCAGGCCGGGGTTACGGGGAAAGCGGCAATCTGTACGACGACAAGCGGGCGCAGGAAAACTACGCCGGGGCTCGAAAAGCCGGGTTAAAGGTGGGCGCGTACTTCTTTTCCCAAGCCATCACTCCGGAAGAAGCGGTGGAGGAAGCCGAATATCTTTTGGAAAAAACCAAGGACTGGACCTTGGAAATGCCTTTGGTTTACGACTGGGAATATATCAGCGAGGAAGCCCGCACCGCCAATATAGATCAGCAGACCCTTACCGACTGCATGATCGCCTTCTGTGAACGGATCAAGCAGGCCGGCAAAGAGCCTATGCTCTACTTTAACCCCAACCAAGCCAAGCGATTGTTCCATATTGAGCAAGTGACCGACTACGATTTCTGGCTGGCCATGTACACCGACTGGATGACCTACCCCTACAAATTCCACATGTGGCAGTACACCAATCAAGGAACCGTTCCCGGCATCAACGGCAATGTGGATATTAACCTGCTGTTTTACTATGAATAACAAAATTTCCGGCATGCGGTCGCATGCCGGAAATTTATATTTTATATTATTTCCAAAGGCCGTCGGGATATTTCCCTTCTTTGCGCAGCTGTGCCAAGGCTTCCACTACCATAGGCTTATCGGCCGCATAGGTCACGCCGTACCACCGGTCCTCGGACTTAAGTACACGCACCGCCGCTTTCCCGGCTTTCAGCAAGCCGTCTACACTCCGGGGCAGCAGATACTCCGCCTTCATGGGATTGCCGGGCAACTGCTCCTGCAAAAAGGCAGGGAAGCCGGCTTCCAGTTCCCCTAAGAAGCTGGGGGTAAAGCCAAACATATTCATAGACACCACGGTATCGAAGGCAAGGTCGGTCCATGTGTTGCCGTCATCTTCCGTATAACGGATGCCGCCTTCCTGCTTTTCGATCCGGGTCCGCTCCTGAATATCCGCTAAGAAGCCCGCCCCATCGGTCTGACAAACGCCCCGGGAGACAGATCCGTTATCGGTAACGGTGTTCCCCAACAGGTAGCCCACCATGCAGAAATCCAGCTTCGCGCCGTCCTTGGCGGTGGAAAGATAATCGAAAATCGTTTTAAACGCGGATTTTCCGTAGTAGTCATCGGAATTGATCACCGCAAAGGGTGCGTCCCCGATCTCTTCCTTGGCGCACAGGATGGCATGACTGGTACCAAAGGGTTTGATGCGGCCTTCCGGCACGGTAAAGCCCGCAGGCAGCTTTTCCATTTCCTGATATGCATAACGGATCTGCATGGGGCATTTTTCCAGCCGCTTGCCTACCGTATCCATAAAGTCCTTCCGAATTGCCTCTTTAATAATAATGACTGCTGTTTCAAAGCCTGCTTCATAGGCATCGAACAGGCTATAGTCCAAAATGGCCTCTCCTTGGCTGCCCACAGGATCGATCTGCTTTAAGCCGCCGTAACGGCTGCCCATACCGGCTGCCATCACCACAAGTACAGGTTTTTTTGCCATTTTTCCGCCTCCCAAATGAAATATACTTAAATTATATCCTTATCCTTCCAAAAAAGCAAGGTCTTTTCCTTCCAGACAGATATCCTCGGTACTGAGCTTGTCCCAATCAAACACCGCTGCCAGCTCCCGGGCGCTGATGGGCGCAGGCTTTTCTATCAGCCCTGCACTGTGGGCAAGGATGCCCAGCAAGGCCTCCGGAGACAGCTTTTGCCGCAGAACCCCCAGATCCAGATCTTTATCCCGTTTACTCAGCCGCCGGCCGTCCGGTGAAAGCAGCATCGGCACATGGGCATACTGGGGATGCCGGAAGCCAAACAGCTCCTGCAGGTACATCTGCCGGGGCGCAGAGCTAAGTAGGTCCATACCCCGGACCACCTCGCTGATCTCATACTCTCCGTCATCCACCGTTACCGCCAGCTGATAGACGAACACGCCATCCGCCCGGCGCACCACAAAGTCGCCGCAATCCCGGCTCAGGTTCTGGGCATAGCCCCCCTGTACCAGATCCCGGAATTTCCAGAGCCGGTCCGGAACCTGAACCCGCCATGCCGGTTCCCGGTCAAAGGCCGCCCGCTGTTCCTCGGTCAGATCCCGGCATGTGCCGGGGTAGATATATGTACCGTCAGAAAGATGCGGGGCATCGACGCTGTGCAGCTGGCTGCGGGTGCAATAGCAGGGATACACCAGTCCCAGATCCTGCAGCTTTTCAAAATACTGCTGATATACCTCCCCCCGCTGGCTTTGGGGAGGAGATTCATCATCCCAGTCAAGTCCCAGCCAAAGCAAGTCCTCCCGCAATTGCCGGGCGTATTCCTCGCTGGTACGCTGGGTATCCAGATCCTCCATTCGCAGCACAAAATAGCCGTTTCGGGAACGAACGGACAGCCACGCCACCATAGCGGCAAAAACATTGCCTAAATGCATCCGTCCGGAAGGCGTAGGGGCAAAGCGACCTACCGGGGGTCTTCCCATAAACATCATGCAATGATTCCTCCCAATTTTAGCACCAGATAACCCAAGGTCAGGGCAAATAAAACCAACAGAATCAATATCATACCCATACAGCCCCCCTTTTTCTTGGGCGGTTCGTAAACCTGCCGGGCATAGTTTTCAAGATCCGTATCTATCCTGTCGGTGTTGCGTACCGGACATTCCGCTTCCGGGGGCAGTTCTTTTTTCCCCATACGCCCACCTCCTTTTTTAATAGTATAACACATTATTCCGTGGTTGCAAATTCCAATTTATCGGGCGGCAGTTCCGCCGGACAATGCATGCACAGTGCATGTGTTATCGTTACTGCGTCAGAAAAGGAACGATCACGTATTTCCGTTACCGAGCGCAATCAGGATGCGAAGCGTCCACCGCGGGCTTTCCCATGCTTCGCGGTGAAGCGCACTTGCCCTTTAAATCGGAATTTCTTTGGGGCTTGTTTCTCAGAAGAAAATAGTGTACAATAGTATATTATGGGTAAAAAGGGGGCATATCTGTGGCTTTGGATCCTGAACAGTTCCGGCAAAAGAGAATCCAGCGGCAGGCGCAGCGGCAAGCTGCCCAAAAGCGGCTGCAGATGCGGCTGCTTCTGGCGTTTTTCGCATTGGTTGGCTGTGCCGTGATCATCCTGCTGGCGACCCGATCTGCATCCCCCTCTCAGCCCGGTGATGCCGGAGCGCCGGCGCAAACGGCCCCCGCCGGGGAGATTACCACCATCCGCATCGCCGCCGTAGGCGATGTAAATATCACGGATCGGGTGGTAAACAGCGCTACCTCTGTGCAGGAATATAACAATATGCTTATGGATGTGTCCCATTTGCTGGCAGATCCCCATCTGACACTGATGAATCTGGAAGGTGTGGTATCCGGTCCTCCCTACGGAGGCAGCCGCTCCACCCCGCCGGAACTACTGCAGGCCCTGAAAAAAGCCGGCGTTGACGGTGTGCAGCTTGCCAACTCCTATACCATCCATGGCGGCATTTCCAGCCTTGCCACCACCGTGGCTGCGGTGGAAGCGCATGGTCTTTTGCCCTTGGGCACTTACAAAAACGACGGAAAAGACAAGCCCTATACCATCATCAACGTGCAAGGCGTCCGGGTGGCACTGATTGCTTTTACCAAAGGCACTGTGGGCATGGGCATGCTCTCCAACGGCCGTTACGGCACCAACATCCTCTATACCGACTACGATACCACTTACCAAAAGGTGGATACGGAACGGATCAATCGCATTTTATCCGATGTCCGTTCGGAAAAGCCGGACCTGACCATTGCCATGCTCCACTGGGGCAGCGAATTTAACGACAATATCAGCACCAGCCAGAAGAAGATCCGCACCCTTCTTGAAGAGGGCGGCGTGGATGCGATCCTCGGCACCCACTCTCATTATGTGCAAAAAATGGAGCTGGATGCACAGGGCCGATTTATTGCCTATTCCTTGGGCGATTTTCTCGGTGACGGCACCCGTGCCGGCTCGGAGTACTCCGTTATTTTGAATCTGACGGTGGAAAAGAACAACAAAACCGGCAACACCGTGATCAAAAGCTTTGACTATGTGCCCACCTTTATCGTGAATGAAGAGAATCAGCCCCTGCGGGTGCTGCGGTTGAAAGAAGCCATGGCCGCCTATGAAGCAGGGCATATCGACCGGGTGAGTCAAACCACCTACGAAGCCATGAAATACGCTCTGACGCGGGTAGAAGCCCGGGTGGCAGGTAAATAAAAAACTTGGGCGGCCGATTGTTACAATCAGCCGCCCAACACATTTATTATAACACGCTGTATCCGCAGGGTCAACTATTTTTTGCCGGGGCTTTACAAATTCTCCCATATGCACGAAACCGGTAATTTACGCTTGTGAAATATCCCATCTTGCAAAAACGCGCTTCCTCCGTTATTATAAAAGTACAAAGAGGGATGAAATCATCCGGGATCTCAAAGAAGTCAGGATCCCAAATCCGCAGAAAGCGAGGTTACACCGATGGTAGAACCCAACAACGAAATGAAGTGACCCCCGAGGGCTACAGTGATTCGGTAGCCACCGGGGGTCATTTCTTTTTATAACAGTTTAAACGCTTTGGGTCTGTTTTTGGGCTTTCCGGTCCTTGAGATACCAAGGCAGATATGCCACAACGTACAGCGCCGTGATCACCGCTGCCATAATGGTGAGCCGCAAAGCAAAGTTAGGCGGCAGGATATCCAGCACAGAGGGCGCGGCCTCCGGCTTTGCCATAAACAGGTAGTTGGCACCGGGAAGCATCACATTGGTGCAATAAGCGATCACTGCCATCACAAACAGAGCAATCCACGAACGGATGGCGGATTTTACCGTAGGACGCATGCCGTGGACAAAGATCATGTAGAAAACAGCGATATAGCCCAAAGTATGCTCCGCCCAGAACTGATAATACCGGAACCGGGTTGGGCCGGTATAGTTCAGGGGCGTGGGGGTCAGCAAGGCAAACACCGAGCCGCAAAGCAGCCAGAAATAGGAAATGTCAAACAGGCTCTGAGTCTTGCCGATGACCATAAAGCTGCAAAAGATCACCGCCCAGCCGCAAACACCGATGGGCAGATTCTCCACCGGATTGGGGCCCAGCTCCGGAAGGCCCACCAAACGCCAGTAATAGGCCATTTCTGAACAGATCAACGCAAAGGCCAGCACATAGCGGATGGCCGGCTCATGCTTCCAGCCCTTCAAAGATTCTTTGAACCGCCGGATCAGCAGGATCATCGCGATCATCCAAACAATGGGCGCAATATGGGCAGGGGTAAACAGGGCAAACTCCTGCTGCGTACCCGCGCCGAAAAAGTAATGGAAAAATTCTTTCACAGCCGCACCTTCTTTCTCTTGATGCTGTTACTATAACATAACAAAGCCCCCGGCACAAGGTGTACCGGGGGCTTTTTCAATATATTTTCAACTTTCCTGTTGAGAAAGGTAAAATTCTGCCTGATGGACTGCCAAAGCACCGTCCGCCACTGCCGTGACCACTTGCCGCAAGGGGGTATTGCGCACATCCCCTACCGCATAAACGCCGGCAATTTCCGTTTGGGGGGTGCCGTCTGTTTGGATATAGCCGCCATCATCCAGTGTCAGCTGTCCTTCTGCCAATGCGGAATTGGGAAGCCGCCCGATGCTGACAAACAAGCCTTGGCAGGAAATTTCCTCTATCCCGCCGGTTTTCAAATTTTTCACTGTCACGCCGGTAAGCCGTTCCTGCCCCTGCAGTGCCACCACCTCACTATCCCAACGAAACTGCACATTGGGGGCGTTCAGAAGGGGCGAATGATATACTTTTGTGGCTCGCAGCGTATCCCGCCGATGCACCAGAATCACCTTTTCCGCCACCCGGGATAACAACAGCGCATCTGATGCCGCGGTATTGCCGCCGCCTACAACCACCACCGTTTTCCCCTTGTAAAACATACCGTCGCAGGCGGCGCAGTAACCGACCCCTCGCCCGATCAACGCTTCCTCTCCCGCAAGCCCCAGCGGTCGGGCGTTTGCACCGGTGGCAAACACCACCGTTTTTGCCAAATAGGTTTGCTTTGCGGTATGCACGCGCTTCGGCTGTGCCTGCAGCTCCAAACGGATTACCTGTTCGTAGCGGGTCTCGGCGCCGAATCGGTGGGCCTGACTTTGCATTTGCTGCGCCAGTGTGAACCCGTCGATCCCCTCAGGGAAACCGGGGTAATTATCGATCCAATGGGTCTGCCCCAGCTGGCCCCCGGCAGAAAATTTCTCCAAAACCAGTGTTTTCAGGCCGGAACGGGCTGCATACAATGCGGCGCTGTAGCCTCCGGGGCCGCCACCTATAATAATCATATCAAAGCGGTTCTCCATTTTCTCTCCTCCTTCCAGCTGTTTGCCACCATCCAATCGGAACTAGGGCAGCATGGCTTCAATGGCATCCTTGGGGCGGGCGCCGGATGCCCGTTGCAGCTCCTTGCCCCCCTCCAACACCACCAAGGTGGGGATGCTCATAACATTAAACTGGGCTGCCAGCTCCGGCTGCTCGTCCACATTGATCTTGCACACCTTGATATCCGGCCGTTCCTCGGCGATCTGCTCCACAAGGGGAAGCACCATCCGGCAGGGTCCGCACCAGCTTGCCCAAAAATCCAGCAGCACCGGCTTTGCCGATTCTAAAACTTCCTGACGGAAATTATTTTGATTCACATTTACACTTGCCATTTTATTTTCCTCCTTTGTTTTCTTTCTGAGTGTATGATACCCGATTTTTGGGGATCTTTCCGTGACAATGTCACAAAACCGGCTATTTCGTTTCCCCCTATGCATATATTCGCTAACTTAATACATTTTTAATATTTTACTGCTTTTTTTCTTCATATTTATCTATTAACATAGTGTTGAAGATATGGATTCAACCTTTTCATTTTTCCTCTTTTTCTTGTTGCAGAAGCCGCAGGTCGCCTGCGGCTTTCGCTATTTTTAGGTATATCACCGCCATCTTTGGGAATGCTATCCAAAAGGTGGCGGTTTTTTGATTGTTTCTTACTTGCGCACCGTTGTGCTTTACAGTGTGCTCATTGCAGTAATCCGCATGATGGGTAAGCGACAGATCGGGCAGATGGAGCCTTCGGAATTTGTGGTGACCATGCTGGTAGCCAATTTGGCCTCTATCCCCATGCAGGAGGAAGGGATCCCTTTATTTACCGGCCTCGTGCCCATTCTGACGGTGCTGGGCATGGAGCTGATCCTCAGCTTCTTATCCATGAAAAATATGGGTGTACGGAAGCTTCTGTGCGGCAAGCCGGTAATTTTGATTGAAAACGGAAATATCCTTCAGCAAAATCTTCGCAAGACCCGGGTAACGCTGGATGAGCTGACCGGGCATCTGCGGGAAAAGGATATTCTGGATCTAAGAAGTGTGCAGTTTGCCATTCTGGAGACAAACGGAAATCTTTCTGTATTCCCCTACCCCAAGGACCGTCCTGCCTCGGCAGCAGAAGCCGGAATCCCGGCAAAAAAGCAATTTCTGCCGGTGACCATTATCTCCGACGGCAAATTGATGGAAGGGAATCTGCAGGTGGCGGGAAAAGATCGGGCTTGGGTAGACCGGGTGTTAAAGGAAAAGCACGCATCCGTATCCGGCACATGGCTTTTGACCGTGGATAAGGCGGATCATATTTTGTTTTATCGAAAGGAGTAGCCGGAATGGGGCGTTTTTGGTTTGGCGTGGGTCTAATGATTCTGCTTCTGGCGCTGGGTATGTACTGCGCGCAGGCGGTAACGAACTCCCACGAGCCCATCGCGCAACTCTTGGAGCAGGCAGCAATGACGCCCCAACAGGAAGATGCCGCACAGCTGCTGAAAAAAGCGCGGCAGGACTGGGATCATCATTGGAATGGCATGGCGATCTTATCGGACCACGGACCTATGGACGAGATCGACAGCCTGTTTGCCCAAGCGGAAGCCTATGCCCGTCAGGGGCTGGCCGAGGAGCTTTCCGCTCTTTGCATGCGGCTTTCCCAGCTTGTCCGCGCCACGGCGGAAAATCACAGCCCCACTTGGTGGAACTTCCTGTAAATAAAATTTGGCGCCCCTTTCGGGGCGCCTTTTTTCCATTAGCAGCAGCCGCAGTTGTTGTCACAGCCGCAGTGATTGCCGCAGCCATTGTTGCTGAAAGTGCCGCTGTTGCCGCAGCCGCAGAAGAGGATCAGCAGGATGATGATCCAGCACCAGTTACCACCGAAACAACCGTTATTGCACATAAAAGTACCTCCGCACAGAAGATTTTTGAGGGGTCTTACACCGCTCATTCCATGGTATTCCGGTGGCGTAAAAATGTGCGAGGCGATAAATTCCGATTGATTGAAAATTCGCCGTACGCCATTGTAGGGTGGGCCTTGGTCTCGCCCTGCGGTGTTGTTTGGAAACAGCCCGATAAATTGGAATTTGACATAAAAAGTGCCTGCCGGAGGGCAGGCACTTTGCATTTTCTATGTTATTTCTTGGCAAAATATTCCTTTGTCAGCTTTGCTACCACGCCGGAGAGCGCAAACAAAGCGATGAAGTTGGGAATCGCCATCAGCCCGTTGAAGGTATCGGCTACATCCCACGCCACATCCAAGGAGGTGGTAGTACCTACTACGATCATTGCCACAAAAACCACCTGATATACCCGGGTAGCCTTCATGCCCACAAGGTATTCGGTGCAGCGGGTGCCGTACAAGGACCAACCCAGAATGGTGGAGTAGGCAAAGAACATCAGCGCAATTGCCACAAACAGCGCCGCAAATTTCTGACCGAACACGGTAGCCAAGGCGGCGGTGATGAGCTCGGAGCCGGGCTTCACGCCGAAACCGATATCCACACCGCTGACGATGATCGTCAAGCCGGTGAGGGTGCAAATTACCAAGGTGTCAGCAAAGACTTCAAAAATGCCGTACAGACCCTGCTTCACCGCGCTATCGGTCTCCGCGGCAGCATGGGCAATGGCGGCAGAACCAAGGCCAGCCTCGTTAGAGAAGGCACTGCGGCGCAGACCCCAGACCAGTGCTTCCTTCAAGGCAATGCCGCTGGCTGCGCCCAAAACAGCCTTGGGCGTAAATGCAGCCGTGAAAATGAGGCCAAAGGCGTTGCCCACATTGCCGATGTTGGAAAACACCACAGTCAGTGTAAACCCAATGTACAAGATGCTCATAAAGGGCACCATCAGCTCTGTGACCTTGCCGATCCGCTTGATACCACCCAGCAACGCGATGGCCGTCACCGTAGCCAAGGCAATACCGGCAATCAGGCTGACGGTATTTTGGTTTGCTGCCATGGAAGGCGCAAAGGCTATGATGGCATTATTCAAAGAGGATGCGATACTGTTGGCCTGAGACAGATTGCCGATACCGAAAGATGCAAGGATCGCAAAGATCGCAAACAGGATGGCCAACCACTTCCAGTTCTTGCCCATGCCTTTTGTAATGTAGTACATAGGACCGCCAACCCAGTCGCCCTTTTCATTCCGCTCCCGGTAGTGGACTGCCAGTGTTACTTCCGCGAACTTAATAATCATGCCAAACAGCGCAGCGATCCACAGCCACAGCAGCGCGCCGTAGCCGCCCAACGCAATGGCCTGACTGGTGCCGATAATATTACCGGTACCCACAGTCGCCGCCAAAGCGGTAGTCATCGCCTGAAAAGGTGTAACCGCGCCCGCTTTGGCTTCCTGTTTCACAAAGACCTTACCGATGGTGTTTTTGAGCATGTAGCCGAATTTACCAAACTGAATACCCCGGTAGCGGATGGTGAAAAACAGACCGCCTGCCAGCACACAGGGCAGTAGCACATACATCCATGCAAAGGTGTTCAGCGGGCCGGTGATGAAATCCAGAATCGCTTGCATAAAAAACCTCTTTTCCTGTTGAAAGTATGAATAAATTGTAACACATCCGGTTTGTAATCGCAATAGTCTATTGCAAAATCGATTCCCTTGTTATTTTTTTCTATAGGTCTGCTATAATAACCCCTAAAAGAATGGGGTGATATGGACAATTTGCTATATGAATACACCAAAACCATTGTAAATAACAAAAACCCAGACGCTTAAGCGTCTGGGTTTTCAAAATCTGCGGGCGTAACCGCAGCGGCGGCATAAGTCCTCAGCAGCCTGCCGGCAGGCAAAGCCCTTTTTCATCGCCTCTGCCCGGGGAGATGCTAAGATCTGTCCCAAGTCTTGGGTAAACACATTGCCCAAATTGATAATGCCATCGCTATCTAGGCAGCAAGGCACCACCGTGCCGTCGCAAAGAATGCCAAAATGGTCCTTCAGCCCATAGCAATAAACGGAATTCCCCATATCTTGCGCTTCCCTGTCCGGCCACGCAAACCGGTCACCATACTCCAAAAACACCCGATCCCGGATCCGGTAGCCCCGGGAATTTTCCTGCCACTGCCCCGGTATACACCGGCGCAAAACCGCCAAAGCAGTGTCATTATTCCCGCCGTCAAACCCCCGATTCCATAACCGGAAAGATACCAAAACACCGGCATTTGCCGCTTCTTTTGCGAAGGACGCGCATTCCTGCAAATAGACCTCCTGCGCCGCCGGATCCTTTCCTTCAAAGCTGTGCAAGGAGATGCTGACCTTGTGCAGACCGGCTTGCAGCAATTCCCCGCCCCGCTTGGCAAGCAACGTTCCGTTGGTGGTGATTACCGACCGGAAGCCCTGCCGGGTCGCCATTTTGATAAAGGCAGGCAGCTTAGGATGGGTCAAAGGTTCGCCCATGAGATGATAGTAGATATATTCCGTTTTCCCGGAAAGCTGCTCCAGCACCCGGGCAAATTGCCCTTCCTCCATCCGGGCGGGTCTGCGGCTATGCCCGTGGCAAAAAGAACATGCCATGTTGCAGATATTGGTGATCTCTACATAAGCCCGTGAATACATACCGCTCCCCTCCTTTTCTCCATTATAGCCGCCGCCCATCATTTTACAAGGCTTATCACAAAATTTTTTATTTACAAATAAAAAACATGGGTGTATAATTTTTCCGTGGGAGATCTCTCCCGAATCCGTTTTTGGAGTGTGTAAATATGAAACTGATCATTAAAAACGACTATGAAGAAATGTCCGCTTGGACTGCGCAGCATATTGCCAACGCCATCAACAACCACAAGGGTGACCGCCCCTTCGTGCTGGGTCTGCCCACCGGTTCTTCCCCTCTGGGTACTTATAAGCGCTTGATCGAAATGAACAAGGCCGGTCTGGTCACTTTTAAGAATGTGGTGACCTTCAACATGGACGAATATGTTGGCCTGCCTAGGGAGCATGACCAGAGCTACTGGTACTTCATGCATGACAACTTCTTTAACCACATCGACATCCCCGCTGAGAATGTAAATATCCTCAACGGCATGGCAGAAGATCTGGAAGCTGAGTGCAAGCGTTACGAGGACAAGATCGCCTCCTACGGCGGCATCGACCTGTTCTTGGGCGGCAGCGGCGTGGACGGCCACATTGCTTTCAACGAACCCTTTACCAGCCTGACCTCCCGCACCGGTGTCCGGGCGCTGACACAGGATACCCTGATCGCCAACTCCCGTTTCTTCGACAACGACCCCAACAAGGTTCCCAAGACCGCCCTTTCTGTGGGTGTCGGCACGGTTTGTGATTCCAAGCAGGTGCTGCTGGTGATCAACGGTCACCACAAGGCCCGTGCCCTGCGCCACTGTGTGGAAGGCGGCGTGGACCACGCATGGACCATCAGCGCTCTGCAGCTGCACCCCGACGGCATCGTTGCCTGCGACGAAGCTGCCTGCGGCGAGCTGAAGGTGGATACCTACAAGTACTTCAAGGAAATCTACAAAGACGAGCAGTAATATAAAAGCATCAGCCCGGGAGCGGTTACCGCTCCCGGGCTGTTCAGCATGTCAAAGAACCCCCAAATCGGCAAAACGCAGGACATATCTGCATATCCCTTGCCCCCGCACTTGTGTGGGGGGTGGCTGAGCATTCGCGAGGCCGGG
>JAFQFA010000003.1 GCA_017398725.1 Oscillospiraceae bacterium | reverse complement strand
TTGGTAGAGTAGCCGGTTCATACCCGGTATGTCACCTGTTCGAATCAGGTCGCCGCTACCAGGCCCGTTGGTCAAGCGGTTAAGACACCGCCCTTTCACGGCGGTAACATGGGTTCGATTCCCGTACGGGTCACCAAAAAAGACACCACCCAACAGGGTGGTGTCTTTTTTGGTAACCAAGGGAATCGAACGTAGAAATACAGCATGCCGGTGGCATGCTGTTGCCACCAGTTCAAAAACTGGTGGCTACCTTGATTTAACGATTCCCTACGGGTCACCTTTCCTTCTCTCCAAACACCACCCAACAGGGTGGTGTCTTTTTTGGTAACCAAGGGAATCGAACGATCCGTTGCAACAATCCTGCAAAGTAGTGCCACTAAGGCCGTAATATGCGATCATTTTAGTACCTGTTCCCACAGCGTTGTCTCCGGCCAGCCATCCGTGTCAAAGCAGTCACGGATACAGTCTGCATAGTACTGCAGCTTTTTTCTTGTTCCGGATCCGGGTTTAAAATCCCATGTAAACTGATTCATCGCCGCTTCCATCAGCTTCGCCCGGTCCTCCGTGGGGTAGGTCAGAGAATATTCGGTAATAAAATAGCCGGATTCCATAAAACGAAGTAATTCCTCGGAAACTTCGGTGTAGGTCATCGCGTAACGGAAACCATCGGGCTGAAGGGCCATCCATGCTTCCTCACTGTACAGCGCATCCTCCCGGATCATAGCATCCCATTTCAGCCGTGCATCGATGACATGGGAAATTTCGTGGAATACTGTCTGCTTCAGGAGGGTATATCCATCCAGCGCAACCAAGTAGTAACTGCCCATGTTCTGGGCAAAGCCGCCTACGGAGGGCGGGTAGGTATCAACGCCATCCTTTGCGCGCAATCCGCCCGCCAGTTCAAAGCGGACCGTTTCGATGGTGCCGAAGGTCAGCTGGCGGAAAAAACCCTTCGGATACATGGAAAGGCACTCCTCCAGTATATCCAGTGCGGCACGGATGAAAACGGGATCCATGATAGCATAGGCGTCATAGCTGCTGTAATCCAGCGCGCACTGCTCGGCAATGCGGATATCCACGTCGAAGCGCGCGGACAATTGCGCCGCTCTATCGTAAAGCTGCTGTTCCAGTACCGTTTGTGTCTGCTGCGTTTGCTCCGGAGGAGACATTTGCAGATTCTCCCCTTCTGTCGGCGCAGATACATCCCAGAACATCAGGCGGCAGGAAGAATCGATGAAATCCGTGAAAAAGTAACCTTCCCAATAACCACTCCAAACAAAATCCGTTCCTGTAACCGCATTGCTGTTTTGTGGCAAGGAACAGCCCGAGAGGAATGTTCCGTCCGTCTCATACAGGAAAAGATTTCGTGTGGAAGCATCCGATGCAAGCAAATGCTTCCGGGGAGAAAGCAATCGGACGGTAGAATCTGCCCACGCAAAACAATTGGCAGATTCGCCTTTGACCACATAGCGCCCCTCTGCTTGGCTGCTCTGCAGCAGCCATGTTTCGCCATGGCGGATTTATCTTTTCTCCTTCAAAACAGATTAACTCCGCAACACCAAGCTCCCGGGCAAGCTGCTGATTTCCGGTCAAATCCGGTCCGCCGCCAACAAGATGCCACGAAAAGCCCGTCACTCCCTCATCCCGAAGCCGGGCACACAGCTTTACAATGCCGTCAATGCGCTTTTGCAGGTTGTCAATTCTTGCAGTTGTTACAATATGAAAGCAACCGGCAGAATAAGGTGATTCTATGGATGCCATTTCCTGAATTTCCTCAACGGGAAAACGATTATGATAAACTGCCAGCTTGTCCGCATACTGGGGAAGAAACGCAGAAAACCGATCCTTTACAGCATGGGAAACACAAACCAAGCGGTCAAACCCTTGGTAAATTCGCTCACAATGGTTGCGATCAAACTTTCCGTCGATGGGATCATTGTGAATTGATTTTAAGGCGCAGCTGCCATGGCATGTGTCGGAACATCCATCATCATAATTTCCGGCAAGTAAGAAAGGTGTGCTGCGCCGGCAACACACCTTTTGTTTTTATAGGTCCGGATAGTCGATGGCGATTTGCTCTTTCAGCAGTTCCAAGAAACGGACGACCTCCGGTTCTTTGGCTCTTTGGGGGTTGGTTACCGCCGTCACCCGGTAGTGGATATCCTCCAGAGGAATGAACCTGCGGTCGCTCCGCTCCCGCTCTGCTTTGGGTGGCATAAAGCAAACATAGTAAGCAAGCCCCCGCCTTGCCAGTTCCCGACGGGCATTGGGGGAGCTGACCCGTAAGATCCGTTTTGGTTCTGTCAGCCGAAAGACCGTGTGCCAAGGCAGGCTCTTGGAATAAGACACCATCGCCGTTTCCCCACGCAGATCCTGCGCAGTCAGATGTTGCGCGTTATAAAGGCGGTGCTTTTTCCCCAAGCATACCGCCAGCGGGATCCGGATCAGGTCTTCGCTCTCCAAGCCGTCCCGTTTGATCCGATGTTCAATATTATCGACGTTGTAGCTCATGTAGGCCAAAATGCTTACAGCAATTTCTCCGGTGACCAAAAGCCGGAAACTATCGTCACTATTGCAGGTGGTCATCATGATGTCCGTATTATAATCGGTGCCGTATTCTTCGATCAGTTTGGCAAAGGCGGTGGCAATGGTCTCATAATCGCCTGCATTGATACGAATCGCCCGGCGGCCTTCCTGCCGCAGGTCGTTCATCTGCATATACGCCTGCGTGATGGTATTGGCATATTCCAGCACTTGCTTTCCCTGCTCCGTCAGCGACAGCCCCTTCGGACCGCGACTAAACAAAACAATTCCCAGCTCCTTTTCAATATTGGCGATCGCCACACTGACACTGGGATAAGACACATACAGATTTTTAGCTGCCTTTGTTACAGAGCCGGTACGGTGTACCTCCAGAAAATACTGAAGCTGCTGAAACGTCATGGCCCGTCACCTTCTTTCTTTTTTCATTATAACCTACCAAAAAGTGTTTTGCAATCAGCAATCTAATGCTCTATAATATTCTTTACATAATTTTGGTATAATTGAACGTGTATAATCCAATGAATATGTTATAATGAAGACAGAAGAATCTGGAAAGGATGGTCAATATGGAAAACATTGCATTGCTGGCCGGCTATGGCCGGAAAAATATCACCCCCGATCAGCCTGTACATATTGCAGGCGGCAACTGGCGGGGTCGCGTCTCCGAAGGTGTATTGGACCCTCTGTACGCCACCTGCATCGCCCTGAAGATGGGAGAGGCTACGTTTCTGCTGTACACACTGGACCTGAAGGTAACCACCAAAAACATCACCAACCCCGCCCGGGCTTATATCAGTAAGGTCACCGGCGTACCGGAAGAAAATGTACTGCTCTCTGCCACCCACACCCATTCCAGTGTAGCTACCCGCTACACATGGGACGGTGTGGAGGAATACAAAAATTTCTTCTATGAAGCCTGTGCAGAAGCTGCCAAGGAAGCCATTGGGGATCTGCAGGCATCTGACCTGTTTGTTGGCAGCACACAAACAGAGGGCCTCACCTTTGTACGCCACTATTTGATGAACGACGGCACTGTCAGCGGCTCTGCCTTTGGCGACACCTCCAGCGGCTACAAGCGACATATGCGCCCCTCCGACGGAGAATTGCAGCTTGTAAGCCTGCGCCGGGATGGCAAAAAGGACATTTTGCTGCTCAGCTTCCCCTGCCACGGAACCTTCCAAGGCAACGCCAAGGTGCTCTCTGCGGACTGGGTTGGTCCTGCCAGAGCGCATATTGAAGCAAATTCCGACACACTGGTTGCCATCTTCCAAGGCGCTTCCGGCGACCAGACCCCCGGCAGCCGAATCCCCGACCTTGCCATCAAAGATTACAATTTGCACGGCCAAAAGCTAGGCGATTACGCCATGGCTGCTCTGTCCGGTCTAAAGAAGATCACACCCACACAACTGCAGCAAAAGCGCCGGAATATCATCTTCCCGGTGAATAAGAAGAACATGGATAAGCTGCCCATCGCCAAGGAAGTGATGGAGCTGATCGCCAAATACGGCCCCACATCCCAAGAAGTCAAAGAGAAAATGGCAGGAAGTGGCCTTGCCAGCCGCTATGAAGCCAACTGGCTCATCACCCGCTCCAGAGAAGGCGACGAAACGGATCTGGAGCCCGCCATCCTGCATCTTGGTTCTATGGCTTTTGTGCTGGCACCTTACGAGATGTTCAGTGAGCAGGGCAAGTACATCAAAGAGCATTGCCCCTTGGAGCAGGCCTTTATCGTCACCTGCTTCGACGGCAGTTTCAACTATATCGCTTCCAAAGAATGCTTTGACTATGACTGCTACGAGTCTCAGTGCTGCTTCTTTGCCCGGGGCACTGCCGAAGAACTGGCAGATATCTACGTCGACATGATGCAGGAATAAATTCTGATGGATCGCGCTGATCTGTAAGGCGGGGGGCTCTGCCCACGCCGCAAAAAAGCTCAGTTTTTACACAGCGAGGCCACGGATGCCTTTATCCGGTATGTAAAGAACACAGATTTACTGGTATAATCAAAAAAACCGCCCGTCAGGATTCCGACGGGCGGTTATCTGTTAATGGGCGGTATGAGCGTGTTTTTTATGGGGCAGGCGTTTTACCAAAGCCTTTAAATCTGCCTTCAGCGCCTTGTGATCAAAAATCATCGCCAACACGAAGGACAACGGTGTTACCAGAATATACACCGGCACCACGATCCAGAACCACGGCCAATATTTCATCTGGCCGGCAAATTCGCCTACCGGCACTGTTTTGAAAAATTCCGGCGTGAAGAGGCTAAAGAAATCGCCAATGGCATCGTTCTCTCCGGGGCCCCAGATGTAGGAGGTGTTCTTATAGCCGATGCCGAAGAAATCCCCACGATCCCGCAGGGGCACAAAGCCCAACTCCGACTGGAAGATCTGATTGAGCATGATAAAAAGCATCAAGAGCAAAAGACCGGTGGGGGCGCAGAACACCCGCTTATAGGAGATCTTATGATGTCCCAGCAGCACCATTAAAAGAGGCACCGCCATCACCATCCAGTGGTGGTAGTAAAACCGTACGATATCCAACTGCTCCCCCAGCTGATTCGTCTTAGCAATGGGTTCTTGGGGATAAAACAGGGCGATCAGGCCACTGAGCATGCCGATGTAAAACATATAGTCCTTGACCTTCTGATTCTTGGACCAGAACATAAAGGGAAACAGGCCGATATTGGCAGCGCAGATATTCACCAGCCAACTATCCCGAAGCATCCGGGCTTCGTCCACGGAATAGGGTGGGATATACACCTTCAGAAAATGCAGAGAAAAACCAAATGCCAGCAGGCCGAACAAAACAGCCTTTTGGGTAAACACGCTTCTATTTCGCAGAAGGAAATACAGCCCGACAGTAGCGCCGGCAGCCAAAATCAGCCAAAAGAAATACCAGCCGTTAAACATTGCAATAAACATATCTCTATCCTCGCAAGTTCTGTATTGAAATGTCCAAGTAGAATTTACTGTTTTTACCACCAAAAGTCAATCCACTTAAAGAACTCTTAAGGTTCACACCCTACGTTTTTCCGGTGCAGCGATAAATTCTGATTTATCGAACTGTTTGTCGTATAACGCCGTAGGGCGGGGCCTTGGTCCCGCCATCAAAAGCCGTTGCGACAGAGCGGCGGGAGCAGAGCCCCCGCCCAACGATACAAATTGGAAACTGTTGGATAAACTGGAATTTGGCGAAGGCAAACATCATCAAAAAAGGACTTCACTTTCGTGAAGTCTTTCTTCTGCGAAAGAGTAACCAAACGGAGCAGAATTGAGGTAAAAGTAAGCAAAAGTAGTGTAGCAATCAAAAATATTGCTTATACTCCGGTTCTGCTTTTAATTCATTAAGCAATTCGTCTATATTTTCAAAAACGGATTTTCCGACAATCCCTCTAAACGGTTCCCACATTGCAGGTAGCACA
>JAFQFA010000002.1 GCA_017398725.1 Oscillospiraceae bacterium | reverse complement strand
TCATGCCGCCCTTGATGGAGTGCATCTCACAGGGAGCATAGCCGATGATCAGGGAAGGACCATTGTAAGCTTCTGCCTCGCAGATAGCTTTGATCGTCTGTGCCTGATTTGCGCCCATAGCGATCTGAGCAACATAAACATAGCCGTAGGACATTGCAATCTCAGCAAGAGACTTCTTCTTGGTTTCCTTACCGGAAGCGGCAAACTGTGCCACCTGACCGATGTTGGAAGCCTTGGAAGCCTGACCGCCGGTGTTGGAGTAAACTTCGGTATCGAAGACGAAGATGTTTACATCCTTATTGGATGCCAGAACATGGTCAACACCGCCGAAGCCGATATCGTATGCCCAGCCGTCGCCGCCGAAGATCCAGACGGACTTCTTGCTCAGGTATTCCTTCTTGCTCAGGATGTCGGCAACAGTGTCGCAGCAGACCTTAGCTTCCAGAGCGGCGATCAGCTCCTTGGTAGCAATCTTGTTGGCCTCACCGTCGTTGTAGGTGTCCAGCCACTTCTGGCAGACAGCCTTGCGGTCATCGCAGCAGGTGTCTTCCATGACCTTACGGACCTTGTTAGCCAAAGATTCACGGATTACAGCCTGTGCGGTGTACATACCCAGACCATGCTCTGCGTTATCTTCGAACAGGGAGTTGGACCAAGCGGGACCGTGACCCTCAGCATTTGCACAGTAGGGAGAGGTTGCTGCAGGGCCGCCCCAGATGGAGGAACAACCGGTGGCGTTGGAGATGTACATCCGATCGCCGAAGAGCTGGGTTACCAGACGGGCGTAGCTGGTCTCGGCACAGCCTGCACAGGAACCGGAGAACTCCAGCAGGGGCTTCTTGAACTGGCTGCCCTTGACGGAGGTATCCTCCATATCGGCCTTCTGAGCGACCTTGGAAACCATGTAGTTGAACACTTCCTGCTCGGCCAGTTCCTGCTCCTGAGGAACCATGGTGATAGCCTTGGTGGGGCAGACACCGACGCAGACACCGCAGCCCATGCAGTCCAGAGGAGACACGGCCATGGTGTAGGTGTATACGCCCTTGCCCTTGCCGGCCTTGATGGGTACGATGCGGGTACCGGCGGGAGCAGCAGCAGCCTCGGCTTCGGTCAGAGCGAAGGGACGGATGGTAGCATGAGGACAGACGTAAGCACAGTTGTTACACTGGATACACTTGGTCTCATCCCAGTGGGGAACAGTAACGGCAACGCCGCGCTTCTCGTATGCAGAAGCACCCAGAGCGAACTGACCGTCAACATAGTTGTCGAAGGCGGAAACGGGCAGGCTGTAGCCGTCCATCTTGCCGACGGGAGTCAGAATGTTCTTAACAACAGCGACGGTATCAGCATTGCCTTCCAGAGTCAGCTCAGTTGCGACGTCCTCGGCATTTGCCCAAGCAGCAGGAACCTCGATCTTCTGGTAAGCGGTAGCACCGGCGTCGATGGCGTTCCAGTTGGCAGCAACCACGTCCTGACCCTTCTTCATGTAGGAAGCTTCCGCAGCAGCCTTCATGTAGCCGATGGCTTCTTCGCTGGGCATAACGTTTGCCAGAGAGAAGAATGCGGACTGCAGAATGGTGTTGGTGCGCTTGCCCATGCCAACCTTGATCGCCAAGTCAATGGCATTGATCAGGTACAGCTGAATGTTGTTCTGAGCAATGTAACGCTTGGAGGCGGCATCCATGTGATGCTCCAGCTCCTCCAGTGTCCACTGGCAGTTGATCAGGTATACACCGCCGGGTTTCACGTCCTGAACGATCTTGAAGCCCTTGGTGATGTAAGAGGGGTTGTGGCAAGCCACGAAGTCAGCCTTGTTGATGTAGTAGGGAGATTTGATGGGCTTGTCGCCAAAACGCAGGTGGGAAACGGTCACACCGCCGGTCTTCTTGGAGTCGTACTGGAAGTAAGCCTGTACGTACTTGCCGGTGTGGTCGCCGATGATCTTGATGGAGTTCTTGTTAGCACCGACAGTGCCGTCGCCGCCCAGACCCCAGAACTTGCACTCGATGGTGCCTTCTGCTGCAGTGTTGGGGGAGACAGTTTCTTCCAGAGACAGATTGGTCAGATCGTCCACGATACCGATGGTGAACTCGTGCTTGGGAGCGTCCTTCTTTAGCTCTTCGTACACGGCAAACACAGAAGCAGGAGCGGTATCCTTAGAGCCCAGACCATACCGGCCACCGATTACGGTGATGTCATTCAGGCCGGCCTTGGCAAGTGCCATGACAACATCCTGATACAGAGGTTCGCCCTGAGAGCCGGGCTCCTTGGTGCGGTCCAGAACAGCGATCTTCTTAGCGGTTGCGGGGATCGCAGCCAGCAGCTTATCAGCACAGAAGGGACGGAACAGACGGACCTTAACCAGACCAACCTTCTCGCCGTGGGCGTTCAGGTAGTCAATCACTTCTTCAGCAACGTCGTTGATGGAGCCCATGGCAACGATCACGCGGTCGGCGTCAGCGGCACCGTAGTAGTTGAACAGCTGATAGTCAGTGCCCAGCTTGGCATTGACCATGTTCATATACTTCTCAACAACAGCGGGAAGAGCAGTATAGTACTTGTTGCAAGCTTCGCGGTGCTGGAAGAAGATATCGTCGTTCTCGTGAGAACCGCGCATGGAGGGGCGCTCGGGGTTCAGGGAGTGCTTGCGGAATGCATCCACAGCCTCCATGTTGGTCATTTCCTTCAGATCCTCGTAGTCCCAGATAGCAACCTTCTGGATCTCGTGAGAGGTACGGAAACCGTCGAAGAAGTTAATGAAGGGTACACGGCCTTCGATAGCGGCCAGATGGGCAACAGCGCCCAGATCCATAACTTCCTGCACGTTGGTTTCGCAGAGCATTGCAAAACCGGTCTGGCGGCAGGCGTAAACGTCGGAGTGGTCACCGAAGATGTTCAGAGCCTGCGTTGCCACAGTACGGGCAGAAACATGGAATACGCAGGGCAGCAGCTCACCGGCGATCTTGTACATGTTGGGGATCATCAGCAACAGACCCTGAGAAGCAGTGTAGGTGGTGGTCAGGGCACCTGCAGCCAAAGAACCGTGAACAGTACCGGCGGCACCGGCCTCGGATTGCATCTCGACGACCTTAACGGTATCGCCAAAGATGTTCTTACGGCCTGCAGCGGACCACTGGTCAACATTGTCGGCCATGGGGCTGGAGGGAGTGATGGGATAGATGCCAGCAACCTCAGTAAAGGCGTAGCTGACATGGGCGGCAGCGGTATTACCGTCCATTGTTTTGAATTTTCTTGCCAAAATGATATACCTCCTAAAGTACTCAATTTTTTCCGCATATATAATAGCACTTCTTACTTGATTTGTAAAGGAAAATCGACACGCTATTGTGAAAAAGAACTGCATATTTAATACATATTTGGTATTTCGTGTTATATAAAATTAATTATGATGGATTAAGGATGAAATATTGTTGTTTTTTTAATGAGAATCATGTATGATAACCAGAAGGAGGTGGGTAAATGATCTGTAGCGTATATTCAATGACTGTGTCCGGCATTCAGGGCAGTAGTGTTGCTGTTGAGTGCTATATCACAAACGGTTTACCTGCGTTTGATATTGTCGGTTTGCCGGATGCTGCAGTCAAAGAGGCCCGGGAACGCGTCCGTGCAGCGGCGAAGACCAGCGGTATGCATTTTCCCACCGGCAGAATCACTGTGAATTTAGCACCGGCGAATCTTAAAAAGTCAGGCACGCACTTTGATTTGCCGATTTTGATTGGTATTCTTTCTGCTTGCGGTGCCGTACGCAGACCTCTTTCCAGCACCGTGCTTTTGGGAGAACTGGGACTTGACGGTACGATTCGACCTGTTTCCGGCGTATTGCCTATGGCAATCGCTGCGAAAAAAGCGGGTTTTCAAACAATTATCGTCCCGGCAGAAAATGCCGCGGAAGCGACACTTGCCCGAGGGCCTGCGATTATACCTGTTAAGAGGGTTTCTGAGTTGATTGCCGGCTTAAACGGTGAGGTAAAGCTTGCGGAGGAGCCCATTTGGGTTCCGGAATCTGCAGACAGGAATCTGCTTGATTTTAAGGATGTTCTTGGGCAAGAAAATGTAAAACGAGCCATGGAAGTTGCCGCGGCCGGTAGTCACAATATTTTACTGATTGGCCCGCCGGGTTCCGGTAAAAGTATGCTCAGTAAACGATTGCCGTCTATTTTACCGGATATGACATGGGAGGAGTCACTGGAAGTTTCACAGATTTACTCAGTGATGGGGCTTTTGACAAAAAATTCGCCTCTTGTTATGCAACGGCCATTCCGCTCTCCGCATCACACGGTATCCAATGCGGGTCTTGCCGGCGGTGGCACAAATCCGAAACCCGGTGAGATTTCACTGGCTCATAAAGGCGTACTCTTTTTGGATGAGTTGCCGGAATTCCATAAAGACACTTTGGATTTGATGCGGCAGCCGCTGGAAGATGGAAAGGTGACCATTTCCAGAGTTTCCGGCAGTATTACATACCCGTCTGAATTTATGCTCGTGTGCGCTATGAACCCCTGTAAGTGTGGATGGTACGCTGATCCCTCCGGTCGTTGCACTTGCTCGCAGGCGGCAGTGGAACATTACAGGTCCCGTATCTCCGGCCCGCTTCTTGATCGGATTGACATTATTATGGAAGTTCCGGCTGTCCATTTTGAGGAGCTACGAGATCGCAGGGAAGCAGAACCATCGGCACAGATTAAGGAACGGGTGGATGCGGCACGCCATCGCCAAAATCTCCGTTTCAGGACCGGAACAGGTATGTGCAATGCGCGCATGGGACCGGACGAATTGCGTAAGTTCTGTCAATTGGATGATGATTCTGCGGAATTGATGAAGCGGGCTTTTGATGTATTCGGTCTTACAGCGAGAAGCTATGACAGAATTCTAAAAGTTGCAAGGACCATTGCGGATCTGGATGGCAGTGATAAAATTTGCGCTGAACATATTGCAGAAGCAATACAGTATAGAACAGTTAATATGTAAATGAGGAATAGGATATGAATGAAATATTTCTTTTAAAGCTGGGAGAGATCGTGCTAAAGGGCACGAATAAGCGGCAATTTGAAAATAAATTGCGTCAGAATGTCCGGCGGCGCATGAAATCTTTCGGTAATTTTGATGTGTATATCATGCAATCTACCGTTTATGTAGAACCGATGGATTCCGATGCGGATGTGGACGGTGCATGGGAGGCCTGTAAGACGATTTTCGGTTTGGTCAGTCTTTGCCGCTGCCATGCATGTGAAAAAAATTTAGATAGTATATATGAGGCTGTGGAATCTTATTTGGGTGATGAATTGGATTGCGCAAGATCCTTCAAGGTGGAATCCAAGCGTTCCGACAAGAAATTCCCGTTGACTTCAATTGGTATTTCTCAGGAAATAGGTGGTCGCTTGGCAGAGGCACACCCCAATTGCGCTGTAGATGTTCATCATCCGGAATATACGGTATATGTGGAAGTTCGAGATCTGGCGGCCTATGTTCACGGACCTGCCGAACCCGGTGCGGGCGGTTTACCCACCGGCGTTGGTGGCCGTGCTATGTGCTTGCTTTCCGGTGGTATCGATTCTCCGGTTGCTGCTTATATGATGGCTAAGCGGGGCGTTGAGGTGGAATGCGTTCATTTCTTCTCTTATCCTTATACCTCTCAACTGGCGAAAGACAAGGTTTTGGAACTGGCTAGATTGGTTACCCGCTATTGTGGAAGAATGACTGTAAATGTGGTCAGCTTTACGCAGATTCAAGAAGCGATCCGGGACAACTGCCCGGAGGAGTTCTTCACCCTGATAATGCGGCGCTTTATGATGGAGATCTCTCAGCGGATCGCAAAAGATGACGGATGTGGCGCGTTGATTACCGGCGAAAACCTCGGTCAGGTTGCCAGCCAGACCATGGAAGCGATGACTGTTACCGGTGCAGTGGTGGATATCCCTGTATTTATGCCTTTGGTTGGCATGGATAAGGAAGAAATCGTTACGATCGCACGAAAGATCGGCACGCTGGAAACGTCCATTTTGCCTTATGAGGACTGCTGCACTGTGTTTACACCGAAGCACCCCAAGACAAAGCCTACTTTGGGACAAGTGATCCATGCGGAGCGCAAGCTGGATCGGGAAGCCCTGATTCAGGAAGCGCTGAACAGTGTGGAAAAGATCTCGGTGAAGTATCATGATGAATCTTTGCTCTGATCTTCTGAAAGCGTTAGACGGGCGCACATTCGCAACAGCGGAAAGCTGCACCGGCGGCGGTATTGGCGCTGCATTCACCGCAATAGCCGGCAGCTCTAAAGTATATAAAGGCGGCATTATCAGCTATACCAACTGGGTTAAAGAACATGTCCTTGGTGTGGATGCGCATATTTTAAAGGAGCATGGGGCGGTATCCGAGGAAACGGCTATGGCAATGGCGATTGGTGTCCGCCGGCTGTTGCAAACGGATTTTGCTGTTTCCGTAACCGGCATTGCGGGCCCCGAATCTGACGAATTTAATACCCCCGTTGGTACTGTGTATATCGGCTTGTCCAGCACAAGCAGGTGCTTTGTAAAGAAGTTTATCTTTGATGGAGACCGGAATACCATTCGCAGGTTGTCGGTAGAAGCATCTATTAAAATGTTACTTGGATGCGTAGAGGGAGAAAAAATTTGAAAAAAATAATCGGAATTGTCCCTAAAAGTGAGAAGTTTGACCCGGAGCAAACGAATTATAAAGATGTTTATTATCTTGGCAACAACTATGTAAAGCGTATTGAAGAAGCCGGTTTTCTGCCGGTGTGTATTGCACCGGTAGATGGTTGGATCAGTGAGGATGCTTTAAACCTTTGCGACGGTTTTATCGCGCAGGGCGGACAAAGAATGCGGCCATACCATTTTCAGGTTATCCATCATGCTGTTGCCAATCGCAAGCGCTATCTTGGTATTTGCCTTGGCATGCAGCTGATTCATCGCTATTTTGCAATGCGTAAATATGTGTTGGATCGGAATCTCAGCGGCGATATCTGCGAAAATATTATTGACATTCTTGCCAAGCAAGGCGTTGTTGCAGGTCATCTGGAGCGGGTTGAAGGGCATCGCATGGATCCTGCACCCCGGGGCATGGAAGATGCGGCAAAACATAATGTGGACATTGTGCCCGGAACGATGCTGCACCGATTGATGGGCAAGTCGACCATTCGAGGTGCATCTTATCACAACTGGCGGGTGAAAGACCCAATCGATGAATTGAAAGTAAATGCGTGGGCATCTGACGGAAGCGGTACCATTGAAGGAATCGAATATGCAGATAATATACTTGGCGTTCAATTTCACCCTGAGGTCGACGACCTTTTGCCGGAGCTGTTCCAGTTTCTGAAATAAGTAAAGGGCACCCCGTTTTTTAAAACTGGGTGCCCTTGCTGTTTGTCTTGCATAAACAAAAATCCACCCCGATGGGGTGGATTTTGGAGCTACTGGCCGGACTTGAACCGGCGACCTGCTGATTACGAATCAGCTGCTCTACCGACTGAGCCACAGTAGCGAGGTAAAAAAAGTCCGGATGAATGTGCTATTCATCCGGACTTTTCTGGCGGAGAAGGAGGGATTTGAACCCTCGATACCCTTTTGGGGTATACACGATTTCCAATCGTGCGCGCTCGGCCAGCTACGCGACTTCTCCATATCTTACAGCCCTCACGGACAGCTAGGTTATATTACTGCATTCTTAACAATTTGTCAACCCCTAAAAGACAAAAAATCAATTCTTTCCCACGTAAAAAAGAAGGGCAGACCCTGTCGGGTCTGCCCAAATACATTATTCAGCAAAGGCTATCAAAGCTTCAGCATCCAGTTTTGTATATTTGCCGAGGAATCCTGCCAGCTCCTGTGCGATGATTTTTGCACCGCCGACCGTGTTGCTTTCAATATTCAAAGGCAGTAGGGGGTCGTGGAGAGAAAGACGGAGAAGGAACCAACCATTGCCGTGAGCTTCATCCAAATTGACTCGAACGCCTTCAAAATTGTTGGGTGCGAGCTCCCATCCGGACTGATTGGCAGCATAGGCTGTCAGTTCATCAATTACAGTTTGGCCGTAGGGTTTGAAATCCTCCTCAAGGATGTTCATGCGGAATTCAAGGCTCTCCGCAGGCTCTTCCAGTTGGGCGATCAAGGATTCCAGACTGTAGCCTTCCTTCTTGCCCCGGGCAAGCTCGATCAACAGCTTGGTGACGAGATATGCGCCGTCGTCCAAGAAATAGTTTTCTTTCAAAGCGCCGTGGCCGGAGGTTTCAATGGCAAGCTGGCTGTCTTGCCCGTTGTTGTTGAGACGGATGGACTCGTTGATCACGTTCCGGTAGCCTCTCTTGAAGCGATGGTGAACGCCGCCCTTTGCCTCAATAAATTTTGCAAGACCGGTGGAAGTGATAGAGTCAGTGACAATGGTTGTACCGGGATGTTCCCGTAAAAGGATCGCAGCGAGCATAGCGATAATGCGGTTGCGGTTCAATTCGCTTCCATCAGAGAGAACAGCACCTGCACGGTCCACATCGGTATCAAAAATGATGCCCAGATCAGCCTTGGTTTCGGCAACGGCTTCCATGATGCTGTGCATGGCTGTCTTATCCTCGGGATTCGGGATATGGTTGGGGAAGCTGCCATCCGGATCCAAATAGCGGCTGCCTTCCGTATTGGCACCCAAAGGCTGCAAAACTTTTTCGGCGTAGAAGCCGCCTGCACCGTTACCGGCATCAACGACGATCCGGAAACCATCCAGCGGCTTTTCCAAACCGGTAGCTGTACGAATCTTGTCAGCCAGAATTTTTGCGTAGGTGTCCATAAATGCGCCTTGTGTTAAAGCGCCGGGCTTCATACCGGTTGCAGCATCGCTGCCGGCGTAAGTAAGAATCTGTTTAATGTCGCCCTTTTCCAAACCGCCTTCTGCTGTGAAGAACTTAAAGCCATTGCGGTTAAAAGGAAGGTGGCTGGCGGTGATCATGACTGTACCGTCATATTTATAACCGTCGGTAACGGTTGCCATAAACATTGCAGGGGTGCTTGCCATGCCGAAATCAGTAACATCTAAGCCTTGGTTAACCATGGCATCGCAGATCCAGCCGCACAATGTAGGACCGGATAGTCTGGAGTCCCGACCGACAGCAACGCGAATGCCGGCGTCCTTTCCGGTTTTGTTTTTCAGCCACATGGCAAAACCGCGTCCAATGTCACGGCAGGCCTGCTCTGTTAAATTAACGCGCTGTCCTTCAATGCCGTCAAGGGCAACACCGCGAATGTCACTTCCGTTTTGCAGTTTCATATAATCCATTGTAATACCTCCGGTCTATTGGCCTCGTAAGGCTTTTTGGATATTCTATCATGTTTTGTCGATAGAATCAATCTCTGAACATAATATTAACAGCATATTTTTTCTCTTGGCGAATAAGCTTAAGGAGATCATTGAAGTATATTAGCAGTATTATCTTTAACAACGCTTTACGCTTATTGGAATATTGCATACAGCAGGTAGGGCAAGCCGATGTCGCGGAAATTTCGTGGATAAGCCGACGGTGCGCTCGTGACAGATCCGCATAAAGAATCAGCGGCCTAAATAGGCCGCTGAACTTTTATAAGGAAAAGTCGTTCTCGTCATATTTTGTGAAATCCGGCGCTTTTTGCTTACCGGGAATCCGACGGATGGGGTCGTACCGAAATTTGAGGCATGCTTTTTCCGGACTGGTCATTCCTTTTTTTGCACAAAGAATGCTCCCGTCTGCCAGAGTGGTGGCAAAGCTGCAGTAACTGCAGGAGCGAGGATGTTTTTTTCTGAACAGCATATTTGCCTCCTTTTGTTTTTCTGTATTATACTACAGATTCGCACTGATTGCTACCACTTTTTTTATTAAATATCAAAAGCATATATCCTACGGTGACTACGCAAAGAAACAGAGGCAACAATGGTATTTGCATTTTGTGCGGAGTAAATAAGATTGGGGTTGCGATACTTGCTAATGTGCAGCTGATCCCAGCGTGTAGAAGTCGACCGGTTAATAGCTTTCTAATGCTTATTGTTGGTGCGATAGATTTGGTTTGAATTACGACACAAATACCACCAAAGCTTAGCATAAATGCGGCAATTGTGTATATCGCACGCAGAGACCGGAGCTCTGACAGCGCAAAAATACCGTTGGTAAGCTCCAAGACACCCGTCAATAGCGCATAGAACAATCCTTTTAACGGAAGCAGCTTATATAGATAAGCGATTATGATTTTGAAAGCAATCACCCAGCCGCAGATGTTTGCCATAGTGATGACGGATGCGGACATAAAACTGCCGGATTTGTCAATATTCAACCCTTTTTCGTTCTGTTGATTCATAGCTTCGTTCGGAAGCAAAATTCCCAGCATTAGGGAAGATAATGCTTGGATGACCCACATGAAAACGGATGCTCTAAGGCCAACGATAGAAGAAAGTATGCCAATGATAAATGCGGGGCTGGCGTTGTTGCAAAAACAAACCATCCTTTGAAGATCCTGTTTGGATAGGAAATTTGAATCATAGGCTTTTTGAAGCAATCCTGCGCCGACCGGGTAACCGCAGACAAGACTGAGCAGAAAGTATCCGGATGTTTTCTTGGGGATTCGCAGCATGGAATCCATATAAGGTATCGAACAGCTACATAAATCGCTTGCAATAAAGTTACCAAGAATTAAAAACGGGAAAATACTTGGTATGACGCTTTTTATGCACATGTTGATGGCTTCGTACGCGGATTGGGATCCGGTTTTTGGGTCAATGATGATAAAAAATAATGTAAAGATCGAAAAAACTAACCGAGAATATTTTGTTTTCAAAAAATCCACCTCGATGAAATGTATGCGCACAAGAAAAAAATAACCACACAAGCATAAGCTTTTCGAAAGGGGTGATTTTTTGAAATTGTATGATAAGGTACGTGGACGCATTCCGGAGATGTTGAACCTGCCGGATCAAACCCTTCCCGGGGTGCCGATTATTGAGATATACGGTGATCGGAGAGTGTTGATTGAAGGACGCTGCGGTGTGGTACAATACGGCGATAAATGCATACAGCTTAGAAATGCCTGTGGTATTGTGCGCATTTGCGGCCACAATCTTTGTGTTGTAGAGTTGTCGGGTAGACAGATAATAATTACCGGCAGGGTCGAAGGTGTTTCTATTTTTCGAGGGTGATATTTATGCAGCTTGGTGTTTACAGTAAGTGCAAAGTTCGGATTACATGCGCCGACCCGGAAGGATTCATCACCAGAATGAGCGAAACGGAATTAGAAGTAATGGAAATTCAGTATGTGCAACCCCTGCAGCTGGAATTATGGATATCATTTAGAGATTATCAACGTTTGAAAATGCTATGTAATCACATCGGTGCTGACATTAAGCTGCTGCGTGTTGCGGGACTAAAACGCTTTATCGAGAAGTTAAGAAATAGAGCTGTGTTACTGCTTACAATTATGACACTATGCATTTTGACTGTTTTCTTGCCAACAAGAGTACTCTTCGTTACCGTGGATGGAAATAGCACAGTGCATGAGACTCGTATATTGGAAGCGGCACAGCTTTGCGGTATTTCATTTGGTGCTTCCCGTTCATCTGTTCGCAGCGAAAAGGTAAAGAATGCGCTGCTGCAACATGTGCCTCAGTTGAAATGGGTTGGTGTGAATACATATGGTTGTTGTGCTGTGATCAGCGTGAAGGAAAGGCAGGAAAATCTGCGCCTTACGGATCCCAACAATGCAGTTTGTGGTATTTATGCAGTTAGGGATGGGATTGTTCAAAGCATAACTGTTACAAAAGGAACGCAGCTGTGTTCACCCGGTCAAGCAGTCAAAAAAGGTCAGTTATTAGTTTCTGGTTATACGGATTGTGGCCTTTTAACAAAAGCCGAACGGGCAGAAGCAGAAATAATTGCACTTACTCAGCGCAAAATTAGCGCAATGATGCCTGCTCCCGAATGCATAAAGGGCAAGTTAGTGGATAAAAGGACATATTGGACGCTTCAACTGGGAAAAAAACAAATAAATTTCTATAATCATAGTGGAAATTATGATACACTATGTGGTAAAATATATAAAACCATGCACTTAACACTTCCGGGGGGCTTTCGCTTGCCTGTTTCGATCGTTCGTGAGACGGTTTATGAGTATCAAGCATCTCAGAAACCACCGGAAACGGATATTTCACTTTCTGACCTTGCCAGCCGATATGTCACCGGTGTGATGGCTGCAGGGAGGATTTTGAAAAAAACGGATTCCGTTTCCTATGAGGATGGATGTTACATTTTGGAAGGCATCTATACCTGCGAGGAACAGATCGGCAAATTAGAGAATGAGGAGATACGTTGAATTGATGACTGAACGGATTGTGAATGCCGAAAGGGTAGAGGACTTGATTTCTGTATTTGGTTCTTTTGATGAGAATATCCATAGAATCGAAGACGCCCTAAATGTAAGTATCATCAATAGAGGTACGGACTTGAAAATCAGCGGCGATGAAGAAAATGCCGACAAAGCTGCGAAAACCTTAGAGGGCCTTCTAAGCCTCGCATCGAAAGGAGAGCAGATCGACGAACAACGGGTTCGTTATTTAATTACGCTTGTTCGCGAAGGTAATGATGCGCAGGTTGCACAAATGGCAAAAGATGTTGTTTGCATTACTGCAAAGGGGAAACCGATAAAAGCAAAAACGGTCGGCCAACAAAATTATATGAAGGCCATCGCGAAAAACACGGTCACGATTGGCGTTGGTCCTGCCGGCACCGGTAAAACATATTTGGCGGTAGCGGCGGCGGTAGCGGCTTTTCGAGAGCGCTCCGTTAATCGAATTATTTTGACCCGTCCTGCTGTTGAAGCAGGTGAACGACTTGGTTTTCTGCCCGGTGACCTTCAGAACAAGGTAGATCCTTACCTTCGCCCTCTTTATGATGCGCTATATGATATGCTGGGCGGCGAAACATTCCAAAAATATCAGGAGCGGGGGTCTATTGAGGTTGCGCCGCTTGCGTATATGCGCGGCAGAACGCTGGATGACAGCTTTATAATTCTGGACGAAGCCCAAAACACTACAAAAGAACAGATGAAAATGTTTTTGACACGCTTGGGCTTTGGCTCTAAGGTTGTAATTACCGGCGATGAGACACAGATCGATTTGCCCAGTGATAAGGTTTCCGGTCTTAAGGATGCAATCCGGGTACTCGATGGTGTAAAGGACATTGCCATCTGTCGACTCACATCTGCCGATGTTGTGCGTCATGCATTGGTGCAGGAAATTATTAATGCCTATGAAAAGGCGGAACGCAAGAAACAGGTTCAAGAGCCGATTAAACAACAAAGTACCCGTTATCAAAGGAAGAAATAATATGAAGCGTAATAGGATTAATATAAAATTTGATGCTTTTTCTTGGCGGCAGATTCTTGTCGGCAGTGTGATCAGACGCTGCATTGCGGCGGTTTTGGAGGCAGAAGGCGTGGGTATACCCTGTGAGATCAATGTGCTGATTACCGATGATAATGGCATTCAGCAGATCAATAATGCGGCGCGCCAAATTAATAAGCCAACGGATGTTTTGAGCTTTCCCATGTTTGAAATGATTCCCGGTCAACTACCTGAAGATTGGGCTGACTATCTGGACCCGGAGACAGGCCGTTGCCCATTGGGGGATATGGCGCTGTCTTTGGAGCGTGCAGTGAAACAGGCGGATGAATTCGGTCATACCGCCAGAAGAGAGATCGGGTACTTAACAATTCATTCCATGCTTCATTTGCTGGGCTATGATCACTTGGATGAAGGACCCCAGAAAGCCCAAATGCGTGATAGGGAAGAGAAGATTGCGGCAACGATTTTTGCGATGAGCAGATAATATACAAGGAGAAGATATATGGCTACAAAGACAGCGATGATCACCATTGCAGGTAGACCCAATGTGGGAAAATCTACTCTGCTCAATTATTTAGTTGGCGAGAAAATTGCAATTGTTTCTAACAAGCCTCAAACCACCAGAAACCGGATTTGCGGTATCTTGACAAAAGGGGAAGAGCAATTTGTTTTTGTTGACACGCCGGGATTCCACAAGCCCAGAACGAAGCTGGGCGATTACATGGTCAACGTTACAAAGAACTCTATTGCGGATGTGGATCTGACGGTTTTGGTGGTGGAGCCTATTGCTTCCATTGGACCTCAGGAAGAGGGCTTAATTCAGCAGGTGAAATCCAGAAACTGTCCGATGGTGCTTGCAATCAATAAAATTGACACTGTCGAAAAGGACACCCTTTTGTCGGTTATCGATCTTTATTCCAAGGCTGCCAAGTTTGAAGCGATTATCCCGATCAGCGCAAAAACGGGTGATGGAGTGGATTTGCTTCTGACTCAGTGCAGCAAATATTGTGTTGAGAGCCCCTTCTTATTCCCGGAGGACTCTACGACAGATCAGCCGGAACGTCAAGTGATGGCGGAGATCATTCGCGAGAAGCTTTTGTGGTGCTTGGATCGTGAGATCCCCCATGGCACTGCTGTAGAGATCACAAAATTTTCTGAGCGGGACAATGGAATTATTGATTTGGATGCTACTATTTTCTGTGAGAAAGCAAGTCATAAGGGCATTATTATTGGCAAAAAAGGTGAAATGCTGAAGAAAATTTCCACAATGGCACGGCTGGATTGTGAGAAATTCATGGGCACGCAGGTGTTCCTGACTACATGGGTAAAGTACAAGGAAAACTGGCGTGACAGCGATTTCCATGTTAGAAATTTTGGATACAGAGAATAATTTCCATGGTTAATACCCCTGTTTAAGTGAACCCTAAATACAGGGGAGTGATGTGTATGAATTCCAATGCAGCATGGCATTTGTTCTTAAACACCGGTGCACCGGAAGCTTATCTATTGTACAATCAATTGCGCAAAATGGAGGACGATTATGTACCTGACGGTCCGGGGGTTAGTGATCCGGGTTACCGCATACAATGATACAGATGCGCTATTATCGGTTTTGTCCGGAGAACATGGCGTTATAACGATCAAAGCCCGCGGCCTGCGGCGGAAAAACAGTCCTCTTTGCGGGCCGTGCCAACTGTTGGCCTATGCGGAGTTTACTTTATTTGAATATCGTGGCATGTATACGGTGAATGAAGCCCGGACGATTGAACTATTTTCCGGGCTGCGAAAAGACCTGACGAAATTGTCCTTGGCAACATATTTTGCACAGGTATGCAATGTGATCGCGCAGGAAGATATCGTGAATCCACAGCTGCTGTCCTTAGTGCTGAATTGCCTGTATGCGTTAGATAAGTTAAATCTTCCGGAAATACTGGTCAAGGCGGTATTTGAACTGCGTTGTGCTTGCTTAGCCGGTTACACGCCGGATCTTCAGTGTTGCTATCGCTGTGGAAATTCATTTCCGGATCGGTTTAATATTACAGAAGGACGCTTGGAATGTGCCGGGTGTAAGGCGATAGATTCAGACGGTATTCGGATGCCGCTTACCGCGGGCACACTGGATGCTATGCGTTATATTGTGTGTTGCGATGACAAGAGGCTGTTTTCTTTTTCGGTTAATGAAACTTCTTTAATGAATTTGTCTGATGTTTCTGAAAGCTACTTAATAAGACAGTTGGAGCAGAGCTTCTCCACTTTAGATTTCTATAAATCGTTGCTTGTATGCAACTAACGGGAGTTTTACATGTCTACACTTTACGAAAAATCCTTTACAAAGCTGGAACTGGATCAGGTGCTGATGCAACTTGCAGAGTGCGCCAGCAGTGCATTGGGTAAACAAGCCTGTCTGCATATTCGTCCTGTGTCAGATTTGGAGGATGTTTTATCATTGCTTGCCCAGACAACGGCGGCATCTGACCTTTGTACGCGAAAGGGAAATCCCGCGTTTTCCGGTGTTAGCGATGTGGATGCCTTTTTGGAACGAGCGGATCGAGGCGGTTCATTGAATCCCAGTGAGCTGCTTTCTGTTGGCGCGGTTCTGCGTTGCGCCCGGAATATCAAAGGGTATGTATCAGACGATGATCAACCGACGGTATTGGATGATTACTTTGCTGGTATTTCGGCTAATAAGTATTTAGAGGACAAAATTTTCGGTGCAATTCTATCTGAAGATGAAATTGCAGATAACGCAAGTCCTGAGCTTGCCGATATCCGTCGCCACATGAAGATCCAAAGCGCTAAGATCCGCGACGGTTTGCAGAAAATTATTTCTTCCACGGCTTATGCCAAATACTTAAGAGAGCCTATCATTACGATCCGTCAGGGAAGATACGTTGTTCCGGTAAAAAGTGAATGTAAAAACGATATTCCGGGCTTGGTGCATGATGTTTCTGCGACAGGATCTACCTATTTTATAGAACCGGCATCTGCGGTCAGTGCGAACAATGCACTCAGGGAGCTGGAACTGCGGGAAAAGAAAGAGATCGAGCGTATTTTGGCTGAACTTTCCGCCGCAGTTGCTGCAGATCGGGAGGATATTTCCCGGAATGTACGCTTGCTGGTGCAACTGGATGTGATTTTTGCAAAAGCAAAGCTTGCTTATCGCATGCGTGCTTGGGCACCGCAAATGAACGATCAGGGCAGGGTGGAGCTGCGTAATGCAAGGCATCCTTTGATCGATCCGCAAAAGGTCGTTCCTGTTTCGTTGCGTTTGGGATCAGATTTTGACAGTATGATCATTACCGGACCCAATACCGGCGGTAAGACTGTTACATTAAAGACCGTTGGATTGCTGACCTTAATGGCAGAATGTGGGTTGCATATCCCGGCGGGGGATGGAAGTGTACTGTCTACCTATGATAATATTTTGTCTGATATCGGAGATGAACAGTCTATCAGTCAGAGCTTGTCTACTTTCTCCAGCCATATGCGTACGATCGTTGATATTGTTGACCAATGTAACGACCGCACCTTGGTGTTGTTTGATGAGTTGGGGGCGGGTACAGACCCTGCTGAAGGAGCTGCATTGGCGATTGCTTTGATTGAATTTTGCCGCAGTATGGGTAGTCAGGTGGTGGCAACGACCCACTATGCAGAATTAAAGCTATATGCCATGCGTACCGCCGGCGTTATGAATGCCTCCTGCGAATTTAATGTGGAAACACTTCAGCCCACATATAAGCTTTTAATTGGCGTGCCGGGTAAATCCAATGCGTTTGCTATTTCCAGAAGGCTTGGACTTTCTGAGTCTATCTTGAAAAGTGCCAATGATCTGGTGGGCAAAAACGACAAAGATTTTGAAGATGTTCTGACGCAGCTGGAACATCAACGTCAGCAAATGGAGATTGCGCGCAATGAAGCGGATCGACTTCGAATCGAAACGCAAAAATTGAAGACGCAAAGCGAGGAGTATAGCGCGCAGCTTGAAAAAGAGCGGGAGAAGGCGTTGGAACAGGCGCGCCTGCAGGCACAGAGCATTATTGATGATGCACGCAGAACGGCAAATGCAGCATTTGAGGAACTGAAAGCGATGAAAAAGCAGCTTGCGCAAAGTATGGATGCGCAGGGTGTAAATCAGCGGCAATCAGATCTGCGTAGATCCCTCAATGAAGCGGAAGCACAACTCCGGGTTGGCGTAAAACAGCAGGAACGGCCGAAACCGACCCGTGGTATCATTGTAGGCGACACGGTTGAATTGGTTAAGTTGGGAACGAGAGCAAATGTAATTGCAATCAATAAAGACGGCTCCTACCAGCTGCAGGCCGGTATTCTGAAATTGACCGCTAAAGAAGATGAGATTTACCTCTTAGAAAATGCAAATAATCACGCGCAAAAGGCGGCGCATCCAGCTCACTCAGGCCGGAAGATGAATGTTTCGGTGATCGCATCGGAAGTCGACCTCCGCGGCATGGACAGCGTGGAAGCAATTTGTGTGCTTGACCGATATTTGGATGAGGCTTTTCGCGGAAATCTTCTCAGTGTGCGTATTATTCACGGAAAAGGTACGGGCGTGCTGCGCGCGGCGGTGCAGGAATCTCTTAAAAAGAATAAATTTGTAAAAAAATATCGTCTTGGCCTTTATGGCGAAGGTGAGGATGGCGTTACCATTGCAGAATTTAAATAGTCCTTAATTTTGGAAAGATGCACAGAAATATGGCCTGCTAATTTGTTAGTTTGACGAAAATATGTTGACTTTTTTTATATATTTGCTATCATGTATATATGAATTACTGCATGCGCAGTTAAGGAGTGTAACATATGATCAGCAAGGAAATCGTTGTCCGCTGTGAGTCCGGACTTCACAACAATCAGGCAACTTATTTTGTGCAGAAAGCAAACGAATTTGAGTGCGGCATTTGGCTGGAATCTGGCAGCCGAAAAATGAACGCTAAGAGCCTGCTGGGCATTATGTCCTTAGGCATCGTTACCGGCGCTACAGTGATCCTTTGTGCCGAGGGCAAAGATCAGGATGCTGCGATGGAAGCGCTGGAAGCTCTTCTGATGCGCGACGTGTATTGATCTTCAAGATGCGCCTCAATGCGATTGCATTGAGGCGCTGTTTTTACGAAAGGTGGGGATTGGAATGCATATTGATCAATTGAAAGACAAAGCTCGTTCATTGCCGTATCACCCCGGTGTTTATTTAATGAAAGATGCGAAGGATCAGGTAATCTATGTCGGCAAAGCAAAGCGTTTGAAATCCCGCGTCAGTCAGTACTTTCAGGATACAGCATCACACACCCCCAAAACGCGCCATTTAGTATCGCATATTGATCATTTTGACGTAATCATTGCTGCTTCGGAATTTGAAGCGCTTGTACTTGAATGCTCACTCATAAAGAAATACCAGCCAAAATATAATATTCTTTTAAAAGATGATAAAGGTTATCCTTATATTCGACTGGATCCCAGAGAAGAATATCCCAGTATCTGCCTTGCAAGCAGTATTGTGAATGATTCTGCGGAATATTATGGGCCTTTCGGAAGCCGCAGTATTACAAATGAATTGATTGAATCCATAAAAGATATTTTAAAGCTTCCTCATTGTTCCTTAAAATTCCCTAAAGATATTGGTAAAAATCGGCCCTGTTTGCATTTTCATATGAATCAATGTGCCGGATGGTGTCGCACTGCTGACTTGCGTGAAGAGTATCAAGAAGCGATCAATCAAGCAAGAATGCTGCTTCGGGGCGATTATAAGAAACTGGCATCTCATATTCGCGAACAGATGTTATCTGCTGCAGAAAACCTGAATTTTGAGATTGCTGCCGCTTTCAGGGATCGTCTGGACGCAATTGAAAGATTGAGCCAGAAGCAATTAGTCGCTACGGATTCGTTTACAGATGTTGATGTAATCGGTTATGGGCAAACGGAGACGCATGCATGTTTTGCGGTTTTGCATTTTTGTGGTGGCAATTTGCTTGATAAGGAATATGAGGTTTTTAGTGTTCCGGATGATCCGGCGGCTGCTGTGTCAGCACTGATGAAGCAGTACTATTTGAGTCGTGGTGCGGTGCCCAAAATCATATTTCTGCCTTTTGAAATTGAAGATAGCGCTCTTTTTGAAGAATACGTTATTCAGAATTTTGGTATTAAGAGCCGATTCAAAGTTCCACAGCGGGGCGACAACCGTAAAATGTTGGAATTAGCAAACAAGAACGCAAGCGAGGAAGCGCAAAGAATTACGGATAAAGAACAAAGTGCGAAAGTGGTTCTTTCAAAGCTTGCCGGTATGCTGGGACTTGAATCTGTTAAGCGGATAGAATCTTTTGATATTTCCAATATATCCGGCACGGATATTGTTGCGAGTATGGTTGTTTTTCAGGATGGCAAACCACATAAGGCAGCATATAAGCGGTTTAAGATTGATGATTTACCGGGACAGGATGATTATGCATCTATGCATCAGGTTATTACGCGGCGTTTTTCCCGGATGCTTCAAGAGGATGCAGGGTTTTTGGATCCTCCGGACTTGCTCCTCATTGACGGCGGTATCAATCATGCCAATGTTGCGCTTGCAGCTTTAGATGCCTTGAATTTGCACTTTCCTGTGTTTGGTATGGTTAAGGATGATCGCCATAAAACCCGTGCGTTAGTAACACCGGACGGCCGAGAAATTCGAATTGACAATCAACAATCGATATTTTCACTGATTGGTAGGATTCAGGAAGAGACCCACCGATTTGCGATCACATATCACAAAAAATTGCGCAGTAAGCGGTTGCGCTATTCAACGTTGGATAAGATCCCCGGAATTGGTGAGAAGCGCAAAGAACTGCTGCTGAAAACATTCGGTTCCATTTCTTCGATTCAATTGGCGTCTTTGTCTGAGTTGGAGCGGATATTGCCAAAAGATGCGGCGTATGCAGTGTTTGATTATTTTAATAGGGAAGAGGGGTAATTTATGCGTGTGATCGCAGGAAGCGCCAAAGGTATGCGTTTGAATACGCCGGACGGAATGTTGACACGCCCGACAACGGACCGCGTCAAAGAAGCGTTATTTAGCATTATTCATTTTGACTTGCCGGGGGCCCGGGTGTTGGATTTGTTTGCAGGAACTGGACAACTTGGCATTGAGGCGGTTAGCAGGGGAGCGTCATTTGCGGTATTCGTTGATGAACGGGAGGCTGCGTGTCGGTTGGTTAGAGAGAATGTGAAAAAGACCGGTTTTGAAAATAAGGCGACTGTTTTGCGTTCTGACTACGCAAATTACTTGCGACATTGCCGTGATAAATTTGATATTATATTCCTCGACCCGCCTTATTCGGAAGTTTTTTTGGAAAATTCATTAAAAATCATCACAGAAATTGACATTTTGCAATCTGGTGGTATAATAGCAACAGAATATCCTTTGGGTAAAGTTCTGCCGGAGGCGTATTCTGCGTATTTTGATTCGAAAGAGTATAGATACGGTAAAACAGTTCTTACCCTTTTTCGCAAGATCGATTGATCCTTTGGTCCCACGGCAGACCCCAAATACCCGGCAGCATCGGCTGTCATTATTAAGGAGGAAGTAGATAATGAACGAACAGACAATTGAGGATATTATTTCTGCGTTATATGATATGGTGCAGGATGCCAGAGCTCTGCCTCTGGGCGCAGATAAGTGCATTTTAGAGCGTGATAAAGTGCTCGACACCTTGGATGAAGTAATCGCACAGCTGCCTGTGGAGCTCAAGCAGGCCCGTACGATTGTGGAATCTCGCAATGAACTGATCGGTCAGGCTCGTCGGGAGGCAGAGTCCTTGATCCGTCAGGCACAGGAAAAAGCTGAACAGTTGGTTCAGCAGGAAGAAATTTATCAGGAAGCAAAGCGTCAGTGCCGTGAGATGTTTGAGCAGACCCAAACCCGTATGGCCGAGCTTCGCAAGGCCAGTAATGATTACATGGATGATGCTCTGCGCCGCACTGAGGAAGCCATTGCTATGTCTTTGGAAGATGTGCGCGACACCCGCGCAAAGTTCAAAGTTTTGGTTGAAAATCAGGAAAAGCGTGCAAGCGCTGCAACCATTGATGTAGAGTAAATATAGAAACAGCTCAAATTTATTTTTGGGCTGTTTTTTATTAGGGAGGAATTGTATGAATTATCTTGAAAACTATGCTTTCTGGTGTAACGCTGATTTGTCCGCAGATGAAAAAGCAGAGTTAGACTCTATTAAGGATAATGTAGACGAGCTGAAAGGCCGTTTTGCTTCAGAGTTGCAGTTTGGTACTGCCGGTATGCGTGGCGTTATGGGCATGGGTAGCAATCGACTGAATTATTACACAGTGCGTAGAGCTGCGCAGGGAATGGCTGCATGGCTGGTTGGGACCGACTTGCCCAAAATCGCGGCAATCGGATATGATTCCAGACATAACTCTAAGTTGTTTGCACAGGTATGTGCGGTCGCCTTCGCGGAAGCTGGTATCGTAACCTATTTGTTTGACCGCTTGGCACCGACACCTATGCTTTCCTTTGCTGTTCGTAAGCTGAAATGCGGTTGCGGTATTGTGATTTCTGCAAGCCACAACTCCGGTGAGTATAATGGCGTAAAATGCTACGGTCCGGATGGATGTCAGATGACGGATGCTCCGGCTGCGGTTGTTACAGAACAAATCAGTAAAATCCCATACTTCGTTCCGGAAAAAGCATCCTTTGATGCATATATGCAGCAAGGGCTAATCTGTTACATTGGACAGGATCTATGGGAAGAATATTACTGCACAGTACTACGGGAAGCAATCAACCCGGATTTGATTGCAAAAACCGGCGTGCAGGTTGTGTATACACCTCTTTGCGGAACGGGCAATGAGCCTGTCAGAGAAATTTTCAAAAGACTTGGCGTTAGAACAACGGTCGTCGCGTGTCAGGAGAAGCCTGACGGCGATTTTAAAACTTGCGAGTATCCGAATCCGGAAACTGACGCAGCGTTGCGTGAGAGCTATGCAGTGGCACAAGAAAATCCCTGTGATGTGATTTTGGGCACAGATCCGGATTGTGATCGTGTTGCAATCGCAGTTCCATACAACGGCGGCTATAAAAAACTTTCGGGTAACGAGTTGGGATGCTTACTGCTTGCGTATATTCTTAAAGCGAGAAAAGAGAAGAATGATATTCCTGAAAATGCGATGGCTGTTCGAAGCATTGTGTCTTCTGCTTTAGCTGACCGGATTGCAGAGACCTATGGTGTGCAGATGCGCACGGTCCTTACCGGCTTTAAGTATATTGGCGGAGAGATTCTGGCGTTGGAGGAGCAGGGGCGCGAAGATCGGTTTGTTTTTGGCTTCGAGGAAAGCTGTGGATATCTGAAGGGAACTTATGCCAGAGATAAAGACGCGGTTGTAGCATCTATGCTGGTTTGTGAGATGGCGGCTGATCTGAAGCAAAAAGGTAAAACGATCGTTGATGCGATGAATGATCTTTATGAGCGTTACGGGCAGTATTTGGCAAAAGTGAAGAGTGTTGAACTAAGCGGTGCTGACGCGATGGAAAAAGCTGCGAAAATTATGCTGGACCTGCGTGCAAATACACCTGTTTCTATTGGCGGCATTGCAGTAACAAAAGTTCGCGATTACAAGACAAGGATTGAAGTTGATTTGGTTGCAGGAAAAGAGGCTTCACTGCAGCTTCCGGCATCTAATGTGTTGGAGTATATTTTGGGAGATTTTGGCAGTGTAATTGTCAGACCATCCGGTACTGAGCCCAAAGTGAAATACTATTTTACATCGATTGCGTCGACGCAGGAAGAAGCTGGAAGAAATCTCGATGCCATGATCAAACAGATGTCGTAAAATATTTTATAACGGAGAGCGATGCTCTCCGTTATTTTTTTTGTTGATCAGAATATGCTTGTACAGGAAGGGGTGTATTATATGAAATATAGCCGTAAAAAACATAAAGAAATGCCGATTGTTGCATCTATTACCTTTGGTGTTTTAAGTGCATTGTTGCTAGAATTGATCGGAGCGATTGTTCTGGCAGCTTTGGTTGGGGAAGGGACGATAGGGGAGTCAAGTTTGAACATGCTTGCCCATTGTATCCGTGCAGCAGGAATGATAGCCGGGATAATAGCGACTTGGTTTCTGTCCGGTGAAAACAAGCTGATCAACGCCGGCGTTTGTGTACTGATTTGTTATTTGATACAGGTTGTATCTGGGCTGTTGCTGTGGCAAATAGACATTGCTTCTTTTTGGGTTGGATTGGCTGTTGCAGTTGTATCATTTTGTGTGTGCGCATATATACTACACGCTGTAACCGGAAAGGGAAAAACGGTAAAATTTAAAAAGCGCTATTGTTAAGTTGTACAAAAAACAGCGCAGGTAAATTTCGTTTACCTCATCGGACAAAAATATGAAGGAAAGGATGCAAAACTACATCTAGTGTTGCCGGCATCTCGCGTGCCCCAAGATGTTGCAATATACATTCGATATGCAATTTTTATCCAAATTGGTTGCGCTCGTTAACATAATATTGTTGACATAAATAATTGTCATAATTCACAAAAAACCGAATTATATTCATATTTGCTTGCTTTTTGTATAAAATTGATGTATAGTGTTCAAGTAATATGTTTACTGACACAAAATGTTTTCGCATGCTTTGTGAATATATTTCCCATTCGCTTTGAGTGCCGTTTCACGGAGGGCAGTAGACATTGTACAAGAAATTTTCTGCATATAAAAGTAAACATTCTTTCATTATTTTTGTGGCGCTCTTCTTGACGGCGATATCCGGTTTTTGGATCGGGTCTTGCTTAGGTGGAGCGATCGTGTCAGAATTTTCGGACAGCATACAGGGGTTGGTAAATTCCCAGCCTAGCGCAGTCGTTACATTCGTACTATTAATGCTTCCGTTCTTTTTTACGTTGCTGCTTATCCGCAGGAATTGTTTATATTTCCTTCTGCCGCTTTTGCTGCTGGAAAGTGCAATGGTTTCTTTTTCGCTAAAATGTGTGTTGATATCATTTCCTGTTGCCGGGTGGCTGATTAACGCTTTTGTTTTGTTTCCGCGCTTACTTGGGTTGGCTGTATATTGCTGCCTTTGGTTTTGGCTGTGTTCCGGTCACAGAAGAAATTTGAAACGGATTTTATTGTCTTGTTTTCTTGCGCTTTGTCTCATTTTTGCGCTGGATTATATTTATGTTTATCCCTTTACAGCGATGCTGTTTATTCATTTGTAGAGGTAGGTTCGCTTATTCATGTTGGATCTGATTCAAGCCTATGAGAATTACCTGAAAAAGGTAAAGCAGGCATCGGCCAACACCATCAGCTCGTACATGCGAGACATTCGGCAATTTGCGGTTTGGCTTCATGAGACGCAGCAGATCGATGTTGTGGATGTCTCACAACAGAATATTGCGCAGTACCTCGCACATTTGACGGATGAAGGTCGTACTGCTGCGACTGTATCACGTTCTGTAGCAAGCCTAAAGAATTTCTATGCACACGTAGTTTCTTCCGGTTTCTTGGAAACGAATCCTGTTTATGATGTGCATGTAAATAGGGGAGAGAAGAAGCTGCCGCAGATCTTGTCGAGTAGAGAGATCGAAACGCTTTTGGCACAACCTGTGTGCGTGGATGCGAAAGGCTATCGTGACAAGGCGATGCTGGAGGTTATGTACGCAACTGGTATTCGTGTAACAGAACTGATCAGTCTGGATGTTGACGATGTAAATTTGGAATTGGGTATCATTAAGTGCAACGGTGCCAAAAAGAACCGCGTGATTCCGCTGTATCCCGCAGCACTGAAGGCGCTTAGTGTTTATATGAAAGATGTTCGTTCCGGAATCATTTCGTCTCCGGCAGAAACTGCTTTGTTTGTAAATGTTAATGGTATCCGGATGAGCCGGCAGGGATTTTGGAAGATCCTTAAACACTATCAGGCGACCGCACATATTGACAAAGAAATTACGCCCCATACATTGCGCCACAGTTTTGCGGTGCATTTGCTCGAAAATGGGGCAGACTTGGGTTCGTTGCAGGAACTGATGGGCCATAGTGATATTTCTTCAACGCAGCTTTACACGCAGATGGTCAACCAGAAGCTAAAGTCTGTGTATGAAAAGTGCCATCCTAAATATTGATTATGAAAAATCCCTCCGTGTAAACCACACGGAGGGATTTTCTGTAAAAGAATCTGGTGTTGAAGCGAGGGGGAGTAAGAGATATTAAAATAGTGTGCTTTGTAATCATTTCTACCTTTTCACCTGCCCAACGCAACAAAATAAAAATTTTGTTGCGTTCGAGGTAGAAATGTGATATAATTAGTTCAAAGGGAAATCCGGCTGTGCTAGGATGCATGATTTCCGCTTATATTGACGCTATTTCTCTCTATTAATAACAAGAGTAATTTGTTAGTGGCATACCTGTACTCTTTATAGTAATGATAAATATTTAGAACTGTTTATATGTTATATTATTGCTTTGGTGTTGCTGGTATTTCTTTTCACTAAGTAACTGCTATGATCATCCGGTTCTGTATTTGCTTGTTGTGTTCGCTATTGTACTATGATAGAATTTAATCACAGAATCTCACATACAAGAATAGCTTCATACGAGTGAATTAAATGGAACAATATCTTCTATTTTCTGATGATTAAAAACATCTGTAGAATATCACCTATACTGCACCCGCTCTTTACTACTACATCATATAAATATTACATAATATAGCAAATTTGTTCGAATATTACTGGAGGGTTTTCGATGAATCGATATAACGACTGTCCACAACTTTTGCGTGATTTTTTAACATATCACGAGACAATCAAAGGTCAATCTCCCAGAACAATTGGAGAATATTACTTAGATCTGAGAATGTTTCTTCGGTTCATAAAGCTAATGCGTAATGACATGCCCATCACGACCAGATTGGATGATATTCCGATTAAAGATATTGATATTAATTTTATTCGCAGTATCAATACGTCGGATATTTTTGATTTTTTATCGTATCTAGCCAATGATCGTATACCGAATCCGGACTCCCCTGCCCCCGACCGAGGTATTGAAACAGCTGCAAGAGCAAGAAAATTGTCTTCTCTTAAGTCATTTTTTAAGTATTTAACGGTAAGAACGAAACTTTTAGAGGATAATCCGGTGGCAGATTTAGAATATCCAAAGCTGCGAAAGAGTTTGCCGAAATATTTGACATTAGAGCAGTCTTCGGCGCTGTTGAGGGCGGCTTCCGGCCAGAATCAAAAGCGGGATTATGCTATTTTGATGATTTTCCTAAATTGCGGTATTCGCCGCAGTGAGCTGGTTGGATTAAATCTAACGGATGTGTATGAAGACCGTATTCGGGTGATCGGTAAAGGAAATAAAGAACGGTTTGTGTATTTTGGTTCTGCTTGCAAGAAAGCAATTGATGATTATTTGCCGGAACGAAACAAGCAGGTTCTATCAGATAATCGTGCACTATTCGGCTCTAGAGACAGTAATAGAATCAGTGTTTCAGCAGTTCACCGTTTGGTTAAGAAGTACTTACTAATGGCGGGTTTAGATCCGGAATCTTTCTCTGCACATAAACTACGCCACACGGCAGCAACCATGATGCTCTCCGGTGGCGTAGATGTAAAGACTGTACAAGAGGTGTTGGGACACGAGAATCTGAATACAACACAGATCTATACACATATTGAAAATACAGAACTAAAGATTGCTGCAGAGGCCAATCCCCTATCGAAACTGGATTTCTCTGACAGTGATGAATAAATCACATAGCAATCTCAATGGCTTCCCGGAGGTTTTTGACGCGGTAAACGGTCAAACCTTCGGGAATTTCCAATTTTTGAGGTGTTTTATAAGGAATAATGCACTTTTTAAAGCCCAATCTTGAAACTTCCGCAAGCCTTTGGTTAAGTTGGGAAACAGCACGTATCTCACCGGTCAGTCCAATTTCACCGATGGCAACCAGATCATCGCTGATCGCCTGCTCCCTGTAGGAAGATGCGATGGCGAGAACCACCGGAAGATCAGCACCGGGCTCATCCAAACGCAGGCCGCCGATCACATTGATATATGCATCAAACAGTCCCAGCTTCATGCCGCCGCGTTTTTCTGCAACGGCCATTAAAAGGGCAGCTCGATTAAAATCAAAGCCATCAGATGTGCGGCGAGGCACATTGAAGGATGTTTTTGTTACCAAAGCCTGCACTTCTGCCAAAACCGGTCTTGTCCCCTCCATGACACAAGCGACACAAGTGCCAAATGCACCTTCCGGACGCCCGTCCAGTAGCATTTGGGATGGATTTGGAACTTCTTCCAAGCCCATATCATTCATTTCAAATACACCAATCTCGTTGGTAGAGCCAAAACGGTTCTTAACTGCACGTAACAGCCGGTAGGATGTATTAGAATCGCCTTCAAAATACAGCACGCAATCCACCATATGCTCCAGAACCTTAGGGCCGGCGATCGCGCCGTCTTTGTTAATATGCCCTACAACGAATACGGTAATTCCGTTTGCCTTGGACAGCTGCATCAGTGCCATTGTACACTCTTTTACCTGCGAGACACTGCCGGGTGCAGAATCGTTTTCTTCTTGATACATGGTTTGGATAGAATCAATGATCACAATGTCAGGCTTAATTTCTTCCACTGATTCTAATATGTCTGAAAGACGGGTTTCAGCCAGAACATAAAGCTGTTCCGGTTCCACTCCGATCCGCTGAGCACGGAGTTTCAGCTGTTTTTCGCTCTCCTCGCCGGATACATAGAGAACTTTTCTCTGTGCGCAAAGGCAGTTGCAGATTTGAAGAAGTAATGTTGATTTGCCAATACCCGGTGCGCCGCCGACTAAAACCAGTGAGCCGGAAACCGCACCGCCGCCCAGTACGCGATCCAGTTCACCCATCCCGGTGGTGAATCGGACTTCATGATCACAATTTACATCTTTCAGAAGCTTTGGTGACCGATCTGCAGAAATGGAGCTTTTGGGTCTGCCTGCTAAGGCGGGTTTTTCGATATGTTCCTGCAGGGTGTTCCACTGACCGCAAGCGGGACATTTGCCTTGCCACTTGGGTGTTTCATTACCGCAGGATGTGCAAAAATAAACTGATTTTGCTTTTACCATATTATCAGAATCCTTTGCTTTTTTCTATATTATAGCAAGCTTGCTGATACGGGTCAAGATGTTGACGATTGATTCAGATAAGACAAACACGCAGTTGCAATCACACCGCATAATTGCTTTTGATATGTATCCGATCGCAGTAGTGCCTCCTCCCTGCTGTTAGAGAGAAATCCGCATTCCACCAAAACCCCCGGACACTTAATGTGTTCCATCAAATATACACCGGATGCAGCTTTTGCTTTTCGGCGGCTGCTGGGGTCTAAACCTGCGACCAGTGCATCCTGCATATGTTTTGCCAACACCTTGCTTTGCAAATCATTGGCATAGAAAACCTGCGCACCGGAATATTGGCTTTCGTAAAAGTGATTTTGGTGAATGCTGATCAGGATCCCGTTGCTGGTTTTGTTGATCAAATCAACCCTGTTTCTTGTGTCTGAAATCTTTTTTTGCGCAATGGTTTCTCCTTTTGTGTAGATTGCATCCTCAGTTGTTCTTGTCATGACTGTGCGAAAGCCGAAAAAATGCATTAAATCATTTAATCTTGCACTGATTTGCAGGTTCAGTACGGATTCCAGAGCGCCTGTACAGGATGTTGTCCCTCCGTCCGGTTGTCCGTGGCCAGCATCGATGATGATCATGTTTCCAGTGTCCACAGGTGTGATTTGATTAACTTGAATGATCGTATGGTTCAATGTGGCGGATGCTGCAATCAGTAATGCTAATATTAAAAAGTTGATCGGTAATATTTTTTGTAGGATTTTCCTGTCCATAGCTGTTACACCTCAAAAGATTATATGAGATGTTTTTATGATGAATCACCAATATTTCCTTCTGCGCATAAGATGAGCAGGAACGACAAGTTCAAAGCTAATTCGAGGAGGAATGCATGTTGGAACGCAAAAAGAAGGATCGCAGCAACGGTGAAGGTCGCTTGCCGGCTCTGGCCCCTCTTGCTGTCCCGTTTGTACCGTTTCAATTTAACAATCCGCAGATGTATGAGGCCAGAAAGGGCTTAGTGCGAGGAACATTGTTCCCGGGACTGGACCTTCCGTTCATGGGTATGGTCAACAAAAACGAAAAGCCGGTTACACCTTTAACTGAACTGCAAACTATGGCATTTGCAATTCAGGAATTGGCACTGTATCTGGACACCCACACGGATGATATGGAAGCTTTAGAGCTGTATCGGTCTTATCAAAGAATGTACAACGAAGCAAAAGATAAGTATCAATCAATGTGCGGACCGCTTAACCACATGCATGTGGGTGAGGGTCCCTATAGATGGTTGGATGACCCGTGGCCTTGGGAATACGCCAAGAATAAGGAGGTATAACTGTGTTTATCTATGAGAAAAAGCTGCAATATCCGGTAAAAATTGATAAACCGAACCCCCGCCTCGCTTCGATCATTATTTCCCAATACGGCGGGCCTGATGGTGAATTAGGCGCATCCTTGCGCTATTTATCACAGAGATATTCCATGCCTTTTGATGAATTGAAAGGGCTGTTGACAGATATCGGTACAGAGGAATTGGGTCACTTGGAAATGGTTGGTGCTATTGTGCATCAGCTAACACGAAATCTGAAGGACTCGCAGATTCAGGATTCCGCTTTTGCGCCTTATTTTGTGGATCACACAACGGGCGTATATCCCCAATTTGCATCCGGAACCCCTTGGTCTGCCGCAACCATGCAGGTTAAGGGTGATCCCATTGCTGACCTGACAGAGGATCTGGCTGCTGAGCAGAAAGCCAGAGTCACCTATGATAATATTTTACGCCTTAGCGATGATCCGGATGTGAACAACGTAATTAAATTCCTGCGAGAACGGGAAGTTGTGCATTTCCAGCGGTTTGGCGAAGCAATGCAGCTTCTGCGTGAAAAATTGAATCAAAAGAATGTATACTATATGAACCCTGCATTTGATATGTAACAAGAAAGAGCAGATGGGGTAATCCATCTGCTCTTATCTGTTCGACAAATTCCAATTTACTTAACTGCTTTTATGATATAGGTCGCTCCCCAATTTTTCAGCACCATGACAGAAGAAAATCCTGCTTCCGTAAGTGCTTCTGTTTCGTGTTTTACTGTAAGAGGGGTGTCGTAATGGTAAAACTCATCATCATCAATTCCTTGCTCTGCTTTCAATACAACCAAGCTTTGTCGGTGCATCTGTTCTTCTTCGTCAGACAAAGAGAAGTAGTCTGTCTGTACAAAATATCCACCGTCTTTTAATGCTCTATGCAGTTTTGTATATAAAGGGACTTTTTCTTCCTTTGTAAAATGGTGCAAACTCTCCACCGATACTGCACTATCAAATAAGCATTCACCAAAAGGCACATCAAAATACGAACTGCAAACTAAAGTAATGTCTTTGTCAGCAAATTTCTTTTTGAGTGCTGACAGCATTCCTTGTGATAAGTCAATACCCATTATCCTTGCAGATGGATTGAGCAGAAAGTATTCTTCTAACTCCAATCCTGTACCACATCCCAAATCAAGTATATGGCAGTTATCGGTAGTCGGCAACTGCTTTGCCGTATATGGATAAAACTCATCTGCGGATTCTATGTTGGTCAACATATGTTTATCGTATCCATCTAATCTGTTTTCAAAGAAATCAGCCATTTTTTCAAGCATATCTAATCTCCGTTAAATTCAAGTTTATCTAATAAAATTATAACATAAAGTAAAATATATTAATAGACCAAATTCGAACATATATCAGGGCTTTTAAGAGATTTTTTGATTTGGTAAGATTGGTGAAGCAATGCAGCTTCTGCGTGAAAAATTGAATCAAAAGAATGTATACTATATGAACCCTGCTTTTGATATGTAAGAGATAAAGAACTCCCGTCGGATTATCCGACGGGAGTAGTTTTCTTTCTGATACGCAGTGTTCGAAGATATGCCTTCTGTTCAGGTGTAATACGATTGCTTTCGATTCCTTTTTGAATCGCTTTATTATGGATCCATTCAGAAAGTATTCTTTCTTCTAAATAGACAATTGCTGCATCATAATGCCCGGAGAGCATTGTGGCAAAATACCACGCAATCATCATTTTAACATAGTATTCATCAGTGGAGACCTGTGCCACAGCCTCAGCGTAGCTTTTGTTAAAATATTCCCCCTGACCAAAACGCATTAAAACACCAATACCAAAACGGATGGTATATGGGTGTTCTGAATGAATCCAGTTTAGTGCGTACCGACATGCTTTTTGCGGGTTGTCCTTAAAAGTAGAAGGCACAATCAGGTCACAGGTAGCCCAATTGTCCACGTGTGGCAAAAAATCGTTAAGCAAGTCGACCGTTTTACCAAAGTCCTTACACGCAGATATCAGCAATCCATAAATATTCTGCTCTTCGTAATAATCAAGGGGCATACAGGATAGGTACCATTGCATATTGCCGGCGAGAGATTTGGCAATTTTTCGCAAAATTGGCATACGCACACCAAGCACACGGGAAGCAGAAACGGTAGGCATCAATGAACATTGAAATGCCTTATATTGCGCTTCAGCGGATGCGTACAACGTTTGTCGCAAAGCACGCAATTTTGCGGAGTCAGACTGGATCTTTTCTAATATTTCTTTATCCGCAGGACAAAAACTGTAGGATGGAATCTCCTCAGGGAAAAGCCATCGGAGGTCGTTGTGTTCTAGTAGTTCCGGTTTTCCACGGATGATCTGTGCATTGAATAAGGTCAGATGTATTGTGATATCCGGGTAAACGTGGTCCAACTCAAGATAGATATTGCGCACTTCAATATCGATATTGAGTTCTTCACGACATTCTCTGCGCAATGCCTCTTCCCTGCTCTCACCGGGTTCTACCTTTCCGCCTACAAATTCCCACATAAGTCCGCGCGTCTTATGGGCAGGGCGCTGACAAGCCAGAAAGCGTCCGTTTTCCCATATCAAAGCTGCAACGACCTGAACCATGGTTGTTCTCCTGTTATTTTGTGCGTTCTGTTAGCTCCAAAGCCAGACTTCTCATGAAATCATGATTTGAAAAAGCATTTAGTGCGAGGATCGCAGTCTGTGTATGCTCTTTTACAAGGCGATCGCAGGTCTCCAAACCGTACAGATGCACAAAGGTATTTTTTACGGTATCGACACCTACGGCTTTGCCTAGTTCTTCGGCATTACCGATAACATCCAGCATATCATCACGAATCTGAAATGCCAGCCCTAGGTTTTCTGCAAAGGTTTCTGCAGCGGAGATCTGGCAGTCATTTCCATTACCGGCTAAAACACCCAATAGGCATGCAGCCTTGATCAGAGCGCCGGTCTTTCTGCTCTGAATTGCAAGAACCTCTTCTTTGGTGCACTGTCGGGATTCACTGTCCATATCTAATACTTGGCCGCCAACCATGCCGAGTTCACCGGCACAGTTTGCAAGAACCTCGACAGCTTTGATCCGGATCTCGGCAGAAAAAGGTGCCTTGGCAACATAAGTAAACGCAGCTGTCAGCAAAGCATCGCCAGCTAAAACAGCCGTCGCTTCACCGAATTTTTTGTGATTTGTAAGCATGCCGCGGCGATAATCGTCATTATCCATACAGGGAAGGTCGTCGTGAATCAAACTGTATGTATGGATCATCTCCAGCGCTGCGGCAAAGGCAGTTGCATCCAGCCAGTTAGCGCCGCACATATTACAAAAATCAAAAACAAAAATCGGGCGCAGCCGTTTACCGCCTGCAAGTAGACTATAACGCATGGATTCAAAAAGTTCTTGCTGGGGTTCCTCAGGATAAATAAAGCAATCCTTTTCAAGATATGTTTCGATTTGAGCTTTATATGTGCGATATAATTCTTGGTAATCTTTACTCATTGAAGGGTTCCTCCACAGGCGCACCGTCAGCGCCAACGCTGATTTTCTTTACTTGGAGTTCAGCTTCATCCAAAAGTTTACTGCAGCTTTGAACTAATGCAGTGCCCTCTTGAAAAAGCTTTAAGGATTCTTCCAATGCAACATCGCCTCGCTCCATCGCGCGAACGATTTGCTCCAGACGTTCCATGTTTTTTTCAAAGCTTTGCGTTTTCTGTGCCATGGCGGTTCTCCTTTAATTGATCGACGGATGCGTATATATCACCATCTGTAACTGTGAGGCGGATCGAATCCCCCCGATTGACTTGCTTGGTTGAACGGATGACATGCCCCGCAGCATCTCGGGCCATTGAATATCCCCTTGTCAGAACTTTTAGCGGGCTGAGTGCATCAAGTTTGGATGTCAATGATATGAATTTTTGAGATTTCCCTGCAAGCAATCGTTCCTGTGCTGCGATCATACGACCCCGTAAAAGGTCGGTTTCCTGCCTGCGGAGTTGAACGTACTGTAGAGGATTCTGTAATGTTGCGCTGGATGCTAAAAGGTCTAAGTGCCGTCTGGCTGCAGTCAATTGTCTGTTGACAACAGTGAGCAAGGAATTATAGGCACCGTCAAGACTTTGCTGAAGCGCCTCGCGGTCGGGTACTGCCAGTTCTGCTGCATTGGACGGTGTGGCGGCTCGCAGATCTGCAACAAAATCACTGATGGTAACATCCGGTTCGTGCCCCACTGCAGAGATAACCGGAATATTAGAATCGTAAATAGCTTTGGCTACGATTTCGTCGTTAAATGCCCATAAATCCTCAATAGAGCCGCCGCCGCGGCCAACAATCAACAAATCCGCCAGATTCCATGCGTTCGCATAATAAATCGCGGAGGCGATCTCCTCCGGCGCTTCTGCGCCTTGTACGCGAACAGGAAGCAGTTTAACATCTACAAGCGGATAACGCTTTTGCAGAATGCGCAGCATATCATGGATGGCCGCGCCTGCTGAGCTGGTGATAATTCCAATGGTTTCTGGAAATTTGGGCAGTGGTTTTTTATGTGCTGCATCAAACATTCCTTGAGCCGCAAGCTTGGCTTTCAGTTGTTCAAAGGCTGCGTGCAAGTCCCCTACCCCATCTACAACCATCGCATTGGCATAAAGCTGGTAAGCTCCGTCTCTAGGGTATACAGAAATCTTGCCCATGACGATTACCTTCATTCCGTTTTCAGGCCGAAAACGAAGGCGAATCGCGTTACCGCGGAACATAACACATCGTAAAGAGGATTCTTCATCCTTCAATGTGAAATAATGATGGCCGGAAGGATACATTTTATAGTTGCTGATCTCTCCGCGGACAGCTACATTATTGAGAAACATATCCCGGTCCATGGAATTACGGATATACTCATTGATCTGTAGGACAGATAAGACCTGCTCAGACATGGATTATCCCTCCAATGTTCTATGTGCTATGATCGCCACACCGAGTGCGTTATCCGTTGAATATTCAGGTGTCGCAAACACAGGCTGTAACGGTGCCAGTAAACTGCGAAGCATAGAATTGGAAGCGACACCTCCGGAGAATACAACAGGAAGGCCGGAGTACTCCTTCATAGCATCCTGTGTTACAGAAAAAACGGCATTGCATACACTTCGTAACGCATATCCGGCGGTTTCTGCAGGGTTAGGATTCTTTTGGAAATACTGCTGTACTTTATTTTGGACGCCGGACAAAGAGAAAGAAAGATCTTTACATTTTACACGGAAAAAATCATTATTTATGGATTGACGGCTCAACGCATCCAGCTGTTTTCCGGCGGGGAACTGCATTTGTAGCAGTTGTCCGGTCCGGTCAATCAATTGACCGGCCGAAATGTCAGTTGTACCACCGATTTTTGTGCATTTTACATTTTTCCCGTCCGGTTCTACAAGGAGAAGTTCCGTTGTGCCGCCGGACAAATGCCAAGCTAAGTGTAGTTGATCCATTAATTCCGGACGCCCGGCACTATATACGGCTGCTGCAACATGTCCCTGTTGGTGGGAACATGTAACCAGAGGGACTTTTAATGCTTCAGACAGCAGTTTGGCATGACTGTAACCCACACTAAAGCATGGCATATAGCTGCCTTCAACCATTCGGGGTTTTGTGCTAACGCCAATTACATGCACATCACGAATGTCTATATCACAAAACAGCCTGCCGGAAAGCTCCGGCAGGCTTTGGGTATGATGAAACACAGCATCGGATTGACGCAAACCTAAAGAGCCTTCTTTTACAGGCAAGAGACGGGAACAGTTGCAAAATCCATTGCTGCTAAAGTATGATACAGATGTGGTGTAGTTGCTGGTGTCAAAACCGATCGCGATCATGTATTGTCTCCATTTTCACGGCTGCGAACAAAGCTGCCAAGGATTCCGTTGATAAAGGAACCGGCATCCTCCCCGTCATAAAGCTTTGCAATACGAACGGCTTCATTGATTGCAACGCCGTCGGGGACATCATCAACATACAAAATTTCAAAAATAGCCAATTGCATAATTGCTCTTGCAAGCCGGGAAATACGGGAAACATCCCAGCCGATAGAGAATTGACCAATCAGCTCATTGAGGTCATCTGCTCTGTTGGCAACGCCGGTTACTACAGCATCAATGTAGGAACGCTGAGAGCCGGAAGGACGGTCGGAGTAGACTTGGTTTTCCTCAGATAGAAGGGCATAATACTCTTTTTGCAAGCGGGTGGAAATAACAGTTTCCGGTTCTTCTCCGGTAAACTCCCTTGCATATATTAAATGTACAGCCAGTTCTCTGGCGTTAGATCTGGTCATTACAATCCCCTTACTGACGAATGATTCCGCAAACGTTGATGTTAACAGACGCAACTTTCACGCCTGCAGTGGATTCCAGCGCAGTGGTGACGGTGCTCTGTACAGCGTTAGCGACAGTTACAACACTCTGGCCGTAACCAATATTTACATTACAGTCGACGGTCAAAGCATTGTCTTCGCCGATTGTGATCTTAATGCCTTTGCCCCAGCTTTTTTTGCCGATCATATCTGCAATATCAGCACCGGGCTTTACATTCAGGCCAACAATACCCTCAACTTCCGTAACAGCCTGCTCAACGATGGTTGCGATCACATCTTCGGAAATCATAAGATTACCGTGCTCCTGTGCCTGAATAATATACTGCTTATAATCTGCCATAGTGAACCTCCTGTTGATTTGCCGCGATCAATCACGACGCACTTTTGTTTATTGTATCACAATTCATGAAAAATACAATACTTTTCTTAGACAAAACATATCCACGGCGGTACAAATACATGTACTGCCGTGGATATAAATTCTATTGAACCTCTACGACCCGAATGTTTTCCAAGCCGTATTCGGATTGTGTCATTACAATATCTGCGATAACGGCTACATCTTTCTGAACAAGCCCACCTTCCGGTGCAGCAACTGCAACAGAAATTCCGTCATCACTGATGTATGCAACACAATCGGTGTAACCCTTTGCGATGACCAAACTTTCGATCTGGGCTTCGCACAAAGCAGTTCCTACAATCGACTCCAGCTTGGCATTGTTCTGCGTGTTTTCAGCGGTATCACTATAGGCCATTGCTTCCTGCAATAGGCCAACAGCACTGTCTCTTGCCTGCTGGCGAGACAGACGAACGGCAGCAAAATAATCAGTAACGGTCGTCTCGCTGTTTAAGTTATCGGCGCCCGCATCCTCGCCCATTACCATCAGGTCTGAAGACAGCAGTTTGTCGGAATTGAGTGTGTCCGTCAGGTTGGCAACCGATTGCTCCTCTGTGTATAACCAATTTACATAGATACCGGCACATACTGTCATTAATACTGCACCGGCAACCAAATTTTTCTTCCATCGTTTCATAAAATTGCCTCCTTATTCCATTTTGAGCACTGAAATTTGATCTGATCGCAAGCCGGTCAGATTGGACACGGCATTGACGATGGACAAGTGTACCGCGGGATTATCGGCCCCATCGCAAACAACAATTGCGCCGCGGTATACAGGCGCAATTGTTTTACTGACCAAGCCTGTTTCATTTCGTTGTGCATCTGTAACAGTAACGGTGGTTGATCGCCCTGCAGAAGTTGCAGAAGCATCCTTGTCTGTCTGGTATTCGTTTCCGGCAGAGTGCTCTAAAGACAACAATACCTCTACCCTTCCTGCACCTTTAATCCGGGACAAGATTTCTTTTAAGGTACTTTGGCTGATGTGCGCTGTTTCTTGTTTTTGAATTGCTGATTCCTGCATATCACTATGCTTATTTGTGGGAATCAGAATGAACAATATGCCAACGATAAGGACCAAAAGGACATATTTGTATTTTTGGATCCAATCTGTAATTTTGAATTTCAGTTTTGATATGTCCACTTTTGCATCTCCTTAGGGATACCCAGATCATTTTCAATGATTTGACTCAATTTCGTGCGTGCATAGGGGGATGCGCTACCGGTGATTTGGACCTGTTCTGGTGTCGGGATGGATTCCTCCGACAGAATTACATCCACTTCAATGTCACAATCGTACAAAGAAGCTTTCTCCAAAATATATGTACATGTTTTTTCGGATATGATTGAACGCAACTGCGATTGCGAAATATTTACACCGTCATCTGCTAATGAATCGGCAGTGATTTTTAGAGTTTGCGTATATTGACTCAAATCCTTGATCCGAAACCGCGCTACAGGATAGATAACCGTCATAGCCAATATGATTGCGCACATAGTATTCACCGCCGCGCCTGCACTCCCCTTCCCCTGAACCAAACTGCGAAAGATCACACAGCAAAGGCAGGTGGCGACGATAGAAAGAATATAACTTCTCAACCCATCCATTACTGCACTCCTTTCATGAACGCTACGGTAGATATCAGCAGCAGCAAACACATGGATCCTGTTGCCGCCAGAGCCATACTCATTGCCTGAGAAAAGTCTTCCACAAGTCCGGTTTGTGATTTTAGTCCAAACACACCACACAAGGCTGCGGTAATTTTTAATAGAATACAGTGGACTGAAATCTTTAGAATCGGGCGAATGCAAATTGCAAGAAACGCAAATATACCGTATATTCCTGCTGTGTTTTTCATCAAGCCTGCACCCACCAAGATTGCTTCGGATGCATCGGAAATAATACCACCGACTACCGGGATCATTCCGGATACGGTGATTTTTGTTGCGCGCAGGGCCATTGCATCAGTAGATCCGCTGGCAATTCCTGTTACGGTTATATATCCGGTAAACACATATAGGACCAATTTTAAAATCCATGTCATAAGCCATTTCAGAAATGTCTTTAAGCTACTAAGCACCCCTGCGTCAAAGGCCCGGTCTGCGATACACAAAACAATGAAAACATAAATAACAGGAATGAATAATTTTGTCAGAACCCCGGTTAAAAGGGATGAAAAGATCGCGGTTCCTCCATAAAGCGCTGCAGATTTTGTAACAGCACCCTCTGAAGAAAGCGCAGTTGTCATGATCGGCAGTAAAAGCTTGCTATATCCATCCAATTGTTGAATTGTTTCAACGCCCAAATGTACAAGAGAATTTGTGCTGCTTAAAAGAACTGTACCGGAAATGATAATACAAACCAGTTCTGCACTTTTCTTTGCAGAACCATTTACAGAACTGATGTATGTCGTTGCTAAAGCTGCGCTTAAAAGAAACACAGCGGTTTTGATTCCTGCGGAAAGATCCGGCGTTAATTCTTTTATTGCATTTCCGATAATATACATCAGCCCATCTGTAAAGGATTGTGATTCATGGGGCATATATTCCTGCGCTTCGCTAGGTAGCGCTGGAAACTCCGGATTCTGCGCTTTTGCAGTCAAAACCATCATGGGCAACAAAATAAGTATAATAATTAATTTTCTCATATCATCTCCAGTATAGATTGGATCAGTTCCAGCAGACCTTCCATGAGCGGCAGGGATACCCACAAGATTGCGACAGTTGTTAACATCTGTAAAGATTTTCCGACCGATGCATGACCGGTATCGGTGCATATGGTACATACTGTCTCACCAATATAAGCTAACCCAACGGACTTAAGTATGATGGGCATCCATGAATCAGATTTTTCAATCAACGCTCCAAGGCGGTCCAGTAATTCAAGAATTGGCTTTATAAAAGCTGCTGCAGCAGCGCAAATGATACAGCATAATAAAATTGTCAAGATAGCGCTGTAATCCTTTGCCTTTTGAGATAGAATCAAACAAAGGATCACCCCTACACTGACAACGCCAAGGATTTTAAAGTAAGTATCCATTAAAAACCAAACAGAGTTTTTACCAGTTCAAATAATTCTGAAATTTCACGGGCAACCATCACCAGAACCACTACTAAACCAGCCAGTGTCGTCATTGTGGCCTGTTCTTCCCTACCCGAACGGGACAATACTTGATTAAGAATTGAAACAATGATACCAATTGCGGCTATTTTAAAAATAAGATCAATTTCCATATTAAATCAGTAGAATCACAAGGGCGGCGCCCGCACACAGACTAAGCGTTTGATAACTGCGAAGTCGGACATCCTGCTGTTGTGTCAATTGGTGTAATGCCTGCTCGATTTGCGTTTCCAACATGTCCAAACCGTCAAGCTGTCCGGAAAGGTCAAACATGCCTAATGTGTCGGCCAATGTCATAATCATAGCTGCGGTTGGATTTGGAATTTCTTTTATGTGGGTAAGGGCCTGTATGGCGCATAATTTTGTATCTGGACAAACCTGTGCCTCCAACTCATCTGATAGTAACTGCAAAAAACCTGAAATATAGCCATGCGATGCACCGGCGGATGCTTTGCAAAGTGCAGGCAGGGGTGTGCAGCGATAACGAAGCTCACTTTTCATATACCGGATGGCAGTTAACAGGTCATTAAGGGAAGAAACCTTTTTTCGGTGTGCAGTGACGATCGTAAGTCCGATACCCCAACTGGAAAGCACAATTAAAATTGCACCGAAGAGCTTGATTGTCATGTGTTGATCCTTTCTGCGTGCCACTGTTTATCCGGTTGCATAATCAGTAATGTTTGAAAAAGATGATTTTCAAGAATCGGTTTGTATACCGGTCTGGTAAAAAGATCATGTCGACTTCCTGCATGGGCAGTGGCCAGCAAGTTAACACCACACCAGCCTGCATGCAACAGTGCATCGCAGTCTTCTTTTGCAGTAATTTCATCCACTGCGATCGAAGAAGGTGTCATATTCCGCAGAGCCCAATGGATACCGTCTTGCTTGGTACAACCGGAAAGAATATCTGTGTGCTCCCCTGCAAAAAAACATAATCGTTCCATACTTCTTGGAAACAACTCTTCCCGCTCGTCCACAACACTGATATTTCCGGCTCCATGCTGAGATTTTAGGCGGATCAGATCCCTGAGCAATGTTGTTTTACCGCAGCCGGGCGGACCAATGATTAGAATGGATCCGGAAATGTGCGCTGCTTTTGATGCAATCCCTTCAAAATCTCTACAGACTCGTAAGCAAAGCATGGACGGCGTTTGTAAAGACCACCCAAGATCCTTATGCGTGGTATATCTGCCGAAGATACCGACTCTGTGACCTCCGGGAGCAGTGATATATCCATTACGCAGCGTGCCGGCTGCCCAAGGGGAATATTGACTTGCAAAATTGATGCATTGGCGCATATCTTCAACTGATACAGGTGAATCAAGTTTATAACGCTCGTTTTGAAACACCAGTTCCGGTGGAAGACCCAATCGCATGCGTACCTCTTGTAGTGTTTGTCTGCCGAGCTTGTCCGTTTTATCACGGTATCGTGCAGGTAATAAATGAATAAAAGAATCCCAAGCACATAGCATTCGTATCACTCCCGATTTATCCTATGTGCTTGGGTTTGGTAATATGAAAAAGCTGACACTTCTGTATTACATCCGTTAGATGTAACATAAAAAGTGTCAGCTTTCATTTTATTCTTCAGGGACTTCTGCGGATTGTGCTTGGGTATCCAAATCTTCAAATTCCAGCTGCATTGTCTGCCCTTGCTTCATCTGCGCCCATTGTTCTTTCGTGACAAGAATCGTTCTGGGTTTGCTGCCCACAAAGGGACCGACAATTCCCCGTTCCTCCATCTCATCAACAATGCGGGCTGCACGGGCGTATCCGAGCTTCAGTCTTCTTTGCAGCATGGAAACAGAGGCCTGCCCGGTTTCTAAGATAACATCCACTGCAGCAGGCAGCATCTCATCACCTGCGGATTCATCGGCACTGGGTTCCGGATCAGAAGCAGTCGGTGTTTGCTTATTTCCGGTTTGCTGTGCTTTCTTTTCGATCTCTTCCATGACCTTTTCGTCATAGTCCGTGGAGAAGTTCTCTTTTACGTAGGCTGCCACCGCTTCCACCTCAGAATCGCTTACAAAGCAGCCTTGCACACGCTTCGGCTTCCCGCTACCAATAGGGGCATAGAGCATATCGCCTTTTCCCACAAGCTTTTCAGCACCTTGCGTGTCCAAAATGATTCTAGATTCCATTGCGGAAGCAACAGAAAATGCAATTCTGGAAGGAATATTGGCTTTCATTAAGCCGGTAATAACGTCGGCAGAGGGACGCTGGGTGGCAATGATTAAGTGAATGCCAGCGGCACGGCCCATCTGTGCAATACGGCAGATAGATTCTTCTACTTCCTTCGCGGCTACAAGCATCAGATCCGCCAATTCGTCGATCACTACAACAACCTGCGCAAGCTTTGCGTTGGGTTCTTGCTGGGATTCCATAATGCTGTTGTAGGATTCCAGATCCCGCACACCGGCGTCGGACATTGCTTTATAACGGCGCATCATTTCTGTCACAGCCCATTGCAAGGAACCGGCTGCTTTTTTGGGGTCAGTGACCACTGGAATCAGAAGGTGCGGAATGCCGTTATAATTGACCAGTTCCACCATCTTGGGATCGATCATAATCAGCTTTACTTCATCAGGGGTTGCCTTATAAAGCAAAGAAATAATGATGGAGTTCATACACACAGATTTACCGGAACCGGTGGTACCGGCAATCAGCATATGCGGCAGTTTGGAAATATTACCCACGATACAGCTGCCGCCAATATCTTTGCCTACCGCGAAAGAGGATTTGGATTTTGCCTTGTCAAATTCCTGAGAATCAATGACTTCTCTTAAGGATACGGTGTTAACAACGCGATTCGGCACCTCAATGCCCACTACCGAGATTTTACCGGGCACAGCAGCAATTCGCACACCACTCGCGCCGAGGCTCAAGGCAATATCGTCAGCTGCTGTTGTGAGCTTACTTAACCGAACACCCTTTTCAAGTTCGACCTCATAACGGGTAACGCTAGGACCGCGGGTCACATTGATGATATGGGCTTCAATTTTGAAGCTTGCCAGTGTTTCATTCAACCGGTTGGAATTTTCTCGCATTTCCTGCGTTCCGTCTGCAAAACCGGCGCTGGGAAGCTTCAGTAGATCAATGGGTGGGAAACGATATTCCGGCTTTACGGCAATTTCTGTTTGTGCGATCTCCTGTGCGATCAGTGCCGCCGATTCTGCCGCATCCAGTGCAGTGACCTTACTTTCTGCAACTGCTTTCACAGCGGCTTCGTGAGCCTGCTGCATAACTTCCGGTGCGACCTCTTTGTCAATAAAGTCGTCAGCCTCTTTCCCTTCCGGCATTGTCTCGGGAATCGGTTCCTTTGTGAACACGTCAGAAATGATCTCCGGCTCATCATCAGCCGGTACGATCACGCCAGATGCTGCATTAACGGGTTCCTCCACATCTGCATCAATCTGCATAAAAATATCATTAACCCGCTTTGTGCGTGTTTGCTTATCTTCTTTAACGGGCTGATTTCTGCGGCGTTCTATGTATTCAATACGCTTATTTGCAATGTGATTTACAACAACGGCCGCCGGTTCCTGCCGGGGTTCTCTGGGCTCATCATTCCAATCAGGACGAGGACGGTTCTGAATAGCCCGAATGATGCTCGGGATCGTAATTTGCATGCCGGCCAGTAAGGAAAAAATTCCGCCAAGGATCAAAATAATATATGATACGATCGTTCCGCAAAGTAGCTCCAAAAGACAAGCCAACGCGCCGCATAAAAGACCGCCGGTAGTGCCGTCGATACCGCCGTTATACAGTTCGGATACCATTGCAATACCGCTGCTTAAAGTAGGCTGTAATGCTAAATGCGCAATACAACCGCTAACAATCAAGAATGCGCCCAGACACACAGAACGCATGATAACAGGTCGTTCCCCACTAAACGCGTGGATAATAAACAGGTATAGCAACACAGGAATCGAAACCAAAAAGCCGGTTTGACCAACAATGCCGCAAATCAACTTTTTTGTTAGCTGGACTAATAATCCATCTGAACGAAAAGAAGCGATTAAGAATAATAAGAATAATCCCGCAAAAATAACAGAGGTGATCAATCGCACCGGGATATTTAACTTTTCGGCCGTATCTTTGTTTTTCTTTTTCGCAGTTGTAGTTGCGCGCTTTTTTCGAGAGTCTGCAACGGCACGCTCAGCTTGTGTTTTCTTCTTTTTCTTAGCCATCAAAAGCACCTCACACTACAAGTCAAAGTAAATAGAGAATAAATGCAAACAAGGCAGCACCCCAAGAATAGTAAGCAAAGGCATGCAAACCCCGGTGCACGATCACGTTCCGCATGGTAAATACAGAAAGATAAGCGCCAGCAAAGGAAAAAATTGCCATGAGCAGGTATCCACCGAAACCGGTACAAAGAAAGATTCCCGATGGGGAAGCGATTAGGTTAAAAAGATCCCCTAAGGTCATAAGGATCAGAGCAGAAACGGAGAGTAAATAAGCCCAGTTCAGCGCATGTTTTCTATCTGCACCACGCATGATACTGACGCTGATGCCCATGCCGATCCTAGATAGTCCCGGTATCGCACCAAGTGCGGATGCGACGCCGATGAGGACAGCATCAAGGGCGGACATGGAACGGGCAGATTTATTGCCCTGAAGCAACCGTTCCGGAATATACAGAACAACTCCACCCAACAACAGCAAAGATGCGGTGGAAGGCAGACCTCTGTTTCCATTAAAATATAGTGCAAGAACCATGCAGATCAACATAGGTAAAACTGCGGATCTAACAAATCTCGAATCTGCATTGCCACGGTACATCTGATTGTTGCTTCTTGTCCCCCGCTGGATCATGCGCCGATCCTGACGGAAGGTCTCCAGCGGATTTCTCCAAACAAAAAAGAAGGCGGATAATGAAAAAATATGTACGACCAGATCGCGCACGGGATCTGGTTTCGTTGCACCGAATATTTCCTGCAGAATTTGTCCCTGCGCGCCGGAAGAAACGGGAATGAATTCAACAAAACCCATGGCCAAACCGTATATGATACATGCAAACCAATTCATCCCCGCACCTCCTTGACATAATTTTATCTATAATACCATATCTGCACCGGAAATTCCAGTAGAAATGCAAAATAATTATTCTGAATCTTTTGATTTTTCCTTTTTGTAATCATCGATCATACTGTGAAGCGCGCCCATCGCATCACTCAATCCGCCCAGTTGGTCAATCAAGCCGGATGCGACTGCTTCCTTGCCGTATAGGATCGTACCAACATCGGTAGCCATCTGACCTGTTGCCATCATAAATTTTTCAAACTGGTCTTTGGAAATGCCGGAATTAGCAGTAACAAAATCGGCGATTTGTTCTTGGATCCGCTGAAAATATCGGAAGGTTTGGGGCGCACCGACAACCAAGCCTGTCATTCTTACCGGATGAACAGTCATGCTTGCGGTAGGTGTGATGAATGATTTTTTTGTACAGACTGCCAGCGGGATACCAATAGAGTGACCGCCGCCAAGGACCAGAGAAACAGTAGGTTTACTCATACCTGCAATCATTTCGGCAATTGCCAAACCTGCCTCAATGTCGCCGCCTACGGTATTGAGAAGAATCAGCAGGCCATCAATTTCCTCACTTTCCTCTATTCCTGCAAGCAAAGGTAAAATATGCTCGTATTTCGTTGTTTTTGCGGTTTCCGGAAGTACCTGATGTCCTTCGATCTGTCCAATGATTGTTAGGGTATAAATATTTCCGCGCGTTCCTTTTGTGATTTGTGAACCGAGATCGTTTATTCGTTCCCGTTCTTCTTTCGTCACTGCCAAGTCTTTTTCATCTTGCATATAGATCCCTCCTTTTTCTAGGATACCCCCTTATATCAAATCAATTCCCACTTGAAAGTCGTCACCGAATATCGTATAATGACCTCCGGTGATGAATTTGGCGAAGAAAACAAACGCAATTCGTATTGTTGAGCAAGCCGGTTATGCCTGCAAAGAAGCTTGCTATGACTATGATCCCAACAATCTGGATGGTAACTTAGCAGCACAGGCGATTGGCATGCCGCCGGAACAAGTATTCAAAACACTGGTTGCAAAAGGACCGAATACTGGTATTTGCGTGTTTTGCATACCTGTATGTTGCGAGTTGGATTTGAAATTAGCCGCTAAAGCGGCTTCAGATAAAAGCATTCAGATGCTACATGTAAATGAATTGCTGTCAACAACAGGTTATATTCGGGGCGGTTGCAGTCCCCTAGGAATGAAAAAGAGGTATCCCACATACATCGACGAAACATGTTTGCTATGGGACGAAATTGCAGTGTCAGCCGGAGAACGGGGACATCAAATGATCCTGTCGCCACAGGTGATCATCGATTTACTGGATGCAGAAATTGCAGATATTATTTGCTGAGGAGTGGAAAATATAATGCATTACGAATACAAAACAAAAGGAACATGTTCCCAGAAGATATTGTTTGATATTGAAGACGGTAAGGTCAAAAATGTAGAATTTATCAGTGGCTGTAATGGAAATTTGCAAGGTATCGGCCGTCTTGTTGAAGGCATGGATGTGCAGGAAGTGATTGATCGCATCAGCGGGATCCGTTGCGGCATGAAGCCTACCTCTTGCCCCGACCAGCTTGCAACGGCATTAAAGAAAGCGATGCAAGAGAAATAATGGCATAAAAATACCGTGTATCCATTGTGATACACGGTATTTTTTATTGAGATACGATCAGCTTTCAACGACGGACAAAATCTGCTTGAGCAGGTCTTCCCTACCGGTTCCTTTTTCTGCAGAAAACATGATGATGGGGCAGTTGTCCGGTAATTCAAGATCTTCCCGAATTGTTTTTGTATTTGGATCAATTTCACTCTTTTTCAGCTTATCATGCTTGTTGGCAACCACGACAAAGGGGCATCCGCTGTCTAAAAACCAACGGGCCATGGTGATGTCGTTATTTGTGGGCGCATGTCGTGCATCGACGATTAGCACACCGAGATCGATTCTGTTTGCCGCAAAATAGCTTTCCATTAAACGACCCCAACGGTCTTTTTCTGCTTGTGAAACCTTTGCAAAACCATAACCGGGAAGGTCGACGAAATAACATTTCTGATCCACAGTAAAATAATTGACATGGATGGTTTTGCCGGGCTTCTCCCCTACCCGGGCAAAGTTTTTACGCTGAAGCAGACGGTTAATCACGGAAGATTTGCCAACATTGGATTTTCCTGCAAAGGCAATCTCGGGATACTTTTTCAGCGGAAAATCCTTGGTGGATGCTGCAGAGATCAAAAACTCAACATTATGAAGGTTCATTGGTATTCCTCACTGCTGAATATAATTATTTCTTGCTTTTCTTCGGGCTTCCTGCGGGATGTCCTTAATAATCGAGGGATCCAGTTCATTTACACGATTTAAGGCTACATCCAGCACTTCATTTACATGGGAAACTGCAATAAAGTTCAGTGCATTGCGAACAATGGGGTCAATATCAGCAAGGTCTTTTTCGTTATCCTTAGGAATGATGACAGTCCGGATTCCGTTGCGCAAAGCGGCCATTGTCTTCTCTTTTAAGCCGCCGATCGGCAGAACACGACCGCGGATAGAGATCTCACCGGTCATTGCCACATCAGAGCGAACGGTTGTGTCTGTCAACGCTGATACAATCGCAGTACAAACAGTGATACCGGCAGAAGGTCCGTCCTTGGGTACAGCGCCCTCGGGGAAATGCACATGAATGTCTTTGGTTTTATAAAAGTCAGTGGGAACAGAAAGTTTATTTGCATTCGCGCGAATGTAGCTGATTGCGGCATGAGCGGATTCCTTCATTACATCACCCAAATTGCCGGTTAATTCCAGCTTACCAGTTCCGTCCATGACATTGACTTCTACTTCCAAAGTTTCACCGCCGACAGATGTCCAAGCAAGACCTGTCACTAAGCCGATCTGATCAGCTCCCGGGATTCGGTCGGGAAGATATTTCCGCTGTCCGATAAACTGCTCCAGATTGCTGCCGGAAACAGCCACTGTTTTGCGCTCCGGGTCATCCAGTAAAATCATATCCGCTTTTCTGCAGATTTGCGCAATATTACGCTCAAGCTTTCTTACGCCGGATTCTTTCGTATAACAACGGATCACCTCACGGATGGCATCCTCGGATATGCGCAGCTGGGACTTCTTCAAACCATGGTTTTTCAATTGCTTCGGAACCAGATGATTTTTAGCGATCATGCGCTTTTCTTCATCTGTATAGGATCCCAACTCAATAATTTCCATGCGGTCAAGTAAGGGTCTGGGAATCGTATCGGTTGTATTTGCAGTGGTGATAAACATGACATCGCTTAGATCAAAGGGGATTTCAAGATAATGATCTCTATATGTCTTGTTTTGCTCGCCGTCCAAAACCTCTAACAAGGCTGCACCGGGATCACCGCGATGATCAGAACCCATTTTGTCAACCTCATCCAGCAGCAAAACAGGATTACAGCTTCCGGCTTGGATCATGGCGGAAAGAATCCGTCCGGGCATCGCGCCTACGTAGGTTTTTCGGTGTCCGCGGATATCTGCTTCATCATGAACGCCACCCAACGCGATACGTGCCATTTTTCGGTTTAAGCTACGGGCGATGGAATAGGCTACAGATGTCTTGCCAACACCGGGAGGGCCAACCAGACACAGAATCTGCGGCGGCATTTCGGGAGCCAGCTGCCGAACGGCCAATGTTTCCAAGATCCGTTCTTTTACCTTATCCATGCCATAGTGGTCTTTGTCGAGGATTTTCTTTGCTGCCCCGATATCAATGCGCTCCTTTGTTTTTGTGTTCCAAGGTAGCTCCAGTACTGTGTCAAGATAGTTGCGCAATACAGAAGCTTCGGAAGACCCGAAGGGCTGCTTTTTAAGTCGGGCGACATCTTTTAAAAGTTTCTGCTCCGATTCCTGAGGGAGATTCAGCATAAGGACCTTTTTCTCATACTCAGAGAATTCCTCATGCTCATCTGCTTCACCCAGCTCTTCACGGATTGCCTTAATTTGTTCTCGCAGATAGTAATCTCTTTGATTTTGATCAATCAGGACTTTCGTGCGCTCCTGAATATCAGACTCCAGCTGCAGCATCTGTACCTCCATATGGAGGCATCGAAGGACATTTTCCAAGCGGCGCACCGGATTCAACTGGCAAAGATGCTTGGCCTTATCCCGATAGTCAAAACCGGCGTTTTGAGAAATCGTGTCTGCAATATAGCCGCAATCATCCGATGCAATAATTTTTAAGTGAACGCCTTGCGCAGGATGCTCTGCAACATCCATATAGCTGCCGTATAACGCCACCGCTTCTCTGCGCATTGCCTTCGTACGAAGGCTTTCGGTGTAAGGCATCGAATCCAATGCTTCTACCGTGCCGGAAAGGTACGGTGCATTTTGGGTCAATTCCGTAATTTTTGCACGGTGAATGCCGGCCACAAGTACACGAATATTATCACCTTGCGGTTTTAATATCTGCTTAATCCGGACAACAGTTCCAACTGGGTATAAGCCGGAAAGATCGGGATCCTCATCCAAAAGGTCCTTTTGAGGTACCAAAAGGAGAATTTGATCTTTTTTCATGGCTGCTTCAAGGGCCAAAGCGGACTTCATTCTACCAATATCGAAATGAACAGTTTGGTCCGGGTATACAGCAATGCCCCGTAATGCCAGAATTGGCATATTGGAGCCTGCGTAGATTTCTTTCATAATAAGCCCTCCTTAGGGGGTAAAAAGGGGGTAGATTTCTACCCCCTTGCATAATAATTTACTTAGATCATCGGTCTTCTGGGATTTGCAGCATCCCGCACAAGGGTTGCTTCTGCGCCATTTACACACTGAGGGGTAACAATAACCTTTTTAATGGTCAAATCAGAGGGGATCGTGTACATGATCTTGATCATGATCTGCTCCATAACTGCACGCAAACCTCTTGCACCGATTTGCCGTTCAATAGCTTTTTGTGCAATCTCGTCCAGTGCTTCCGGTTGGATCTCCAGTTGAACATGATCCATTTCCAGCAATGCTGCATACTGCTTGGTCAAAGCATTGTTCGGTTCTGTGAGAATGCGAATCAGATCTTCCTTTTTCAGATCCTTCAGTGTTGTGATTACGGGCATTCTGCCGACCAATTCGGGAATAATACCGAATTTCAAAAGGTCATGGGGTTGTACTTGCGCAAAAAGCTTTCCAATGTCGCGGTTCTTCTTGCTTTCCACCGGTGCATCAAAGCCGATTGCAGAACGGTCTGTTCTGGCTTCGATTATTTTATCCAAGCCGTCAAAAGCACCGCCGCAGATAAAGAGAATGTTCTTTGTATCGACCTTGATGGTTTCCTGCTGCGGGTGTTTACGTCCACCCTGCGGGGGAACACTGGCAACCGTTCCTTCCAGTATCTTCAGCAGTGCCTGCTGCACACCTTCACCGGAAACATCACGGGTTATGGATGTATTTTCGCTCTTGCGGGCGATCTTGTCCATTTCGTCGATGTAGATAATACCGCGCTGTGCAAGTTCTACATCGAAATCAGCAGCCTGAAGCAAGCGAACCAGAATGTTCTCAACATCATCACCCACATAGCCGGCTTCCGTCAATGTTGTTGCATCCGCGATTGCGAAGGGAACATTTAAAAACTTGGCCAGTGTTTGTGCAAACAATGTTTTGCCGCTTCCGGTGGGACCGATCATCAGAATATTGCTCTTTTGGAGCTCTACATCGGTCTGGCCAGCAAAATAAATACGTTTGTAGTGGTTATAGACAGCAACAGCCAGCGCCATTTTAGCGTCATCCTGCCCGATGATATAGCTGTCCATATAAGCCTTCATCTCCATAGGAGTGGGCAAATTTTGCGGCTGATCAGTATTTGACTGGTCCTCCCGGAGCAAATCGCAGCAAGCATCCACACAATCGCTGCAAATATAAACACCGGGACCTGCGATCAAGCGAGCCTGAGACTCCGGCTTGCCGCAAAAAGAGCAGCAAAGGGACTTTTGCTCTTGTTTTGCCATGGAACGGTTACCGCCTTTCTAAGGATCAGTGATGCTCGATCACCTTGTCGATGATACCGAAAGCAACCGCCTCATCAGAGGTCATAAAGTTATCGCGCTCACAGGCTTCTGTGACCTGTTCGACGGATTTGCCGGTGTTATCCGCCAAAATGCGGTTCATCCGGGCTTTGATCGTCTCCAAGCGCTTCATATGAATTGCCATATCGGTGATCTGACCTTGTGTGCCTGCAGAAGGCTGGTGGATCATGATCTCGGAATTAGGCAGCGCCATGCGCTTGCCCTTCGTGCCTGCGGAAAGCAGGAATGCGCCCATGGAAGCGGCCATACCAACACAGATTGTAGCAACATCGCACTTAATGTACTGCATTGTATCGTAAATGGCCATACCGGCAGTAACACTGCCACCGGGACTGTTGATATAAAACTGAATATCTTTGTCCGGGTCCTGCGCCTCCAGATACAGAAGCTGGGCAACGATCAAGCTTGCGGTAGTATCATTTACTTCCTCAGACAGAAAAATGATTCTATCGTTGAGCAGCCGGGAGAAAATATCGTAACTTCTTTCTCCGCGGCTGGTCTGTTCAACAACATAGGGAATAAAACTCATGGTCATGTCTCCTTTCAGGGTTTGAAACATTCTAACCATTGGAAAGGAAAATTATTCCTTGTTTTCCTCTTCCTTCTTAGGAGCAACTGCAACAGCTGCATCCACAATCAGCTTAACAGCCTTACGGGTCTCCAAGCTGGTCTTGATCTCTTCAACGGGAACCATTTCCTTGATCTTCTCCAGCTCCAGATCATACTGCTTAGCCATGGACTCCAATTCTGCGTTGATCTCGTCCTCGGATACGGTGACACCCTCAGTCTCGACGATCTTAGCCAGAGTCACGTTGATCTTAGCCTGCTTTTCAGCAGCGGGACGGAATGCATTGCGCATGGTTGCCATATCGCCGCCCATCATTTTGGCGTAAGCATCCATGGAGTAACCACTCATCTGCAGCTGATAGCCGAAACGCTCCATCTGGTTGTCCAGTTCAGCCTCAACCAGTGCCTTGGGCATGTCAACGGTGGTGTTCTCGGCAGCCTTCTCTACGCATGCCTGCTCAAAAGCGGAGTTGATCTGCTTCTGTGCATTTTCCAGAGCCTTGGCGCGGATATCAGCCTTCAAAGCGTCCAAAGTCTCAAACTCGGAAACATCCTTAGCAAACTCGTCGTCCTTTGCAGGAACGTTGGTCACAGTAACCTTGTTCACCTTTACATGGAAGACAACAGGCTTGCCGGCCAGATCTGCCTTGTAGTCAGCGGGGAAAGTGATATCGACATCCTTCTCTTCGCCGGCAGCCATACCAACGACCTGCTCCTCAAAACCGGGAACAAAGGAACCGGAACCCAGCTTCAGATCAAAGCCTTCGCCCTTGCCGCCCTCGAAGGGAACGCCATTATCGAAGCCTTCAAAATCAATGTTAGCAGTATCGCCCATCTCGGCGGCACGCTCCACGGTCTCGGTGGAAGCAACGTTCTGAGCCATGCGGTCCAGTTCGGCCTCAACCTGCTCATCGGTAACGACAGCCTCTGCCTTTTCAACCTCAATGCCCTTGTAATCACCCAAAGTAACCTCGGGATAGGTCTCGGTGGTCAGAGTGATGGTGACGATATTGTCGTCACTGATCTGCAGATCAGCCAAGCTGGGACGGCCTACGGCCTTCACATCCTGCTTAACAACTGCTTCTTCATAAACCTCGGGGAAAATCTCCTCAAGGCCATCTTCATAGAAAACATGGGCACCGTACATTGCCTCGATCATCTTGCGGGGGGCCTTGCCCTTGCGGAAGCCGGGGATCATAATGTTCTTGCGTGCCTTCATATAGGCCTTCTGAACACCGGATTCCATCAGTTCCTTGTCGATCTCGACAACGATGGTTGCTTCATTACCCTTTTTCTCAATGCTCTTAACGTTCATTTTTGTATCCTCCCAATTATCAGGTCGTATTACGGCCTGTCTTGTGTTATTTGCATCCGAAATATTCTATCAAAGAATACGCGGATTGTCTACACTTTTCTTCAAAATCTTTACATATTTACAAGCAGCGGACAGAAATTCAGCTTATCTGCAGAAACAAGTCTGAACTCAATACCATCCCACAGGCCTTCCATTGCTAAACCATGGCTGGCACCGTGCAAATGACCGTAATAACAACGGCGAACATCATACTTTTTCAAAAGATCCAATATCGGTAAACATTCATAGCCTTTATACTTTGGCGGATAATGTAAAAAAACAGTTTTTGGAAGATCGCCGGCGGATTTTAGGGATGTTTCCAATCGCAAAAGCTCCCGCTTAAACACTTTTTCGTCTTGTGCACTGCCCCGTTCTTCTTCAAAGAACCAACCTCTTGTTCCGCAAATAGCCATACCTTCATACTCGAAATGATTATTGTTCAGAATGTGCATGTCAGTATAGCCGTTTTCCTGACAGAATTTGTTGAATTTGGAAACTGTATTCCACCAATAATCATGGTTGCCCTTCAGAATGATTTTACGACCGGGAATTTGATTGATCCACGCAAAATCATCCTTGGCCTGTGTAAGGTCCAGTGCCCAAGAAAGATCTCCAAGCAGAACAAGTGTATCTTCCGGCTGTATAATCGACAGACCATCCTTGAGCTTTTCCATATAACCGATCCATGCACCGCCGAATATGTCCATCGGTTTTTCTGTAGTTGTGTTACTTAAGTGCAGATCGCCGATTGCGTACAGTGCCAATTCATATCACCTCAAGAATCAGATTGCGCTATATGACCAAAAAGAACAGCAAGACTCCCCTGCCCGGTTTTTGCCCGGTAATCCTGAACGCCGGCATAACAAATTGCTGCATCCGGATCCAGCGGATAACCGCAAGCATTAAAAACGTTACCGGCAAAATTGTTTGAACGTTCACTGCCGATTACTGCAGCAAAAATATGTTCAGCCAGCACAAGATTATTTTCCTCAGAGAGGGTGTAAACACCATGCCGTTCACAAGCTGCTTTGTAATGGGCTACCTCTGTGCTGTCAAAGATCGAACGAATCAATCGTTCCATACCCAGCTTCTGTTTCGGGTGAAGCAGCGCGGTACCAAACTGTCCGTGATTCACGAGATCCCATACTGCACTGTTTTCCTTTGTGCAGATAATGATTTTTTGTATAGGCAAGCCCATTTGTTTGCAATACAGTGCTGCGGCCGGTTCAGTAAAATCTCCGGCACGGACGCAGATATCAAAGGAATCATGAGGTTGCAAGATATTTTCTTTGCAAAGCTCCACGTACGCACCGAACATAAAAGCAATCGTGATCGCAACGCCGGTCCAACTACTTACCTGTCCTTTCTTGTCTTTTATTAAGAGGGTGTTCAGGCTGTTTGCTGCGTAGGCGTAGGACCTGCCGGGATTATGCCATGTTTCTAAAACTACTGATTTACGACCGGGATATCCTAATTTCAAAGGGTTTCTGCCCAGACAGAAGTCAATATCCCAACTGTTGAGTTGGGCAGAAAAGAATAGATTTAACATTTTTGCTACTGTTTCTGCGAAGCTGAGATTGATAAAACTCGATATTTGTTCTTTTGAAAACATCGGCAGTTTATAGGGAATATACAGCCCGCCGTCCGGTGCGCTATTTTCAAGCAATGCTTTGTGGGATGTAAATGCATCATGATCGTCTCTGGTTGTCATGTAGAGCATTTTTTAAACACCTCCATGGCGTTGTTCCAAAAAATATCCTGCACCGTTTGCTCTGATAGGCCGCGTTCGATCAGTCGCCCTGCAATGCGCGGGTAGTCGGCGATATTGGCAATTCCGTGGCAAAGGGTATCACAACCGTCCAGATCTCCACCAAGGGAAATATGTTTTCCGGAAGGATCAAGCTCCATGAAATGCAGAATATGATCGCACAGTCGGTCAAGGGTAGGATCTTCGCCGACAAAAGCCGAATACATATTGATTCCGGCCACGCCGCCTGTCCTGCAAATAGCAAGGAACATTTCATCCGATAGATTACGGCTGACATCGCAAATGCTTCGACTATTTGAATGGGTAGCGACGATCGGTGCTTGGGTAATATCCATAATATCCCAAAAACCCTCATCACTGATATGGCTAACATCCACCAGCATTCCCAAGCGCTGAGCTTCCCGAACATATGCGCTTCCTAAATCCGTCAAGCCGCCCCCCGTTTGATTGGATCCAGTAAGCGGATTATTTTCATTCCATCCCAATGTAGTGATCCGAAAGCCTACATTATACAAGTCACCCAGCAACTCAGGGTCAAAACCGAATCCAGCCGGACCTTCAATTGTTAGAATTGCAGACATAATACCGTTTTTTGCATTCTCATCAATATCGGATGCGTTATATGCAATGCGGATCAGATCAGCATTTGTCTCAATTTCCCGGATAATTGTAGAAAGTTGCTTTTCAAATGCATCAACTGGATTATATTTTTCCAAAGGTGAGGTAAAACAGGCAAAGCACTGCGCATAATTACTTAGGGTACTTGCCCGAGAAAGATCAATATGACCGTCATTATTACGAAGAGAAGCCTTTGGTTTACCGGACAAACCGCTTAACACATATGCAGTATCACAATGCAAATCGAAAACAGGAAAATTCATTGGAAAGCATCCTCCATATGATTAATAACGGGATTATCCGTTCGGATCCCTTGTGGTGCATAAATCTCAATAACATCAAAACGGGGCTGCAGATGGGTTGGATTTTCGGCAAGATATAGCTGAGCAGTCAATCTCAATCGGTTCTGTTTTTTATGGTCCACAAATTCCGCAGCTGCAGCAAAATCTGCCGATTTGCGCAGTTTCACCTCAACAAATACGAGGTATTTGCGGTTATGTGCGATCAGGTCGATCTCTCCGAAACGGGAGCTATAATTTGCCGCAACCAAAGTATAGCGCTTCTTCCGGAGATATTCTGCTGCCAACGATTCCCCCCAAGCGCCTACAATATTATTCCGTGCCATAGAATTTCTTTAGGAAAGTCAGTCGGTGAATGGGGCTCGGTCCGTATGTACGTAACGCCTCATAATGGGCTTTTGTACCGTAACCTTTATGGATATCAAATCTGTACTGCGGGTATTCTTCCGCAAGTTTGAGCATTAAATCGTCCCGGGTGACCTTAGCAAGCACAGAAGCTGCAGCGATACTGGCACTGAGACTATCCCCTTTTACAACTGTTTCAGCGGGAATTTGAAAATCCGGCGCTCTGTTTCCGTCTACTAAAATATAGTCCGGTGTACATGTTAGCTGACTGACGGCACGCTGCATTGCCAAATAAGTCGCTTGCAGGATATTGACAGTATCGATCTCTTTTTCATCAGCAAAGGCAATACCGTATGCCAACGCCTTTTCCTGAATAACCGGAAAAAGTTCTCTGCGTTTCTTATCGGTAAGCTTTTTGCTGTCATTCAAACCGGGAATTTCAATATGAGGCGGTAAGATAACGGCTGCGGCACAGACAGGTCCTGCAAGCGGTCCTCTGCCCGCTTCATCTACACCGCAGATCATCCGGAAACCGTTCTCCAAAGCAAGATTTTCAAATTGCCACATATCTGTCTGACTCATGATCATTCCTCCGGCAACTCAAATGTCAGGCGGCCTAATTTACCGCCGCGATACTCATCTAAAAGCACCTTTGCCATACGCTCCGTGTGGATCTCACCCCGGGCGAGCAGATAGCCGCGGTTCTTTCCGGCTGCCTCAAGTAGTTCATAACCCGGCATTTCGCCTTCAATTTTCACCTTGTATCGATCAGCAAGAATGTTTGGATAATAGCGACCGAACAGCTCCATCAAGTGGCAAGCAAGCTCTTCTGTATCGATTACATTTTCTTTTACCGCACCGGTGTAAGCCAGCTTCATGCCAACCTGCGGATCCTCAAATTTGGGCCACAGAATACCGGGCGTATCCAAAAGCAGCAAGCTGTTATCTACTGTTACCCACTGCTTACCTCTTGTAACACCCGGACGATTTTCGGCTTTTGCACCCTTTCTGCCGGAAATCTGGTTAATAAAAGTTGATTTACCAACATTGGGAATACCGACAATCATAATTTTCAGAGCTTTATGCATACCCTTTGCTTCATTGCGCTGGATCTTTTCTTTTAAAACAGATCTGACAGCAGGCACGAAATCACCGATACCCCGCTTGGACTTGCAATCCGTTGCCAACGCGGAGAATCCTTTGGATTTATAATAAGCCAACCACTGTTTTGTTGCTTCCGGATCGGCAAGATCTGCGCGGTTCAGTACGATCACACGGGGCTTTGAGCCGCAGATGGAATCAATATCCGGATTTCGACTGGAAGCCGGGATACGGGCATCGACGATCTCACAAACGGCATCTACCAGCTTCAGGTCTGCTTCGATCTGGCGACGGGTTTTGGTCATATGACCCGGATACCACTGAATATTCAACTGTTCCTGCATCAGTTCACCACCCCAATTCTGGAAAAATCCCGTTGTTCCAACCCCTTGTTCGTGCCGGGAACAAACAAAAATAAAGCCTTACCGAGGATCTCGCGCTTGTCGATCAAGCCAATGTCGGGGCTACGGCTGTCTTTGGAATTATCCCGATTGTCACCCATCACAAAAATACAACCTTCAGATACGGTAATCGGGAAATTTACACCCTCAAAGGTGGTTGTTGCGGTACGAATATACGGCTCTTCAATGGCAGTTCCATCTACATACACAATGCCGTTTTGAAAATCAATATCCACCGTTTGACCGGCGGTTGCGATCACGCGCTTAATAATCGGCGTCCCGTTTTCAAAAGAATCCTTGGAGGCAACGATCACATCCCCTTGCTGCGGATTTGTATAAAAGACATTTCCCAAAAGCAGCAGCCAGTCACCGTCATATAAAGTATTATTCATAGAAGGTCCGGAAACAACAACAACGCGGAAGCAAAGAGAGAACAAAAGCACAACACCGGCCACTAGACATACAAAATCATGCAGATATGCCAATATATTCTTCTTAACATCCTCTTTTACGGTTTTAGAAACGGCTTTATCGTTTGCCGGCTGATCCTGTTCAAAATCCATTTCACGAGCCTCCTTTTTGCACATTATAAACCATTTTGGGCAATAAAAAAAGAGGGTTACCCCTCTTTTTTTATTCTTTTTTGGATCAAACTTTTTCCTTGATCTTAGCAGCCTTGCCGAAGCGCTCACGCAGGTAGTACAGCTTAGCGCGGCGTACCTTACCCTGACGAACAGTTTCGACCATAGCAACGTTGGGAGAGTGAACAGGGAAAACCTTTTCACAGCCAACGCCGTAGCTGACACGGCGCACAGTGATGGTCTCACCAATGCCGCCATGCTTGCGAGCGATGATGGTGCCTTCGAACACCTGAATACGCTCACGGGAACCTTCCTTGATCCGCACATGCACACGAACAGTGTCGCCAACCCGCATTTCGGGCAGCTCTTCCTTCATGTACTGGCTGGACAGGGCCTTAACCAAATCCATATCTTTGTCCTCCTTATTATTGGGCGTTCATACAGCGTTTGCTCCGGCGATATGGCTCCCGGCGCTGCAGAGGACTCACCGTTTTTTCAGACCGATGTATTATAGCATGGTATTTTATAGAAATCAAGTGCTATTTTGCAAAAATTAAAGAAAAACGGGACAGCTTATGCTGTCCCGTTTTGGTCCGAGTGTCGAGATTCGAACTCGAGGCCTCTTGAACCCCATTCAAGCGCGATACCAAACTTCGCCACACCCGGATATATGCTTGCGTCTTTCGACCGCCACAGTATATTAGCACATGCTGTCAAAAAAAGCAAGCATTATTTTAAAAATTTTTTCAGTGAATTTTAACCGTTCGTTTAGCCGCCGGAATCCTGCTTGATGACCTTACCCATATTCCAAAGCATGACTACCTGCTCTTCTGCTTTCTTCTTTTCAACATCATTGGAATAGTCCACATACACAGTGTGCGCACTGCAGTCCGCACATTCTACCTGAACATTCCATCCGCCTTCGTGAACCACAAAACCGCTTCCGCGGCAAATGGGACAATCTTCAAGGGTATAATTGGGATTGATCTCCATATAAACTCTCCTTACCTGAATACAGTTTCGTTTATGTCGTAGATTTCAACACGCCTGCACTGACTGAAATCGGGTTTCATCTCCGGCAAAAAGGTTTCAATTGCAAGGACCAACTGGGCCGGATTCAAAGTGGGATTTTGACAACAGATCAGTGCATCCATCACTATAGTATGCTGGTCGATACAGCAAGTGCTATGGCGTTTGATCATTGGAATAATATCCAACTCCTGCACACCGCTCTTTGTCTTTTTGGGAAGAATGATCGTCTCCCGTTCAAATAGTGCATCGATCATTTCTGCAGTTCTTTCATTCATGTCACTATGATACTTAAGCGTAAGCTTGCAATTAAGAAGAGAAAGTGCACCGATTTTTTTGCCGGCATCATATACCCGCTTGACCCGGACGCCCTCTACTAAAGCGGCGTTGAGCTTGTCCGCAATCGTATCAATGGTGTACTCCCCTTCCAAATCAAAATCCAGCAGTTCACATTCACTTTCCACGCCCACAGATAATGGCAGTGCAATAGAAACGGATGGTCTGGGATTAAAACCTTGGGTGTGTTTCAGTTTCAGCCCTGCCCGCTTAAAGGCCCGCTGGAACAACCGCATCAGGTCAAGGTGGGAGATCCATACAGAGCGACCAACTTTTTCAAACAGCAATCTAGGCATCGCACTTTACCTCCCGCAACAATTGATCGGCACCGCAGCCGCTACAAGCGGATCTGCAGTCAGGCGTTACTTTTTCATCATAAGCACGCCGTTTCTCTCTTAGGAGGAAATCTTTGCGCACACCCACATCTATGGTGTCCCAAGGTAAGATCTCCGATTCGCCGTAACCTCTGACGGTATAATGCTCCGGATCAACGCCGCATGCGTCAAAAGCATCCAACCAAGCCGAATAGTTAAAGAACTCATCCCACCCGTCAAGGCGTGCACCCCGTTCCAGAGCCGCCTCTATGACAGCACCTACTCTGCGGTCACCACGGGCCATAACTGCCTCCAGACGGCTCAAATAAGGCTCGTGATAGTTATACTCCACGGACTTAGAATACAGATGGCTTTTTAGGAGCTTACAGCGGCGCAGATATTCCTCAGGCGTGATCTGCTGTTCCCACTGGAAAGGCGTGTGTGGCTTCGGTACGAAAAATGCCGTTGCCACATGTACGCGAAGACCTCGCTTTTTATTGGATGCATGCTCTTTCCAGCAAAGAATCACTTTATGCACAAGTTCTGCAATGCCCAATACGTCCTCGTCCGTCTCTGTGGGCAGACCCAACATAAAATAAAGCTTAACATTGTTCCAGCCGCCGCCAAAGGCGATCGCGCAGGATGTTAGGATCTCTTCCTCCGTTAGATTCTTATTGATCACATCACGGAGTCGTTGTGTACCGGCTTCTGCGGCAAAGGTCAGGCCGCTCTTACGCAGGGTCTGCAGTTTTTGCATCAGTTCCCGAGAAAAATTGTCAGCCCGCAGAGACGGCACAGACAAATTGATCCGGTTGTCCTTACAGTAAGGGATCAAGGCGTCTGTCAAAGTCGGCAATTGACGATAGTCTGAGGTAGAAAGGCTGGAAAGTGTGATCTCGTTATGTCCGGAATCTTCCAGTGTTTCCACCGCTTGACGGTACAGTATATCTGCGCTCTTTCTTCTGACAGGACGGCAGGAGAAACCTGCCTGACAGAAGCGGCAACCCCGAATACAGCCACGGAACACCTCCAGATTTGCGCGATCATGTACGATTTCCGTGGAGGGTACAATCATTTTTGTGGGATAATACGCGTTGTCCAGATCTTCAATGATCCGCTTTGTTACCTTCTTGGGTGCACCTTCGGCGACTACAATCTCACGAATTGTTCCGTCTTCGTGATAGACATGCTCATACATAGACGGCACATAGATGCCGGGAACTTTCGCGATCTGGCGAAGGTATTCTTCTTTGGTCCAATTTCCCTGCTTGGCTCGATCGTATAGTTCTACGATTTGCACAGCGATCTCTTCACCCTCACCCAGCGCAAAGAAATCAATGTAGTCTGCCAATGGCTCGGGGTTAAAGGCGCAAACACCGCCTGCATAAACAATATTCTTTAGATCATGACGATCGGCAGAGCGCAAGGGCACGCCTGCCAGCTTCAGCATGTTCAGGATATTGGTGTAGCACATCTCATAACCGATGGTAAAGGCGATCATATCAAAATCCTTTATAGGATCCTGACTTTCCAGTGCCCACAGAGGAAGTGCGTTTGTCTTCATAGCCTCTTCCATATCGGCCCAAGGCGCAAAGACACGCTCACACCAAACACCATCCATCTCATTCATAACACCGTAGAGAATACGCATGCCCACATTGGACATGCCGATCTCGTAGGTATCCGGGAAGCAAAATGCAACCCGCACGCGGACATCTTCTTTATTTTTGATTATTTCATTATATTCTCCACCGGTGTACCGGGCAGGTTTTTGCACCGTAGGAAGAATCCTTTGGATCAACTGATTCATATATATTACCTCGCATTAATCGCTTTCGTTATTGTACTATTTGTTCGCTCTGTTTGCAAGGTATTTTTATTACACCGCTTTTGACCACCGGGATGATACAAACGAAAAGGAACATGGGCCCAAGATGGAGAATAAACCATGTGAATAAACCAAAAAGCAGTAATAATACAGAAGCAGTAAGTAATATTAAACGATATACCGCTTCGGCTTTATTCCGTGTAAGAAATCGGCATAATGTAAGCATCAGAATACGTCCGCCGTCATAGTCGGGAAACGGCAGCAAATTATATGTGCTCTGTACAAGCCCGCACACAGCAAGGAGTGGGAAATGGGCTGCAACAAGCAAGCAGCCCAGACCTGCAACCGGACCGGCCAGCGCACAAATGAATTCTTCGGCGGGCGAGAAATAACCGGCTTCGATGATCGCGCCTTTCAGATCTATGGAGATGCTTCGAATTGGGATATTCATGATTCTCATAGCCAAAAGATGCCCTGCTTCATGGATCATAACCGCAGCTAACCACGCGAAAACCCATGAAACCGGCAAAAGAAACAAGCTGATGCACAGACCGATGCAAATGGACGGACGAATGATGATTCTCTTATTCAAGGGATTCGCTTTCAATGATTTGCAAACAAAAGGCGGCTGCAGCATCTCGCAGCTTCTCCCCTTCCTGCAACTCGCGGGTAAATGTGGAAAAAGCTGATCTTGTCACCGCCGGATCCCCCGGAATAAATAAGTTCTGTACAGATTCAAGCCGCAATAAGCCGCACAAAAACAGTAACACCAATATTCCTGCAACCCATTTTATCGGTAAATTAAAATTAACTTTGGTGTTTTTAATTACAGACGTATCCGTATAACGGATCTTATAAGCCATATTGCCACCTCCAATATAGCTTATTAACATCAGGAGATTGTTTGAACAAAATAAATCCGGCAACCGCAAATGCAGTCGCCGGATTAATGGTCGGAGTGTCGGGATTCGAACCCGAAGTAATGCAGCGCATATGCGCAGCATTACATGCGGCAATATGCCCCCACTCGCTCTCCGCTTCGCGGAAACCGCTCGGGGATGGCATCAAGTGGCCTCGGGTTCGCGAACTGAAATTAAAAAAACGGAAACCACAAAAGTGGTTTCCGTTTTTTGGTCGGAGTGTCGGGATTCGAACCCGAGGCCTCTTGGACCCGAACCAAGCGCGATACCAAACTTCGCCACACCCCGTCAGCGAGACACATTATATGAAAATATCGCGCCCTTGTCAAGTCCTTCCACAGAAGCTTTCAAGTAAAATAGAAAATACGGTACACAATATAATTGACGAAAGAAAAAGTATTTGGTATAATTAGACATATTTTAACAAAGGAGTGTTCACAATGGCAAAAACCGTACAGGATATTATGTCCCTGATCCGGGACGAAAATATCGAAATGGTGGATTTCAAGATGGTCGATATCAACGGCCAGTACCGCCATGTCACCATCCCCGCAAGAAACTTTAACGAAGAGACCATGAAAAACGGCATCGGTTTCGACGCTTCCAACTATGGCTATGCTGTGGTTGAAAAGAGCGACATGGTTTTCATCCCCGATCCCGACACTGCTGTAATTGATCCCTTCTGCGAGATCCCCACATTGTCCATGACCGGCAATGCCATGATCATTGATAACCCTGAAAACCGTCCTCTGGCGCAATACCCCAGAAACATTGTGCTGGCTGCCGAGCAATATATGCGCGATCAAGGTATCGCTGATACCATGATGATCCTGCCCGAGTTTGAGTTCTATCTGTTTGACAATGTCGGTTGGGAAGTTCAGGCCAACTCTATTGGCATGACCATCGATGCAGATCAGGCCCACTGGAACAGCGGCGTACAGGGTCACGGCGTGATCGTCCCCAAGCAGAAAAACTACCACATTGCCAAGCCCTTTGACCCCACCTACGAGTGCCGCAGCGAGATGTGCATGCTCATGGAGGATGCCGGCATCAAGATCAAGTACCATCACCCCGAGGTCAGCGCCTCCGGCCAGTTTGAGATTGAGCCCCAGCTGGGCGAGATGTCTAAGATGGCTGATGCAACCATGATGATCAAGTATATCATCCGTAACACTGCGCTGAAGTACGGCAAGTCCGCTACCTTTATGCCCAAGCCTGTATATGGTGAGGCCGGCAGTGGTATGCACGTTCACATGCTGTTGCTGAAGGATGGAGAGCCTTTGTTCTCTGACGATAACGGCTACTCCAACCTGAGCAAAACCGCACATTACTTCATGGGCGGCCTGCTGAAGCACATTGCCTCCCTGTGTGCCATCACCAACCCCAGCACCAACTCCTTTAAGCGTCTGGTGCCCGGTTTTGAGGCGCCTGTTACTGTCGGTTACGCAACCTCCAACCGCAGCGCTGTTATCCGCATTCCTGCATATGCCAAATCCCCCAAGCTGCGTCGTTTTGAGATTCGCAACCCCGATGCCACCTGCAACCCCTACTTCTGCTATGCTGCACTGTTGATGGCCGGTCTGGACGGCATCAAGAATCAGATCGATCCTCATGAGAACGGTTGGGGTCCCTACGATGTGAACCTGTACAACCTGCCTGAGGAGGAGAAGGCAAAGCTGCAGGGCCTGCCCACTTCTCTGGATGCTGCTCTGGACGCACTGGAAGCCGATCATGATTACCTGACCGCCGGCGGTGTCTTCCCTGAAGAGCTCATCAAGAACTTTATCAAGACCAAGCGGGCCGAGTGCAACCAGATGTCTGCAATCCCCCACCCCGCAGAGTTCGACAAGTACTACAACCTGTAATTACAAAAACCTGAGGCTGGATACCCGGCCTCAGGTTTTTAATATAAATTCCAGTTTCCTTAGAAACATTTGATCCAAAGGATGCGCATCTTGAAAAACATTACTCAGCTTCCGCGAATGTTCTTTCCTGCTTTGCCATAGCAAAAACTCAAATCAAATGTTGGCCGTTGATAATCAGCTTAAACTCCAGCCCTAACCTTTGTGCTGCTTTTCTGCACAGGATCATGCGGCCCATAAAGATCTCACAATAGTCCATAACGGAACCGTATTTTGTATCAACTGACAGCTGCAGTGTAACCTGCGTTTTTTCATCGTTGATCGTCATGGAGGAGTCCGTTACGGAGTAATTGACCCGATCATGAATATCAAAGGTAGCCTCGTCCTTATTCCTTACGCGGCTCCTGCGAACATCTGCTTTGTCCGCAAGAATCAGTGCAGCCGCAACCGGATTTACAGGCACACCGGTTCCTTCGTCATGATTGCCGATGGCTGTTACGATCGTGGCAATTTCAGCCGGATCGCAGTCCATATCATTTAAAATGCTCCACGCCATGACCGCTCCGGATTGGGAGTGGTCTTTTCTATTGACCAGATTGCCAATATCGTGTAAATACCCGGCAATTTTTGCCAGTTCCACTGTGCGCATGTCATATCCCATGGTTTGCATGATATAACCGGCCATGCGGGCCACATGAATCACATGAGAGAAACTGTGCTCTGTAAATCCAAGGGCGCCGAGAGATTCATCAGCGCGGGTAATGTATGTGCGAATCGTTTCGCTTTTAGAAACCGTTTCATAAGTCAGCATAATCATTCCTCCTTTGGGTACATTATAGCATATAATATTCTCTTTGGGAAGAAGAATCGATATGTGTACCGCATTTTCATGGAAAGCAACGGATCATTATTTTGGAAGAAATCTGGATCTGGATTACCATTATGATGAAACTGTAACACTGACACCACGGGCATTTCCGTTACCATTCCGTCACAAGGAAGCAATCAATCATCATTTTGCAATCATCGGCATTGCAACGGTTGCGGACGGATATCCCCTTTATTATGATGCCATGAATGAAAAGGGATTGTGCATGGCGGGGCTCAATTTCCCGGGAAATGCCGTTTATCAAAAACCAAAACAGGATCTGGAAAACATTGCTTCCTTTGAATTAATACCGTGGATTCTTTCGCAATGCGATAGTGTAGCTGCCGCAAAGCAGTTGCTGTTAAAAACAAACGTTTGCGACTGTGCTTTCTGCAAGGACTTTCCCCCTACCCCATTACACTGGATCATTTCCGATTCAAAGGGATCAATCACAGTCGAGCCGCGAAATGATGGCCTTGCAATTATAGACAATCAAATCGGCGTATTAACAAATAATCCCCCTTTTGAATACCACATGCACAATCTGTCGAATTATATGCACCTTTCCCCAAAAACACCTCATAACGCAGTTACTCCCAGCATTACACTGGAACCGTACAGTTTAGGAATGGGCGGGATCGGTTTACCGGGAGATTTCTCATCTGCATCTAGATTCATTCGTTGCGCATTTGTAAAAGAGCATACCCGGTTTGGAGAATCAGAAAGCGACCGCATCACGCAGGTATTTCATATTTTGAGTGCCGTCGCACAGTTCGACGGATGCGTGCAAACCCAACGAGGTTATGAAAAAACGATTTACAGCATTTGCTGCAATGCGACAAAAGGATACTTCTATTATACCACTTATAATAACAGACAAATTACCGGAATTGATATGAGAAAAGAGAATTTATGCTCTGCAGATCTAATTTCTTACCCGTTACGTTTAGCGCAGCAAATATGTTTTGAAAAACAAAAGGGCATTTAAACAAATGCCCTTTTGTTAGAATTTAGACTCCATAAAACTACGAACATCTTTCTGCGGAATTCCCATAATAATGGAAATCTCGCTATCCAGCAATTTCAGTGCATCTTTCAAAAAAATCTCGTCGCACTGATGAAACTTTTTTCCCAGCTGTTCTTGCTCTTTACGGCGGGTAATTAAAGTATGTGCCATTTGAATTAACGCACCCCGATCACTGCCATTTAACAATTCTTTGTAATGCTGCTTTCTGCGGCTTTCATCATCAACCCAAGCTGTTCGATGAATTTCAGGATCGTTTAATAAATTATCCAATGCGTTACGGGAAAGGATGGGACTCAGTTTTGCCAACGCAGCAGGGTTCTGTGTAGGTATATAATATTTGCTGCCGGGTTGGCATACGGGCTCAAGGACGTAATATTCAACGGTTTTTTTATCGACAATTTTGGATTCTACCGCAATAATTTTGCAAACTCCATGTATGCCATACATCACTAAATCAGAAAGCTTATGCACCGCGTCCACCCCTTCTATATATTGCAGCATTGCGCTGTATATATTATACAACATTTCCTTGCAATGTCACATAGGAAAAACGCCGAAATTATCCGGGTCTTTTTTGTATGAAAATTATAAAAAGCGCCATTTGCGAATGCAAACGGCGCTAAATGTATTTGGTGCTTGACTAGTACTTTAGCTAGATAACTTGAATGTTATACAGTTGCAGCCAACGGTTAATTTGCAACATATAGGCGATCGTTTGAGGCAGTTTCATAAGCTGTCCATACCATGGCCATGAAAATTCCGTGTGCAACAGTTTTTCTAATGCATCTTTGCGGACGATATTCAAAAGCGGCGCATTCGAATCGGCAATCACATTTTCAAGCATCTGCGTTACAAGCTCGGTATATCGTGGATCGTAGGTTTTGGGATACGGGCTCTTTTTTCGGTGTAAAATTTCATCAGGCAAGTAATCCCGCATTGCGTAACGGAGTAACCCTTTCTCTCTGTTGCCGTAATCTTTGAAATCCCACGGAACGGAATATAAGTATTCTGCAATACGATAATCGCAGAATGGTACACGCACCTCTAAACTATGATACATGCTCATTCGATCTTTTCGGTCCAGCAAGGTCTGCATGAACCATTCGAAATTCAAGTTGACCATTTCTTTCATTCTACGCTCGATTCGTCGCGAATCCGGCAATATATCACTTTGATGGACTGTGGTTCTGTAATGATCCATTACGTATTCGTTTGGGCGAATATCCTTTAAATGTTGAGGGTGTATAAATCCAGCTCTAAAGCCTGAATTCTGGGCCCAAGGAAAGCCCTCTGCTGCACGTATTTCCGGATCGCGATACCACGGGTACCCTCCAAATATTTCGTCGGCACACTCCCCTGAAAGGGCGACTTTTACATCCCTTCGTATTTCCTTACTAAAAACAAATAGGGAAAAATCAACATCCGCCATACCCGGAAGATCTCGCGCAGCTGTTGCATCATCCAGAACGCCAATCAAGTCCTCTGGTGATAAATAGGTTGTTTTATGATCAGACAGGATATAGCTATGCATAATGTCGATATAGTGATCATCTGCATTTGGTTGAAATTTGCCGGGTACAAAATATTTATCCTGATCTACGTATCCGACGCTGAATGTTTTCAGTTTCTCTCCTTTTTCTGCAAACACGCCGGCACATATACTGCTGATCAAGCTGGAATCCAAGCCGCCTGATAAGAAAGTTCCTATTGGAACATCCGAAACCATTTGTCGCTGGATTGCGTCTGTCACAAGGTATCGCACATGTTCAGCTGTTTCTTCAAAAGTTTCTTCATGAGGCTTATCTTTCAGTTTCCAGTATCGTTTCCAATAAAAAACTCCATTTTCATACACGCCATAGCAACCGGGACGCAATTCCTCGATGCCGCAGAAAACACCGGAGCCGGGTGCACGACCGGGTCCAAGTAAAAGCAATTGGGCAATCCCCTCGCTGTTGATTTGTGCTGGGATTTTAGGATGCGCAAGAATCGTTTTAATTTCTGATGCAAAACATAGTCCGTAGGGTCCAAGTGTGTAAAATAATGGTTTGACGCCAATTCGGTCTCTTGCTAAGAACAACCGACCGGATCGATCTTCCCATACACCAAAAGCATAAATACCATTAAGTTTTGTCAAACAGTCTTCTTTCCACTGGATATACGCATGCAGAACTACTTCTGTATCTGAACTGGTCTGAAAATTATGTCCAAGGATTTGCAGTTCATTGCGTATCTCCGCTGTGTTATAAAGTTCGCCATTGTAGACGATCGTGTACACCAATTCACCCATGCGGCATGTCATCGGTTGTGCACCGCCCAGCGGATCAATAACAGCAAGTCGTGTATGCAGTAAGCAACAGGTGCCATGTTGATATGTTCCTTGACCGTCCGGACCTCGCCTTTGCATGGTTTTCAGCATATTCTCTATTACTGTTTGTGGCGTTAACGAGCCGATCACACCGGCAATTGCACACATATAACCCACTCCTTTCTAACGGTAACATTATATGCAGTTCGCCTGTATAGATGTTCAAAAGGCATCACAAACAAACGTTAGGCAGCATATATTGTCCAGAACCCAGAAAGGAGGCGATCAAACTGTCAGCAACCGGATATCTGCAAATTAACGCCTATACAAGTAATGCGAAAATACCTGTTAAGGATGCGGCAGTTACCATTACCGGTGATGATGACCGGATCATCGCGTTCCGGTTAACGAACCGTAGCGGTCAGCTGGATGAACCGATTCCCATAACCGTACCGGATCTGATAGAAAGTCAGGAGCCCAATCCGCCTGAACGGCCATTCAGCACTGTAAATCTCTACGCCCGTGCAGAGGACTATGAAATGATATTGGTAGAAGATGTACAGATTTTTGCTGATACACAAACGGATCAAAATCTGGAATTAATACCATTATCCGAATTTCCCGAAAGCTACAATAAAGAAGAAATATTTATCACCACGCCACAGGCGTTGTAAGGAGGGTCTGCTATGCCGCCTGTCGTAACGCCTTATGTGCCGCAATACATCACCGTACATTTAGGCCCACCCTCTTCCAATGCGGAAAACGTTACTGTATCCTTTTCGGACTATGTTAAAAATGTAGCATCCAGTGAAATATACCCTACATGGGATGAAAGTGCGCTGCGGGCAAATATTCTGGCAATTACATCTTTTGCGCTCAACCGAATCTATACCGAATTTTACCGTAGCAGAGGCTACGATTTCGATATTACAAACTCCACCGCCTATGACCAATATTTCGTAAATGGACGCAGTTATTTTGATAATGTGTCCCGCTTAGTAGATGAATTATTTAACGATTACTTGCGAAGGCCGAATTTCGTAGAACCACTCGCCGCAAAGTTCTGCAACGGAACAACGGTTACTTGTGAAGGCCTGAGCCAATGGGGCAGCCAGAATCTGGCGCAACAAGGTCTCAGCTCAACACAGATTCTGCGCAGTTACTATGGAAATGTGGAGACCGTACTCAATGCACCGATTCGAGGGATTGCAACATCGTATCCGGGTACACCGCTCAGGCGCGGCAGTTCCGGTCCCAATGTTGTGATTCTTCAAACCTCATTGAATCGGATTTCTCAAAACTACCCCGCTATTCCTAAGATTGCAAATGTGGATGGTATATTCGGTCCGCGAACCGAAGCTACCGTTCGTGCGTTCCAACAAATATTCGGGTTGACTCCGGATGGAATCGTAGGAAAAGCCACATGGTATGCCATAGTAAGACTTTATGTTGCAGTTGCATCCCTTGCCGAGCTGCGAAGCCAAGGACAGCAGTTTTATGCAATTAACTGGGCACCACCGGGGAATCTTCAGGTTGGCAACACCGGCGAAAAAGTAAGACTGTTGCAGTATATGTTGTCCGTTCTATCGAGTCATATATCCGGTATTCCGCCGGTAAGTGTTGACGGAATTTACGGTCCAAGAACAAGAGCCGCTGTACTGGCAGCACAGCGGCGTTTCCTCTTGCCGGAAACCGGAACAGTAGGACCTCAAACATGGGACGCCATTTACAATCAATATGCAGGCATCGAAAATGCAACATTCCGCAACGGTGAGTCCTTTCCCAACGGAAACGGCAGAAACAACCGACCGGGCGGCAGAAATCAGCAATCTACAACCAGTACGCTGACGCAGTATCCCGGAAGAATGTTATCCCCCGGAGGGCAAGACCCGGTTAAGCAGGAGGTGGTTAGATGAGACCGGACGAAAGTTTTGTTGAGCAGCCCATACGGAGCCTGCAGACAATGCTGCGGGTTCTGGCTTTGGATGATAACCGCTATCTATTGTTAGTTCCGGATGGAATCTACGGCCCCGAAACCGCAAATGCTGTTACCGCCTTTCAACGGCAAAATAATATCCCAATTAGCGGAATTGCAGACCAAGTCACATGGGAAGCCATCGCGGCGGCATATGAGCCGGCAATTGTGCGTGTTGGCAAAGCAGAAAAAATTGAAATATTACTGGAACCGGGTGTGGTGTTTACATTAGGAGATACCGATCCACACATTTATCTTATTCAGGCAATGCTTGCGCAGTTGGCCGACGAGCATAAGCAAATTCCCCGCCCCGCCCACAGCGGAACATTGGACGAACTAACCGCCAGATCACTGCAAGCATTTCAGCGCTACGCCGGTCTTCCGGAAAATGGCAACGCAGACAGGGTCACATGGAAAAACCTATCTCGGCAATTCACCCTAAGTGCACATCATGCGGTAAACGGCTAATCGTTACAAATTTATTAATTTTGTAAATTATCACCATATTGCACTTGATTCGAACAGGAAATATGCCTATAATAGAAACAGTTGTTGACAGATTTTTTGAAGGAGTACCATACTGATGAAAGATTGGAAGAAGGAGTTGCTGACAATACCGAATCTGCTCAGCTTATTTCGGCTTGTTTTGATTCCGGTATATGTTGCGATCTATATAAACGCAACCCAGCCTGACGATTATTTCGTAGCAGCAGCAATTCTGGCAGTTTCTTGTCTGACAGATTTAATAGATGGCAAAATCGCACGGCATTTCAATATGATCTCTACCGTGGGAAAGATCCTCGATCCGCTGGCCGACAAAGCGACCCAGTTTACATTGATCGTATGTCTAGCCATGAAACATGATATCATCTGGTACATGGTTGCGTTGTTTTTCATTAAGGAACTGTTCCAGTTGATTGCTGGTTTGGTTACTATTCGAAATGGCAAAATGCTGCGGGGTGCATTGATCACCGGAAAGGTTTGTACCACGATTCTTTTCATCAGCCTGATCATTATGGTCCTGATGCCGGCACTTCCGGAAAAAATCATAACGATTATCACCATCATCGATATTGGCTTTTTACTGATTTCTTTCATTGATTACATTGCCACATACCTGTTTTTTACCAAACGCTTTGAGCCCATAGAAAAGCCAACAATCCAATAAAAAACATCCCTCAAAGAGGGATGTTTTTTATTGAATCATATCCAGAAAATCTTGTTCAGATAAGATGGGAATACCCAATTCCCGCGCCTTACGCTCTTTTGAACCTGCATTCTCACCTACCACAACATATGTGGTCTTTTTTGACACCGATCCGGAAGCTTTTCCGCCATAGAGTTCTATCTTTTCTGTAGCTTCATCCCGTGTAAACATAGTAAGTGCTCCGGTAAGCACAAAGGTCATCCCAGCAAAACGTGCATCCGCAATAACGCGCTTACTATCAAAATTCACGCCGGCGGCTCTAAGCTTCTCAATCATATCAACGCCTTGCGGCTGCTTAAACCAATCGTAAATAAATGCTGCGGTAATCTCACCCACATCTGGAACATCCATTAACTGCTCCAAAGTGGCATCACGCAATGCATCCATTGAACCGAAAGCGGATGCCAAAACCTTTCCGGTCTTTGCGCCTACCTGCCGGATGCCAAGGGCATAGATCAGACGGCTCAAATCCTGCTCTTTACTCTTTTCGATGGATTCTAACAGCTTTGTTGCCGCCACAGTTCCGTTTTGCCAAAGACTTTTCATTTGATCTAATGATAAATAGTAAATATCTGCTGCAGAACAGAGTAAACCCTTTTCGATGAGTGCATCTACAATGGATGAACCAAGGCCATCAATATCCATCGCATCACGGCTGACGAAATGCGCTATGTTTCTGGAAAGCTGCGCAGGACATGCGGCTCCGGTACAGCGCAAAAACGCACCATCCGGATCTTTTTGGGTGTGTGCACCGCAAACCGGACATTTCTCCGGCAGTCGATATGCTACAGCACTTTGGGGCCGTTTGGAAAAATCTACATTTAAAATTTCGGGAATGATCTCGCCTGCCTTGCGGATCATGACTGTATCACCGATCCGGATATCCCGTTCAGAAATAAAATCTTGATTATGCAATGTTGCATTTGTTACAGTCGTACCCGCCAAACGAACCGGCTTCACCACCGCTTTTGGTGTCAAAACACCGGTACGGCCAACCTGAACGACGATATCTTCGACAACAGTTGGTTTTATCTCCGGCGGATACTTGTAGGCAACTGCCCATTTCGGAAACTTTGCAGTAGCACCGAGTTGATTCCGCAAATTCAAATCATTGACTTTAATAACTGCTCCGTCGATATCACACGAAAGCTGATCCCGGTTTTCATTAATAAAGAGGATCCGCTCTTTGATCTTCTCAGAATTTGTGAATAGGTCACAAGGAACAACTTTAAAGCGAAGCTCCCTCAGATATTCCAAAGACTGTTTATGGCTTTCAAAGACCATGCCTTCTGCCAGCTGGACGTTAAATATAAGAATATCCAACCCTCTCTTCGCTGCGATCTTCGAATCCAGCTGACGCAGTGAGCCTGCAGCAGCATTTCTGGGATTGGCAAACAAGGGCTTTCCCTCTTCTTCCTGCTGCTCATTTAACTTCTCAAAGCTTTTCTTAGGCATATACACTTCGCCACGGACGATTAGGCGGTTTGGAGCGTTTTCTAATGTCATCGGGATGGAACGGATCGTTTTTAAGTTCTCCGTAACATCCTCACCAACAACGCCGTCTCCGCGGGTAGCACCGCGCACAAACACACCGTTTTCATATTCCAACGCCACAGAAAGTCCATCGATTTTCGGCTCAACCGTAAATCCCGTATTAGGATATGCCGCGTTGATTTTATTAAGAAAATCCGTCAGTTCTTCTAAGGAGAACACATCCTGCAAACTCATCAGCGGAACGGCATGATCAACCTTTTCAAACTTGCTTAACGCCGCACCACCGACGCGCTGGGTTGGTGAGTCCGGACGAGCCAATTGGGGATATTTCTCCTCTAATTCCTCTAACTCCCGCAGCAATGCATCATACTCAAAGTCATGGAGTACGGGGTTATCCATCACATAGTAACGGTAATTTGCATCATTGAGAATGCGGATCAATTCATCCACTCTTTTTGCCGCTTCCATAGGAATCTCCTGTCTGTAAATATGTGTTTGGTACTTGACCAACTATAATTGTTTCTGCAACGACTACCTGACTTGAAACTTGTAAAGTCCGTGTGCGACCCAATACCAGTACGGAAACATCCACGATCACATCCATTGTCAATTGCTGCAATGTTTGGTTGATCCCTGCTTCCGTAAAGTGACTGGAGAAGGACGCATCAGAATTGCGGATTGCCAGCACCTGCACAGGAATACCCGGCCCTCGACCGGAAAATAATTCCGGCAGAACCAGACTTCCCAAGGGTATGCCCAAATCTGAAGAGTCGATGGCCATGATCTCATCGTTGATCAAATTTAATATATCCGTTTTTAACCGGTTTACCTCACTCATGTTGGTCTTCAAAGCGGTAATACGCCCGTCAAGATCCTTTTCAAAGTAAACAATTCTGTCATAACGGATATTACCGGTCTCTATCTGCCGGTCGATAGCATCATTAATCAAATCTGATGTCGCATTAACAACCTGCGTTTGTGCAAGCTCTGTAATGGCATCATTGTATCGGAAACGAAAGTAACTAAGTAAAACAAAACTCAACAGCAAGACGATGCCACATAAACGCAGTAATCGCCGAAGCCAATAGTCCATAGGATCCCTCCAATGGAATCCTATGCGATTATAACTTCTTCATATGCGCTGAGGCGGTTTTGGCCATCAGTTTTTTCGTGCCAACATCATCAAATGCAATTTCAAGCAGCGCATCTCCGCCCATTTTGATGACAGAAAGCACAAGGCCTTTTCCGAAGGCGGCGTGCTTGACCATGTCGCCTTTATTAAATTGAAGGTGAACTGCTTCTGTATTGGTCTGTGTTTGCGTCTTAGCATTTTGTAAATAGCCGGTACCGCGATACGCGCCCGGACTATTGTAGGCATCAAAAGACCGATTTGTTTGAGCATAAGGATTAACCGTTACAAAGCCGCCTTTTCGCACGCAGGCATCTTCGGGGATTTCACGCAAGAATCTGGAAGGCAAGGATGCGGAAGTACGGCCGTAGATCATACGCTGCTTTGCGTAAGTAATGGTCAAATTCTGCTTTGCTCGAGTAATCGCCACATAGCAAAGCCGACGCTCTTCTTCCATTTCTTCATTATCACCGATTGCACGCATGCCGGGAAATAGTCCATCCTCAAAGCCGGAAAGGAATACATTGGGAAATTCCAAGCCCTTCGCCGAGTGCATTGTCATCAGAACAACCGCGTCGTCGCTGTCGTTATATTGCTCTAAATCGGTATATAGCGCGATCTCTTCCAAGAAACCGTTCAATGAGGGTTCCTGTGCATTTTGTACATACGCCTGAATGCTGGATTTCAGTTCACGGATGTTCTCTAAACGGGTCTTATTTTCCTCTGTGGGTTTTAGTTCCAGCATTGCTTCGTAGCCGGTTCTGCGCATCACTTCATCATAAAATTCCGGCAGGCTCATGCCTTCTTCCAAAAGCTGCGCCAGCGAATCGATCATGACCGTAAATTCTTTGAATTTTTTAGCGGTCTTTTCCAAGGGACCATAAGAATCTGGATCGCTGATTACATGGTACAGGCCCTTCCCTTCCGCTACAGCCAAACGATCCGCCGTTTCCATCGCCTTTGGACCAAGACCACGAGGCGGATTATTGATAATGCGCCGAAGACGCAGATCATCAGACGGGTGGTTGATCACGCAAAGATACGATAGCATATCTTTCACTTCCGCACGGTCAAAGAAGCGCATGCCACCAATTACCCGATAGGGAATTCCATTTCGTTTCAGGGCAAATTCCAATGCGTTGGATTGGGCATTGGTCCGGTAAAGGATCGCATAATCCTTAAAATTCTTACCCCGGGAACCGGAAATGATCTGCCCGGATATATAATTCGCCTCACCGCCTTCATCAGAAGCTTCATAGATCGTCACGGGACTACCGGCATCATTTTGCGTCCAAAGCTTTTTACCTTTTCTACCGATGTTATGGGCAATCACCCCATTGGCAGCTCTGAGAATCGATTGCGTAGACCGGTAATTCTGCTCCAAACGGATCACACGACTTCCCTGATACTGCCGTTCAAAATTGAGGATATTATCAATGGTCGCGCCACGGAAACGATAAATACTTTGATCATCGTCACCGACGACACAAAGATTTTCGTAGCCGCCGGCCAGCATTGAGGTAAGCAGGTATTGCATGTGGTTCGTATCCTGATACTCATCCACAAGCACATATCGGAATTTTTTCTGATAATAGGTTCTGACATCTTCATGATCCCGCAGTAATTCCACGGTCTTGAAAATAATGTCGTCAAAATCTAAGGCGTCGGATTCTTTTAGACGGGCTTGATACTTTACGTACGCTTTTGCCACATGATACATCCGCATATCACCGGAGGATTCTACATGTTCCAGCATTTCATCGGGGCCGATCATCTTATCCTTCTGTCTGCTGATCACACTCAGGACATATTTTGCCGGGAATGTTTTATCATCCAAGCCCATATCCTTAATAATATCCTTCATAATGCGCTCAGAATCTTGACTGTCATAGATTGTAAAGCTGCGGCTGTAACCAATGCATTCAATATCTCTGCGCAAAATTCTACAGCAAGCGGAGTGAAAAGTCATCGCCCATACGTTCTCCGCTGTAGCGCCCAGCATATCACAAAGGCGCTGTTTTAATTCGTTTGCAGCTTTATTTGTAAATGTAATGGCAATCACATTCCATGGGGCCGGTGGCTCTACGGCGCACAGCATATCCGCCCGAAATCGATCCGCCTCAGAAACAGGCTCCGTCAGTGACTCTAAAAAAGTGATATCCTCCGGGGTCAACCCTTCCGGGATCTCCATACAATCACTTCCTCTGCCGAACCGAAGCAGATTGGCGATTCGATTAATAAGTACCGTTGTTTTGCCGCTACCCGCGCCGGCAAGCAGCAACAGCGGTCCTTCCGTTGTAAGGACCGCTTCGCGCTGCATTTTATTCAAATGCGCAAACTGCGCTTCAATATAGCACTTTCTGGCATTTAAAAATCGTTGGATCAATGTATCTGTCATTACATACACCTGCATTGTTAGTATGCAATTATTTTATACTATTTTCATCAAAAGGTAAAGGAAAATTTCCTAGGAAAGCACCTGTCTTAGGCGTATCAATGCCTTTTTTTCGATTCTGGATACCTGCACTTGGCTGACCTGCAAAATCCGACTGACCCGCTCCTGTGTCAGACCATGAAAATACCGTAGCCGGATCACCATGGATTCCCGCTCAGATAAGAGATCTAATGCTTGCTTTAGTGCGATCTTATCGAGCATGTTATCTTCTGATTCCGTGTCCGTCAGGACACTTTCCAGCGTAAAGCCCTCTTCCCCCGCTTCCTGCTGAATGGATTCAACCGTTGCGGTGGCACTGTCCGCGACCGCGATTTGTTCCGGAGTAAAGCCGGTCGCATCCGCCAGTTCTGTTACTGTGGGCTCGCGTCCAAATTCCAAAATCATTCGATTGCGTTCATTTTTAATGGTAAACGCCCGTTCCTTAATACCGCGGGACACCTTAACAGTTCCATCATCACGCAAAAACCGTCGGATCTCTCCGGCAATCTTTGGCACCGCATAGGTAGAAAACTGGGTGCCAAATCCAAGATCAAAGCCTTGCACCGCTTTCAAAAAGCCAAGACAGCCAATCTGGTACAGATCGTCACTATCTGTTCCTCTGCCGGCAAACCGCTTTGCAACAGACCAGATTAGACCCGCATTTTCAACAACGAGTGCTTCGGCAGCCTCCTTATCACCGTCTTGGCTCCGGGCAATCAATTCCTCCAACCTGCTCATTTTCTGCGCTGCAGCTTTCTGCGCATATGGACAACAGTACCTTTCCCCGGCTCAGATGTAACAGAGAAATTTGTCATAAAGGTTTCCATGATGGTAAAACCCATACCGGAACGCTCAGCACCGCCTGTAGTAAACATAGGTCTTCTTGCTTGCTCCAGATCTGCGATCCCGATGCCTTTATCCTTAATTACAATATCCAGAATCTGATCTTTTAAAATCCGGCAGCGAACAGTGATCGTGCCGATCTCTTCCGGATAAGCATGGACAATGCAGTTAGTAACAGCCTCAGAAACAGCTGTGCGGATATCACCCAGTTCTTCCATTGTCGGGTCTAATTGCGCTGCAAAGCAGGCTACTGCGGACCGTGCGAACCCCTCATTGGCAGATTTGCTTGGGAATTCAAGAACCATATAATTATCAAATTTCATAATGCACCTTCCTTAATGTCAATTATTTTATCTATGCCGGATGCCCGAATCACTTTCAGTGGCTGTTCCCGCAAGCCGCAAACATGCAATTTTCCGTTGATGCGGGTAACTGATCGCATTGCGTTAATCACAACGGCGATCCCGGATGAATCCATAAATGTTACGTCCTCAAAATCCAAAAGACACACATTGGGCATATAGGCTTCGATCTTTCCCTCGATGGCATCAATATATTTCTTTGCACAGTGATGATCAATTTCTCCTGTTAGCGCGATGGTTAATCGACCCTCCTGTAAATAGCTTGTTAATCGCATATTTTTCCTCCTTTCAATATCAATTTTAAGTATAAGTACCAAGATTCATATTTGCCGTCGAAATAAATTCAATATTAAAAGAATATACTTTTCTGAGAACATTTCATTTGCTAAATTGGATTCATCAAAAATTTTTTGTGAAATGATGACATTTTTTAAATATTATCTTGATTTTTTTTCAAAGTGCGTGTAATATGATACTGTTCTGTAACAGATTGTAACTTTTTTGGAGGACTCACATGTACTTACGACGGTTGTCGTTGCTAATGGTAATCATAACAATGCTGTCTTTATTGCCCCAATTGGCAATACCTGCACAAGCTGCATATGAGAATACATATAAAAACACCGGCAACCAGCGTGCTGATATTATCGGCGTGGCGCTGACGCAAGTCGGTTACCGGGAAGGCGACGGAAAAAGCAATAATAATAAAACGAAATACGGCGCATATTTTGACCGTGACGGCACAGCTTGGTGCGGCTGGTTTGTCAGCTGGTGTGCACGGCAAGCCGGCATTCCCAAATCGGTTCTGAAGACATCCGGCCCTGCAAAACCCAGCACCTTTGGTATCACCAATGTCAAAAAGAGCGGCTATACACCCAAAGCCGGTGACCTGTTTTTCAAAAAGAATTACGGCCATGTAGGTATCGTTTACTACACCAGCGGAAATCATTTCTACACAATCGAAGGAAATACATGGTCCGGCAGTCCCAGAAAGGATGGCGTTTACATCCGCAAGCGCCTGATCTCTGATTTCTATTTCGGAATTCCCAATTACTCCGGTGAGTCCGGCGGCGGCGCTACATCCTGCAGCCACAGCTACACCACCAAGAACGAATCCGCGCACCCCCACAAAGAATATAAGATCTGCAGCAAATGCTCAAATAAAACCTACACAGGTAAAACCAAAACCGTAAGCGGGTGTAAATCCTGCACACAAGCCAGCTGCAGCCACAATTACGGAGAATGGAAAAAATCCAGCAGCACGAAGCATGAAAGAAAATGCTCACTGTGCGGAAAAACAGAGTCTGCCAACCACAAGTGGTCCACTGCAAAAGTGGATAAAGCAGCAACCTGTAATGCTGCAGGCTCTAAAAAGCAAACATGTTCCGGATGTGGCGCTGAAAAAACCACAACCATCCCCGCAACCGGCAAGCACACATACGGTGAAATAGAGTATATTAACGATACTTATCACGGTCAGAAATGTACCGGCTGCGGCAAAACGGAAAAAGTAAAACACAAGGTCGATAAGGACTGGACCTTTGACGGCAAAAATCACTGGAAATTCTGTACCGACTGTTCCGAGCGGTATGAGTTTTCTACCCACAACTACAAGGACGGATGTGGATCTAACTGTAAGTCCTGCGGCTACCTCTCCCCTTTCGATCATGAATTTGAGGATGGCTATGGATCTGACAGTAAGAACCATTGGAGTATCTGTGGCCTTTGTGATGTAAAAGTCGACCCGCAACCCCACATCTACACATCTGATTGCGATGAAACCTGCGATGTCTGCGGATTGATTCGCGAAACAAAAACAGAACACACCAATGTAGTGCGTTCTGATGCCGATAACCATTGGATGTCTTGCACACTTTGTGGACAAGAACAAGATATTACCCCCCATTCCCCGAATACCCGCGCAGCGGATTGGGAGGACTGCACTTGTCTGGAATGTAATTACTTACTGCGTTCCAAGGATGAACATATCCACTCATTTAATTCCATCGATTATAATCGCCGGGCCCATTGGGGCACTTGCGCGTGCGGTGAATTGATTCCTGAAGAGGGCCATCGATTCAGTATGGAAAGCGGTATGTGCAGCATTTGTGGAGCAAAAAGCTCCCCGCTGGGCGCACAAAAGGAATACGATTGGGTCTGGATGCTTGCATTAGGCTTTTCCGGTGTAACCATCGGCGGTATGTCCTTGATTTTAACCATTCGCAGACTATTCAGAAAAAGAGTATACTAAAAACGAGGGAGTCTAGTAGACTCCCTCGTTTTGTTGTAGTGTGCAATGTCACCAATATAGTAGCAGGCAAAGAACGCTGATGCCCGGTTCCCGTAGATAAAAAAGAGGGTCGCATCAGCGACCCCCTCGGTGGGATTATTTAGCTTCCATCATCGAGGACAACAGAACCGTCCCCTTGTCTCAATAATTCGACAAACTCTGGGTGTCTATCAACAGCATAATCATATGCGGTTTTACCTTCTTTGTTTTTTATTTCTAAATTGGCACCACTCTGAATTAGATACTTTAAAGTTTCTTCTTTCCTGTTACTTGCAAAACGCAAAAAACAAATAAGGGCTGTGTCTCCATCTTCGTTAGGCATATTAACATCAAACCCTCTTCGTTCAACCAAGTACCGTATAACCAATAAGCTATCGACCTCACACGCCTTGTGAAGCAACGAGTTTTTCGTTGTGGAATATCTCTTGTATATATCGGCTCCCATTGTCTCTAGATACTCGATAATTTCAATTGTATCAGACCGATCAAAAGAGGCATATACTGCACACGATAACACATCGTTTCCTGCATAGTCTTGATAAAAAATATCAGCACCATTCTCAACTAAAAATGTAATTACTTGCAGGCGTTCATCAGAAAGTGACCCTGCTGCATTTGTAAGTGGGGATCCTTGATTTCGAGATTTGTCCCAATGCGTATAATTTACATCTGCACCATTTTCCACAAGCAGCATAACAATTTCTAAATTTCCAGATTTACATGCAGCCTGTAGCGGAGTTTGCTCGTTTTGTTCTCCTAAAACCTCGCAAATCCATAATGTTGGTTTGCTGTTGAGATTTCCAATAGGGAATTTAACTAATTCTTGAATTTCTTTAATATTATCTTGCGCAATCGCATTCAAAACCCTCTGCGTATAGGTGTGATTGTAATGAACAATCACACCTCCAATAACAAGTATAGCAACTAACGCAAAACCTACAGTATGTAACAATCCATGCATCCCTATTCTTTTCATTTATCGGTCCTCCATACAAATCCATTCGCTCTGTCCCATATTGTAGTATTATAGCCATCCGCATTGATGAATCTGCCGATTTCCTGATTATAGTATCTGCTTTGCAGGTAGTACAGGCCGGTTTCGGCATCGTAGACATAGCCCCGGTAGCGCAAGGGGTTGATCGCGAGTATATTCTACCTTATCGCCATTGCCGTAGTCAAGGCTTAACAACTCAAGGTTCTGATTTTTGCTGTAGGTATATTCCGTCAATGTCCTATCGTATACCCCAAATAAAAAAGAGGGAGTAAACTCCCTCTTTTTTATTAGATTTTCTTCAAAGCGGCTTCGCTTTCTTCCAACTGGGTGATCAGATCACGGGCTTTTGCTGCCTTTTGGCGCTCTGCCTCAACAACGTTCTGAGGTGCTCTTGCCGTAAAGTTCTCGTTGGAAAGCTTGGCTTCGATGCCGGCAAGGTTCTTTCTTGCCTTATCCAGTTCCTTTTCGATCCGCTCCAATTCCTTTGCAACATCCACCAACTGACCCATAGGGATATAAAGCTTGGCATCAGCGGTGGTGATGGTTACCATGCCGTCCAGATTTGCGGGCTCAGCATCCAGCATAGAAACTGTTTCAGCGTAAGCAAGGCGCTCCAAGAAGCCTTCGCCCTCGGTAAACACCTGCGGCTTTGCAGTCAGAACAAAAAGTGCAGCCTTCTTGCTGGGAGGCACATTCATCTCCGCGCGGCGATTGCGGATGGCGCGGATGGCTTCCATAACAGACTCCATCTGCTCGCATTCTGCCTTAAAGGACAGTTCCTCACGGTACTCAGGCCACTGGGCGACGATCAGCGCATCACCGGTATGGGGAATGGATTGCCAGATCTCTTCTGTGATGAAGGGCATAAAGGGATGCAGCAAACGCAGCATCTGATCCAGCACATAAACAAGTACACGGATCGCTGTCTGCTTCCGCTCCGGATCCTCTGCGTACAGACGGGCCTTGGTCAACTCGATATACCAGTCACAATAGGTATCCCAAACGAAATCGTATACCTTCTGGATCGCAACACCCAGCTCGTACTTTTCCAGATTCTCGGTTACCTCGGCAATCAAAGTGTTCAACTTGGAAAGAACCCACTTATCCGCAATTTCCAGCTTGTCAATGGCGGGCAGCGTGTTCTCTTCCGCTTCAGCGAGGTTCATCATGACATATCTGGAAGCATTCCAAAGCTTGTTTGCAAAATTGCGCATCGCCTCGCAGCGCTCCACATAGAAACGCATGTCGTTTCCGGGAGAGTTGCCGGTGACCATGTTCATACGCAATGCATCGCAGCCATACTTTTCGATCATTTCCAGCGGATCAATGCCGTTACCCAGAGACTTGGACATTTTTCTGCCCTTATCATCCCGTACAAGGCCGTGGATCAGAACGGTGTGGAAGGGTGTCTTGCCGGTATGCTCGCAGCCGGAGAAGATCATTCTGGCCACCCAGAAGAAGATAATATCGTAACCGGTAACCAGCACATCCGTGGGATAGAAATAATCCAGTTCATCGGTCTTCTCAGGCCAGCCCAATGTCTCAAAGGGCCACAGAGCGGAGGAGAACCATGTATCCAGCACATCGGGATCCCGCTCGATTTTTGTACTGCCGCACTTCTCACAGCAGCAGGCATCCTGCCGGGAAACGGTAATATGGCCGCATTCCTCACAGGTCCATGCAGGAATCTGATGGCCCCACCAAAGCTGACGGGAGATACACCAGTCACGGACATTTTCCATCCAGTTCAAGTAGGTCTTACTGAAACGGTCAGGAACAAACTTGGTCTGACCCTCTTTCACAACCCGGATTGCCTCTTCAGCCAGAGGCTTCATCTTCACAAACCACTGGGCAGAAATGATGGGTTCCACATCGTTGTGGCAGCGGTAGCAAGTACCAACATTGTGGGAATAATCCTCTGTCTCAACCAGATAACCCTGTTCCGCCAAATCGGCAACGATCGCCTTACGGGCCTCGTAGCGATCCATGCCTTCATACTTACCGCCAAAGGCATTGACAACGCCGTTGTCATCAAGAACGCGGATCACTTCCAGATTATGGCGCAGGCCTACCTCAAAGTCATTGGGGTCATGGGCAGGGGTCATCTTCACGCAGCCGGTGCCGAAGTCCATCTCGGCATAATCATCCGCCACAACAGGAATCTGCTTATTGACCAATGGCAGAATAACATTCTTTCCAACAATATCGGTATAGCGGGTATCGTTGGGGTTGACGCAAACGCCGGTATCGCCAAGCATAGTTTCCGGACGGGTTGTTGCAACCACCACTTCCCCGCTGCCGTCAGCCAAGGGATAGCGGATATGCCACAGGTGACCGGGTTTATCCACATATTCCACTTCCGCGTCAGACAGCGCGGTAACACAATGGGGGCACCAGTTAATGATCCGGCTGCCCTTATAGATCAGACCCTTCTCATACAGGGAAACAAAAACCTCACGAACGGCGTTAGAACAACCCTCGTCCATGGTAAAACGGGCCCGCTCCCAATCACAGGAAGCGCCCAGCTTTTTCTGCTGCTCAACAATTCTATTGCCGTACTTATGCTTCCAGTCCCAAACCTTTTCAAGGAACTTTTCACGACCCAGATCATAGCGGGTCAAGCCATCCTTGCGCAGCTCTTCTTCTACCTTGATCTGGGTTGCAATACCGGCATGGTCCACACCGGGAATCCACAGGGTATTATAGCCTTGCATCCGCTTAAAACGGATCAAGGTGTCCTGCAGTGTTGCGTCCATTGCGTGACCCATGTGAAGCTGACCGGTCACATTGGGGGGCGGCATCACAATGGTAAAGGGCTTTGCATCGGGCTTATTGCCGGGACGGAAATATCCCTTTGATTCCCACATTTCATAGATTCGGTTTTCTACCTGTTGCGGTTCGTAAACCTTTGGCAGTTCTCTGGACATAGATATTCCTCCTTAATGAAAAAAGCCCCGAGCCGGAAGGCTCAGGGCGAAAATTACTTTCCGTGGTACCACCTGAATTCCCGGATAAACCGGGCACTTAAGCGCTGTAACGGGCGTTCCCGTACCGACCTACTAGACTTTTCGGCCGATCCGCTCCGGGGCGACAAATCCACCGTCTCGTTATGTACTCACACCACCCGTACACTCTCTGAAACGACGCTCGGTAATAACTCCCCATCTATGCATTTAACGCACTTAAAATACCATAATTCCCTCCTTCTGTCAACCAAGAAATTGTGATTCATGCCCATTTTCCTTGACTCCGACTAAAATCCTGCATATAATATAAAAAAACTTTAATGAGGCGGTAGAAAATGAAGCTTTCCTTGGTAGTCCCCTGCTTTAACGAAGAAGAAAGCATACCACTGTTTTACCAAGCGGTTCAGGAAGCTTTTGTCGGTTGCGGATACGATTACGAGATCGTGTTTGTGGATGACGGCAGTAAAGATCGAACACTTTCTGTTCTGCGGCAGATCTACACAGCGCAAAAATGTCCGGTGAAGGTAGTGAGCTTTTCGCGTAATTTTGGCAAAGAGGCAGCTTTGTTTGCTGGTATGAAACATGCCTGCGGGGATTATATCAGCCTAATTGATGCAGACCTGCAGCAACACCCTTCCATTGTGCGCAATATGGTACAGATCTTAGACGAAGATACAACTTGTGATATTGTTGCCGCTTATCAGGATCGGCGCAACGAAGGAAAAGTACTGTCTTTCTTCAAAAAGGCCTTCTATTCTCTGATCAATAAGCTTTCCGATGTCACTTTAAAATCTGATGCCAGTGATTTCAGAACTTTCCGCAGGAAAGTAGCAGAGAGTATTATTTCTCTGAATGAATACCATCGGTTCTCCAAGGGTATATTCGCTTGGGTGGGATTTAACACCCAATTTATACCCTATACAGCAGCAAAACGGGCGGCCGGAAAAACAAAATGGCATTTTGGAAAACTATTCAATTACGCCGTGGATGGAATCATCGGCTATTCTATCAAGCCCTTGCGCGTTGCCACATTCCTCAGCGGAATCACCGCATGTGCAGCCCTGATCTACCTGATCATGGTTGTTCTGGAAAAATTGATCACCGGTATTGATATTCCCGGTTATGCAACGATTATTGTGCTGATTCTCTTTCTTGGCAGCATGCAGCTTTTCTGCATTGGTATTATCGGAGAATATGTTGGCAGAACCTTTGAGCAGAGTAAACAGCGACCGATCTATTTGGAAAAGGAATATCTGACTTACGAATAAAAAACGTGCTTTGGCAATGCCAAAGCACGTTTTATTATTCAAATTTTCGAACCGGTTTCTATGATCTTATTGCGTATGGACAGCAGATCTTCAAAGGTTTCCGGGCGCTTGGATGGATCTCTCAAAAGCGCCGACGGATGATAGATCGCACTCATCCAAATACCGCCCTTTTGGACCCATGCACCGTGTTCCCGGGTAATTCTAAAATTAGGATCGATCAGTCTTTTTGCCGCAACACGTCCTAAACAAATAATCATTTTAGGCTGAATCAATTCAACCTGATTCCGCAAAAAGCCGATACAAGCATCCTGTTCATCATCCTGTGGATCCCGATTCCCGGGAGGCCGGCATTTGACGATGTTCGCAATATAGCAATTTGTACGGTCCAGATCGATGATCGCAAGCATATCGTCTAATAATCGACCTGCAGCACCAACAAAAGGCTCTCCTTTTAGATCCTCCTGCTCACCGGGACCTTCACCAACAAACATTACATCCGCTTCAGTGCATCCAACGCCAAAAACCACATTTGTACGCGTCTGAGATAACCGGCAGGATCGGCAATCCATGCATTTTTGACGCAGATCATCCCAAGACAACATTTCATTTACTCCTTTTCGGTTTATTGCGCTTTCTGATACGGCGGCGGATTTTGAAAAGGAACCGTTTTCCTTTCGGTGTCCGGAGGAGATAATAACCGCCAAAACCAAGCACTATCAGAATGCATAGCGCAACGATCCACCCAGCAATGGATGTCTGTTTTGGTGCATCGGCGGAAATGGCTGATGAATCACGCACATCATTCATTGCATATAGGTCTGTAACAGCAAGACACAGATCTTTATACCAGATCTCCACATTGCACACACGATCACCGGCACGGATAGGTGCAGTAAGTTTTCGAATTTCATCACTATAACGGAAAGTAAGTTCAGTGCGATCCAGCTTAACCGGCAGCACAGTACTTAGTGTGGCATGAGGACCTACCGACAAAAGAGAATCACCGTTTCCAATCTCGAAATAAGTCAAGGCTTGGCCGTCATAAAGAATCTGCGCCGCTGTATACCCTTCAAAGCCGCTATCAAGCATTGTTTTTGTTTCATTATATCCGCCAAAGCTTCTAATCTTATTTCCGCTTTCTTCATAAACGGAAGCTGCGCCCATAACAACACAAAGCAATTCCATTTGGCCGGAACGGGCAATGGTAGCCAGAGAACGCGCGCCATCATTGGCAACACCGGTTCTACCGCCAGCCACCCGCTCATCGAAATAAATCTGAACCTCATGGGTGCTCATCATATAGTTGCCGGTGATAAGATTACGCTCTGCACTTTTATTTGTTGCAGGAACAGTGTATTCCTTCGCCTCAAATATGTTGCGGAATGTTTCATTTTGCATTGCATAAGCAAGGATCTTTGCTGTATCCCGCGCAGTAGAATACTGGCTCTCATCCTCCAAACCGTGGGCATTGACAAAATGACTACCTGTGCAACCGATTCGTGAGGCATATTCATTCATTAACTTCGTAAACGCATACTCACTGCCTGAAATATGCTCAGCGATTACAGTAGCAGCATCGTTTGCAGAACCAACCATCATGCAATAAAGCAGGTCCTGTAAAGTAAGTACTTCGCTCACCTGTAACCTTGCAGAAACAGCACCCAGCGGAAGATCGCTGACGGCAGATTCTGAAACCGTTACAGCGCTATCCAACGCTCCGTTTTCGATGGCAACGATGGCTGTGAGAATTTTCACAAAACTGGACGGAATAAGCGCCTGATCCGCTTCCCAAGCATACATCAGTGTTTGGGTGTTCAGTTCATACAAAAATACTGACTTGGCATTTTTTACAAGCTGCTTGTCCCCCAAGAACGCTTCTGTCGCATCCATAGAAAAGCAACCGTAAACGGATGCATCCGCCTGCACAGTTTCTTCAAGAACGGAAGGCTCTGTTTGTGCGAATACTGTTGTCGCCAACATACAAATAACAACACAAAAAGCAATGATTGTGTGAAATCCTTTGTATTTTTTCATTTTTTCTCCTCAATATTTGGAATCGGACTTGTCCGAAAACGAAAACTTGTGTATAATGATGTATACATTATATCAGTTTTTTTCAAGGGAGTCAATCCGGGAGGTAAACAGCAATGAAAAACCGCCATATACTATTTCTGCTGTTCTTTATCTTGCTGTTTACCGTGGCCATATGTATTTGCCTTTCGAACAATTTGCAATCTGCAACCAAACTAGACCCCAACGCACCGCTCCACCCCAGTGCCGGTATTAATTTGAACACAGCCACTTTTGAGGAATTAACGATGATCCCGGGCATCGGTGAAAATTTGGCAAACAATATCATCGCATACCGCCAACAAAACGGTCCTTTCCATTCTGTGGAGGAGCTGATGCACGTCAAAGGATTTGGTAACAGCACATACGAAGAAGTCAGTCGTTTTCTATCCGTAGGAGGTAAATAATGAGAATACTCGTTGTCGATGATGAAGAGCTGCTTGTTAAAGGCATCCGTTTCAACCTACAAAACGAAGGTTACGAGGTAATTACCGGATCCAACGGCATGGAAGCCGTGGAACAAACTCTTGCAAAAAAACCCGATCTTATTATTTTGGATGTTATGATGCCGATCATGGACGGTTTGAATGCTTGCGCAAAGATTCGTGAATTCTCTGATGTACCTATTATTATGCTTACCGCAAAATCCGATGACATGGACAAACTTATGGGCTTTGAAAACGGCGCAGATGACTATTTAACGAAGCCCTTTAACATTCTTGAGTTAAAAGCGCGCATCCGTGCACTTTTGCGGCGAGCCGGACACACCCAAGCATCGGATAATACGGAACTCACCATCGGATCCATTACGTTAGATCTGAACGGACGTAATGCATACAGTAATGGTCAGTTAGTCGATTTGACAGCAAAGGAATTTGATGTGATCGAGTTTATGATGCGTCACGCAAACCGAGTCTATTCCCGAGAAGCTTTACTGGATACACTCTGGACATACGAGTACCGAAGTGATATCCGTACAGTGGATGTACATATACGCCGCTTACGGGAAAAGCTGGAATCCAACCCTGCCGAACCACAATATATCATGACGAAATGGGGCGTTGGCTATTACTTCCGTAAACAAGACTAAATTTCCTATTCAATTTAAAAGTTCTCAGTTTCGCTATACAATCGCATATGTGGTAATTACGCTTGTTGTGCTTATCTTTTTAAATCTCTATTGTTCCAAAAGAAGCTATGAGCTTTTCTATTCAAGCAAAGAGATCTCTATGATGGAAAAATGTCAGCTGGCGGCAAATGAATTAGAAACTTTGGGCGTTTTAAATTATCAATCTGTTGAAAACGTTCTTTCGTCTCTAGAGATGACAACGGTATCCCGCACAATTGTGACGGATAATGGCGGGAGGCTGATTTATGACTCGTCTGCTACTGACACTATGCAAAGCGGATTCGCAGTTTTACCGGAAATCATACAAGCTTTACACGGCAACGATATTTTTACATGGCAGTATCACAACAGGCAAATGCAATCTAAAACAGCTGTACCTGTGTATTCCTATGGTCAACTTGCCGGTTGTGTATATATGATGGAGCAAGACCCCAATCAAGGCATTTTGATTTCTTCACTGCAATCTAATATTTTGACTATAACCATCGCACTCGAGATTGCCGTTGTAGCCTTCTCCCTGCTGTTTTCTACCGTATATTCCGGACGTTTAAGAAAAATCACAACGTCTATGCGTACTGTGCGTGAAGGTGATTATTCGCATACAGTTGATATGACGGGACATGATGAATTACGCGCATTAAGTGATGATTTCAATGACCTGATCCATAGATTGCAGCGCTCGGAAAATAAGCGTCGGCAATTCGTTTCCGACGCTTCTCATGAATTGAAGACTCCCCTTGCATCCATAAAGCTGTTGTCTGATTCTATACTGCAAAACGAAATGGACCCAGACACCATTAAAGAATTTGTCGGAGATATCGGAAACGAAGCAGAGCGCCTCAACAGAATGTCGCAAAAATTACTGAATCTGGCCAAAACCGAGGATGAAACCCCGATCTCCTGCGAAATCACATATATACTCCCTACTGTCGAAAAAATTTGCCGCATACTAAGCACTCTAGCTTTGGATCAGCAAGTTTCCATTCAGGTCCATGCGTTGCAAGACAGTACCATCCTCATTCAGGAGGATGATCTATCTCAGGTTATCATGAACCTTGTTGAAAACGGAATTAAATATAACAAGCCGGGCGGTACTGTAGAAATCACATTAGAGCGTGATCGTGACTTTGCATTGATTACCGTTTCTGACACTGGCGTTGGCATTCCGGAAGAATCATTGGAGCATATATTTGAACGCTTTTATCGAGTGGATAAGGCGCGTTCCCGTTCAACAGGAGGCAGTGGCCTTGGTCTATCGATTGTCAAGAACATGGTTGAGCGTAACCGTGGAACGATCACCGCCGAAAGCACTCCCGGTGCAGGAACCAAATTTATCGTTTCTTTCCCCGTCTTTGATATGGAGGATGGTGAAAATGATCAATAAACTACGCATTGTAATATTGGTGGTTTTGTGTGTGATACTGGTTGGATGCGGTGCTAAAACGGCATCCATAAACACAGATTTCTATTTCATACAGAGCAAAGAAGATTACTTTTTAGATCAAGGAAGCATTTGCGCTGAAAAACGAAGTTTGGCTGTTGAGCCTCATAATATCGAATCCATTTTGCAAACCTATCTGAAAGGACCGAAATCATCGGATTTAACAACACCTTTTCCGGAAGAGACAGCTTTGATCCGTTTCTCTACGGATCAGGCTTCAGCTCAGATAGTCCTTAGTGAATCTTTTTCAAAACTGACTGGCATTGATTTGACTCTGGCCTGCACCTGTATATGTTTGACAGTACACGAATTAACCGGATACAGCAATGTAATAATTTCAGCACAAAACACGCTGTTAGATGGCCGGAAAACCATCGACATGAACGCCAATGATATTATATTACAGGACAAACTCAATTAACAGCATACACCCTTAGGCGATCGCCTAAGGGTGTTCTTTTAACTTCTTGGGATATCTAAGCCAAAACTAACAGCGATTGCTTCATCCACCAGATGCATTTGTTCCGAACCCAAATGCCCCATGTGTTCCCGCAATCTGCGCTTATCAATGGTTCTGATTTGCTCAAGTAATATAATGGAATCCTTACTTAAACCGACGCTTCCGCCTGCAATATTGATATGGGTGGGCAATCTGGCTTTTCCTGTTTGACTCGTTATCGCAGCAGCAATGACTGTCGGCGAATGTCTGTTTCCGGTATCATTTTGCACGATCAGAACCGGTCTGGTTCCCCCCTGCTCACTGCCGATCACCGGTGAAAGATCCGCATAAAATATATCGCCGCGCTTTACGGTGCTATCCATTTATTTCACACTCCGCCATAGATCATTACCAGCGCTACCGGATCAATCCATATGTAACGTGGTTGATTGTATTGTCCCACGCACAATGGAAAAATATACGATAGCCTCTGTAATTAATCCTATGCCAAAAACGACACAGTGTTACAGCACCTTAAAGTCATTGACCTTTATCGACAAAATCCTGCGATTATCGAATATGATTTCCCCAAACACAGGATCACCGCCCTCGTTTACTGTCAATAGCAATTGAAATAGTTCCCCTTCAAAGCTGTCATCTATGGTGATCTGATTTATTTTCGAATCAGTCCCACTGCGGATATATCCACCGGAAACAGCCTTAAACATCAACCAAGGCCCGACAGCCGGGATAAGTGTTCCACGGTTCATCGGTTCAAAAAGCAACACTTTATCGTCAAAGATCAGTTTTCCACCGACTTGTGAAATTGCCCCAGTTATTCCACAGATCGTTTCAGGCTTTATTAATGTAAAATGTTGCGTGCCATCCTTGTCAATTTCACAATCCATAGTAAATTCATAGGTACAATCCCCATAATCCGCTGTAATGATCGCCTGATAACTGTAACCGTTTCCCTGACTGATTCTTTGCCGCAAATATAACGCATCACTGATACCTGTATCTTTTTCAGCACAACCACATAAAGAGACCAAAAAGGCCAACGCAAACGCCAAAAACTTCATAGTCCACCATCCATATTCAATCCGGCTTGTCTGCCGATTAATAAATCCTTATGCGTACAACGGGAATTTATTCCGTTACCCACACAAAAAGCCCTTGCAATTTACGACACTGTGTGATAATATACTCACGATATGCAATAGCTATGATTGGGTTGTCTTGTACTGGCACTACGGTTTCAGAGAGAGCGGGATGGTGGAATCCGCTTGCGTAGAGTACCGGGCTTTCTCCCATGAGCTGCAGCCTGAATATACAGTAGGGTGTGCCGGATGATTCCGTTATCGATCGACGGTGTGATTGCACCGTATAAGTGCGCGTTTGCGAATTGCGGGTGGTACCGCGGAGGTAAGTCCTTCGTCCCGATTAGGGATGGGGACTATTTTTTTGTATTTTTTCTGTTGGAAGGAGTAACAGTATGAAACAGCAACTGGAGTTGATCCGTCAGCAAGCAATGGCGGATCTGGAAAATGCGGCAACCCCTGCCGAACTGGAGGAACTGCGAGTAAAGATCCTTGGTAAAAAGGGTGAACTGACCGCCGTTTTGAAAATGATGGGTAAGCTTTCTCCCGAGGAGCGGCCTGTAATGGGACAGATCGCCAACTCGGTTCGTTCCGCTATTGAGGAGAAACTCGAATCCCGTAAGGCAGAGCTGGGTGCAGCCGTTTTGGAGCAAAAGCTGGCTGCGGAAGCTTTGGATGTTACCATTCCGGGCAAACCTGTGACCATGGGTCACCAGCATCCTATGAATATGGTGCTTCAGCAAGTCAAAGACATCTTTGTTGGTATGGGTTATACCGTGGTTGACGGACCGGAAGTCGAACTGGCAAGCTACAACTTCACTCGCTTGAACATCGAAGAAGGCCACCCTTCCCGTGATCGTAGCGATACATTCTATTTTACAGATGATGATTCTGTTCTTCTGCGCACCCAGACAAGCCCCATGCAGATCCGCTTCATGGAAAACAACAAGCCCCCTCTGTGCATGCTCGCACCGGGCCGTGTATTCCGGAAAGATGAAGCAGATGCAACCCACTCCCCTATGTTCCATCAGATCGAAGGTCTGGTGGTAGATGAAAACATCACCATGGGCGATTTGAAAGGTGCTTTGGTGGCAATTATGAAACAGATTTACGGTGAAAATTCCGAGATGCGTTTCCGCCCCCACCACTTCCCCTTCACGGAGCCCAGCTGCGAAATGGATATGCAATGCCACAAGTGCCACGGCACCGGCGAAGTCGACGGTCAAGTGTGCTCTACCTGCCACGGAGAAGGCTGGATCGAACTGCTTGGCGCTGGCATGGTTCACCCTGAAGTGCTGCGCAACTGTGGTATTGACCCGGATAAATACTCCGGCTTTGCCTTCGGTATGGGCCTTGAGCGTATGGCGATGGGAAGGTTGCGTATCAACGACCTGCGCTTGATTTTCGATAACAATGTCCGCTTCTTGGAACAGTTTTAAGGAGGTACCAATATGAAGCTTAACAGAAAATGGCTCCATGAGGACTTTGTTGATCTGTCCCATGTGTCTGATAAAGAATATGTAGAAAAGCTCACCGTTTTCGGTCAAAAAGTTGAGACCTATGAACGGATGGATGCCGACATCAAAAATGTTGTCGTTGGCAAGGTTGTATCCATCGTTCGTCACGAAAACTCCGACCATATGTGGGTATGTCAAGTAGATGTGGGTCAGGATGAGCCTGTACAGATTGTTACAGGCGCTCAGAATGTCAAAGAGGGGGATCTCGTCCCTGCTGCATTGCATAACTCCTATCTTCCCGGCGGCATCCATATCACCAAGGGCAAGCTTCGCGGTGTGCCCTCTAACGGCATGCTCTGTTCCTTCGAAGAATTGGGCCTGACACAGAACGATCTGCCCGGTGTCTTTGCTGACGGCATCTGGATCCTCAATGACGAAACCTGCAAGCCCGGCGATGATATCAATCTGGTCATTGGCAACGATGACACCATTGTTGATTTTGAAATCACAAATAACCGCCCTGACTGTTATTCTATTATCGGTCTGGCTCGCGAATCTGCAGCTGCTTTTGGTTTGCGCATGAAGCATCACGAACCCGTGGTCAAGGGCGGCAATGCTGGATCTATATTCGAAATGCTGGATGTGGAAGTGCCTGCAGATACCCTTTGCAATCGCTACACATCCCGCATGGTTAAGAACGTGAAGGTCGCCCCCTCCCCTAAGTGGCTGCGCCAACGTCTTCGTGCAAACGGCATTCGCCCCATCAACAACATTGTGGATATCACAAATTATGTGATGCTGGAGTACGGTCAGCCCATGCACGCCTTTGACTACCGATATGTTTCCAGCGGAAAGATCGTTGTTCGTGAGGCAGAAGCCGGTGAATCTCTGACCACATTAGATGGTATCCAGCGCCAGCTGGAGCCCGGCATGCTGGTTATTGCCGACGATGTAAAACCCATCGGCCTTGCAGGTATTATGGGTGGCGAGAATTCCGAAATCGTAGATGATACCGCAATTGTCGTCTTTGAGTCCGCCAACTTTAACGGCACTTCCATCCGTCAGACCGCACTGCACTTGGGCATGCGTACCGATGCATCCGGCAAGTTCGAAAAGAATCTGGATCCCATGATGACAGTACCCGCCGTACAAAGAGCCTGTGAGCTTGTGGAACTCCTTGAGGCAGGCGATGTGCTGGACGGCATCATCGACATCGTCAACTATGTTCCCGCCCCCAGAACCGTGCCTTTGGAGCCCGAAAAGATCAACCGCCTGTTGGGCACGGATATTTCCAAGGAAGAAATGGTACAATACCTCGATCTTCTGGAGGTACCTGTTGACGGTGATACCATTTTAGTTCCCTCTTTCCGTCCGGATTTGAACCTGATGGCTGATATTGCCGAAGAGGTAGGCCGATCCTACGGTTATAACGAGATTGCGACCACTGCTTTCAAGACTTCTACCCAAGGTGGCTATTCCCCTGAGATGATTATGGAAGCAACGGCCGGTCAACTTTGCCGCAGCTTAGGCTACAGTGAGATCATCACCTATTCTTTTGTATCTCCCTCTATCTTCGATCAAATTCGTCTGCCTGCTGATTCGAAGCTTCGCAACGCCATGAAGATCCAGAACCCGCTGGGCGAGGACACCTCTATTATGCGTACCATTGCCCTTCCCTCTATGCTGGATATTCTTTCCAGAAACAACGCATACCATAATAAGTCCGCAAAACTCTACGAGCTTGCCAAGATCTATCTTCCCACACAAATGGATGTGCTTCCGCAAGAACCGAAGATGCTTGTGCTGGGTTCCTATGGCGATGGAGAGGACTTCTTCAGCCTGAAGGGAGAATTGGATGCGATCTTTGCTGGTTTGCGTCTGCCTAAGGCCACCTACAGTGCCGTAACGGATAATCCTTCCTACCATCCCGGTCGCTGTGCTTCCGTGCAGATCGGAGATGCTGTGCTGGGTTATATCGGTCAGGTCCACCCGCTGGTTGCCAAAAACTACGACATTGACACTGAGGTGTACTGCGCAGAAATTAATTTTACTGCGCTGTTCGCTCTGCGGATGCCTGAACCCACCTACACGCCACTGCCTAAGTACCCCACTGTCACTCGGGATATTTCCGTAGTCTGTAATGAAAGTGTTACTGTGGGTGAGGCCGAAAATGTTATCGCCGCATCTGCAGGTAAGCTGCTGCGGAAGATCAGCTTGTTTGACATTTACCGCGGCAGCGGTGTTCCCGAAGGCAAGAAGAGCCTTGCGTTCTCTTTGGAGCTTCGCGCCGATGACCGGACTTTGACTGACAGTGACTCCGAACAGATTATTGGCAAGGTGCTGAAGGCTCTGGAGGAAAAACTGCAAGCCGTTCTTCGCTGATATTGCCTAAATTCTAAGAAATTTTTTGTTCAGGTCTTTACACCCACAAAAAATTGGGATATAATAGCTACAATGTTAGGAAGGAGGTCGTTACCATGACGGATAATGCAATGAACAGCACAATTAAATTTACTGTGCCCCATGACGAAAGAGATAATATGCGTCACATTCTCCGCAGTGTGTTCGATGCTCTCAACGAAAAGGGCTACAATCCCATCAATCAGATCGTTGGCTATCTGCTCACAGAAGATCCCACCTATATTACCAACTATAATAATGCACGCAGCATGATCTGCAAGCTGGATCGGGACGAGCTTCTGCAAGAATTGGTACGATGCTATCTGTTTGGTAAATCTTAATCCCGCCGGGAGGCTTTTGCCACCGCAAAAGCCTCCCGATGATTTTTCAGGAGGTAATTATGGCTGAGGAAAAGAAGGTCCTTACCTATAAAGGACATCCCCTTATGAGATTAGACAATTTGATCTATTACGGTTCCATGGCAGACAGCCACATCGTCATGCTTCAGATTCTGGAATCAAAGGAAGTAAACGGTGTACAGATTGCAAGCCGGGTATCTGTTCAGCTTCAGCTGACAGATCCTTCTGTCAAGAGCAGAGATCGGGTTGTTAAAAAGAGCGAAAAAGCCGGACTTTACACCGCGCTTGATTTTGGCTGCGTTTGGCTGGAGCGTGCTTTAGCCGGTAAATAATAGGAATTCAAAATACCGACACTCATTCAGAGTGTCGGTATTTTGCTATATTATTTCATCATTTGTACATACTAACCTCAAAAGGAGATGAGATTATGGAAAATCATCGATGCGGGAAAAGTAGCTTTTCTTTTCAAGAAATGCCGGTAATTGCAGGTTGGGCAAGTGTTGCAGGCAAAAAAGAGTCAGAAGGACCATTAAAACAGTATTATGATGTGGCAGAAAAAGACACATATTTTGGACAGAAAACGTGGGAGCAAGCTGAGCGACATATGCAAGAACTTGCAATAGAAACACTTTTAAAGAAAACAGGGAAGACGAAAACGGATATTAACCTTGTTTTTTCCGGAGATCTTTTAAATCAATGCATCGGTTCCTCATTCACATTACGCAACGCCGGGCTCCCCCACCTCGGGCTATACGGAGCTTGCTCAACAATGGCAGAAAGCTTACTCCTTTCCGCAATGGCAGTTGGCGGCGGTTTTGCCGAAAATGCGATTGCTTTGACCTCCTCCCATTTTGCATCCTCAGAAAGGCAATACCGATTCCCCTTAGGCTATGGCGGTCAACGAACGCCAACCGCCCAATGGACTGTAACCGGTTCCGGAGCGGCGTTGGTCTGCGCCGCAGGAAAAGGTCCACGGATCCGAAGCTGCACAATTGGGACTGTGGTTGATCTGGGCATCACAGACGCCAATAATATGGGTGCTGCAATGGCACCTGCTGCTTTAGAAACCATCCGGACACACTTTAGCGATACAGGCACCAGCGCAGATGATTATGATTTGATCATAACTGGGGATCTTGGGCAAATCGGAAAAGAACTCCTGTTGTCCATGGCGCAAAAGGAAGGTTTAAATCTCGGCGGAAAAATCGCAGATTGCGGGTGTTTGGTCTTTGATAGAATGAAACAAGATGTCCATGCCGGCGGTTCTGGCTGTGGATGCAGTGCAATTACTCTTTGCGGTTATTTGCTGAACAAAATTTCTTGCGGCAAGCTAAAGCGTGTACTGTTTTGCGGTACAGGAGCACTGTTATCTCCAACCTCATCCCAGCAGGGTCTGGCAATTCCCGGTGTATGCCATGCTGTATCCATTATTGGAGGATAAATATGGAATATTTGAAAGCATTTATTTTTGGCGGTTTACTATGTGTAATTGGCCAAATACTCATTGACAAAACAAAATTAACACCCGCAAGGATTCTTGTCAGCTATGTTGTTGTCGGCGTTTTCCTAGGTGCCATCGGGCTTTATGAGCCTTTTGTAAAGTATGCCGGTGCCGGCGCAACAGTACCACTGACCGGTTTTGGCTATAATCTTGCCAAAGGAGTAAAAGAGGCGGTAAAAGAAACAGGATTGTTAGGCGCATTCACAGGGGGATTAAAATCCTGCGCAGGCGGAATTGCCGCAGCAATTTTTGCCGGTCTTATAGTCAGCTTTCTATTTAAGGCCAAGGATAAATCCTGAGCATAAGGGCATACTGTTTCTGCGTGATAACGCAATTAAAGATGGGAGGAATTATGATGGAAAACCAGAACCGTAATCAGAATAAGAACCAGAACCAGAACCGCAATCAGAACCAGAACCAGAATCAGAACCAGAATCAGAACCGTAACCAGAATCAGAACAACAAGTAATATTTGATTCCATCCGCATAAAAAAGATCCGCCCGGCACAGTTATGTCGGGCGGATCTAAATTATTAGCAATGAACTTGAATCAATTCCTTTAAGCGGAAATGGTACAAATAAACATCTTTTACCGGCAAACCGTAGATTTTTTCCAAGGCATATGCGTAGGATTTCACTTGATTCTCGTAATACGCAACCGAACTGCTTAGTTGATCCATTTTGATCCTGTCTGTTTTAAAATCGACCACTGTAATGCCATCTTGCGAAATCAACGCGCAGTCAACAACACCCTGAAGCAAAACCTTTTCTCCCAATGCGCCGGGTACATAGCGCTCGGCATCATCCAAAAGTGAAAACTTAAATTCCCGTACACATTGTGTCCCACCACGCAAAGCACATCCAATTTCTGTTTGGAAGAAATGCAAGATCGCATCCACATCTGCTTCGCCGGCGATTTCTTGCGTAATATGGCCGTCTGAAACCAATCGGCGCAATTCCAGTTCAATGGAATTACGATCTGTGCAAAATTCAAAACGAAGGTGCTGCATGATGGTATGCATCGCCGTTCCGTATTCCGTACCAGCCATTTTTTCCCGCATAAAGGTCGGTTTTCGGAACTGATGATGATAAGTTACCGCAGTTCCTTCCGATGCCTCCTGATCCTTGTAACGGCCTTTAAGTTGGGTAGCTGTCAACTTTGATGGGGTCATCGTTGCAGTTGTATGCGGGTAACAAAACGACAAACCGGAACGCATACGGTCAATATACGGAAAATCCACAGTCACTGTTTCCGCCTTATCGACTACATGCGTAGAACAATCTGCAGGTTCATCCACAAATCTGATCAGCCATGGGTGCTGTAGTATTCTTATATGATCCGGTTTACGGGCATATTTGTGGAACGCTGCCGCCTCACTGTGGCGCAAAGCTGCAAGTAATACCCACTCGCCTGCCGAACCAACGTCACTACTCAAAAGCACAGGATCACTCATATCCATTCTAGATGATAGTTCCTGAAGCTCTTTATCCAGCCTAGGTGCAGCATAAGTCATGATGAGCCGATCTACAGGCCGTGTCATTGCCACATATAAAACACGCAATTCCTCAGAAATCGCTTCCTTTTGCATCTTTGCCGCAATTGCATGCTTAGCCAATGAAGGATAACGAATTCTCAACTTGGAATCTACACAGGATAATCCAAGCCCCAGATCGCTGTCACACAGTACAGATTCATGGGTTTGCTCCATATTAAACGACTTTGAAAGTCCGCAAAGAAATACTACAGGAAATTCCAAGCCCTTTGATTTATGGATGCTCATGATTGTTACCGCATCTTTTGCAGCCGCTTTATTTTGAATCTGGTGGCCTTCTGCACAGATTACATCCAGATACGAAAGGAATCCATCCACGCTCCCGGAAGAAAGAGATGCATAGGAGGATGCCAAACTACAGAAAGAACGCAGATTGTCCATTCGTTCTGCCCCGTCAAGCATGGATTGGAATATTGCATCAGCATCCGTCAGCAAGAAAATGCGATCCAGCAGTTGTTCCAGTGACAGCATTCTGGCATCCATACGCAAACGGGTCAAAATCTCGATAAAATGCTGTGTCTTCTCATTTTTATCCTGCTGCAGCGCACAATAAAAATCCGACTTGGTGTCCAACGCTCTGATGCCAGCAAGTTCATCAGCTGTGAAGCCAAACACTCTGCTGCTCAATACTGCAATCAATGGGATATCCTGCAAAGGATTGCTAATGGTTTGAAGCAATGCATGTATAAACTGCACTTCTTCTGTTTCCATAAGCTCTGTCCCGCCATTAAAATCACAGTTAATACCGAGATTTGAAATAGCGGATTGAAACTGTCTTCCTACCGAATTGGGAGAGCGCAATAGGATCACAATGTCCTGTGGTTTGATCGGTCTGCGCTGCTCCCCATCCCGGATCAAAAACTGACCGTCAAGCAATTCCTTAATCCGTTTTGCGACAAAGGCAGCTTCATCAGAGTAGGTATCATTTTGCACGCATATACCGTACAGTTCGATCTCACGGTCCGGAAGCTCCCCCAATTCCCTGCCTTTCACCAACGCTTCTTCATCCGTGTAGCGCAAGCCGCCTACCAGCTCATACATGCAGTCATAGAACACATCGTTTACGGCATCCAAGACCGCATCGCAAGAACGGAAGTTGTTGCTAAGAAGAATTTTTCGACCTTCATTGCCAGTTTCCGAGCCGGCGTGGGCATAACGATTGTACTTATCCAAAAAAATACCCGGATCTGCAAGACGGAATTGGTAAATGGATTGCTTCACATCGCCTACCATGAAGCAGTTATTACGCTCTGATGACAATGCCCGGAAAATCGCATCCTGCACAGCATTTGAATCTTGATATTCATCCACCATGATCTGGCAGTAGCGCCGGCCAATCTCCTTGGCCACATTGGTAATTCCGGATCGCTGTTTTCCCCACAGAAGATCTAAAGTCTTGTGCTCCAAATCTCCAAAATCCAAAATGCGACGGCTGCGCTTTAAACGGGTATATTCTGCATCAAAGCTTCTGACAAGGCCAATCAAGCCGCGAACGGAAGATTCTGTTCCTTGAATATCCGCCAGTAGCTGATCACTAAAATCGTTGAAACGACGCAGTCGCTTCTTAAGTCCGTTTTTGCAGCTATCGCGAACAGCCTTGATCTGCGCGATCAAATCGGTATCTTCACATTTTTTAGAAAACGACAATGTACCGTAGGCAATTTCCTTTCGAGCAATCACCTCATCCCATGAATTACTTTCATACAGGCGATTCAGTTGATATACGGTGTCTGTAAGAAGCGCAACTGGTTTTTCCATATTTCCATCGCGCTTTGCAGCATCAATGCACCGCTCTAACCCACGGATCTGCAGTTGCAAATATTCCTTCAAATCCTCAATCAGATAACATCCCCACACTGTTTCAGCAGCATCGGAAATATTTGCAAGCTTCGACGCGTTCAAACATTGATCCAGCCATCCCTCATAGTCTAAGTGACATTTCGCACGGCGATACACACTCAGAACTAACTGCGGAATTTGGCGATCGTCTCTGCCAAAGCCTTGTGAGTCCACAAAAGCAGAAAAGTCGGGCAACATTTCAGCTTGGCCATAGGCCTCATCAAGCACCCGCTCCAGCGCAGCAGCCTGTAATTCAACGCATTCATTTTCATCAGCAACGCGAAAATCTCCGGAAAAATCCATTAAGTATGCATATTCTTTTAAAATGTCACTGCAAAAAGAATGAACGGTTGATATTTTCGTTAAATACAATCGTTGCATCTGCCGCAGTAAATGGCGGTTTTCCGGTGCGGAAGATATTGCCTCATTCAGCCGCGCAGCAATTTTACCGCGCAGTTCAGAAGCAGCTGCTTTTGTATAAGTAATAATCAAAAAAGAATCGATATTCTCCGGTTTTGCAGGATCGGTCAGGTAGGACATAAGCCGTTCCACCAATACTTTGGTTTTTCCGGAGCCTGCCGCTGCAGATACGAGAAGATTTCCTCCTCTATTGACAACGGCAGCACGTTGCTGCGCCGTTAATTGATCAGCCATGTCCACGCACCTCCTCCGTTAAATCATTCCAAAACCGTTCTGCGGAAATTGCCTCAAAAACTCTGCGTCCAGTCACATCATTCTTATGGCAAATCTGGCCATAGGGACAAAAGCGGCAGGCATTTTTTCGGGCATCTCGTGTATAGGGATTTGCAGCTACATTGCCGGAGGCAATATCATCCACCATTTTCTGCAAATAGCGGAACACGAACTTTTTGAGCAATTCCAGCTGACTTCTGTCCGCAAGATCGCCGGAAAGGGTCCCGTCTTTCTTGCGCTTATAGGGCATTCTAATGGGTGTTTCTCCGGGCTCCATCGCATTTAGCACATCATCCTGCCGCAGTAATAAGCCACTTCGTTTCCATACAGCATCCCGTTTCTTTACAATCTCTTCCGTATCCGTTGGGCTTTCAACAGAAACCAACGGAACTCTTGCAGGGAAATACTGAACGCCTGCAGGCACAGGATCTTCTCCCAGCAAATCAGAATCAGATTGTGCAAGTGCAAACATGTACAATAGCATCTGCAGCCCAATACCGTTGATAATGTCACAATAATCAAAGGCTTTTACCCCGGTTTTATAATCAACGACCCGGAAATAAGAGCTTGTTTCCGTTTTCCATACATCAACCCGATCCACAAATCCCCGCAAATTTGCGGTTGCTAAGGAACCTTGAATATGGATCGGAGGAAAATCTGCACTTTCTCCACCGAAAGAAAGCTCAAACATTATTGGTGCAAACTCACTGGCATTTAGTTCCTTCCAAAGCTCTTCCACAATCAAATCCAGTTCGCGGCCATTTCTGCGGAGAAGATATATAAGCCGTTCAGAATCCAAATCAGCAAAGTGTTGCTTCGTGTATTCATTTGCGTATTTGACAGCGATGGTTAAAGCTTCCTCCCGGGTGACCTGTTTAAAACCACCCTTTTCTACAACTTCAGTTGCAGTCTTTTCCAACACATCATGAACAAAAGTTCCAAATTCGGCCGGATCAACCTGCGCCGGCTTTCGTTCCTTTGCCTTTAATCCGTAATTCAGAAAATAAGACATGGCGCAGTTTGCATGGCAATCGATTTGTGATGCAGACAAACGGAACTGCTTGCCATAAAGCTTCTGCACATGCTCAGATGATACGACACCATGAACATGGGAACGCTTACTTTCGATCAATTCGACATCAGCCTCGATCCCGAGATCCCGTGCAAATCTGCGATCATTATGACGAAGAAGATATGCCGCCGCATGTTTTTTATTGATCATAGCGGCACCGATCGGTTTGATCGGCGCATCCTCTTCACCGGAAAGCGTTTTCATTCTTAGGTAGATGTACGAAGGCTGTCCGCCCGGACAGCTAACAGTAACCGACTCAGAGGCACCTCGAAACACACCGTAAATCTCAGAAAAAGAGGTCTGCATACTATCGATTGCACCGCCGTTGAGCGGGACGCCGAGACCACGCAACGCAACACGATCCTGATCGGTAAGTACACCGCTACTGCTTCCATAGCCCGGAAGCGCACCTTCCAATGCCCCAAGCACAAACAGATGCATAGATTCCGTGCAATGCATTGTATTTACAGAACCAACCGTCACAGAATCCAATGTGGCGGGAATCGTACCTACATCATACCGACTTAAAAGGATGCGCAGAAGTTTTGAGAGCGCCTCCGGTTCCCAAATGCTTTCGCCTAAAACATCATGCATCTGTTCAAAGGCGTTAACAAGGATCTCCCAAATTTGGTCAAGGACCTGTGCATTTTGCAAATCATTTGCCGCTTCCAGTTGGTCTGCCAGATCAGCAAGACGCTTTGCAACATGAATCTCTTCCAAAAAAGTATAGAGTCCAACTACCTGCTGCGCAACATTTTTTCCACAAAGAAAGCTCTGTCTGAGTGATAAAAGGGGCGTAATCAGCCTTTGGCGCAGTGCGTTAAGTTGGTTTAAAAGCGCATGGTCTGCATCCGTCCATTCATTGACAAGGCCTCTTGGATGCATGGTCCATGGTTGCGTCCATTTTTTGCCGGTCACGGACCACAATAGCGCGTAATTTTCAATCAGGTCACTCTCATGAATCGACAGAGGTGACAAAGCAGTTTTCAAATACGCGAGGACGTCCTTCCGATCAAACCCGCTCAGTGCCGCGTCCACGCCGCAAAGCAGTGTTGCAATTACCGGGCGTTCAAGAATACTTACCGTACCTGAAAGATAAGCAGGGATTCCACTGCGGCCAAATATCATTGTTAACGGACCGGTATATTCCTCCATGCTGGGACAAACCACACAAATATCACGATATCGAACTCCGGACTGAATAAGTTCCAAAATCCGCTGTGCAAGTTCCTCACACTCTTCAAATACGGATTCGCTGCGATACACATGCAACCGTTCACAGGTGTTATCGGTAACATTTCCTTCAAACAGCATGTCCGCCACTGGGTCTATATCAGACAAAACATCCGGAAGATAAACGACTTCATAATTGACACCCATTGAATTGGCAATGCGAATAAGCTCTGCAGCTGTTTCGCCGGGTCGTTCAAATGCAAGACTGCCAGTAGATGGAGCCGGACAGGTCAATGTAACTGTTACCCCAGTGCTATAGCAGATTAAATGCTTCAGAATTTCAAGCTGTTGTCTGGTAAAATCCGAAAAACCGTCAAAGTAAAAAATATGTTCCTGCGCATACGATCCGGTTTCCAGCTCTTCCAGTAGCCATGTCAGCTGGTCTCTTGGATCTTTCTTGCCATGCTGACAAATACCGTCATAAGCTTCAAATATAAAAGAAAGTTCTTCCAACTTCTGCGCCAAGGTGCCGGTCGTCTCAGAAGAAGCGCGCATCAAGCTTTTCGCATCCACATTACAACGCTTACATTCATCCACCGTTTCCACTAATCCGGAAATGAATTCCGGTTTTGTACCAACAGATGCAAAAAATTTCAATTTACTGCGAACTTGAACGATCGCTGCAGCCATAGCAACAACACGGCCGCCTTCGTCCAAGCATGGCATTGCGCTATGACCGGCATCGTCAGCCACACGCCGTGCCAATCGCGTGAAAGATAGAACCTCCGCATATCGGCTGGCAGCAGGGCCTGCTACATCGCAAAGTCTGCGTTCCATGTCATGGCTGATCAATTCCGGAACCATCAGCACACGGTTATTTTTCCCGTGTGCCACATCATCCGCGATCAGAGACAATATATTATTTCTGTTTTCACACCAATTCTTACCGAGGATCAGCTTCAGCATAGAATCACCCCTTTTATATATCATATCATAATATCTGCGTAAATTACAGGACATTTTGATAAAAATCGCGAAAATTCTGTGCAAACAAAAACAAGCAACGAAGGATCATACATATGCCATCATAAAAATCCTGCACCATGACAGATACCGTCCTCGGTTGAACGAACCAAGTTCCAAGGAAAAACATCGTCACTGTGGATATTCCCGCAGCCAATAACTTCATTACAATTTTCATAAATACCGCCCATGCTGTTTTTAACCAGCATGGGCGGTATTTTTCAATTTTATACAGGTTTTGCAATATATACCTGAGGGTAATTATCCCGCAGCATATTGCAAACAACAGCCGCATATTCAAAATTCGGCAAAATTGCAAATACGGCGGACCCCGATCCCGTCATTTGCTGACCAACAGAACCGTAACTGTTAAAAATAGATTTAATATAGTTCAGTTCCAAATGCTCAGAAGTTACCACAGGATCGAACACATTACAAAGATTTTCAGCTACAGCGCCCAAGTCACCGGTAACCAAAGCCGTCTCCATTGCTTGATGGTCGGGCCGCTTGGCAATCGCCACTTCGTCAATTTTACGATACAGTTCTGGCGTAGAAACAGAAAAGTCCGGTTTGCAAATAACAAACACGCAATCAGGCATGTCCGGCAGTTTTCTGAGTCGCTCTCCCCTGCCCTCGGCCACCGCTGTACCACATAACACACAAAACGGCACATCACTGCCAACACTTGCGCCGACCTCAGCCAACGCAAGAATCGAAAGCGGGCTGCCAAAATGCTTATTCAATCCACGCAACACAGCTGCTGCATCCGCACTTCCACCGCCCAAACCAGCCTGCATAGGGATACGCTTGGTAATGTGGATCCGCAAGCCATCTACCGTCTTGCTTGTGGCATCCAAAAACACTTTCGCTGCCTTCCAAGCCAAATTGGTTTCGTCACAAGGAACCGCAGGATCCGTACATTCCAAAACCCAAGGTTTTCCTGTATCGATATCGATCTGAACATCATCTCTAAGAGAAATTGCCTGCATCACACTTTTGATATCGTGATACCCATCATCCCGCTTACCGAGAACATCCAACGTCAAATTTAGTTTTGCAAATGCCCCTTCATAAACTGTGGTCATCTGATCATCCTGCCTTCCAAATAATAGCGTTTCTCTCTTCCGTGACCCAAAGAGAATGTCTTTCTGGGAAGGATCTTACCGGATGCGCCAAAGGCAAACAACTCGGATTTATCAAACACCGGCAACAGCAGTCCAATCGTGTTTTCCTGTGCAGCCAAAGCCTCCACCGCATCGGTATCATGAATATAATCGATCTTACCGCCATTCTCTTTCAGCCACTGATCCAAGAATTTCTGCAAAACAGACACCGTCAGTTCTCCATTAGGCACATCCAAATAAACGACACCCTTGCGCTCGCCAATTACCCATTGGACCGGTGCGCCACCTTCCTTGGAAATAGCGGAAATATCAGCAAGCAATTTCCCCGGATCGATCTCAAACAACACTCTGTGGATCGGTTCAAACATCACAGAAGGATCTAAAATGTTTTCCAGCTCTACAAGCGCATAGCGGGCAGGATGCTCTGAAAGATCTACGCCGGGATGATTCTTCTTCAGTTCCTCATACCAGCATTTTGCAGTTACCAAAGAATGGTTGCCGTCAGCAACCAAAAGTGCAGAACCCTGTGCATCATTCAAATACGCACTGATGGACTGCTGCAGCTTTTCTGCCTCCCCACCGCTTACCAGCCAGCCGGCAATATGTCCGCCGTCTTCCATCAGCATAAAATCATACAGTTTGGGCAGATTATCCTTGTTTCGCCGAACAGGCTCAATAACGCGGTCGCGTGCATCGTTACAGAACAAAATCACATGGGGAAATTCCACACTTGCCTCTCGGCGAACAGCAATACGGGGAGGAATGCGCTCTAAAACTGTTTGCTCCGTAGCTCCGATAGCCGGCTTATGGGAAGGATCATAATGATATTGTTCCAGATCGATTTTTCCCACAATGCCGGGACGAATAGAACCATCCAGCAAAGTCCGTTCAACGTATACAAAAGAGGATCCATGCGTAGTAAATACACCACTTTTCAGGTATTCCTCCATATTTTTCGAAATGTTCGCAATGCGCTCTTTCGGATTCTGCTCTAAATAGATTTCCGGCAGAACTAACCGAAGCGTAGAACGGTCATTCCCCACAAAATCCTCGACGCGATCCCAGTAAGCGGTATCAGAGGTAAACTGATCACAGGCAATCACTGCCCATTTTTCAAAGCACCCATCAGCCGGAAGCATAATGTCCGCGCTCATGAAACAGTTTTTCATAGCAAATTCCTTCTTTCAATCTACAGTATTGTGAATATTTGTCTTTATCCGGGAAATAATAGGTCTATCCCAACAAAAACGGAGGTTACACAATGGATACAATCGCACTGATCCTTTCCATTATCGGCTCCATCAACTGGGGCCTTGTGGGTCTTTTCAAGTTTGATCTGGTCGCATGGATTTTCGGCGGTCAGGATGCTGTGATCAGCAGAATCATCTACGGTCTGGTTGGTCTGGCCGGTCTTTGGTGCATCACACTTTTGTTCCGTAGAGGCCGTCAGGCGATCGATGCAGAATAAGAAATTGCGGCAGCGCCCATCCGGACGCTGCCGCAAATTTCACAAATCAACTTTGCTTCGCGCGCACACGAACGATACAGGTAAAGGTCTGTCCATCATAAGTAGCGGTAATGGTAACCTTTCCGGGGCTCTTACCGGTTACACGACCGGAAGAGGATACGCTACAGACATTCTTGTTGCTGGTTGTAAATTTGGCATCCATTACATTATCTTCCTCGTCAAGAAGTTTGATGGTGTAAGAGTTGCCTACATAAATAGTAATATCATTTTGTCTGTGGTCACCGGTGTTAAGGTTGTAGGTCTTACCCTCACCTTCATTACCGGTCTCGTCACCTTCAGACTCTACATAAGCGCCAACAGAATCCGCACAATAAACAACGCATTCTGTCTTATTGCCGTTATACTCAGCAGTAATCACTGTGCGGCCGGTAGATACAGCAACGACTTTTCCGTTATCAACGGTGGCGACCTTTTCATCGCTGGACTTCCATGTGATCTTGTCCGCGGTAAGGGTACCGTCATACAATTCCCATGTTTCGCCCTTAGTGGACATTGTAAATTCCGTACGATTCAGCTTCAACGCGGGATCTACAGGATCGGTCTGCTCGCCGGAAATCGTGCAATTGACCTGAATGGTTTTTACGACGGCGCCACAGGAAATAGTAATCGTCGTTTGACCATTTCCAACAGCGGTAACAACGCCTTCTTCATCCACGGTTGCAATCGATTCATCAGCGGAATCAAAAGAAATCTCATCAGTCGTATCAGCAGGGGTAAGCTCTGCTTCAATGGTGAATGTCTCACCGGACTGAGAAAGGGTAATTACAGATTGGGAGACAGTGATATCCTCGCAGGAAACATTTTCGTCTTCTGCTTGGGTTGCCACAGTCTGCTCGCCGCCATTGTTACCGGGGCGGTTGGGATTATTGGGAGTCGATCCGGCAGGCGTAATAAACCGAGCCAAAATGTAAGTAAGCATCGCAAGAACAGAAAAAAGCAGAACGATAAAAGCAACGACCAAGCCTTTGTCGGTCTTTTGCTTTTTGTTCTCAACGGGTTCTACAGGAATCTCTTCCTCTTCCGGCTCCTCGACCGGCTGAGGATGCTCAACCTTTCTAGCATTATTGCGTTTTTTTACATTAGCCTTAGAGAAACGGCCACCTTTAACAAAAGTATAGTTGCTAACAGGGGTAGGGTTAATCTCTTCCGTTTCAACGCTGGGCGCGGTCCTTGAATCCAATGAATGCACGCAACCGCAAATAGGACATTGGGTCGCAGTTTCAGGATAGGATGTGCCGCAGACATCGCAAACAATTTTACTCATCATGTAACCTCCTGATATGTTTTGGGCAATAAAAAATACCGTTGCAGTGATTATATCATTTCTTGACAAATAAAACAACTATAAAGATGTTGCTTTTTTTGTAAATTTATTTTATCATATAGAAGTATAAAGAAGGAGGCGATCATTTTGTCAGAACCGAAGCTGATTTCACCCCTGCTGGATCATTTCGCTATGGGTGACCCCATCAGTGACCGCAAGGGTGTTCGCACATGTCCCGCCATGGATCAGGAAAATGAAGACAAGTACATTGTCAAGATTATTTCCACTCCAGCCAGCCCCGCACAGCTGGATGCTCTACTGTTGACCGGCGCCTATACAGACCGCGCTCAGGCTCTGGAATACTATAAAAGTGTAGCACATGAAATTATTCGCGAAGCGGAAATTTTGGAAAAGCTATCTTCTATGGATGGTTTTGTTGGATACAGCGGCAAACAGATTGTTGAATCTGAAGATTTAAGCGGGTACGATGTATACCTGCTTAGCCCCTACCGCAAGACCCTTGAACGGCACTGGAGTAAAAATGCCCCTACCCATCTGGAAGCTCTGAACCTCGGTCTTGACCTCTGCTCTGCCCTATCCGTGTGCCGCCGCTCCGGATTTCTTTACGTTGCAACAAAGCCGGAAAACATCTATATGGACGACGAAAAGGGCTTTAAAATCGGCGATATTGGATTTATACCATTAGATTCGCTGAAATGGGCATCGCTTCCCGACCGCTACCGCAGCGCATATACTGCACCGGAACTTTCCGATCCGCTGGCTTCTATGAATACAACAGTAGATGTATATGCTGTCGGTCTGATCCTGTATCAGATATTCAATGGTGGCCAGTTACCTGACCCTTCCAGCACAGAATTGCCTGCTCCCGAGTTTGCCGATTATGAAATGGCAGAGATCATTCTCAAGGCCTGTGCCAAAAACCCCGAGGACCGCTATCAGGATCCTGCTGAAATGGGTCAGGCGCTCGTTGGTTATATGCAGCGAAACGGTGCCCATGACACACCTGTTACGCCCCCTTCCGTTTTCGTTAACGAGGAAGAGTCCGCAATCGACGAAGCCGAAGAAGAAACGGGTACTGATGTTGTTGCACCTGTCGAGATAGCTGAAACAGTCTCGGAGGAACTTCCGGATGAAACCCTCCCCGAAGCTGACACTGATGTTGATGGCGACTATACGCAACTTTCCTTAGAAGTATCGGACATGCTCAATCAGGCTGACGAGCTTATTGCACACACAGCTCCCGATCCTGTTGTCCCGCCGGAGTTTGTTGAGGTGCAGTTGCCTGAACCGGAAAACATTGAAGAAACAGTAGAAACTGAATGTGCAGAAACAGATGATGCATCCGAATCGGAAGCCGAGCCCGAAAACTTGCAGGAAGAACTGGAAGAAGCCGAGATGCTCCAGCAGATCGCTGCAACCGTGTCCGGTGAAGACGAGGAACAAGCCGAAGAGCAAGAAAAATACGAAGCTGAAGACTACGGCATTATTGATTATGAACCCAAGAAAAAGTCTCATTGGGTCCGCAATACCCTTTTGATTCTACTTGCTCTTTGCTTAGCAGCCGGAGGTTTCCTCTTCTACAAAATGTATTATCTGCAGCAAATTGATTCCCTGAATCTGTACGGTGAGGATTTTACTTTAACGGTTCATGTAAACACCAAGGCAAACGAAGAACTTTTGAATGTGGTTTGCTACGACACCTACGGTAATCTTCTGCAATCACCTGTTGTAGCTGGCAAGGCATATTTTGAAGATCTCGCTCCTGACTGTGCATACACAGTGAAAGTGTTGATTTCCGGCTTCCACGATTTAACCGGTCAGATCGCTGCATCCTATGCCACACCCCAGCTAACCACGATTGCACAGCTTAGCGCTGTTACCGGCACAGAAGATGGCAGCGCTGTCATTCATTTCAACATTGAGGGGCCAGATGCAGAGAACTGGATCATCCGCCGGTCCGCGCAGGATGAGGAAAATGCTGAGTTCACATTCAGCGGTCACAGCTACACTATGACCGGCTTGACAGTGGGTAAGGAATACACCTTTGAGCTTCTGCCCGGGGAAGAACGGCAGATCGCCGGCAATACAAAAATCACCTACACCGCTGCCAAAGTTGTTAACGCAGAAAACGCGGCCGTTACCAGTTTTATAGACGGTAAGCTTACTGTTACTTGGGGCGCGCCTAAGGATGCGACTGTTGACAGTTGGACCGTTCATTGCTTCAATGAAAAAGGATATGACGTAACTTTAGCCGTTAACACATTAACTGCAACCTTTGAAAACGTAGTAATGAGCGATCCTTACACAGTGGAAATCACTGCCGCAGGAATGAGCACCGGCCCTCGTTTGTACATTCCCGAAAATGCTGTAACAATTAGTGATTTTGCCGTAACCAAGGTAAACAGCACCGGAATGACCCTCACATGGAAGAATGGCACAAATCCCCCCGCCAACGGCTGGATCCTCCAATATAGCATCGACGGATCCGCTGTTAAAGAAGTGAAGTCTACCAGTGCTGACTCTGTGCAGTTGACACCTTATATTCCAGATTGCACATACTCATTTACACTGCTTACAGGCGATTCTATGGATGTTGTGGGCGGCAAGCTGACGTACGAAGCCAAAAAGGCATCCGATTTCAGCGGCTATACCGTTAAACGCAGCAACATGAACTTTAAGATGGTCCGTACTCCCTCTAAGTCCAACTGGACGAAGAGTGATCTGGGCTCTCATGACTACACAACCACTTTCAAATCCATCCAAAAAGCCTCCTTCCTTGTTTCGATCAACAAGACCTATGGTGTATCCTCCAATAAGATCTTCATCACCTATGTGATCCGGGATACTCAAGGTAATGTTGTTAACTTCTCCACACAGGAAACAAAGTGGAAGAATATGTGGAACAAGGGTTATGGCGAATTTGATCTTCCCGAGCTTCCTAAGGACGCAGGTAATTATACCGTAAGTGTATACTTTAACGATATGATTGCCGGTCAACAGAACTTCAAGATCAAAAACTAAATCCTAAGGGACCGCAAATGCGGTCCCTTACTTTTTTCAATTAGTACTTGCAAAACCTGAAATGTGTTGTTATAATATGTAAAAACTCCTTGGAGGAACGAACCATGATCTGCACAGCTATGTTCTATAACTACTATTACTTTTTTAACGACAAAAAGTAATAGCTGTTTGTGCTGCTCGCAGAGTTTCGTAACCGTTATTTTTGCCGCACAGAAGCTTTTTCTGTGCGGTATTCTTTTTGGAGGTAATCGTATGATCGCAGTTTTAAAGCGCGGAACAACCATCGAGCAACGGGAGCATTTGATCCGTTGGTTAAAAAACATGAACTTGGACGTACATGTCTCTTCCGGTAAAGAGATCACTGTATTGGGTCTGGTTGGTGATACAAGTCGTTTAGACACAGAGCTTTTGACAAGCTTGGAAATCGTTGAAAGTGTCAAACGTGTATCCGAACCATTCAAGCAGGCAAATCGAAAATTCCATCCCGCGGATACGGTTGTCAAAATCGGTGACATCAAAATTGGTGGTGGTAACTTTGCGATGATCGCAGGTCCCTGTTCTGTGGAATCGCAGGATCAGATCACACAAATTGCTTTAGATGTAAAAGCAGGCGGTGCAGATATCCTTCGGGGTGGCGCATTCAAGCCCCGCACTTCCCCTTACGCATTCCAAGGTCTGAAAGACGAGGGCATCCGTATGCTCACGGAAGCAAAGAAAGTCAGCGGCATGCCGATCATTACAGAAATCATGAATGTACGCTCTCTGGAGCTCTTTGAGGATGTTGACATTATTCAGGTGGGCGCAAGAAATATGCAAAACTTTGACCTTTTGCAAGAGCTTGGAAAAACCCAAAAGCCCATCCTTTTGAAACGAGGACTTGCAAACACCCTGCAAGAGCTTCTGATGAGCGCGGAATACATCATGAGCGAAGGAAACGAAAACATCATTCTTTGTGAGCGTGGCATTCGCACATATGAAACATATACCCGCAATACACTAGACCTTTCTGCAGTGCCGGTCCTGCATAACCTGACCCATCTGCCCGTTATTGTGGATCCCAGTCACGCAACCGGAAAAGCATCTTTGGTTCCTTCCATGGCATTGGCAGCAGCTGCATGCGGTGCTGACGGCATTATGGTGGAAGTGCATAATGACCCCACATGTGCCCTATGTGACGGCGCACAATCCATAACACCCGATCAATTTGCAACATTAAACAAAAAAGTCCAAACCGTACGGGAGGCAATAAAATGACGGTCGGTATCCTTGGCCTTGGTTTGATTGGAGGCTCATTGGCACGTGCCTATACAAAAGCCGGTCACCAAGTGCTCGCTTGCGAAAAAGACCAAAGCATGCTTTTGTTTGCACAACTTGCCGGAGCAGTTGCTGGTGAACTAAATACCGAAAACATTTCTACATGCGATTTGATCCTTCTTTCTGTGTATGCTGAGGCGTCCGCAAACTGGTTGGAAGCCCATGCACATCTGATCAGTAAAAACACCCTCGTGATGGACTGTTGCGGCATCAAGGAAGAAATTTGTCGCAGATGCTTTCCCCTCGCAGAACAGTACGGATTTACTTTTGTTGGCGGCCATCCCATGGCAGGTTCCCACCATTCCGGATTCAAATACAGTCGCTCCAATATGTTCCAAGGAGCGCCAATGGTGATCGTTCCTCCCCGTTTTGATGACCCGGAACTACTGGAGCGGGTGAAAGATCATCTGGAGCCATGCGGTTTCCGTTCTTTTTCCGTAACAACAGCAGCAGAACACGATGCAATGATTGCTTTCACATCGCAAATGCCTCACATTATCAGTAATGCATTTATTAAATCCCCTACCGCATTGTCTCATAAAGGCTTTTCGGCAGGTAGCTACAAGGATCTGACCAGAGTGGCTTGGCTGAATCCGCAAATGTGGGCAGAGCTTTTCCTATCTAACCGGAAAAATCTCTTAAATGAATTAGATATTCTGATCGAAAGTCTTACAACATATAAAGAGGCGATTGAAAATTCTAATGAAGATTATCTTATTTCCCTTTTAGACGAAGGAAGAAAACGCAAGGAGGAAGTGGACGGATGAGCTATGTGTCTGTCAGCGCTTCAAAATCATATACTGTAGAAATCGCACCGGATCTTTTAAAAGATATTGGCAGCCGCGCAGCCTCCATTCACCCTGCTGTTAAAGCCGCAGTTATTAGTGACAGTAATGTATGGCCGCTATATGGGCAAACAGTTGTCGAGAGTATGGAAAAAGCAGGTTTTGAAGTGATTCACTTCGTTTTCAATGCAGGTGAAGCAAGTAAAAACAGCAATACTTACTTAGAAATTCTAAATTTTTTAGCATCCTCCGGCATGACAAGGTCAGATATACTGATCGCACTCGGCGGCGGTGTAGTCGGTGATATGACCGGCTTTGTGGCTGCAACATATTTAAGAGGCATTGCGTTCATTCAAGTACCAACCACACTGCTGGCTATGGTAGATTCCTCTGTGGGCGGGAAAACAGCCATTGATCTTCCTACCGGGAAAAATCTGGTCGGTGCTTTTTATCAGCCGGATTTGGTGCTGTGTGATATTAACACCCTCTCCACTCTGCCCGAATCGATTTTTTGTGATGGCTGTGCCGAGGTTATTAAATACGGTATTTTATATGATGAGAAACTATTTTCTCATTTGGAAGCATACGGCTTACTCTTTGATCGTTTGTCTGTCGTTACCCGATGTGTTGAATGGAAGCGGGATGTCGTTGCAGAGGATGAATTTGATCGCGGCAGTCGGCAAAAGCTGAATTTGGGGCACACCATTGGTCACGGCATAGAGACTTCCAGTCGCTTTTCCATCAGTCACGGGCAAGCCGTTAGTACCGGCATTGCGATTATTGCAAGAGCTGCCCAATCTATGGGTATTTGCAGCAGCAACACATGTCAGCGGATCACAAATCTTCTTACTCGCTTTAAGCTGCCAATCACAACAGACTACACCGCATCACAATTATTTAACTGTGCTCTTTCTGACAAAAAACGAGCCGGCAGCACAGTCAATCTCATTATTCCAAAAGAAATTGGAAATTGTATAATTTCCCCAACTGCCATTAACCAATTAGAAACTATTATTGAAGCAGGTCTATAATTATGGACATCACCGTATATCCGGGTTTATTAAAAGGCACAATCGAGGCCATTGCATCCAAGTCACAGGCCCACCGCGCCCTGATCTGCGCCGCATTTGCAGATCGTAATACAACGATTATCTGCAACCAACTGAATGAAGACATCGAGGCAACCGCCTTGTGTTTACAGGAATTAGGTGCCACGATCCAGCGAACACAGGCCGGCTTCATTGTGCACCCAATCAAGCAATTCCCACAAACAGCCAAACTGGATTGCCGGGAAAGCGGCTCTACACTACGCTTTATGCTGCCGGTTGCCGGCGCACTCGGCATAGATGTAACATTTCAGTTGTCAGGCAGACTTCCCAACCGTCCTCTATCCCCTTTATGGGAAGAAATGGAACGAATGGGCTGCCGTCTTTCCCGCCCGACAGATAATACGATCCGTTGCCAAGGAAAACTATCCGCCGGCACATATTATATTGACGGTGGTGTATCCAGCCAGTTCATTACAGGATTACTGCTCGCGTTGCCTTTGATTCACGGAGACTCCCAGATCCATATTACCGGTGATATTGAATCGCTTCCCTACATTCGTATGACCCAGCAGGTTATGCAGCAGTTCGGTGTAAACACGCAAGATTTGAATCTAAAAGGTAGTTTGCCTTTCAGTAGCCCCGGTTCATATACCGTTGAGGGTGACTGGAGTAACGCCGCATTTTTCCTTGCGGCAAGTTGCCTTGGCAATCAAGTGCAGGTTGAGGGTTTGAACCACGCTTCCTTGCAAGGGGATATAGCTTGTAAGGAAATATTTTCTTCTTTAACGAAAACAAATACCACAGTTTATTGCAAAGACATTCCGGATCTTGTACCCATTCTTAGCGTTGTGGCTGCCCACTTTCATGGTGCAACATTTCATCAAATCAGCCGACTGCGGCTGAAAGAGTCCGACCGCGTTCAGACTGTATTGGACATGCTCCATGGAATGGGTATACATGCAGATGCAACCGAGCACTCTATGCATATCCCCGGTGGGAGATTTTCCGGATGTATCGTTGATTCGGCTAACGATCACAGAATTGCAATGGCCACAGCGATCGCTGCAACTGTCGCATCTGATCCGGTCACGATTCTTGGCGCAGATTGCGTCAAAAAATCCTACCCATCCTTTTGGAATGAGTTTCGTCGCTTAGGAGGTCACTATGAGCAGTACATACGGTGATAATCTGCGTCTTTCCATTTTCGGGCAATCCCATGGTGCCGGAATCGGCATGACTTTAGATGGCATTCCTGCGGGGCTGCCCGTAGATATGAATCAGTTGCAAGTCTTTTTAAACCGACGGGCACCGGGTCAGGGAGATATTTCCACCCCCAGAAAAGAAGAGGACAGGCCGGAGATTCTTTCCGGCATTGTTGACGGCTACACCTGTGGTGCCCCCATTGCTGCGCTGATACGCAACACAAACACCCGTTCCGGTGACTACATGCAATTAAAAGATTGTCCACGTCCCGGACATGCAGATTATACGGCAAGCGTAAAATACGGCGGATATCAGGATGTTGCCGGTGGCGGACATTTTTCCGGGCGATTGACGGCACCTTTATGTATTGCCGGCGGCATGTGTAAACAATGGCTGGAACAACAAGGGATTTTTGTCAGTGCGCATATCGCACAAATTGCGAACATCAAAGATGACGCCTTTGATCCTGTTGCGCCTGAACTCAATAACGTTCATCATGATTTCCCTGTTCTAAACACCCAAATGGGACATAAGATGCGCCAAGCCATCCTCGAAGCAAAGGAAAACGGCGACAGTGTTGGCGGCATCATCGAATGCGCTGTTACAGGATTATCTGCCGGTGTGGGTGATCCCATGTTCGATGGAATGGAAGGACGCATTGCAAAGATCATTTTCGGGATTCCCGGCATTAAGGGTGTTGAATTTGGATCCGGTTTTCAGAGTGCCGCTATGATGGGCAGCCAAAACAATGATCCATTTACAATTACGGACGGAACTGTTCGAACGAAAACAAACAATGCCGGCGGCATCCTTGGCGGCATCAGCAACGGAATGCCGATCCTGTTCCGTGCAGCTGTCAAGCCCACACCGTCTATTGCAAAGTCGCAGGAAAGCATTTCCCTTTCCGGCCAATGCAGTCGAATGCTTGAGGTAAAAGGTCGCCACGATCCATGCATTGTACCCAGAGCCGTTCCGGTGGTGGAGGCTGCTGCAGCGATTGCCGTATATGATGCATTGCTGCAGGCAAAGTAAGGAGTGATAGCTATGGATTTGAATGAATTGCGAAAAGAAATAGACAAGATCGACACTGATCTTGTTAAACTTTTTACCGCACGTATGGAGATTGCCGCACAAGTCGCGGATTACAAAAAAGAAAACAATCTCCCGATTTTTGTACCCGCCAGAGAACGGGAAGTGCTGCAAAGTGTTGCGCAAAAAGCCGGTCCGGAAATGGCAAATTATACGCGTGTACTCTATTCCATGCTCTTTGAGTTAAGCAGAAGTTACCAGCAAAAGCGCACCACAGAAACAACCAAACTTTACAGTAAGATTACCGACTCTATTGAAAATACGCCAAAGCTGTTTCCTCAAACACCAATGGTTGCCTGTCAGGGCGTAGAAGGTGCCTACGCGCAGATCGCATGCGAAAAAATATTCAAGGCGCCTATGATCATGTATTTTAAGAATTTTGACGGTGTGTTTCATGCGATCGAGCAGGGGCTGTGCCAATACGGCATTCTCCCAATCGAAAATTCGACTGCCGGCTCTGTTAAGAAGGTCTACGACCTGATGATTCACCATAATTTCTCCATTGTCCGCACATTCCGCTTAAAGATCGATCATAATCTTTTAGCAAAGCCCGGAACAAAGCTGGAAAATATAACCGAAATTTATTCCCACGAGCAAGCAATCAATCAATGCGGCGAATTCCTCAAGAAAATGCCCAACGCCAAAATTATCCCTGTTGAGAATACCGCTGTTGCAGCTGAAATGGTATCAAAATCTCTGCGTAGTGATGTGGCTGCAATTTCCAGCCATGCCTGCGAGGAGTTATACGGTCTTTCCTGCCTCGCTGTTTCCATTCAAGATGAAGGCAATAACCGAACCCGTTTCATTTGCATCAGCAAAAATTTGGAGATTTACCCCGGTGCCGATAAGACAAGCATCATGATGATCCTCCCCCATAAGCCCGGTGCGTTGTATAAAGTTCTTGCGCGGATGTATGTATTGGGCATTAATGTGATCAAGCTGGAATCTCGTCCGCTTCCCGACCGGGATTTTGAATTCATGTTCTACTTTGATTTGGAGACTTCTATCTATTCAGAAGAATTTGTGCAGCTTATGTGTGAGCTCGATGACCTGTGCGAAGAGTTCAAATATTTGGGAAGCTACTCAGAGGTGGTTTAAATGCAATGCGGTTTGCTAGGCAGAAAACTGTCCCACAGTTACTCTCCGCAAATTCATGCTTCCTTGGGTGATTACAGATACAACCTGTATGAAGTTGAACCGGAAGATTTGGAATCCTTTTTAACAAAAAGCGATTTTGACGGCTTAAATGTAACGATCCCTTATAAAAAGGCCGTGATCGATTATTGTGACGAACTGTCGCCACGAGCAAAACAGCTGGGCGCTGTAAATACATTGGTTCGGAAAAACGGAAAACTGATTGGTCACAATACCGATTACTTTGGTTTTCAATCCATGATAGAAAAATGTGGTATCTCTGTCACCGGAAAGAAAGCCTTGGTGCTTGGTAGCGGTGGTGCATCAGCAACTGCCGTTGCTGTTTTAACAGAAATGGGGGCCCGTGTTGTTACCGTTTCCAGATCCGGACCTGACAACTATCAAAATTTGGACCGCCACTCTGATGCAGCGATTATTGTGAATGCAACCCCAGTGGGTATGTATCCAGAGACTGAGGAATCAATCCTTTCGTTGGATAAATTTGACAGTCTTTCCTGTGTTCTTGATCTAATCTACAATCCCGCAAACACGCAGCTGCTTCAGCAAGCCCAGCGGCGGAATATTCCCTGCGAAAACGGTTTGTGGATGCTTGTCGCACAGGCCAAAGAAAGCTCCGAATGGTTTACCGGCAAACACATTCCATATCAAGTCATTCAAAGGATTCACCACTGCATCTGTTTTGAGATGGAAAACATTATTCTAATTGGCATGCCGGGTTGTGGTAAAACAACCGTTGGTTCACTGCTAGCTCAAAAATTAAACCGTCCCTTTATGGATGCGGACCGGATCATAGAAGAAAAAGCCGGAATCTCCATTCCCGAAATCTTTGCCACACAAGGAGAACCCGGATTTCGGTCACTGGAAACGCAGGTTCTATCTGAGATCTGCAAGATATCCGGCGCTGTGATCTCGACCGGTGGTGGATGCGTTACCCGTCCGGAAAACTACCCCCTTTTGCACCAAAACGGAAAAATCATTTGGCTGCAACGCAATATCCGCAATTTAGCTGTTGACGGTCGTCCATTGTCTCAAGTAAATACCATGGAGGACATGTATATGCACCGGCGTCCGCTATATCAGAAATTTAGCGATTGTTCTGTGGACAATAACACCGACCCGATGTCCACTGTTCAGGAGATCCTCCGGTATTTTGAAAAGGAGAAGACATAATGAAGATCCTTGTAATCAACGGTCCCAACATCAATATGCTGGGCATACGGGAACCCGGCATTTACGGAGCAAATACCTTCCATGACCTGCTGGCGTTGTTGGATAAAACGGCTGCTGATTTGAATATTCAGGTCGATCAATATCAATCCAATCATGAAGGCTATATCGTTGACAAGATCCAACAGGCCTACGGTGTATATGAAGGTATCGTTATTAATCCGGCAGCATATACACACACATCCATCGCGATTCTGGATGCTTTAAAATCGGTATCCATACCGGCTGTAGAGGTGCATATTTCCGATGTGGATTCCCGGGAAGCCTTTCGCCAGATCTCCTATGCAGGTCTTGCCTGCGCGCACACAATCAAAGGCCAAGGCTTGGACGGCTACAGACAGGCAATCGAATATTTAGTAAATAATAAATCGTAATAAAAACCGGTGCAGTTCAAACTGCACCGGTTTTAACATTTTTTCAAAGTATAACTGCTTGTAAACACAGATCCATCTACATAAACAGCATGATCAGAAATGACCTCAAACCCGAGTTTTGCGTGGAGCAATAAGGATGGTCTATTTTTCTTATCAATATGTGCATAATAGGAACCGGGAAATTGTTCCATCAGTTGAGACAACAGCATGCTGGCATAGCCTCTTCTGCGGCAGTTCGGCGCTGTCTCAAGGCATGAAATTAAGTATCCGTCCCGGTATGGTTCTAAGCGCAAAGATGCCATGTACACCCCGTCCGCACACCACACTCCAAGGATGGCACCAGACACAGAAAAGAAATGGCGCAAATCTTCATAGAACGCTTCTTCAGGACAGTTGCAATCTTTAGAATCACGATATTCCCGATCAATAGACTCTCGATAGACACGAAAAATTTGCGCAATATCCACCTTACGAATTTTTTGAAATTTCAAAAGCATTCAGCGCACCCTCCCGTCCAATGCATTAACCGAAAAATGCAAGAAAAATGACAGAAAAAATAATTTTCTTTCTTTTCAATAACACGCAAGGCAGAAACAAACAGAAAAAATAACCAGAATATGCATATAGTTATACACAGTTTCCACAGGTTTTTCCACATATATTTTTCCCTGTACCTACCCTAAAATAGATCAAATATCCCAATATTAGTTAAAGTTCAAACTTTTCGCCGTAGAAAACATATATATCGCATTTAAAAAACGGAATATCCAGTGTATATTGCAATCTAATCAAAGGACGAAGGAGGCCGTATGGCCTCCTTCATTTTACATTTCTTCCCCAATAATAGACTTCGTTGCATAGGCATTTAACGACATATCTGCCACGTTTCCGGCAAGAAATTCATAGTATCCCTGCGCACCAATCATTGCGGCATTGTCACCGCAAAGATGAAGGGGCGGTAGGTAAACCAGAATGTTTTTTTCATGTGCCAGTGTCTCAATATCGCCTCGTATGCGACTGTTTGCAGCTACACCCCCGGCCACCGCTAATTTGGTATAACCGGTTTGATCCAACGCCATCTTTACTCTCGGAAGCAACGTATCCGATACAGCCGCGCTAAAGCCGGCGCAAAGGCTGTTAACATCCAATTCCTCGCCCACCTGCTGTGCATGGTGAATCAAATTCAAAGAGGCTGTCTTCAATCCGGAGAAACTCATATCATAGGGGTTTTCGCCGGGTTTTGATCTCGGAAGAACATACTTTGCTTCGTCCCCAAGTTTTGCACAGCGATCCAATGCTGCGCCACCGGGATAAGGCATACCCAGCACTCGTGCCACTTTATCAAAGCACTCCCCTGCCGCATCATCCAAAGTAGTCCCCAAAATCTTCATTTTTGTATAATCCTGCACATCCACCAGCATAGTGTGTCCGCCGGAAACCACAAGGCACAGAAAAGGAGGTTCCAATTCCGAGTATGCCAAATAATTTGCAGCAATGTGTCCCTTGATGTGATGTACTGGGATCAAAGGTTTATTCAGCGCCATTGCAGCCGCCTTTGCAAAATTAACCCCAACCAGAACAGCGCCGATCAAGCCCGGGGCATAAGTCACTGCAACCGCATCAATATTCTCTCTTTGGATTCCAGCCTTAACCAATGCTTCGTCTGCCAAGCCGTATATCGCTTCAATATGCTTTCTGGATGCGATCTCCGGAACGACACCGCCATACTCCCGGTGAAGTGCCACCTGAGAAGCGATGCAGTCCGATAAAACAGTTCTGCCGTCTTTTACAACGGCCACCGCCGTTTCGTCGCAGGATGATTCCACTGCAAGGATGTTCATGCAGGCAGCTCCTTTCCCATGATCAACGCATCCTCTTTAGGATGATAATAATAATTCGGTCTGCGCCCAATGGTTTGAAAACCCAGCTTTTCATAAAGACGGATTGCAGGCGTATTTGATACGCGCACCTCCAAGGTTAGACGGGAAACACCAGCGCCAACAAGGGCATCTATGAGCGCCTGCACAAGGGCTTGCCCAACACCGTTACTGCGGCCGTCAGGGCACACAGCAAGGTTCATCATATCCGCTTCCCCTAATACACTTTGGCTGCCAATATAGCCGATGACCTTTTCGCCATTCAGCGCCACCAGCCACAACGACAAAGGATTTGTGATTTCACCGGTCACAGCATTCAGACTCCAAGGGTCAGAAAAGCATTGTTTTTCCAATTCCGCCACTTGGGATGCGTGGCATAGATCCATTTTAACAATTTCCATTATTTTGCCTCATACCAGCTTTTGCCCCACTTTGCCTCCGCGATCAGCGGGACGGTGAGACTGGCAACCTGCTGCATCTGTTTACTGACAAGCTCTGCAACCTGCGGTGCAATTTTCTCCGGGCATTCAACGATCAATTCATCGTGAACCTGCAAAATCAGCTTTGCCTCCGGGTATTGACTGCGGAGCGCGTCATCCACGCGGATCATAGCCAGCTTAATCAAATCCGCTGCAGAACCCTGTATCGGCGTATTCAGAGCAATTCGTTCTGCACCCTGACGGACATTAAAATTACTGCTTTTCAATTCCGGGATATATCTGCGCCTGCCATAAATCGTTTGCGTATATCCTGCTGTTCTGGCATTTTCCACCACCTGCTTCATATAGGCTTTCACGCCGCGGTATTTAGACAGGTAATTATCAATATATGCCTTTGCCTCATAACGGCTGACACCGATATCCTCCGAAAGGGAAAATTCTGAGATGCCATAAACAATCCCAAAATTCACCGCTTTTGCATGGCGGCGCTGTAGCGCAGTAACCTCCTGCACCGGCACGCCAAACACTTGGGATGCCGTAACGGTGTGGATATCCAAATTCTGCGCAAAAGCATCCCGCATCACTGCATCATCCGCAATATGGGCAAGAACACGCAATTCGATCTGGCTGTAGTCCGCATCTACCAACACACAGCCGGGTTTTGGGATAAACATTTTGCGGATCTCAGCGCCTAAATCAGTGCGAACAGGGATGTTCTGCAAATTCGGTTCAGAGGATGACAGCCGTCCGGTAGCTGTCACCAAGTTTTGAAAGGTTGTGCGGATCCTACCATCCTCACCGATGACCTTCATAAGCCCATCCGCATAAGTGGATTTGAGCTTTGTAAGCATTCGGTAATCCATAATTGCCGGAATGATCGGATGGTGCAGGCGCAGCTTTTCCAAGACATCCGCATTGGTTGAGTATCCTGTTTTCGTCTTCTTCTGGACCGGAAGACCTAATTTTTCAAAGAGTAGCTCTCCCAGCTGCTTGGTGGAATTGATATTAAAAGGTCCACCGGAATAACTGAAAATCAGCGATTCACAATCAGCAATTCGTTGCGTAAGCATTTGAGAGAATTGCTCCAGCTGGACAGAATCAATCGCAACGCCCTCTTTTTCCATTCGGTAAAGCACAGCGCAAAGAGGAAGTTCAATATTCCGGTACAGTTCAAGCATGCCCTGTGCCTTTAGTTGCTCTGTCAGAATCGGTTCCAGATTCCACAATGCCTGCGCACAGCCAACAGCATCTCCATCCTCAACAGAAACACCTAAAAAAGTAGTTGCCAGTTTTGAAACCGGGTAGTCTGACTGAGAAGGATTCAAATCATAAGCTGCCAGTGCCGTATCAAAGGTAATCTCGGAACAATGGATTCCCATAGCGTCCAAGCGGTGCATGGATGCTTTACTGTCATGGCAAATAACCTGTGCCTGCTGACCGAAGAAATCCGCATGCATCATTAATTCCATAGGTGTCATGGAATATACACCGCCACACCACGCAATACCGACAGATCCGTCCGGTGCAATATACATTGCATAGCGTTGACATTTTTCTGGCAGAGTATCCGATTTTTCCAAGCGAACCACCTCCACCTTAGGCGGAACATCCTCGATCTGAACGCCTCGCAGACCGTATTTATCGATCAGCCGCACAAATTCCAAACGGGTAAACAGCTTGTAAAGCTCTTGACGGTTATAAGGCTGCACAATGGCATCCTTCGGCTCAAATACAATGGGCGCATTGGTGCGGATGGTAGCTAAGTCGTAAGAAAGATAGGCTTTTTCTTTTTCATTGGTCAGCTTTTCCCGAAGCTTGGGACGAATGGATTCATCATCCAAATTGGCATATACACCGTCCAATGAGCCAAATTTCAAAAGAAGATCCGTAGCCGTTTTCGGTCCTACACCGGGCACACCGGGGATGTTATCGGAAGAATCGCCCATCAATGCCTTCAGGTCCACCATGTGGGGCGGCGCAAAGCCGTACTCCTCCCGAAACTTTGCCTGATCGTACAATGTGGCAGTGGTGTTACCCGGACGGGATATCACCAGCTTAACCTGTACATGTTCATCGATCAACTGCAAACTGTCTCGGTCGCCGGTAACGATAACGCAATCCCAGTCCTTCTGACCGCAAATGCGCCCAACGGTACCGATCACATCATCTGCTTCCCAGCCCTGACATTCATAAATCGGAATATTCATCGCCTGCAAAACCTGCTTCATCACAGGAAGCTGCATGGCAAGTTCCTCATCCATGGCGTGACGGGTGGCCTTATAGCCATCGTACATCTCATGCCGGAATGTTGGTCCGTGAAGATCAAAAGCGACGCAAACCGCCTCCGGTTGTTCTTCTTTTTCCATCCGTTCAAGGATATTTAAAAAGCCGTAAATCGCATGGGTATAAAACCCGTCCCGGGTGGTCAGCGGTTTCACGCCGTAATAGGCTCTGTTAATAACACTGTTTCCATCCAGAATTAAAAGTTTCATACTTTTCTCCACTTTGCACCTTGGGGTGTATCAATGATCTCAATACCCCGAGCTTTCAGTTCATCACGAATACGGTCAGCTTCTGCATAATTCTTTGCTTTCTTGGCAACCGTTCTGGCTTCCACCAATGCATCGATCTCCGGATCGGCAGAGGCAGCAGCTTCTTCGGCCTGCTTATCCCGCAGCAATTTGGCTGCCTGCAAAAGGTTCAGGCAAAGCACCTGTTCAAAATCCGCAATGGCGGCAAGCTTTGTTGCATCGGTCGTTTTGGCCTTCAACACATCATACAGTGCAGTCACTGCCAGAGATGTGTTCAAGTCGCCGTTCAGTGCGCCGGCAAAGCGCTCCTTCAAGCTCTCCAACGCAGCAGTATCCACATCGCCCTTATCTTCCAGCGTGGCAATCTTTGCTACAAGCTTCTGATAAGCCTGTGCGGCATTATCCAAATTCTCCCAACTAAATACAAGATTGCGTCGATAGTGGCTCTGCAGGCAGAACAGACGGTACGCCATGGGATCATAGCCCTTTTCTTCCAAAAGACTTACGGTCAAAAATTCGCCCTTGGACTTGGACATCTTACCGCTTTCATTGTTCAGGTGATGCACATGGAACCAGTAATTGCACCACTTATGGCCGATAAAGCTTTCAGACTGGGCAATTTCGTTGGTATGATGCGGGAACGCATTATCAATACCGCCGGCATGGATATCCAGATCCTCACCCAAATATTTCATAGAAATGCCGGAGCACTCAATATGCCATCCGGGGTATCCAATACCCCAAGGGGATTCCCACTTAAGAGCCTGATCCTCAAACTTGGATTTTGTGAACCAAAGAACGAAGTCATTCTTATTACGCTTATTCGTATCTTCCTCTACGCCCTCACGGACGCCAATGGCGAGATCTTCCTCGTCATGGTCGTTGAAAACATAATATTTTTCCAGCTTGGAAGTGTCAAAATACACATTTCCGCCCGCAACATAGGCAAAGCCCTTCTCCAGAAGCCCTTCTACCATGCGGATAAACTCCGGGATGCAGCCGGTAGCGGGCTGCACGATCTCAGGCTTCGTAATATTGAGCTTTTTGCAATCAGCAAAAAATGCATCTGTGTAATACTGGGCAATTTCCATGACAGACTTATTCTCTCGCTTTGCACCCTTGAGCATCTTATCCTCACCGGTATCGGCATCGGATGCTAAGTGGCCCACATCCGTGATGTTCATGACGCGCTTAACATGATAGCCCATGTAACGAAGGGACTTTTCAAGTACGTCCTCCATAATATAAGTCCGCAGGTTGCCAATATGCGCATAATGATAAACAGTCGGACCACATGTATACATTTTTACAACATCCGGAGAATTGGGTTGGAACAGTTCTTTTTTGTGTGACAGAGAATTATAAAGATACATAAAATTTTCCTCCATGTATGAATTTTAAATAAAAAACACCTCTTGCGCAATGCACAAGAGGCGGGTCAAACAACTCGCGGTTCCACTCTCATTTCTAACTCAAAAACCAATGCGCTCCCGGATGCACTTTCCCGGCCCGACACCGCTCAAGCTTACAGCCAATGGCTTGAACTCTCTGTAGGATAAAGACCGTTACTCTTTCCGTTCACAGCGCTATTTTATTTTTTGTTATTGTACCATTAATGTGGCAGGTTTGTCAAGAATTGGCTTCCAAAAACGGGAGTTTTCCATTGCGAAAAGAGAGAATTTGTCATATAATAGGATTGTTACGCAGGAGGTGTATCTATGAAGAAAACCATTTCCCTATTTCTTTGTGCAATGGCACTTATTTCATTGATGGGTTGCAGTGAAAAAGATGCGACCGTAAGCACAGCGATCCAAACGACCGTGCCGGATATTACCGCCACAGAATCCCCCGCCACAGAACCAATCACGCAGCCGGACCAGCGCCCTATGGTTGCTCTTTCACTACCTGTAAATATTCTCCGGAATGCAATCGGCAATGTAAAACTTTTTGAACACATTTATCAAGAGATGGATGTGGTTCTTCCTGAGCCGGACATCGCCGAGCGAATCATCATCGATTTTCTCAACCGGACAGATACAGCTGAAACCGCGGAAAAAATCAGCGGTTGGGCAAATGAAGATTATGACGAAAACTATCCGGATTGGATCCGATATCTATGCCAAGCAACATACGAACCCATGCGCATTGATGAAGCTGTTCTGAGTCTTTATGGCACCCATGTGGAATTTGGGGGGATCAATCTGTCCCAAAATTTCAACGACGCTGTTACCTACGATATGACAACCGGCAATGTGATCCCTCTCACCACCGTTTTAACGAATATATCACGGGATGAACTTTGCGAATTACTGACCGAACAGCTAGCGCAGCAAAAAGATACGCTTTCTCTTTTCGATGATTTTCCCGATACCATCCGTGATCGCTTTTCCGGCTCTCTTGCAGACGAAAAGGATTGGTATTTTACCGAAACCGGTCTATGCTTCTTCTTTACCCCCTACGAGATTGCCCCCTATGCATCCGGCACGGTGACTGCGCAAATCCCATACCATGCCCTTGCCGGAAAAATGAACGACGCCTACTTCCCGCCTGAACAGGATCAAACTTTGGGTAATATCGCACTCATTGATTTCTCTGCAGAAAATGCAAACCGGTTTAATCAGTTCGCAGAACTGACATTACCCTATGGCAACCGGAACATGTTGCTTTATACCGATCTGTCTGTTACGGATGTGCGTATTGAATACTTGGAATCAGCGCAAGACTCCGCCTCATTGGATTCTTCATACACCATCTTTGCGGCCCCGCACCTTACTCCCGGTGATGCAGTAAAGATCGAGTTCTCGAACGAAGATCTTAAAAATCTGCGTCTGCGGTATACCAGCTCCGGCAAGATCCATTATGCATATTTTACCCTACAAAACGATAATCATACCGTCACACTGAACGATTGATCCGGTGCCACCTGTTTATACAGGTGGCACTTAATCATGTCACACAATTGTGGACAAAGCCCTGCCAGAACGATCAGATTTGGAATTGCCATCAAACCGTTTAAAATTTCTGCTAATAGCCACAATGTAGATGTGTTTAACACAGCACTCAACGCAACAGTAACCGCTTGCAATAACACGAATCTTTTTGCAGCACCTTTTCCAAAAAGATACCGGGCACATTGCAACCCATAACATCCCCACCCTAAAACCGTGGCAAACGCAAACAGGCATAGGGCAACAGAAATAAATATGCTGACCCAGCTGCCGAATATATCCACAAACGCCTGAGTCGTTAAACGGATACCTATATCCACGCCAAAAGAAATTGGCACCCCACTGCAAAGGATCACCAACGCTGTTAATGTGCAAATCAATATCGTATCGATAAACACCTCGATGATGCCCATAAGTCCTTGCTCGACAGGATCTGAAACATCTGCTTCCGCATGGGCCATGGATGCAGTTCCCATTCCGGCTTCGTTGGTAAATACGCCTCTGGCGGCACCAATCCGCAAAACAATAAAAACAGAACCAACTGCGCCCCCGGTTACCGCTCCCGGTGAAAAAGCACCTGTAACAATTGCATTAAGTGCGTATGGAATTTGTTCAAAGCGCATTGTGATCGCGACTGCAGCTAAAACGATATAAAACGCTGCGGCAACCGGAACTAATTTTTCAGTAGCCTTACCGATACCGCTTACTCCTTTTGACAATATGCGATACACAATCAACGCCAAAAAGACTCCGATGCCCAATCGAAAACCAGTCCCAAGGGGCACTCCAAACAGTTCCAACGCCGAATCAATGCCATCTACCACCGTGTTGATCTGTGTGCTGTTTCCCACACCAAAAGACGCCACTACTCCGAAAAAGGCATAGCAGAATCCTAACCAGTGCCATTTTCTCTTCATAGTTGCCTGAATCATATACATTGGGCCAGCCAAAAAATGCCCATCCGGAAGCTTTTTTCTGTAGAGAATCGCCAGTGCTGCCTCTGCAAGCTTTGTGATCATGCCAAGCAAAGCGCAGATCCACATCCAGAAGACCGCCCCCGGCCCGCCCAGTGCAATTGCCCCCGCGACACCGGCCAGATTCCCCGTGCCCACGGTAGCCGCCAAGGCTGTGCACAAGGCCTGTTTTTTGGAGCGGTCAGTTTTATTTGCTTTTCCTGAAAAAGGTTTGAGAAAGCTCCGTAGCGCCTCCGGAAACAGCCGAAACTGTGCAAATCCTGTTTTGACCGTTAAATAGGTACCGACACAAAGAATCAGCAAAAGGGCCGGCAGACCCCAAACCAGTTCATTTATCCTTTCAAGAAACGCGATCATAGCCCCTCCAAAAAACAAAGCAGTCCCTCCCACGAAGGAACTGCTTTTGTATTATTCCCATTGCGCCCAGACTTCCGGACAATAACCAACTGTTACAAATTTCCCGTTGCGAACAATCGGCGTTCGCATCAAGGATGGGTCATCAAAGACCTTATCTTCTTTCGTTACTAGATCTTCCATGTACCGCATCAATGTGATCTCATCCGATCTTCCGTTCCAATCGATCAGATTATCAATGCCGCCAACACCGCGCAGCACCGCATCAAACTCCTTACCGGAAAGTCCGTAACGCAGAAGATCTATATACTGATACTTTATGCGGCGTTCTTTAAAATATCGCTCCGCTTTTTTTGTGTCGAAGCATTTACTTTTGCCAAATATCTGAATGTTCAATAGATTACCTCCATTAAGCACAGACCGCAAGCAGGAACCATAACGCCGGCATCCGATCGCAAACCGCCGAAGAGTTTCGGAATATCTTCTGCACTTCGTTCACCCACACCAATCTCTAAAAGCGTGCCCACCATAATGCGCACCATGTGCTGCAAAAAGCCATTACCTTTCACAAGAAATACAATCTCATTCCCCTGCCGTTCCACAGTGAACGACTCAATGGTGCGAACAGTTGATTTTTTCATATTTTTATTTCCACAAAAGGCAGAAAAATCATGGGTACCAATAAAATGCTTCGCGCCAAATACCATTGCATTTAAATCAAAAGTCCTGCAATCCATATAGACATATTTTCGATCGAAAACGCAGGGTGTTTCGCTGTTCCATACGCGATAACGATATGTCTTCGATTTGGCATTTAATCGTGCATGGAAGCGCTCAGAAACATTTTTGCACCGATAAACGCCGATATCTTCCGGAAGAAATTGCCTTAGTCCCTGCAAAATCTCTTCACAAGGCATCGGGTTGTTGCAGCGGAAACTTACCACTTGTCCTAACGCATGCGTCCCGGCATCCGTACGACCACTGGCGCTAACCTCAATGGGTTCATCCAACAGTCTGGAAAGTATCATTTCCAACTTTGCCTGAATCGTCTGGTCATTACCTTGCAAGCGCTGCCAGCCCTTGTAGCGGGTTCCGTCATAGCAAATATCAAGACGCACATTGCGCATAGTCTATTAGTTCCTCTCTGGCTTCCCTTTCATTATCCGCAGAAAACAGGAAGTTACCCCGATAGTCATATACCTGAACATGCCCCTGAACGTTTTTGATCGTAAACATTGCCATCACCCTTTCGGTTTATCTGGCAACAGTATATAGGGATATATGTCCAATATTTAGGTCTTTTCAGTAGCTGTTTGCAACCAATTTGCCACAGCCCGATAGACATCAAGTTTATTGATCTCATTTAGAATCTCGTGGCGGTCCAAAGGATAAATCTTAGTCTGAACCCTTTCCATGCCGGCTTCTCTAAAAGCTTGGGCAGTTTTACGAACACCTTTACCGTAATTGCCAACAGGGTCATCCCCGCCGGCAATAAAGTAGACAGGAAGGGTTTTGTTCATGCCGCAAAGGGCTTCCGGTGTTTGAATATAGGCAATACCTTCAAACATATCCCGCATTAGTCCTGCTGAGGCTTGGAATCCGCACAGGGGATCTGCAACATAAGCATCCACCACCGCCGTATCACGGGTCAACCAATCCGATGCTGTTCTCGGCCGCTCAACACGCTTGTTATAAGCACCAAATGCTACATTGTGCAACACAGCACTGGGCAATTGAGGGTCTTGCAGCTTGCAGATCATGTTAGCCAAAACCCTGCCTGCACGCAGCACCGTTTTTTCCTGCCAGCCGGTACCGCATATAATGCAACCGCTGATGCCACTATCCGGATATTTCGCAAGAATAGATCTTGCCATAAAAGATCCCATTGAATGCCCAAACAGCACATACGGGATGTCCGGATACTTCTGCATTGTCATACGCATCAGGCAGCATGTATCCTCCACCGCTGCCCACCAGCCACCGGAAAAATATCCTAATTGCCCATTCTTCCCAACGGAAGCACCGTGACCCATATGATCTTCCGCAACAACCGTGTATCCCAAACCATTTAAGTACGACGCAAAATCTTCATACCGGGCTACATGTTCAGCAATACCATGTATGATCTGCACGACACCAACGGTCTTACCTTCCGGTTCCCAGCTGGTTGCAACAATCGTACCGCCGCCGGCCGATTCGTAAGAAAACTGTTTTTTCATAGGCTCACCCCACCACTTCGTAGCCAGCCTCCGTAATTGCCTTCTTTAAAGCCTCAACATTTGCAGTACCTGTCACCGTCACCTGCTTTTTCTGAAGATCTACCTCTGCATTCACTGTGCCGGGAACGTCCTTACATACATTTTCAACCCGGGCTTTACAATGCACACACATCATACCTTCAACCTTAATAATTGTTTCCATGGGTAATTCCTCCTTAACAACAATATGCTTTTTTTCTTTTTTTCGCGGCATAAAACTACGAAGACGCAGCGCGTTCGTAACAACAAATACAGAACTTAAACTCATAGCAGCCGCACCGATCATGGGGCTGAGCTGAATGCCGAACGCCGGGTAAAGTGCACCCGCTGCAACAGGAATGCCCAGCGCATTGTAAAAGAACGCCCAAAAAAGATTTTGGCGGATATTACGAATCGTAGCTTTACTCAAGGCAATGGCATCACATACGCCCGACAAGCCTTGCTTCATCAAAACAATATCCGCAGCTTCCATTGCAATATCCGTACCGGCACCGATGGCCATACCGATGTCAGCACTAACCAATGCAGGAGCATCATTAATGCCGTCACCTACCATCAGCACTCGTTTTCCGGATTGGCGAAGCATTTGAATATACTGCGCCTTATCTTGCGGCAATACTTGGGCAATCACCTCAGTGATTCCGGCATTTTGGGCAATTGCGCGGGCAGTTTGTTCATTATCGCCGGTCAGCATGATAACCGCAAGCCCCATCTTATTCAATTGCTTCACCGCATCTGCAGAGTCCTCACGAGGTGTGTCAGCCGCTGCAACAGTACCTAAGAATGTACCATCCTCACATGCAAAATACAAGGGTGTCTTTCCGGAGTTGGAAAGCACCGTATCCGAAGGCACACAGATCCCCTGCTCCTCCATCAACCGACGATTGCCGGCATAGTACCTCTTACCATTAATCATAGCACAAAGGCCACGCCCCGGCAAGGTTTCGAAATCGTTGGTTTGAAGAATTTCACCTCTACCATAGTGCGCCATGATCGCTTTTGCAAAAGGATGCTCGGATTTTGCCTCCAGAGAGGCTGCAATCTTCAAAAGATCGACCTTCGTCGTATTTGCGGGAATCACATCCGTTACCATAGGCTTTCCCTGTGTAATTGTGCCCGTCTTGTCCAGCACAACCGTGTTTACCCGGTGCAGCTGTTCCAGCGCCTGTGCTGTTTTATACAGAATTCCCATACGGGCACCGCGACCGGTGCCAACCATGATCGCAACCGGTGTTGCAAGCCCCAAGGCACAAGGACAAGAGATCACAAGAACAGAAATTGCAGTGGTTAATGCGAACTCTAAACCCTCACCGGAAAGAAACCAAACAGCAAACGCCAACACCGCGATCCCCATAACCACCGGAACAAACACGCCGGCGATCCGGTCGGCAAGACGCGCAATCGGCGCTTTGGAACCACCCGCATGCTCTACCAGCTTGATAATCTGAGAAAGGGTCGTATCTTCTCCAATCCGATCAACACGGATCTTCAGAAATCCCTCCGTATTCATCGTAGCTGCAGAAACGCAATCCCCCACCGTTTTCTCAACAGGGATACTTTCACCGGTCAGTGCACTTTGATCCACAGCGCCTCTGCCATCAATAACCGTTCCGTCCACCGGAATGTTGAAACCGGACCGAACCAAAACCGTATCTCCAACTGCCAATTTTTCAACCGGTACTGTTATCTCATCGCCATCTTTCAGCAATACAGCCGTTTTAGGACTCAGGTCCATCAATTGCCGAATAGCATCACCGGTCTTCCCCTTTGCCCTTGCCTCCAGAAATTTACCAAGTGTAATCAGCGTCAAAATCATTGCAGCGGATTCAAAATATAAATTCATCCGATAATGGGCAACTACCTGCCACTGACCGTGACCGACTGCGTAAGAGATCCTGAATAAGGCAATCAAGCCGTAAACTAAAGAGGCACCGGAACCAACTGCGATCAGCGAATCCATATTAGGGGCGCGATGCCACAGTGCCTTTAAACCCTTTGTATAATAGCTTCTGTTCAAAAAAACCGGAGGCAAAATCAGCAAAAACTGCAAAATAGCCGCCGTCATGGCATTCTGATCCCCGCAATACCAATCGGGAAGGGGCAAGCTCAGCATATGTCCCATGGTAAAATACATAAGTATTAAAAGAAATATTACCGAAACTATGATGCGCATCTTCATTTCCTTCAGATGACCATCCGGCTGCTGGGCCTTCGGCGGCTCGGTTTCACCGGCAATCACAGCACCATACCCCGCCTTCGAAACTGCATTGATCACGGCACTCACCACGGTATCATCCACTGCATTTACTTGCATAGTGCCAGCCAGTAGATTTACATCAGCGGATATAACACCAGCCTGTTGACGGGTCACCTTCTCCACCCGAGCCGAACAGGCGGCACAAGTCATTCCGGTTATTTTAAAATCAATTTTCATAGGATCGCTCCTTTTTTGGAAAGATTGACATAGTGACACTTGTATGATATCATTTTACCATCCGATGCGCAAAAGACAAGTATGCACCTTTTTGTACCATACTATCTTTTTTGATACCATGGAGGTGTTCCGTGAAACTTACTGATTTTTGCCCTGTGGGAATCACTTTAGAGATGATTGGCGGCAAATATAAAGCCCTGATCCTTTGGCATTTGTCCGAAGGCACACTGCGCTTTTCCGAACTGAAAAAGCTAATCTCCGGTGCAACCGCTAAAATGTTAACACAGCAGCTTCGCGAATTGGAATCCAACGCCCTGATCCACCGGGAAGTTTTTCCGGTAATCCCCCCTAAAGTAGAGTATTCATTAACGGAATTGGGAAAAAGTGTCCTCCCGGTACTGATCGCCATGCGGGATTGGGGTGCTGATTACCTGCGTACACTGGATATGGAAAGCTGCTGCTTCATGATGGGCAGCACCCCGGCAATTGCAAACAAAAATTAAAGAGGAGAACAATATGAGAATCAAAATCACCACCGACAGCACATGTGATCTTTCACCCGCGCTTTTGGAAAAATACGATATCGGTGTTTTGCCCCTGACAACAATCAAAGACGGCGTTGCTTATAAGGACCGTGTCACAATTACCCCGGAGGATATCTTTGCTCATGTAGCAGCCGGCGGCGATTTGTGCACAACGACCGCGCTGAACATCGGTGAATATACCGAAATGTTTGAAAAATATGCATCCGATTACGATGCCGTGATTCATATCAATCTGGGCTCCGGTTTCTCTTCCTGCTATCAAAATGCGCTTCTCGCCGCCGAAGATTTCCCCAATGTCCGGGTTGTGGATTCTCAGAATCTTTCCACCGGTCAGGGACTTGTCGTGCTGAAAGCCTGTCAATTGGCTGAAAGCTGCACAGATCCGGATGCTTTAAAAGCAGAGCTGGATGCATATACGGAAAAGGTAGAAGCCAGCTTCCTGCTGGATCAACTGCAGTATATGGTCAAGGGCGGCCGTTGCTCCATGGTCGCTGCCCTCGGTGCGAACCTTTTGAACCTGAAGCCCTGCATCGAAGTAAAGGGCGGAAAAATGTCTGTTGTAAAGAAATACCGAGGCGCATATTCTAAGTGTCTTGCCAGCTATGTAAAAGAGCGTCTTGCTGACCGGGATGATTTGGACCACTCCACACTGTTTGTAACCCACACGCCCATTGACGAAGCATGTGAAAGTGCTGTCGCGGAAGCGGTAGCGCAATACGGCAATTTCGACAATATTTACTGGACCGAAGCCGGCTGCACAATCTCCTGTCACTGCGGCCCCGGCACATTGGGTGTTCTGTTCGTTCGCAAATAATTCAAAGCCTGCCCTAAACGGCAGGCTTTTTATCTTGTAATTTCTTTTATGTATGCTATACTGAACAAAGAAAACAAGAAAGGTTCACCGCCATGGATTATAATGCACTGTTGGAGCTTGTTACAGACCTTGGCTATCAGCTGGGTATGTGCGGCGCAGAAACATACCGAATCGAAGAAAGTGCTAACCGCATCATGCAAGCCTATGGCATCAATGCGGAGGCATTTGCCATTCCCAACTGTTTACATGTCAGCATTGAAACTGCTGAAGGAAAACCGATGACACGAATGCGCCGCATTGGCATGCACGGAAACGACATAGACTCTTTGGAGCAATTCTATAACCTGAGCCGTCGCATCTGTGCCGAGAAGCCCGACCCGCAAGTTGCGAAACAGTGGTTAAAAAATACAGAGCGTACCCTGCGCCACTATAGCTATCCAAGTTATTTACTGGGGAATTTCTTGGGAGGTGCCGGCTTTTCCATTTTGTTTGGCGGTCACTATCTTGATGCCATATGGGGCGGCATTTGCGGTATTGTTATAGGCATCGTCAGTGATCTAATGGACAAGCTCAAAGCAAACAATTTCTTTAAAATCATATCTGCAACCTTTTTAATGGCCTGTTTCGCATATCTTTTCAATGTAGTAAACATTTCTGTCAATACAGATGCTGTCATCATCGGTGCACTGATGATCCTTGTGCCCGGATGGTTATTCACAAACGGCATACGCGATATTATCTACGGAGATACAAACTCCGGTATCCACAGGATCGTGCAGGTGTTTTTGGTAGCGATCGCCATTGCTTTGGGTACCGGCGCGGCTTGGAACTTATTTACATCTATTTTTGGCGAATCCGGAATTACAGCGGCCTTACTCCACCCCCTTTGGCTTGAACTGATCGCATGCTTTCTTGCCTGCATTGGCTTTGCAATCCTATTTAATATTCACGGTTTAGGCGTATTTGTCTGCGCCGCAGGCGGTACGCTTACATGGCTTACCTATCGCGTCAGCCAGCACTATGGTGTCGGCGATGTCACAGCAAACCTGATTGGCGCAATGGTTGCATCCATGTACTCTGAGCTAATGGCCAGAATCAGAAAATACCCGGCGATCACCTATCTTGTGATTTCTTTGTTCCCCTTGATTCCCGGTGCAGGCGTATATTACTCTGTTAACTACGCTGTCCGCGGCGATATGGCAAACTTTGCAATCAAGCTTGGCAACACAGGTAGTGTTGCTGGCGCAATGGCTGTTGGTATTCTACTGGTTTCAACCGCTTTTCGCATCCTAACGGATCGGTTGAGCAAACGGCGAAGTCGCAATATATAAAAAATGTCCGTCACGATGTGACGGACATTTTTGTTACTCTGCAGTTTTCTTTGCTTTCTTTTCAGCCTTGGCCTTTGCCTTTGCTTCCTGTGTCTTCTTAGCCTGCTCTGCAGCAGCCTTAGTCGCAGTATCATTCGTAGACAGCGCCCACTTCATCAGTTCCAGACGGACACGGTCGGCACCGGTCTCGATCACAAAGCGATCTTCCTTCACGTCCACAACCGTACCGGTAATGCCACCGATCGTAGTAATGTTGTCGCCGGTTTTTACATTAGAACGAAGCTGCTCTGCTTCCTTCTTGCGCTTGTTCTCAGGACGAATCAGCATGAAATAGAACACACCGATCATCAAAACCAGCATAATAATCATTGAGCTGGGATTGCTGCCGGGAACAACGCCTTCCGCGCCGGTAGTGGCAGCTTCGAGAAAATGAAACATAGGTATTCTCCTTTAAAGTAAATTCTTAGCTATTATACCACTCATTGGACAAATTGCAAGAGATTTTTAAATTCTTCTGGAAAGCTTCTCAGAATATTCACTTCTAAACGCAGCAAAAGTACCGTTATCCAGACTTTCGCGAATCCGCTCCATTAAACGGTTATAGAAATATAGATTGTGCATTACCGCAAGACGCATTGCCAGCATTTCGTCCGCAACAAACAAGTGGCGGATATAGGCTCTGCTGAAACGACGGCATACCGGGCAATCACATTCCGGATCAATCGGCTGCAGATCCGTTGCGTATTTGGCATTTTTCATATTGATAGCACCCTGCCATGTAAAGAGCTTGGCATGACGTGCATTTCGTGCCGGCATCACACAATCGAAGAAATCTACACCTCTTGCCACTGCTTCGATAATATTCGTCGGTGTACCAACGCCCATCAGATAACGGGTCTTATCTTTTGGCATATGGGGTTCCACTGCCTCAATAATATCGTACATTTCTTCCGCTGTTTCACCCACAGCCAAACCGCCGATGGCGTAACCGGGCAAGTCCAGATCCGCAATACGCTTCATATGATCTACACGCAGATCTGCGTAAGTGCCACCCTGATTGATGCCCCAAAGCATCTGCTGGGGATTCACCGTGTCAGGTAATGCATTTAGACGGGCATTTTCTTCCTTGCAGCGCACAAGCCAGCGATATGTGCGGCCAATACTTTCCTTTACATAGTCCCTCGGCGCGGGGTTTTCAATACATTCATCAAAAGCCATGCAGATATCCGAGCCAAGATTGGATTGGATCTGCATACTTTCCTCCGGCCCCATAAAAATCTTATGACCGTCAATATGGGACGCAAAGGTAACCCCCTCTTCCTTGATCTTACGCAAAGAAGCCAAACTAAACACTTGAAATCCACCGGAATCCGTTAGGATCGGTCCGTCCCAAGTCATAAACTTGTGCAAGCCGCCGCATTCTTTCACCAACTTATCGCCGGGGCGAAGATGTAAATGATAGGTATTGGACAGTTCCACTTGACAGCGGATAGCTTTTAAATCCTCCGCACTCAACGCACCCTTGATAGCGCCTTGTGTACCCACATTCATAAAAACAGGTGTCTGGACCGTTCCATGGGCACAGGTGAATTCACCCCGGCGGGCATTCCCTTCCGTCTTTTTCAGTTCAAACATACTACATATCTCCTATAAACATGGCGTCGCCAAAGCTGAAGAAACGATACCTGTGCGCAACTGCCTGACGATAAGCTTCCAGAACATGTTCACGGCCTGCAAAAGCGGAAACCAACATCACCAAGGTGCTTTCGGGCAGATGGAAATTGGTTATCAGTCCGTTCATTGCTTTAAACCGGTAACCGGGATAGATGAAAATATCCGTCCATTTACTGCAAGGCACGAATGTACCATCCTCCCCCACCAAAGATTCCAAGGTTCGGCAGGAAGTCGTCCCGACACAAATGATCCGTCCTCCCTGTTGCCGTGTTGTGTTCAACAGGGCAGCTGTTTCTTCACTGATGATACACAGTTCGCTGTGCATATGATGCTGGGAAATATCCTCCGCCTTGACCGGGCGAAATGTACCCAAGCCTACATGTAAGGTCACAAAAGCAGTGTTGACACCTTTGGCACGAATCCGGTCCAGCAGTTCCTGCGTGAAATGCAATCCCGCTGTGGGTGCAGCTGCAGAACCAACCTGTTTGGAATAAACAGTTTGGTACCGTTCATTATCCTGCAACTCTTCCTTGATATAAGGCGGCAGCGGCATTTTGCCCAACCGCTCCAAAACCTCCAAGAAGATTCCCTCATAGAAAAATTCAACTACACGATTTCCATCCGGCAGCACCTGACGGATCACCGCCTTTAGCTGTCCATCGCCAAAGAGAACCTCCTGTCCCTCACGAAGCTTTCTGCCGGGTTTTGCGAGGCACTCCCAGCACCGATCCCCCAAATCTTTTAAAAGCAACAGTTCAACCGCTCCGCCTGTAGGACGACTGCCAAGAAGGCGCGCAGGTAACACACGGGAATCATTCATCACCAAGCAATCGCCGGGTTTTAGATAATCAACAACATCATAGAAATGGCGGTGATCTACATTGCCGCTATTGCGATCCAAAACCAATAATTTGGATGCAGTTCTATCCTGAAGAGGTGTCTGTGCGATCAATTCCTCCGGCAGATCATACCAAAAATCGTGGGTCTTCAAATTGTTCCCTCCAAGGTTACTGTTATTGGTACAGTATAGTTGATTTTTCGTTATTTTGCAATAAGCAATTACATACTCCGGTGCATAGATTGTTCTGGAGGTGTATTTTATGCGGCAACCTTTATTTACAGGCGCATGCACAGCGCTTGTTACGCCTTTTATCAACGACAAAATTAACTATCCCATGCTGGAATCGCTGATTCGGCAGCAATCGACAGCCGGGATTAAAGCCATTGTGCTTGCAGGCACCACCGGCGAATCTCCGGTACTGAGTGATACCGAAAAATTAGAGCTTTTTCGCAAGGGAAAAGAATTTGCAAAGGATGAAATGCTTGTAATTGCAGGCACCGGCTCTAATTCCACAGAGCACGCAGTTGCCCTCAGCCGTGCCGCACAAAACTGCGGCGTAGACGGGTTATTGGTGGTTGCGCCTTATTACAACAAAGGCAATCAAGAGAGCCTTTACAGGCACTTTGCAGCAATCGCAAATGCTGTGGATATTCCGGTGATCCTATATAATGTTCCCTCCCGCACCGGCTTGGATATGCCTGTCAGCCTCTATCAACGGCTCAGTAAACTTAAAAATATCGTAGGCGTGAAAGAGGCATCTTCCGACATCACCAAAATTGCAAAGATCCGCAACGCCTGCCCGGAGGACTTCTATATCTGGTCCGGCAATGACGATCAAATCGTTCCTGCAATTGCCGTTGGTGCAGTTGGCGTGATCTCTGTTTTATCCAATTTGCGTCCTTTTGAAACGCAGCAGATGGCAAAAGCGGCACTTAGAGGCGACCGCCCCGTTGCCGCAGCGATACAATGCGGCATGAGCGATTTAATTGGGCTGCTGTTTACCGAAGTCAATCCCATTCCCATTAAATATGCAATGGGTCTTGTAGGATACGATTGTGGGGCGTGTCGCTTACCCTTAGGACCTCCAAGTGACGCACTCAAGGAAAAGCTTGCGCAGTATTTACAATGAATAAAACCTCCGGCAGAGCCGGAGGTTTTATTTATTCAGGGATAAATCCTTCAAAAATAGCTAAGCAATGATCGTCTATGGCCAGCTTGAACTCCTCGGGGGATTTCAGCGTCCAGCTGACACCGTGGAGTTTCCACAGCTTGCGGGCAAACCAATTGGACGGATGAGAACGATCCCGGAACCGGTATGCCACAAAGTCCGGCATAGTAAGAAAATTCATCATTTGCCATGAAAGAATAAACTTTAAAATCCAAGGCAATTTACTTTGGGGAGAATGGAAATAATTTTCTGTCAATTGACCACGGATCAGATCCGGCCGGTTCTTACGCAACCAATGCACGCACCGAGGATCAAAGGACTCCAAGCAGTACAGCCCTTTGTAACCGTCCAACATTTCGCAGGTGGCACGGCACAGCTGGGCATAGTTATTACGCTCACACTTGAGTTCCACGATCAGCGGTGCTTCCCCATCATACAGTTCAAGCACTTGAGAAAACAGCGGGATCGTTTCCTGTGTGCCCTCTAAGTAAAATTTCACAAGGTCTTCCGCCCGCAGATCTTCCACGAACCCCTCCTGCCCCGTGGTCCGGCGCAGGGCAGCATCATGGATCACTGCCAAAGAGCCGTCTTTTAAAAGATGGATATCCAGTTCGATTCCGAAGCCGGCATCTTTTGCTTTCCGGAATGCCGCCATGGAGTTCTCCGGGACGCCCTCTCCATGCAATCCCCGATGGGCGTAATACCAATGATGGAATTTATCAAAGCCCGGCTGCCCCCGCCGTCCCATCACGGAAAAGGCGTAAAGAACACAGGCAATCAGAATCGCAATCAGCATGTAAATCATAATCAATCGTCAATATCCAGCGCTTCCAGCCCTTCCTTAGCAGCAGGCTTAGAATCACCGTGGCGCACAAAGGCCATCGTCAGGAGAGCAAGACCGGCAAAAATGGCAGCATAGGGGAACAAAACGGTCATGCCCACACCGTCCATATCCATAAAGAAACCGGAAAGCATAGGCGTTACGATCTGTGCGGACATAGATGCCGTGTAGTAAAAACCGGTATACTTGCCAATATCCGCACCGCTGCACATCTCTACCACCATGGGGAAGGAGTTTACATTGATGGTTGCCCAACCAATACCAGCCAGTGCGAAGAGGATGTTCATAACCAGCACAGGACTGCCGGCACGCATAAAGGAAGCCGCACCGAATGCACCTGTTAACATCACAACGCCAGCCATGATAGTCTTCTTCCGACCGATTTTCGAAGCAACCATACCTGCAGGCAGGTAGGCAACAATCGCAGCACCCTGTGCCACCAGCAAGGTAGTGTTATAGTCCATATTCAAGATATTACCGGCATAGACAGCATATTTGGATGTAACCGCATTATAGCCAAAGTACCACAAAGCGATGGATGCCAAAATGAACAGCAGTGAGCGCTTTTCCGAAGCGGAAAGCTTTCTTTCCTCTGCACTGGGGGCTTCCTCTTCCTCAAAGCCCATACGAATGCTGTCCTCACGCATCTGGCGGGACCATTCCGGCTCACGAACCGTAGACAGGAAAATGCCAAGGGCAATCAGCATAATCGCAGCGATCACACCATAATAGACATAATAATTCATCAGCTGATTCCGGACAGCAGAAGTTGCAAACACAATGCCCAGTACCAGAACCAAGATACCACCGGCTGTGCCCATTAGATTGATAATTGCATTGGCTTTACTGCGCAAGGGCTTAACGGTTACATCCGGCATCACCGCAACCGCAGGGCTGCGGAATGTTGCCATCGCCACAAGTACTACCAGCAAAACAACAATAAACAAGATCAGTGCCGTGGGATTGGCTGCCGTCTGCTGGGCAGCATATGCCTGCCGAGCAGGAATCACATAGTTGGTATAATCGGGATTGGTGATTTGTTTACCGGTCTGTGCATCTTCTACAGTGCTGGTAATTTGCAGGAACGCATCTTTTTCGAAGATTTCCTGCAGGACAAAAGCTTCGCCCTCCGGAGTCTGGAGCTTAATTTCCGCCTGTGTATCATAAATGGCTTCCAGAGTAGTAACGGAATCAAATTCCTTAACAGCGGAGATATTGTTAAGCTGGACATTGTCGATCACTGCAAGACCCAAAATAGCAATCGCTGCAATAATGGTACCCACTGTAATAAAGGGGGTACGCTTGCCACGCTTGGAGGTGCATTTATCGGAAATCGCACCAAACAGCGGCAACATAAATACTGCCAAGATATTATCCAACGCCATAATCACGCCGGACCAAGTCTGGCTCATGCCGAATTTATTGGTCAGAATGACCGGTATCGTTGCATCATACGCCTGCCAAAACGCGCTGATCAAGAAAAATGCAAAGCCGACCAAAATGGTCCGTTTATAATTAAGCTTCATAAATATACCTCCCATTACATTTCACACAGGCGTCTACCCATGGCGCGGGTTACGGCAGCGCAGCGATCTGCGGCCATCACCTCAAAGCTGGGATAATCCATCTGTGCAGAATCGTCAGCCTTATCGGAAATTGCCCGAATCACCACAAAGGGAACGCCGTTACGCCACGCCGCATGGGCAATGGCTGCGCCCTCCATTTCCGTACACAGAGCACCGGTATTGGAAATGATCCGTTCCTTCACCTGTGGGTTGCTTACAAACTGGTCACCGCTGGCAACCGTACCGGTACTGCAATGACCGGGGTAAACCTCTTGCACAGCCTCAAGGGCAAGCTTTTGTAATGTTTCATCTGCAGGAAACCGCAGCACGGATAGTCTGGGCACCTGACCAATGGCGTAACCCATGGGAGAGCAGTCGAAGTCGTGATACATGACATCCTTACTGATCACCAGATCTCCAATGTCCAAGGCATTACTCAAAGATCCCGCAACGCCGGTATTTACGATATGGGTGACCTGATAGCGGTCACAAAGAATTTGAACACACAACGCCGCATTGACTTTTCCGACACCGCATTCAACTACGACGCAAGAAAGGCCGTCTAGTGTGCCTTCGTAAAACTCCATACCGGTCTGTGTTGCGGTCTGCAAATCTTTCATTTGGGCCTTCAGAGATTCCACCTCAATGGCCATGGCGCCGATAATTCCAAGTTTAACCATTCTTTTCCTCCTCATTGGGGGTACACAAGCTGTTCTTGTGTAATATTTTCAAGCACGGCTAGATAGCGACCTGCCCAATAATTTGCCATTGGCAGATTCATATCCAAATAATTGCCGCAATCCTTTGCGCAGGCACCGGGGACTTCATCCCGATAATCACGGACAAAAGTAAAGCAATCCTTCACAAGCTGCAGGATCTCACCGGATGTGAGATCTCCTTTTAGCAGCAAGTAAAACCCGGTACGGCAGCCCATAGGGCCAAAATACAGAACCCGTTCTTTCCAGTGAGGCTCGTTGCGAAGATAGGTTGCTGCTAAGTGTTCTATAGTGTGGATCTCGGCGGTATTCATCACCGGTTCTGCGTTGGGACGGCATATCCGCAGGTCAAAGGTTGTAACTGTCTCATTCCCTACTCCATCCTTGCGGGATACATAGAGCCCCGGTAACAGCTTTATATGATCAATGGTGAAGCTGGTTATTTTCTCCAAAATGACCCCTCCTCTTATTTTAATATCATATCGCATTTCTTGGCGAATTTCAACCCTATTCCCCTTTCGGGTTTCGTATTTCGCACTGTGTTCTTGCTTTTTAGAAATTTTTCGATTATAATTATTAAAAACAGAGAGAAAGGTGGTACATGTATGGAACAAATCCAACCAAAGGACCCCGCATCCACCAATCGGCGCAGAAGAAAACTTACTCCTTTTGAGCGTTTTTCTCAAAGCTACCTGCCGCTACTGATCGGTGCCGTTGCCATACTGTTGATCCTCATTTTTGTCTTCGGCTCTATTATTCGCGGCTTTCAGTACAGGACGCTTTACAAGCAGCTTAAGCACGAAGCTACGGTAGCCGCGCAACAGGAAAAAGAGCGCATTGAAAAAGAAGCCGCCGATCTGCTGGCAAAATCAGAAGAACTGGCAAAGCAATACAATTACACCGGCGCTATCACATTGCTGGAAAGTTTCTCCGGTGATCGCTCCAAATTCCCTCAGATCAACACTATGATCGAGGCTTATAAGCAAGGCAATGCCACGCTGGTTGAATGGACGGACTTTAACTCTATTCCGAATCTCTCATTTGAACTGCTGATCGCCGATGCTCAGCGGGCTTTCAATGACAGCAAGAACGCCAGCAGCTATAAGAAGAATTTTATTACCACAGAAGAATTTAAGCTGATTCTGGAGCAACTTTACCAAAACGGATACATCCTTGTCAGCCACGACGATCTTTATGAGTACAAAACAAATGAATCCGGTGTGGCCTATTTCGTGGAAAAGCAGCTATATCTGCCCATGGATAAAAAGCCGATTCTTCTTACCCAGACGAATGTTAACTACAACCTTTACATGGTTGACAGCGACGATGATATGGTCGCAGACGAAGGCGGGGCAGGTTTTGCCAGCAAGCTGGTCATTGATGAAAATGGCAACATCGCCTGCGAGATTGTTAACAGTGACGGCAGCACGGATGTTGGCGCATATGACATGATCCCAATTTTGGAATCTTTCATCGCTACCCATCCGGATTTCTCATACTGCGGCGCACGCGCAGTGATTGCACTAACCGGCTATAACGGTTTGTTTGGCTACCGGACTCATGCAGAGGCAGAGCAAAAGCTGGATGCACAAACTTACAGTGAGCAAATCGAGCAGGCAAAGCTGATTGCAAGAACCCTCCGGGAAACCGGCTATGAACTGGCATGCTACACATATGAAAACAAAGAGTATGGCAAAATGACGTTCAAACAGATCCAAGCGGATATGTCCGGCTGGACTGCTGAAGTTGTTCCCATTTTAGGTCAGATCGACACCTTTGTTTTTGCCAAATCCAGTGACATTGCCAACAAAGACACGGCATATAATTCTGATGCCTACCGTCTGTTAGAGGAGGATGGATTCCGCTACTTCCTTGGATATTGTAAAGACGGCAAGCCTTGGGCCAGTGTGAATGATCAGTATATACGCCAAGGCCGGATCTATGTAACCGCCAACAATCTTACAAAGAATAAAAGCTGGTTTACAGACATATTCGATCCTACCACAGTGCTTCTGGAAGCAAGATAAGCAAAAATACACCCACCGGTTATTTGTTACCGGTGGGTGATTATTTATTCTTTTCCCCGAAGTTCGATAATTTGATCACGCAAAACAGCAGCATATTCGTATTCCATCATTCTCGCTGCTTCTTTCATCTGTTTTTCCAGACGGGCGATTTCTTTTTCTTTTTCCGCCTTTGTCATCTTCACGCCGCTCCTTCCTTTCCGCTCTGCGGATGGGGAGGAGATTTCAATCAAATCACGAACCGATTTCTTTACCGTCTTTGGCACGATTCCGTTCGCTTTATTATACTCGTCCTGTATGCGACGGCGGCGGGCTGTTTCATCAATCGCTGCACGCATAGAAGCGGTAACAGAGTCGGCATACATAATCACCCGTCCCTCAGCATTCCGGGCTGCACGGCCGATGGTTTGGATCAAGCTGGTTTCAGACCGGAGGAAGCCTTCCTTATCTGCATCCAGAATCGCAACGAGGCTAACCTCGGGCAAATCAAGTCCCTCCCGGAGCAGGTTAATTCCAACGAGCACATCGAACTTCGCCATACGCAGATCCCGGATGATCTCCATGCGCTCCATAGCGCCAATATCCGAGTGCATATACCGGACGCGAATCCCTGCTTTTAAGAGATAAGCAGTGAGATCTTCCGCCATTTTTTTGGTAAGCGTGGTAACAAGCACCCGTTCGTCACTGGCCGTACGCCGGTTAATTTCACCGATTAGATCGTCAATCTGACCTTCAATCGGTCGTACCTCTACCACCGGATCCAACAATCCGGTGGGACGAATCACCTGCTCCACCGTCTGTCCGGAACGGGTTTTTTCATATTCACCGGGTGTTGCAGAAACATAGACAACCTGATTCAGCTTAGAATCAAATTCCGTAAAATTCAACGGCCGATTATCATATGCCGAAGGTAAACGGAAGCCATAATTGACCAGCGCATCCTTACGGCTGCGGTCTCCTGCGTACATTGCTCTGCATTGGGGTAGCGTTACATGACTTTCATCCACAAAAAGGAGAAAATCATCCGGAAAATAATCCAACAATGTAGTAGGCGGCGTGCCGGGTGCGCGGCCCTGAATCACCCGGGAATAATTTTCAATACCGGTGCAAAAACCAATTTCGGTCAGCATTTCCAGATCATAGTTGGTACGCTGGGCAATTCGCTGCGCCTCCAGCAGCTTATCCTGTGCCCGGAACAACTCCACCTGCTGATCACACTCTCTGCGGATTTCTGCCATTGCCCTCTCCAATTTTTCCCGGGATGCCACATAGTGGCTGGCAGGATAGATCGCCACATGGTCTACAAACCGCTCCACCATACCGGTAACTGCGTTGATCTCAGAAATCCGCTCTACCTCATCTCCAAAGAACTCTACGCGGATCGCGCGGCCATTCCAATATGCAGGGTACACCTCCAAAGTGTCGCCCCGAACACGGAATTTATTCCGGGAAAAATCAATATCATTTCGTTCATATCGAATCTCCGCCAACTTGTGCAGGATCTCCTCAAAGGACCGTTCCTGCCCAACACGCAGTGATATCACCATGCTGCGGTAATCAATCGGGTCGCCTAGACCGTAAAGACAGCTGACAGAAGACACCACGATCACATCCCGCCGCTCAAACAGCGCGGAAGTAGCACTATGGCGTAACCGGTCGATCTCCTCATTGACAGCAGAATCCTTTTCAATGTAGGTGTCCGTATGGGCAATATAGGCTTCCGGTTGGTAATAGTCATAGTAGGAAATGAAGTATTCCACCGCATTATTAGGAAAAAACTCACGGAACTCAGAGCACAGCTGCGCGGCCAACGTTTTGTTATGCGCCAGCACCAATGTAGGTCGGTTGATCCGCTCGATCACGGAAGCCATGGTAAAGGTTTTACCGGAACCGGTGACGCCCATCAGCGACTGTTCCCGCAGACCAATGTTAACGCCATTGCAAAGTGCTTCAATGGCTGCCGGTTGATCTCCGGAAGGTTTATATTCCGATACAAGTTGGAACCGATCCATGATAACTCTCCTTTAGGGGTTACAGCTTCCGCAAGGCCGATAACCCTGTTCAATCAATAATTTTCGGGAAATGGTAACCTCTTCCCTGTTTTCCGCTTTCATAGTCTGGGCGTCCTTACAATCCGGCTTGTGGATCCGTTTGGAGCTTGTGTTCAGTACAAAGTCTGCTTGATCATCCGCCCCCGTTACTTTTCGGGCATGACTATCACCGATGGCATAATTGATCTCAACGCCGGGTTCAGCATTAAACACATATACATGGAAACAAATGCCCTCGCCGTTATCTTCCACAGATTTGGCTTCCATGGTAACACCTTTGGCAACAAGATCATTTCCATCGTATACAGGTGTCACTCTGTAAAGCACCCGATTTCCCGTTTCCTTTATATAGTCTGCTACCATATTTTCAAAAGGTAGCATACCGGAAACATTGAATGTGCGTGTGCCGGTTATTAAATTCTTCTCGTTATCATTTTCACCGGCGAGCTGAAATCCAATCAAATGGCAGCGGTTATACAGATATTTTCCATCCACAAACTCGTACTTCACGGTTTGCCACCCGGAAGGCTTAATATGCCCAATAGCAGAACGCTCCTGCGTAGGCATCAGTTCTTTACTCAAGCACGCCATGGCGTATCCGCAGCGCCCCAAAGCATCCAGCTCAGAGTAATATTCAAAAGGGCCAGATTCAAGATCTTCCTGTGTAAAATTCGGCTCATTGGCATTTACAACTGTGTATAAATCACCGGAATATTCCAGAATCTGCGGCATCGGTGCAGGACCTGCAGGCGTACCATCGAAGACAAAAAGAAACACAAGGATCGCCAGTAGGATCGCCGCAGTAGCAATCAATTGATTTCGTTTCACAGCAAGTATTCCTCCCTCGTGATCACGTCATGGGAATAGCCCGGAAATTCCATTGACGATACCATGCTTCCCCTGCTCCGCAGTTGCTCTATAGGAAATTTTACATCCGATGGGTACGCTCTGTTCCAATGATATACCACCACACGACTGACCCGGTCAAGCCAATCTGCGGAAAGGGCCTCCTCCAAAAAACAAACATCTTCATCATCGCCCGCCAAAAGATCTTCGCAGATCTGAACGTGCTCAGAATCCGCAAAGAGTTTTGCAGAATATGCTCGCATGCGAATCTCTCTGTGGGAATATTGCGCTAAAATCTGCTCCGTCACAACCCGATCTGAGCTAACACGCCGGTTGTTAAAAAGCAGACTTCCGCCATCTCCCACACAAACAATTACCGTCATATTGCCTCCTACAGCCCGGACAAAATATCTTCATCTGTAAAATAATTGGAAATCCGCATGGAAATAAACTCTGTGTCTGAGAACACAAAATGATCCGCCAGTAAAATATCCACCGCATGCAGTGCCGTTGCCAGCACCCGGGTCGTTTGAACATCCTCTCCGGAAGGTAATGCAACACCGCTTGGATGATTATGCGCCAAAATAACAGTGGATGCATTCATATTAAGCGCCTGCTCAACGATCCTGCGTATTGGAACGGATGCGGAATTCACGCTACCTTCTCCTAAAAATTTACAGCCCAGTATCTTACACTTAGAATCCAGACAAACCATATACACCGCTTCATTGCGCAGCCCGAGAAAACGGGGCAGCAAATATTCTCCGCACTCTTCCAGTGAAAGCAGCGCCTTACAATCTGCCTCTTTGCGCTTTGTAAAGAGAAAACGCTGAAAATCATTGATAAACGGCAAATAATTTGCAACAACATCCCCCACACCATGCACCTTTTTCAACTGCTCCGGTGTGGCAGACATCACCAAAGATAAACTCCCAAATTCATTGATCAGGCGATGCGCCAAGTCGTTGGTGTCTTTCCTTGGAATGCAATTATAAAGAAGCATTTCTAATGCTTCGTGTTCTTCAAACCCATCCAAGCCGTCCCGGAGATAGCGCTGTCTGATACGGTCTCGATGGCCATCATGAATCGCCATAGGATCACCCCATATATTTCTACTTGCTATTTTATTAAAAGTTCGTTAAAATAAAAATACACTGTCGAATATTGTCGAAAAATGGTTTTTAAAAAATTGCACATGCTATTGTCTATAAGCAGAAAGGAGTGTCGTTATGGAGCCGTCAATCAATCATGTTGGGATGCTGAGTATGTTCACCCATCCGGTATTTCAAGTAGTAGACGGTTTGATCGTAGCAGTGAACCGGCAAGCAGCTGACCTGCAGATCAAAGAAAACACTCCTGTATTTGATATTTTAGAATCCGCGAAAGATGAGTACCGTGATTTTACCGGCGGCACCATGAGCCTTTCTGTAAAAGCTGGGGATGTCCGCTTCGTTGCAGCGGTCGTCAAATGCGATCAATCTGATATATTCCATATCCTAACCGGTTCGGAAAACAATGAATTGCAGGCACTGGCACTGGCTGCACAACATCTGCGCGAACCCTTATGCAATGTAATCGCTTTAACCGATACCATGCTGACATTCGATGATAACGCCAAGCCTAAGAACAAGCTCTATTCGGCACAGCTGAATCAAAATCTTCACAAGCTGATGCGAACCATTGGTAATATGTCTGATACCGGTGTTTGCGCAAACCGCACCAGCGGCATGCAAGTTCAAAACATCACGGCGCTTATAAATGACGCTCTTTTGCACACCAAAGACCTGCTCGGTCAAAATCATCAGCTGCTAGTCAAGCCCTGTAACGATAACATCAACGGTCTGGCAGACGATACATTACTGGAACGGGCCGTTTACAACCTGATCTCAAACGCCATCCGATACAGTCCGGAGGGAAGCACCGTAACCGCCAGTGTGCAGCATAGCAAAGCCAAGGTAATTCTCACTGTTGAAAATGTATGCACCGACTTCTCTCCTGAGCAAATGGGTACGCTTTTCTTCCGTTACCGCAGAACCCCATCCGTCACCGAAGGCAATTCCGGATTGGGTCTGGGAATCCCGCTGATCCAAGCTGTAGCCGCTGCCCATCGGGGCTCGCTGCTTTTCACATTACCGGAACCCGGAAAAGTCCGGTTCTGCCTGACGATCCCGGTTCGTACAGGATCCGGTACTAATTTGAGAAGCCCAATTCTTCGTCCGGACTACGCCGGCGGCTATGATCACAGACTGATCGAACTTGCCGACATACTCCCATCGGAACGATATGAATAATTTGCATTCCGGCCTGCATTGCAGGCCGGATATTCATTTTTACAAATACCGCTTCAAATACTGTCCGGTATAGCTTTCAGGTGTATCGGCAATCTTCTCCGGCGTGCCGGAAGCCACCACATAGCCGCCGCCATCGCCCCCCTCAGGACCAAGATCAATAATATGGTCTGCTGTTTTAATCACATCCAGATTATGCTCGATAACAAGAACCGTATTGCCTGCATCCACCAACTGTTGCAACACATCAATCAGCTTGTGCACATCGGCTGCGTGCAAACCAGTGGTAGGCTCGTCCAGAATATAGATTGTCTTGCCAGTGGATATCCGCGCCAGTTCCGTTGCAAGCTTCACTCGCTGCGCTTCGCCACCGGATAAAGTGGTGCTGGATTGTCCCAACTTGACATACCCAAGTCCTACTTCCACCAAGGTCTGAGCTCTTCTGCGTATCTTTGGAAGGTTCTCAAAGAACTCCACAGCCTCTTCTGCAGTCATGTCCAGCACCTGCGCAATGTTTTTCCCTTTATATTTTACCTCCAAGGTCTCTCTGTTATATCGCTGACCCCGGCAGACCTCACAGGGAATATAAACATCTGCCAAGAAATGCATTTCGATCTTTACCAATCCATCACCATTACAGGCCTCACACCGGCCACCTTTCACATTGAAAGAGAACCGGCCCGGTCCATAGCCCCGGACTTTTGCATCTGCAGTAGAGGCAAAAAGATCCCGAATGTCGTTAAATAATCCAGTGTAGGTAGCAGGATTAGATCGCGGCGTTCTGCCGATCGGACTTTGGTCAATATCGATCACCTTATCCAGATGCTCCACGCCGCAAACACAACGGCAAGCACCGGGACGGGTGCGGGCATGATTCAATTTTGCAAGAAGCGTCTTATTCAGCACTTCTCCAACCAAACTGGATTTACCGGAACCGGACACACCGGTTACACAGGTCAACGTACCCAAAGGAATGTCTACATCGATATTCTTCAGATTGTTCTCTGTGGCACCTTGTATTAAAAGATGCTTCCCATTGCCGGTTCTGCGGTTTTTAGGAACAGGGATCTTCTTCGCACCGGACAGATACTGACCGGTAACAGACCGTTCCTCCTGAAGGATATCCTCCAGTTTTCCTGCCGCCACAATCTCACCGCCATGGCTACCCGCGCCGGGTCCCACATCTACGATATAGTCTGCAGCACGCATGGTGTCTTCGTCATGTTCTACAACGATCAACGTATTACCAAGATCCCGCAAACGCTGCAAAGTTCCCAACAGCTTGTCATTGTCCCGCTGGTGCAAACCAATAGACGGCTCGTCCAGAATATACAAAACACCCATTAAAGAAGAGCCGATTTGAGTCGCCAAACGAATCCGCTGGCTTTCTCCGCCGGAAAGGGTTGATGCGCTGCGGGACAGCGTCAGATACTGCAGCCCAACATCCATCAAAAATTGGAGGCGGCTTTTAATTTCTTTCACTACCTGCGCGGCAACCACCGCCATGTTGCCTTCCAAATTCAGGTTGTCCAGAAATTCCAGTTCCTGACGGATACTCATACGGCAGAAATCCATGATCCCGATACCGCCAACGGTTACCGCACGAGCGATATCGGAAAGCCGGTCGCCGTGACAATCGGAACATGGTGCCGTGGCCATGCACTCTTCCAATTCCTTCCGGGCGGCATCAGACTGTGTTTCCCGGAAACGGCGGCTGATATTATTCAAAATACCTTCAAACGGTTGCTCCAGCACACCCATACCGTTTCCGCGGTTATAAGTCATTCGCAGTTTCTCTTCCCCGGTACCGTAGAGGATCACCTGCATTGCTTCCTTAGACAAAGTGGAAACAGGATCTGTCAAAGAAAAATGGTATTTCTGGGCCAAAGCCTCAAAATACATGCGAAAAATAGAATCTGTACGGGCACTGCTCCATCCCGAGGCCTGAATAGCTCCCTCGAAAATCGATTTACTTTTGTCCGGAATCACAAGATCTTCATCCGCAATCAACTGGAAACCCAGACCGGTACACGCAGGACAAGCGCCGGCAGGATTATTAAAGGAAAACATTCTCGGTTCCAGCTCTGTCAAACTGATGCCACAATCCTCGCAAGCATAGTTCTGGGAAAAAGACAGTTCCTCATCCCGATCCGGAAGCTGCACCGTTACCAACCCACCGGAATGGCTGCAAGCCGTTTCAACGGAGTCTGTAATACGGCGCCGCTGGCCCTCCCGGATCACCAAGCGGTCAACCACTAATTCAATGGTATGCTTTTTATTCTTCTCGCAGACAATCTGCTCACTTAGATCGTACAAAATACCATCCACCCGCACCCGGGCGAAGCCAGATTTTCTCGCATCCTCAAAAACCTTTACATGCTCACCTTTTTTACCGCGGATTACCGGGGACAAGACAATAAAACGCGTCCCCTCCCCCAATGCTTCAATGCGATCCACGATTTGGTCAATGGTCTGGCGGGCGATTTCCCTGCCACATTTTGGACAATGGGGAATACCGACTCTTGCCCACAAAAGACGCAGATAGTCATAGATTTCCGTTACAGTTCCAACTGTTGAGCGGGGATTCTTGGATGTGGTCTTCTGGTCAATGGAGATTGCCGGAGAAAGTCCGTCAATGGCATCCACATCCGGTTTGTCCATTTGGCCCAAAAACTGGCGTGCATAAGAGCTAAGGCTCTCTACATAGCGCCGTTGCCCCTCTGCATAGATCGTATCAAAAGCAAGGCTGGATTTACCGGATCCGGAAAGGCCTGTAAATACCACAAGCTTATCTCTGGGAATGGTTAGGTCCACATTTTTCAAATTGTTTTCACGGGCTCCGCGAATCTGAATCTTATCGTTCATAAGAAACTCCCATTCATCTGTGTTATCCTATATTATAACATAATCTGCAGCACTGTACAACCGGAAATTGCAAAGAAATATCCTTTCATTGGAGGGAAAATCAGGAATCATTACTGAGTAGACTACTGCATCTTTGCTTGTTGTTGAAAAGTAACAGCAGCACCAAAAAGATTTATGTTTTTTCGTGTTATTTTTCCCGAGTTTGGTGTTGCTTTTTCACTGACATTAGTGCTATAATAGACGGGAAGTATTTCCGGCGTAAGTCGGGATCAGAAATAGAAGATTAAAGCGAGGTATTCTAAAGATGATTGCATACGGAGAAAATATCAAGGTTTTCTGCGGCAACTCCAATCCTGCCTTTGCGCAGACTGTCTGCAAGGAACTGGGTCTGGCTTTGGGCAACGGCGAAGTTAAGACTTTTGCTGACGGCGAAGTGGCTGTTTCTCTTTATGAGACTGTCCGTGGTGCGGATGTGTTCCTGATCCAGTCCACCTGCAAACCCGTCAACAACAATCTGATGGAACTGTTGGTCATGATCGATGCATGCCGCCGTGCATCTGCCGGCCGCATCACCGCCGTGATCCCCTATTTCGGCTACGCCCGTCAGGATCGCAAGGCTAAGAGCCGTGACCCCATTTCTGCCAAGCTGGTAGCTAACATGCTTACCGCTGCCGGTGCCGACCGTGTGCTGACCATGGATCTGCACGCTTCTCAGATTCAGGGCTTCTTCGATATCCCTGTGGATCATCTGCTGGGCAACCCTACTTTCGTCCAGTACTACCTCGATAAGTTCCCCGAAGGCAAGTATAATCACGATGACTTCGTTGTGGTTTCCCCCGACGTCGGCTCCGTCGCCCGTGCCCGTACCTTTGCTACCAAGGTCCACATGGGTCTTGCTATTGTAGATAAGCGCCGTCAAAAGGCCAATCAGTGCGAAGTTATGAATGTCATCGGTGATGTAAAGGGTAAGACTTGCATTCTGTTTGACGATATGGTTGACACTGCCGGCTCTCTGTGCAATGCCGCCAACGCCCTCGTTGAAGTGGGCGGCGCCAAGGAAGTGTATGCCTGTGCTACCCACGGCGTTCTGTCCGGCCCTGCTTTTGAGCGTATCGAAGCCAGCGTTTTGAAGGAACTGGTTGTTCACAACACCATCCCTGTGCCCGAGGATTGCCCCTGCAAGAAGATCAAGCAGCTGGACGTTGCACCTGTGTTTGCCAGAGCCATTGCGCACATTCACGGTGGCACCTCCATTGCTGATCTGTTCTAAGCAGTGTTCGGTAACACTCGCAACGGTGAAAGCTGGCTGATCGTCGGCTTGGGAAATCCCGGAAAGCAATACGAAAAGACCCGGCATAATTGCGGTTTTCGTTGTATTGATATCTTAGCAGATATGTTAGGATGCAAAATCGATAAAGGAAAATTCCAAGGCCTCTACGGTCAATGCAGCTACAACGGCAAGAAGCTGTACCTGCTGAAGCCCCAAACCTACATGAATCTGTCCGGCAAATCGGTATTGCAGCTTTCCGCTTACTTCGGGATTCCTCCCCAGCGCATCATTGTCTTGTTCGATGACATTTCTTTAGTACCCGGAAGGCTAAGAATTCGTGCAAACGGTTCTGCCGGCGGTCACAACGGAATTAAGTCTATCATTCAGGAACTGGGTAGTCAGGATTTTCCCCGAATCAAAATCGGTGTGGGAGCCAAAGAGCACGATGGTCAGGATTTGGCTGACTGGGTTCTTTCCTCCTTCTCTGCCAAAGAAGAGAAGCTTTTGGCCGTTTCCTTAAAAAACGCTGCGGATGCTGCACTTTGTATAATGGATCAGGGAATCCCCCGTGCATCCAGTCTTTACAACGGTGTCACACCGGAAGCGTAAAATACTGTAACTTTTTCACGGAAAGGGGAAATTTTCCCCTTTCCGCGTTACTGCGTGGAGCAAATTTCCTGCGAGGTGTTTTTATGGAACAATTGCTGCAAATACTCAAATCCATCCCGGAATATGCTGCCGTGCTCGACGCAATGCTGCAAGATCAAACCGCTGCCGTCAGCGGTATCGGTCAAATCAACCGCAGCCACTTGATCGCCGGGCTCTTTCGGCACAGCGGACGGCCCATTGTTGTGGTCTGTCAGGATGATATGGCCGCCCGCCGTTTAGAAGCAGATCTGAAAGCCTTCCTTGGCGCAGATTTTCCTGTTTTACCCAGCCGGGAATTAACCCTTTACGATACAGCAGTTGTATCAAGAGCATGGGAACAAAAACGGATGCGCCAGTTATATCAACTTTCCCATGGCCAAACTCAATTGCAAATTTTTTCATGGGAAGCACTAAGCCAGCGCACCATTCCGGCGCAAAGGCTTCACAGCAGTGCATTTACATTGAAGATCGGTAATCAATACGACACAGAAACACTGCTGCGCCGTTTGACCGAAGCCGGGTATACCCGCTGCCCCATGGTGGAAGGTCCCGGTCAATTTGCCGTCCGGGGCGGCATTATCGATATCTTCTCCCCTGCAGCTGATCAGCCTGTACGGTTTGAATTTTTCGGTGACGAACTGGACACTATGGGCCATTTCGATCCGGATACCCAACGGCGTACGGAGAATATCGATGAATTGCTGATCCTCCCTGTGGGTGAAACCCAGCCGCGTTTACACCCGGAAGGCATTCTTGGGCTTTGCAGGGATCTGCAACAGCTGATTGCCCGCCAAATGCGCAGAAAAAGCCCCAACGAAGCACTGATCGGTACTCTCCAAAAGGATTTAGAAAAATTTGAAAACGGGCTGTCAAACCCTGCAGCCGACCGATATATGGCATTGATCTATCCGGAATTTGCTACCGCAATGGAATATATTCCGGAGAATGCGATTGTTATTTTGTGCGATCAAAGCAGTTTGCATCGCACCGCCAAAACCCGCACGGAAGAGATCGGCTTACAATTGGACAGTCTGTTGCAAGGCGGCCTTCTTGTTGGCGAGTTATGCGACTATGTTTGTCAGTGGGAAGACTTCTGTGACTGCTTGTCAGATCACACTGTCTTGTATTTAGATACTTTTGCTGGTTCCGCTTACCCTGAACAAAAGCCGCCCAAGCTGCTGCTACCCATGTCTGCCAAGCAATTACCCGGCTATGGAGGCAGCATGGATACAGCCGCATCGGATCTTTCTCATTATCAAAAGCTTGAGTTTGCAACACTGGTGCTTTGCGGGAGCAGGCGGCGTGCGGAAATCCTCCAGCAAATTCTGGGAGAAAAAGGCATTGGGGCTATGCAGTGTATCCCCTTAACCCACATGCCGCAACCCGGTCAGATTTTGCTTACAGACGGCACTTTGCCCTACGGTATGGAATACCCCAACGCAAAGCTGGCTGTACTTACGGAGGGTCAGTTGACCGCAAGATCCACACCGAAAAAGAAAGCTAAGAAATCCGCCACCAATCGGCAAAAACTGAACTCTTTTACAGACCTGAGCCCCGGAGATCTGGTCGTGCACGAAAACTACGGCATCGGCCGTTTCGTTGCAATGGAGCAGATTCGTGTCGACGGAGCGGTCAAAGACTATGTCAAGATCGCTTACCAAGGTACAGATACATTATTTGTGCCGGCCACCCAATTAGATCTTGTCAGCAAGTATATCGGTAGCGGCGGCGAAGACGGAAATGTTAAACTGAATAAAATCGGTACGGACACTTGGCAAAAAACAAAGACCCGTGCCAGAAAAGCCGCGAAAGACATGGCCGCGGAGCTGATCCAGCTGTATGCAGCACGGAGGCATCAGGAAGGCTTTGCCTTTGCTGCCGATTCCCCTTGGCAGAAGGAGTTTGAGGATAATTTCCCTTATCCGGAAACCGACGATCAATTGCGTTGTATCAGTGAGATCAAAAACGACATGGAATCTCCTGTGCCCATGGATCGATTGCTCTGCGGCGATGTAGGTTTCGGAAAAACAGAAGTCGCTCTGCGGGCCGTTATGAAGGCGATCATGGACGGAAAACAGGTTGCTTTGTTAGTACCCACTACCGTGCTTGCACAACAGCATTATCAAACGATCCTGTCCAGATTCCGGGGATTCCCCGTCAATATTGATGTATTGAGCCGTTTCAGAACCCCCACGCAGCAAAAAAAGACACTGCAGAATCTGAGTGCCGGACTTGTGGATATTATCGTGGGCACCCATAAGCTTCTTCAAAAAACAGTAAAATTTAAAGATCTTGGGCTTTTGATCGTAGATGAGGAGCAGCGTTTCGGTGTCAGCCACAAAGAGCGCCTAAAGGAGCTTTCTACAGGCATCGATGTGCTTACCTTATCCGCCACCCCCATCCCAAGAACGCTAAATATGGCTCTCTCAGGAATTCGGGATATGTCCACGATTGAGGAGCCCCCGGCCGACCGATATCCTGTGCAAACCTATGTGATGGAGCACAGCAATGGGATTTTGGACGATGCCATCCGCAGAGAGATCCTTCGTGGCGGTCAGGTATACTACCTGCACAACCGAGTAGAAACCATTGACCAGTGTGCTGCCGCCCTGAAAAAGCGTATCCCCGGTTTAAGTGTGGCTGTGGCACACGGCAAGATGGGAGAAGATGCCCTCAGCGATGTGATGCATTCTATGGCAGACGGAGAAATTCAAGTTTTGGTATGTACGACCATTATTGAAACCGGATTAGATATTCCCAATGCCAACACATTAATTATCGAAAACGCAGACCGTTTCGGATTATCCCAGCTGCACCAGCTTCGTGGCCGTGTGGGCCGTTCTACCCGCCACGCCTATGCCTATTTCACATACAGGCCAGATAAAGCCTTGACTGAGGTCGCCGAAAAACGTCTGGCGGCCATTCGGGACTTTGCGGAGTTCGGTTCCGGCTTTAAGATCGCTATGCGAGATCTGGAGATCCGGGGCGCAGGCAATCTACTGGGCGCAGAACAATCCGGTCATATGATGTCCGTTGGCTATGATATGTATTTAAAGCTTTTGGACGAAGCCGTTCTTGAGGAACGGGGCGAAAAGCCGAAGGAACCGGATTGCACCGCCGATCTGAATGTAACCGCAAATGTGGATAAGGAATATGTTTCCAGAGGCGAGGAACGAATGGACCTGTACCGGCGTATGGCTGCTATTCGAAGCCAAGAGGATGCCGATGATCTACTGGATGAAATCATCGACCGCTACGGCGATCCGCCGAAGGGTGTACTGAACCTGATCGACATTGCCCTGCTTCGTGCAAACGCAAGAAAATTGGGAATTACGGACATCCGGCAAAAAGCCGGCGAGGTACTATTCACCTTATCCGACTTAAATTTGGAAGCCATTAGCATTCTTTGCCAGAACCCGGACTACAAAAGCAGAGTGCAATTCATTGCCTCTGCGAAGCAGCCAACACTGCGGTTGCGTTTGGCTTCCGGAGTGGATAGCTTAAAACAATCCAAGGTGTTTGTGGCAAATTTCCAAAATTGTATCCAATAATGCCTTATTTATACTGAAAAGCAAACAGTTGCATTTTCAGAATATTGTGATACAATATCTTAAATAACCCCAAGGAGGTTCTTCATATGGCAAAAAAGAAGCAGCCGGCTTCCGAAACACAGGAGCTGGAAAACGCATATACCGATATAACCGGCTACCCCGTCAGTGAAAATGCCGCTCCCAAGAAACGCAAGGGTCTAATCATCGGCATTTGCATCGCTTCAGCACTGGTTATTATCGGCCTTATTGCAGGAATTGTAATTTATCAGCAGCTGGAAAAGCTCCCGATCCTGCAAAACGTAAAGGTTGCCGGCGTTAATGTTGGCGGCATGACCGTGGATCAGGCTGAAGAGGCCGTTATTAAGGCCATCGGTGAGGATTACGCCACCAAGGATCTAACCATTCAGATCTTTGACGAAACCCTTACCATCCCCGCACAGCTGTCCGGCGGCAGTTTGAATGTCAAAAAAGCGGTTCGTGCTGCAAGAAACTACGGTCAAGTGGGTCTGCCCGGCACCGTGAATCAGCAGAAGCTGATCGCCTCCACCACTGGTTACGATGTTAATTTGGAATCCTGCATGGATATCGACAAAGGCGCTATCACCGACCTTCTGGAACCCTACAACGAAAAGTACAACACCGAACTGAAGCAGCACAGCTGGACCGTGGAAGGCACTACTCCCACTTTGGAAGACCTGTCTTCCGGTAAGCTGGATCTCAAACTGGTTGTTAAAATGGGCTCTGCTGAGTATAAATTCAGCATAAAAGAAGTCTATAACCAAATCGTTGACGCTTACAGCAAGCGCGTTTTTAGCATTGACGCCAAGGGCACCAAGACAGAGCCCGAAGCCGTAAAGCTGGACGATGTTCTCGCCAAACACCAGATCAAAGCACAGGATGCCTATCTGGATCCGCAAACTTGGCAGCCTGTTGAATCCCATAACGGTTTTGGCTTTATTACCGAAGAAGCACAGAACACCTTGGACACTGCCGAGCCCGGCAGCCAAGTCACCATCCCCTTTGTTTTGATCGAGCCGGAACTGACTACGCAGGAGCTGAAAGACCGGATGTTCCGGGATACCCTGTCCACTTACACAACCAAGAGTTCCAGTAGTTCCGCCAGAAAAACCAACCTTCGTTTGGCTTGCCAAGCAATCGATGGGTATATTATGAATCCCGGCGATGTATTTGACTACAATGCTGTTGTCGGCGAGCGCACCTCTGCAAGAGGCTTTAAAGCAGCCGATGCATACGTCAGTGGTGAGACTGTAAAAACCATTGGCGGCGGTGTGTGTCAGGTTTCTTCTACCATTTACTATTGTGCTCTGATGGCGGATATGGAAATTGTTACCCGCAAGAACCATAGTTATCCCTCTTCTTACATCCCTCTGGGCATGGATGCAACCGTCAGCTGGGGCGGTCCCGAATTCCGGTTCCGCAATAACAGTAATCATCCTATCAAGATTTCTGCTAAAGCAACCGGCGGCAACGTGAGCATTTCCATCATGAGTTATGATGACCGTGATTACTATGTAAAGATGGAGTATGAAGTTCTGAGCAAGTCCTCCTACAGTGTTGTCTATAAGGATTTCCCCGCAGACAACCCCGAAGGCTACAAAAACGGCCAAGTAATCACCACGCCTTACACCGGTTATACCGTCAACTCCTACAGAGTAAAGTATGACAAGGCAACCAACAAGGAAATCTCCCGCACCTTTGAGGTGAAATCTTCCTACAAGCACAGAAACAAAGTTGTTGCAAGAGTTGCCGCCCCCGCTGAACCTTCTACACCCACCGGTCCCAGCGGCAGCGATGTGATTGACCAAATTGGATAAATAAGAAGCACCCCGATCTTCACGGATCGGGGTGCTTTTATAACAATTATTTCGGTGAAATATCCAAATGATAATCGATCTGTCCGGCCGTATCCTGTTCTACTTGGATACTGTAAATCAAGTCAATCATGCCACCATCGTAGCCGATCTGTGCCCAGACTCGTTCTGCACAAACAGAAATCATCAATGCACCAAACTCCATTTGATATAACGAATCATGGCGAACGCCTTCTTGAAACACCATTTGCGAGCGAAGCTTTCCGGTACGTTCCAATAGCACGCGGTCCTTTTCCACACGAAATGTGGTTTTAACGCCCTCTAAGCCTGTTAGGGCGCTTTCTTCATAGGAAAGGTCCCAGCCACCATTGTGAAAGTCCAACATTCCTTCCGTCACCAGTTCAATACAATCAGGCTCCTGATCCATATAGCTCTGACGGCCCTTGATGGAGAGCATAACAGGAACACTCATTTTGAAGCCTCCAGTGCCAATCGTATCAACGAATCCACCAGTTCACCTGCTGTAAAGCCGCTGGCCATAAACAGCTTCGGGTACATAGAAATAGAAGTAAAGCCGGGCAATGTGTTGATCTCATTAAAAACGATCCGGTTATCTGCACGAGTTACAAAGAAATCCACACGGCTCAAGCCCTTACAGCCCATGGCAGAATAAATTCGGATGGCATTCTGCCGTGTCTGCTCCGAAATCTCGTCGGAGATTCTTGCGGGTATATAGGCAACAGATGTGTCTGATACATACTTTGCATCATAGTCGTAAAATTCCGCGCCGGAATCAATTTCACCACAAACGGAAGCCACGGGCACTTCATTACCCATCACAGCGACTTCTACCTCGTAGCCGTCGATAAATTCTTCAACCAGCACCTTATCATCATACTGCGCTGCATAAACAAGAGCCTCAGCCGCAGAGGCTCTGTCAGATGCCTTGGAAACGCCAACAGAAGAACCGGTACCGGCAGGCTTAATGAACACCGGATAAGAGAACTTCTTCTCAATCCGATCAAGCACATCATCCAACTTTGCGGTTGTTTGCGACCGTTTTACTAAAATCCAATCCGCCTGTACAATACCTTCCGTGTCTGCAACAAGCTTGGTCAGGGTCTTATCCATCGCAACAGCCGAAGCAGACACACCGGGACCGACAAACGGAATCCCTGCCAACTGCAACAAGCCCTGCATGGCTCCGTCTTCGCCGTTTTCTCCATGGAGAACAGGAAAGACGACATCGATCCATTCCCGAACGACGCAATCGCCTTCAAAGCTCAAAAGGCCCTGCCCTCTGATCGGGGAAATTGCAGCTCTGCGGTTATCGGGATGCTCTGTCCAACTGCCTTTTGGCAACGCAGAATAATCATTGCCACCATAGAGAATCCAATCGCCTTTTTGTGTAATTCCAACGGGAAAAATATTGTATTTTTCCGGATCTAAATTATTCAAAACAAACTCAGCAGAACGCAAAGAAACCGCGTGCTCAGGGCTGATGCCGCCAAACAAAACACATACATTCAGCTTTTTCAATCCATTCGCCTCATTTCAGATAGATTCATCAGCATTGTCAAGCAATGCTTCACCGGCACGATAAATATCACCTGCGCCGACCGTCAGAACAACATCGCCTTCTCGCAGATTCTTCCGTAAATATTCGGTCACCTCAGGAAGGGTTTCGCAATAGACGCTATCGCTGATCTTAGCAGCAATATCTTTAGAAGAAATGCCAACGGTATTTCGCTCTCTGGCAGCATAGATCTCAGCCAAAACGACTAGATCTGCTTTCTTCAACTCCCGGACAAAGCCGCTAAACAGGGCTTTTGTGCGTGTATAAGTATGAGGTTGAAACGCAACGATCAGTCGCTTATAGTCCATCGTACGAACAGCAGAAATAGTCGCCGCGAGCTCATCGGGATGATGAGCATAATCATCATACACATCTGCGCCGTTGAATTTGCCCTTAAATTGCATACGCCGTTCTGCACCGCTGAAGGTGGCCAAACCGGCTGCAACCGCTTCACCGGGAACACCCAGCATCCATGCTGTTGCCGCTGCAGCCAACGCATTGAGCGCATTGTGCCGCCCCAAAACCTGCAAGTCTAAATGGCAGTAAAATGCTCCGTCGCAAATAACATCCATATGACGCCAATCGGGGCAAATATTCTCCGCAGTAACGCGATTGCCTTTCTTCAAACCAAAGCTGACGTAATCCAAGCCACGCAACGCCTGCTTCACATGGGGCTCATCACCATTGGCCAAAATACCGCCGGTGGAAAGCATAGCAAACTGCCGGAAAGATTTCTGAACATCCGAAAGGTCCTTGAAATAATCCAGATGGTCTGCCTCAACATTCAGAATCACGGCTAATGTCGGGAAAAAGTTTAGAAACGAGTCACAATACTCACAGCTTTCCAGTACGATCGTATCACCTTTTCCAACTCTATGACCTGCCCGCAACAAAGGAAGGTATCCGCCAATCATAACCGTGGGGTCCGCATGCGCCTCCATAAGAATATGGGTGACCATAGATGTAGTTGTCGTCTTGCCATGAGTACCAGAAATGCAGACTGCATTTTTATACGCCTGCATAATAACACCCCACGCCTGTGCGCGTTCAAAAACAGGAATCCCCCTGCTCCGAGCTTCCGCAACTTCCGGATTATCATTATGGGCAGCGGCCGTACGAATGATACAGTCTGCACCATCGATATTGGAAGGTGCATGACCGATATGGACGGATATTCCCTTTTCGATCAATTCGTCGGTGGAAACAGACGAGTTCATATCCGAGCCACTGACCACCATACCCATTCCCTGCAAAACAAGGCCTAACGGGCGCATAGAAACGCCACCGATACCGATCAAGTGCACTCTTGATCCCGGCACCAAATATTTTTTCAGTTCTTCACTGCGGTTAACCATAAAGTTTACCTCACAGAATAATTATATTTCCTATATCTTACTTATTATATATGATTATCACTGTATTTACAACACCTTTTTATTAACCAATGTTTATCTATTCATAATTTCCACCTTAAAATGTATATATTCATCGAATATTCGTATTCTTTTGTTGATATTACATATAGAAAACCGCATTATTCCTTTAAATACTTGGTTTAATTTACAATTGACGATGAATATTATACGAGTTATAATACATTCATCCATTAAACAAGAAAAGGAGATACCCATTATGAAAAAAATCGTTTCTATTGTACTGGCCGCTCTGCTTTGCATGAGCTTGTTCGCTGCTTGTGGTAACGACGCCGCTCCCGCCGGCAACAACGGCGACGGCACTCTGACTACTTTGTCCGCCGGCAAGCTGATTATGGCTACGAATGCTGAGTTCCCCCCCTACGAGATGACTGATGACGACGGCAACTACATCGGCATTGACGTGGAGATCGCTACCGCGATCGCCAAGAAGCTGGGTCTGGAACTGGAGATCATGGATGTCGCTTTTGACGCCGCTCTGCTGGCTGTGCAGGAAGGCAAGTCCGACATCGTTATGGCCGGCGTGACCGTCAACGACGAGCGGAAGCTGGTTATGAACTTCTCCGACACCTACGCCACCGGCAAGCAGGTTATCATCGTCAAGGAAGGCTCCGATGTGACTTTGGAGAATCTGGGCGAGAAGATGATCGGCACCCAGCGCGGCACCACCGGCAACATCTACTCCACCGACGACTACGGTGAAGATCATGTTACCGCCTACGACAACGGCGCTACCGCTGTTCAGGCTCTGGTCAACGGCCAGATGGACTGCGTGATCATCGACAACGCTCCCGCTGAAGAGTTTGTCAAGGCCAACCCCGGTCTGAAGATTCTCGAGACTGAATACGTTGTTGAGGATTATGCAATCGGCATTGCCAAGAACAATGTAGCTCTGAAGGATGCTATTAATGCAGCTCTGAAGGATCTGACCGCTGACGGTACTGTGCAGGGCATCCTCGACAAGTACATCGCAGCCTGATTTTTCCCCCTCACAATTCTAAAGGGCGGCTTTAGGCCGCCCTTTTACCGTAATGATTAAGCGAGGTGCTACTGTGGCAGAAACATACGCATTATGGAAAAGTATGATGCTAAATGGTGAACACATCACTTTTTGGCAATCTTTCTTTGTCAAATTCTATCAAGCATTTATCGAAAAAGATCGTTGGTCACAATATTTAGAAGGTGTCGGCACCACACTGATGGTAACCGCAATGGCGCTGGCCATCGGTGTTGTTCTGGGTGTTATTGTTGCAATTATCCGCACTGCCCACGACCAGCGCAGACCCGGCTCCGGTAGTTTTATCAGCCGTTTTGTGCTCGGTATTGCCAACTTCATTTGCAAGGTATATGTGACCATCATCCGCGGCACACCTATGATGGTGCAGATGCTCATCATGGGTCTTGTTATTTTCAAAAGCAGCCGTGATTTTACAACCATCGGTGCGCTGACCCTTGGCATCAACTCCGGCGCCTATGTGGCAGAGATCATCCGTGGCGGACTGATGTCCCTTGACCCCGGTCAGGCAGAAGCCAGCCGTAGCTTGGGTCTGAACTACATCGACACAATGTGGTTCGTGGTCATCCCGCAGGCATTTAAAGCGATTCTCCCCTCTTTGGGCAACGAATTTATTATTCTTCTGAAGGATACCTCACTGATCACCGTCATCGGCGGCAAGGAATTGCTGCATGCAGCACAAGGCATTTACACGCGTACCTACGAGCAGATGCTTCCGCTGATCGGTATCGCTGTGATCTACCTGATCCTTGTTATGGTATTCTCTTGGCTGCAGGGTATTCTGGAAAGGAGGCTGCGTCAAAGTGATAGACGTTAAAAATCTTTCAAAATCCTTTGGCAACCATTTGGTTCTGGATGATATCTCTGAGCATATTTACCCCGGAGAAAAAGTAGTTGTCATTGGACCCTCCGGTTCCGGCAAGTCCACGTTCCTCCGGTGTTTGAATCTGATGGAGATCCCCACTGCCGGCACAATCACATTTGACGGCGCGCAGATCACAGATCCCAAGGTCAACATTGACCTTATGCGGCGGAAGATGGGCATGGTGTTCCAGCACTTTAATCTCTTTCCGAATATGACAATCCGGAAAAATATCACCTTAGCGCCTGTGCGCACCAAGCTGATGAGCAAAGAAGAAGCAAATGATGTTGCAACCCAGTTGCTTCGCCGAGTTGGTCTGGAAGAAAAAGCAGATGCTTATCCCAGCCAGCTTTCCGGCGGTCAGAAGCAGCGTATTGCCATTGTTCGTGCGTTGGCCATGAACCCCAAGCTAATGCTTTTCGACGAGCCCACGTCCGCTCTGGACCCCGAAATGGTAGGCGAAGTTCTTGCTGTTATGAAGGAGCTGGCTTCCGAGGGTATGACCATGGTGGTAGTCACCCACGAAATGGGTTTTGCGCGGGAAGTTGGTAACCGGGTCCTGTTTATGGACGAAGGCAAAATTGTCGAACAGGCCGCTCCGGATATCCTGTTTAACAATCCCCAACATCCCCGTCTGCAGGAATTTCTTTCCAAAGTCTTATAAAATACAAACCAGCCTTTGTTTTCTGCAAAGGCTGGTTTATTTTTCAACTTTTAAATGCAAAAAGAAAAGCCTTTGCATTAAGCAAAGGCTTTCTTATGGAGCGGGTGACGAGGCTCGAACTCGCTACCTCCACCTTGGCAAGGTGGCGCTCTACCGGATGAGCTACACCCGCGGAACAAGTGGTATTATAGCAGATTTTTTCGATATGTCAATAGGTTTTACGAAAAAACTTTCGCCACTTGTCAATAATTTCACAGGTTTTTATCCCAATGATAACCACCCATTTCGGAGGACGTGCGCAGCTGTAATTTCCCGGTCTTTTCCGCATCTATTAAATCAATGTAATAAACCCGATTATTGATCACAACGCGATTCCAGTACCACGCTTTTCCATCCTTTGTGCCGCTGATCGCACGACACTCAAGCTCCGCTTGTTTACACATAGCAGCAAATACGCAAGCAAACGCCCGACTGTCACCAACACCTTCGTGAAGCAAAGCATACGTTGGCGTGCTGCTGCTACGCAGCTCATAATCAAACCGTTCCATTAAGAACGCATACAGCAGCTGAAGCTTATTTTGGGAAGACGCGCTGTCTTTTACATACAACTCCGCAGCTGTAAACACAGATTCCACTTTGGATTTCATTTTCATGAGTTCCTTAGCGGAATTTTCGTATGTAAAGCTTAATTCCACCAAACGGCTTACGCCGTTATTGGGATAAACCGACACAGAAACCTGCGGTATTTCCATAACAGAAGCAGGGTTCAAATCCGCATACCGCCGCACCAAATCATCAAAATTGATTTGTTCGTACTGCTCAACGCGCACAGCAACGGATTCCGCCGCCCGCTCCAACGCCTGCCCAATAATCTCTTCTGCCTGATTAACCGTTCGTACCGTTTTAACAGAAGACAGCTCTGTTATATTTTTTGAATAATCAATGTGCACTGCCGCCGCAAGACGACCAGCATTCGTACCGAGATCAAACCGAATATCCGCAACCGCATATGCACCCATCGGGTCCATGGAAGTCAGGTTTTTACATGCAGCCTCCAAGTATGAACGCCCGACCTGCTCATTAATATTGGAAAGAACAATAACACCATCTGTCTCGATCTTTCCAACCAAAACCGTCAACGCCGTATAGATTTCCGGATAAGAAGCAGCATATTGCTGTTTTGTGGATGCGGCGGTTGTATCGCTCTCATGGGGTTTCTTAGAAACATATGTTTCAGAAAATACGCCGCTGCAACCGCTAATTGCTATCAGCACACTCAGCAGTAAGACAACAAATATACTTCGCCGCATATTAACACCTCTTTTTCACAAGGACTCCCGGGAGTATCTGGAAAAACCGTCTCCCAGTACTTGATGGGCCTCCTGCACAATGATAAAGGCATCCGGATCGATTTCGGCAACCAATTTCTTCAGTTCTGCAAGCTGCTGTTTTTTCACCGCAGTAAGAACCACTTTTGTCTGGTTGCCGGTGTAATATCCCTCTCCTTCCAGAAAGGTAACACCGCGCTCTAACTTATGGGCAATGCAGGCTGCGATCCGGTCGTGCTCACGGCTCACAATCAACGCAACTTTGGAATAATCAAAGCGATATACAACCGCATCAATGATTTGTCCGGTAATATAAATAGCAACGCCACTGTACAAAGACACACCGATATTCCGGAAAACCAAACCGGTTAAGGCCACCACAGCAAGATCAAAGGTCATGGTAATCGTGCCAATGGGTACATTCTGCCATTTCAGCTTCAGAAGCCTGACAATAATATCCGAACCACCGGTGGATGCACCCTGAGAAAACACCAGTCCCCCACCTAGGCCGCACAGAACACCACCATAGATAGCTCCCACCAGCGGTTCAGTTTCAGGAATCGGAAGTGCGGAAAACACATCAATAAATGTGGAAGACAAAAGCATGCCAAACAGAGATCCAAAGAAAAACTTCTTCCCGATCTTCAGACCACCCAACGCAAACAGCGGCAAATTTACGATTGCCGTCACCAAACCGATCGTGCCGATATTGGTCAATCTGACAAAAAGCATGGAAAGGCCCGAAATACCGCCGGCATTAAGCCCGTTAGGCACCAAAAAAAGATTAAAACCCAAACCAAACAATGCGCATCCCAACAGGATTTTGGCAACCATTGGGATATACTTCCAAGCTTTTTTCATAGATCCTCCGTTACATATCGAAACTGATCTGCTTCTCCAGTGCATCCTCTTCCTTTAAAACCGCGCCGGCTGTAGGAATGGTGCGGCAGCGATAACGGCCTGCATTGGCGATACTGCTTTCTTCCAAAATACAAACACGGTCAACCGAAGCTTTTTTCTTAAGACTGACCACACTGACGCCTTGGGTATTACGCGTTGTTTTCGGCAGCAGCAATGCAGTGGAGAATATGGCCGCACGCCCATCAGTGGTATAGACAACCACCTGCGCATCGGTTTCCATGGCCATGGCAGCTTTCAGCGGGCTCTTATCAGAGAACGCGCCGGTCAGTCTACGGCGATTCGTTTTGGTCTCGTAGGTGTTCAGGGGGACTTTGGCAGCCTTTCCGTTTTCAAAGAAGAACAGCACAAAGCCCTTATAATCGCCGGGCAGAATCACCTGCAGGACATTTTCACCGGGATCCATACCCAGTTTCTGGGGTAAATAATCACCCAGCTGGGATGCTTTACCGTCGGCAAAGTCAGACAGTTTCGTTTTATAACACTGATACTGATCCGTAAACACCAGCAATTCAGCTTTATTGTTAGTTTCTCTGGAAAATGCGAGACTATCCCCTTCTTTGAACTTTTGCTCACCGGACATGCGAAGGCTCTGGGCGGTGATTTTCTTGACATAGCCTTCCTTGGAAACAAATAGGGTCACAGGATAATCCGGTGTATCATCCTCCTCGTCCACATCTTCCTGCTGCTGGGTCTCATATATGATCTGGGTTTTCCGAGGTTGCCCGTGTTTCTCGGCAACATCCTTCAACTCAGTAATTATGAGATTCTTCAGCTTACGGCTGCTTCCAAGAATGTCGTTGAGTCGAGCGATCTCCTGCTCCAGCTCATCCACAGCCTTCAGTTGTTTGAGAATGTATTCTTTATTGATGTTACGCAGCTTGATCTCTGCCACATAATTTGCCTGAATTTCATCAATACCAAAACCGATCATCAGGTTGGGAATGACTTCACTCTCCATTTCCGTTTCACGGATAATGGCAATCGCCTTATCAATATCCAGAAGAATCCGCTCCAAGCCCTTGAGCAAGTGCAGTCGTTCTTCCTTCTTTTGAATCTGGTAATAGAGCCTACGTTTGACGCAATCTGTGCGCCATGCCGTCCACTCCTCCAAAATCTCCCCAACGCCCATCACTCTGGGGTTACCGCCAATGAGAATATTGAAATTACAGGCAAACGTATCCTGCAAAGGTGTCAAGCGGAACAGCTTCTGCATGAGCTTCTCCGGTTCTACTCCCCGCTTGATATCAATCGCAAGTTTCAGACCGCTCAGATCCGTCTCATCACGCATATCATTGATCTCTTTGATCTTTCCCGCCTTGATCAGCTCTGCAACCTTATCAATGATCACCTCGCTGGTAGTAGAATAGGGAATCTCATAGATCTCAATAATATTATCTTTTTTCTCATATCGCCATTTTGCCCGCAGTTTGAAGCTGCCACGACCGGTGGAATAGATCTCACGGGTAGTCGCTTCGTCAAACAGCAGCTCTGCACCGGTAGAAAAGTCCGGACCGGGCAAGGTTTCCAAAACATCATGCTCGGGATTATTGATCAGCGCAATGGCAGTTTCGCAAACCTCTTTTAAATTAAACGAGCAGATATTACTTGCCATGCCCACGGCGATGCCCTGATTGGCAGAGACCAACACATTGGGGAATGTGGTAGGCAGCAAAACCGGTTCTTTCCGGGAGGCATCGTAGTTATCTACCATATCCACGGTATCAGAATCGATATCCCGGAACAACTCTTCACAGATGGGCTCCAGCTTCGCCTCGGTATAACGGGATGCTGCATATGCCATATCCCGGGAATACACTTTACCAAAGTTACCCTTAGATGCAACAAAGGGGTGCAGCAGTGTCTCATTGCCACGGGCCAAACGGACCATAGTCTCATAAATTGCCGCATCGCCATGGGGATTGAGCTGCATGGTCTGGCCCACAATGTTAGCAGATTTTGTCAGTTTCCCCTTCAAAAGGCCCATTTTGTACATGGTGTACAGAAGCTTTCTATGGGAAGGCTTAAAACCGTCGATCTCCGGAATGGCCCGGGATACGATCACTGACATGGCATAAGGCATGTAATTGATCTCCAGTGTTTCAGAGATCGCCTGCTCTGTGGTAGAGCCTTCCAACCCCACCACATGGCTGGTGTCGATCTTCTTGACGTCCACCTGAGTTTCTTTTTTCTTTCGTGCCATGATAAACCTCTCTTACGAAATATCCGCCAATTCCAGATATTTGGCGCCATTTTCAGCAATAAAATTCTTACGCTCATTCAAATTATCGCCCAAAAGGACATCAAAATAATGGGCGGTACGCTCTGCATCTTCCGGCATCACCTTGATCAGCCGTCGGGTATCCGGATTCATAGTGGTCATTGCCATCATCTCAGGCTCATTCTCACCAAGACCTTTGGACCGCTGGATATTATCCGGTTTTTTGCCCTCCAGATCTTCTCGAAGGATTCTGCTCTTCTCAGACTCATTGTAGGCAAACCAAGTCTTACCCTTGTAGGTGATCTCAAAAAGCGGCGATTCTGCGATATAAACATACCCATCCCGAATCAACGTGGGGCAAAGGCGATAAAGCATCGTTAAAATCAAGGTCCGGATCTGGAATCCGTCTACGTCGGCGTCAGTACAGATAATGATCTTACTCCAACGCAGATTAGAAATGTCAAAAGAGGATAATTCTTTCGCTTTCTTGCCCTGAATCTCAACACCGCACCCTAACACCTTCATTAGATCTGTAATAATGGGTGAGGCAAAAATCTTATTGTAATCTGCTTTCAAGCAATTCAGGATCTTACCGCGTACGGGCATAATCCCTTGAAATTCTGCGTTACGGGACTGCTTGACACTACCCAACGCAGAATCACCCTCCACGATATACAGTTCCCGCAGGTTTGTATCCTTACTGCGGCAATCTACAAATTTTTGCACACGGTTTGCGATGTCCACCTTTGCAACCAGATTCTTTTTTACGCTGGTTTTGGTCTTCTCCGCACTTTCCCGTGCCCGCTTATTGATCAGGATCTGCTCGGCAGCCTTATCCGCTTCCTGCTTGTTCTCAATAAACCAAACCTGCAGCTTCTCCTTGAAGAAGTTGGTCATGGCCTCCTGAACGAACTTAGAAATAACCGCCTTCTTCGTCTGGTTCTCAAAGCAACCGATGGTTGAGAAACAGTTTGTGATCAGCACAAGGCTGTCCTGAATATCCTGAAAAATGATTTTGCTTTCATTTTTGCTGTACTTGCCGGAATCCCGGATATATTTATCAAAAGCAGCTACAAAACCGGAACGAACTGCCCGGTCCGGGCTGCCGCCGTATTCCAACCAAGAGGAATTATGGTAATATTCCAAATGTCCGATCTGCTTACTAAAGCACAGGGCCGCAGTGATCTTCAGCTTCATTTCCGGAGATTTTTCAGAATCGCGGCCTCTGCGTTCTGCCTCCCAGAATACAGGCATAGTAAAGGCGTTATCCCCTACCAGATGATCCATATGCTCTAAAATGCCGTTCTGATAGAGGTATTCCTCTTCCTCAAATTTGGCACCCACTTGGTTGCGGAAGCGGATCTTAATGCCCTTGTTTACAACCGCCTGCCGTTTTAGAACATCCCGGAAATATTCGGCAGGGATGTCAATATCAGTAAACACCTCATTATCCGGCTTCCAGCGGAACAGGGAGCCGGTCTTTTTGCGGTCAGTGGGTTCTTTCTTCATTCCGCCAACATTACGGCCCTTTTCAAAGTGCAGATCGTAGCGGAAACCATCACGACGGATGATCGCATCAAAAAATTCAGACGCGTACTGAGTAGCGCAGGCGCCAAGACCGTTCAAACCAAGAGAATACTCGTAGTTCTCTCCGTTTTCACCGTATTTACCGCCGGCATACAGTTCGCAGAACACCAGCTCCCAGTTGTAGCACTTTTCCTTCTCATTGTAATCAACAGGGCAGCCCCGGCCAAAGTCCTCTACCTCCACACTGTGGTCTGCGTAGCGGGTCACAATGATGGTGTCTCCGTGGCCTTCCCGGGCCTCGTCCAATGCATTGGAAAGGATCTCAAACACCGCATGCTTACAACCTTCCAGATCATTAGAGCCGAAAATGACACCCGGGCGTTTCCGAACGCGCTCCTCATCCTTCAGTTTTGTAATACTCTCGTTACCGTATTCGTTTCTAACATTTTTAGCCATAGCAACAACCTGCCAAACATACATAATTTAACTATTTTAGTATACACATTTTGTGTGTTAAAGTCAAGGCAAACCACAATATATAGTAAACTGCCGCCCCGAAGATAACGAGACGGCAGTAATAGGTTGCGAAGAAACATTAATTCAATTCATCAAAAAAGAGACGATAAGCTGTTGGCAATGCAGCTTCCTGCCGGATTTGCTCCGCATCCATCCATGTATAGCCGGGTGCGCATGTGCGAACCTCCATATATACACCACGCATATGCCATTCAATATGGGTAAACACATGCTTTCGCTCCACTTGCTTTATAATTTCAGCTATTTTAATACCATTTTTCTCCACCTGTTCGATGACGGCATCCAAGTCAAGCCAGCCATCCAGTTCCGGAAACTGCCACATGGACGCAAGCAGTCCCTGATCCGGACGCTTGCAAAGCGCATATTTCCCTTCACACGAGAAGATCAAAACCGTTTTCTTTTCCATTCTGCGCTGCTTTTTGGAACTCCGAACAGGTAGCGAAGATGCTGTACCGTTGCGATAGCCCAAGCAAAAGTGGTTGCATGGACATGCGCTGCAATCCGGTGCGGTGTTTGGCCCGCAAACCGTTGCGCCCAATTCCATCAATCCTTGGGTAAAGTCCCCTGCCCGAGCAGGATAAATATCTCGAAGGATCTGTGCGATCTTTTTCTTAGTAGTCGTTTCGTCAATATTGGAATGATCGTCCAGCAAACGGGTCATAAGCCGCAGTACATTGCCATCCACCGCCGGTGTAGGCTGATCAAAGCAGATCGAGCAAATAGCACCTGCCGTATATGGACCGATTCCCGGCAAAGCCAGCACTTCCGTATATTCCCCGGGAAATATGCCGCAATGGACATTCATAATCTTTTCTGCAGCTTTTTTCAGATTCCTAACCCGGCTGTAATAACCAAGCCCCTCCCAGAGCTTGTGCAGAAGCGCATCATCCGCATTTGCCAAAGCTTCGATCGTGGGCAGTTTATTAAGAAAACGGCTGTAATAGCCTTTCACAGCTTCCACACGCGTCTGCTGCAGCATGATCTCCGAAAGCCAAACATGATATGGTTCCCGGTCTACACGCCACGGCAGATCCCGCTTATGGGAATCATACCAGTTCAGAACCGCCCCGGGAAGCAAAGAATATTCAAATTCCTTTTCCATAGGACACCTCCTTACGGATATTTTACTATAGTCCCACAGATTGGTCAAGACAAAGCAATACCCCCGGTAACTCCTCATAAATATTTTAATATTTTTTAAAAAAGGGCTTGCATTTTGCAATATGTTGTGCTATTATACCTAAGCGCCTTGAGCGTTACGCGCCGATAGCTCAGTTGGATAGAGTGACTGACTACGAATCAGTAGGTCGGGGGTTCGAGTCCCTTTCGGCGTACCATTAAACAGGATATCCCATCCGGGATATCCTGTTTAATTTTTTAAGTAGAAAGGGACTCGAACCAACCAAATGCAACATGCCGGTGGCATGTTGCTGCCACCAGTTCAAAAACTGGTGGCTACTATGATTAATGAGTCCCTTTCGGCGTACCATTAAACAGGATATCCCATCCGGGATATCCTGTTTAATTTTTCAAGCAGAAAGGGACTCGAACCAACCAAATGCAACATGCCGGTGGCATGTTGCTGCCACCAGTTCAAAAACTGGTGGCTACTATGATTAATGAGTCCCTTTCGGCGTACCAAAAATTCCAGACACCCATTTGGGTATCTGGAATTTTTGTTATAAAGAAAACCGCCAAATTATTGATATCACGCAGAATAAGCGCTATTTAATAAGTTTTCCGCTATATGCCACGATCTTTTCACCGGTACTGACTCGTGTGCTAATACAAACAGTATGATTACCGTCTGCATAGGGCTCTACTTCTTCCCTTGAGAATGTTCCGCTCAGGATCATTTCGTAGGGCATCAAATTATTGAAAATAATAAAATCATTATGATAGACCTCTTTTCCCTGCGCATCTTTAACAGCAACGGTAATATCAGACATAATATAGTTGGATCGTATGATCGCCCGGGCAAGATCGTTGGGATGCACGCTGTCAGCCGTCAGACTCAGTTCAGCCTTTGCTTTTTCCACGGGGTTCTGCTTAATAAGCTCTGCAAATGTAAACGGAACATAGCCGGCATTCATTACTTCCATGAATGTCATGGTTACATCCACTCCGCCTTCCACTTCATAGAGAATGCCGTTAGATTGCGTTGCAACCGTATATTCCGACCACTGATCTAAGTAGGTCAGCGTGCTCTGCAAGCCATTTACAGAACCGTCAGTGGTGCGTACCACATTCACCGCGGATACCATGCGCACATGGCCTGCACTGCCGTTATAGTTTACAATACCGTCCGCCGGCTTCAGTGCCGCATAGGATTCCCACATCACGGCAGCTCCATTATCTAAACAAATATCATTGGTCGTGCGGTGTCCAAAGGTCATTACATTTTCATCATATTTATACGGACCGACCCGAAGACAACCGGCGGTTTCTGTCATTTCGTTTGTGCCGGCAAAGCGCATGGTATTGACAACCCGCCCCCAGCCGGTAATCGCGCCACCGGTACACTGGTTGCAAATTTTTGCCAGCGTATCAACACCGCCGCTTAAGTCAAGCATGCCGTTTTCTTCGTCGTAGAAATACATCCACTTATAGATATTGCCAAATCGGCCGCTTTGGTAAGGAGGACCTCCATAGACCTGACCTTCATAGAAAATCTTTTCACTTACGCCGCTATTGTAATGTGTGGTAACGTTCGGCGTCCATCCAAAAGTAAGCTGCAAGCGAAACGCATCCAGACAGATCTGGCGCAGCTGCTCTTCTGTCATGGAGTCATCCGCAACAGGAATTGCGTTGATTTTATCCCACGTGAGCGGCTCTGCCACATTGGTTTTCTCTTTGGGTGCAGGAGGCGCCGTTGTCTCACCACTAATTTTTGAATTACCGCATGCCCATAAATTCAGCAGCATCAGGGCACAAAGAAGAATAGACAGGACTTTTCTCATACAGAAAGCTCCTTTATCTGGTATTTTTCGAGGGATGGATGTAGAGAATGTCAGATAATCCAGAATCTGATTGGAAATCCGCTTTAGGTTGCTCTGCCGTCTGACAGATATACCGGCTACACGGAAGGATCACAGCCCTTCAAACGCCGATTCACAAAAAGCGATTTCGTCACTGCACGATCTCCCTCCTACTTTTATAGCAATTATATCATTTCTTATAGGGCATGTCCATTGAAGTAATGTAAAACGAAAAGAATTTACTTCCGCTTTTTCAATCTTAATTTCAGTAAAAATAAGGTGCCGGTATTCGGCACCTTATTTATTTAATTACCCTTCTTCCAAGCCAGCTTGCCGTCGATGAAAGTCATGTACGCCTCGCCGCCAATAGTAGTCAAAGGATCCGCAGTCCAGATAACAACATCAGCATCCTTCCCCGGTTCCAAAGTGCCTACACGGTCCGCAATTCCCATAACCTCGGCAGGATTGACTGTAATCGCTCTCCACGCTTCCTCCATGGGTAGGCCTCTGCTTGCTGCCAGACCGGCACACATAGGCAAAAACTGAATTGGAATCACCCCGGCATCGGTGATAATGCAAACCTTTAAGCCAGCCTTATGGAGGACGCCGGGGGTATCAAAGGTCTTATTGAACAGCTCCATTTTTGATTTGCCCCCGAGGGTGGGACCAACCAACGCAGGATAGCCTTCCTCTGCCAATTCTTCCGCAATCAGGTGACCTTCCGTGCAATGGTCCAAGGTCATCTTTAATCCAAATTCCTTGGCAATACGCACCGCGGTGAGAATATCATCCGCCCGGTGGGCATGGGCTTTTAGCGGGATCTCCTTGCGCATCACCGGCAGCATTGCCTCCAGCTTTGCATCATATTTCGGATTTTTACCGCTATCTTTTTCCTCCTGATACGTCTTGGCTCTGGTCAAAAGGTCCCGCAACAGCATAGCGATCGCCATGCGGGTATAAGGCTGCTTTTTACCGGCATTACCAAATGCGTTTTTCGGATTATGTCCAAATGCACATTTCATAGCAACCGGATCTTTTACCACCATTTTATCCACGCGAACACCAAACGTCTTGACGGCGGCAAAAGTACCACCCACTACATTGGTGCTGCCGGGACCGGTGCAAACCGTGGTTACACCGCCACGAACCGCATCAGAGAAATATTCATCCTGCGGGTGAACGGCATCAATGGCACGCAAATGGGGCGTAATAGGATCAGACTTTTCGTTATAATCCGCAACATTCAAATCCCGCAAGCCCGTATGACAATGTGCCTCCACACAGCCGGGTGTCACCAACCGACCGCCGGCATCCACGATCTCGGCTTCGGGTGCAGACAGATCCTCCCCAACCCCGGCAATTTTGCCGTCATCTCCAATCAAAACGCATCCATTTTTCAAATCAGAACCTGCCATGGTTTTAACACAGGCATTTTTAATCAAAATCATCTTCGTAGCCCCCAATTATGCTTCTGCAGGAATATTCTTCATGGTCAGGCTAATGCGTTTACGATCCACATCCACATCCAGCACCGCAACTTTAACAACGTCACCAACCTGTACAACTTCAGAAGGATGGCGGACTTTCCGATTGCAAACCTGCGAAATATGGACCAAGCCATCCTGATGCACACCGATGTCAACAAACACGCCGAAATCAATTACATTGCGCACAGTACCGGACAGAACCATACCGGGTTTTAAATCCTTCATTTCCAGCACATCGGTCCGCAAAATGGGTGCAGGCAGATCATCACGAGGGTCACGGCCCGGCTTTTGGAGTTCCTTGACCACATCCTCCAAGGTAGGGACACCGACACCGCACGCCTGACTTGCCTGCTCGCCGCCCAATGCAGCAAACCGCTCGCCTAACTGCTCCAACTTGCCGGCAGCCACATCGGACTTTGTATAGCCGCAAAGCTGCAAAAGCTTCAGGGCTGCGTCGTAGGTTTCCGGGTGGACACCGGTATTATCCAAAATTTCTTTACTCTCCGGCACACGGAGGAAGCCGGCACACTGCTGATATGCCTTAGGTCCCAATTTGGGCACTTTCTTCAACTGAGGACGGGAGGTAAATGCACCATTCTCCTCCCGGTAAGCTACAATATTCTTGGCAATGCTGCCGTTGAGACCGGATACCTGCTGCAGCAAGCTTACAGAGGCGGTGTTTAAATCAACGCCAACGGCATTCACGCAATCCTCTACAACGCCGCCCAGCGCCTCGTCCAGCCGCTTTGCGGGCATATCATGCTGGTATTGTCCAACGCCAATCGCCTTGGGATCGATCTTTACAAGCTCAGCCAGCGGATCCTGCAACCGGCGAGCAATGGAAACCGCAGATCGCAGATTTACATCAAACTCCGGGAACTCCTCAGCCGCCAACTTGGACGCGGAATACACAGATGCACCGGCTTCATTGACGATCATATAACTGACATCCTTGAAATTGCGGAGCATCTCCACCGTCATCGCTTCTGTTTCCCGGGAAGCAGTACCGTTGCCGATGGCAATGTGACGCACGCTATGCTTACGGATCATTCCGGAAAGGACGGCAATGGCCTCTTCTTTCTTTTTCTGAGAGAATGTGGGATAGACCACATTGGTATCCAATACCCGGCCGGTACCGTCCACCACCGCAACCTTACAGCCGTTGCGGTATCCGGGGTCTAAGCCCATGGTCACAAAACCTTTGACAGGTCGCTGCATCAAAAGGGGTTTTAAGTTCAGCGCAAAGTTACCAATGGCTGCTTCCGCAGCACGATCGGTTAACGCACTGCGCAGCTCCCGCTCGGCACTGGGCGCGATCAGACGACTATATGCATCTTCCGCAGCTGCCCGAACAAAGGGGCTGAAGACACCGCCGGGCTTCAGTGCACCCCGACAAACAACCGCCTGTCCTTCTGCACCGGGCAGTGAAAGAGACACCTTGAGAAATTCTTCCTTTTCGCCCCGGTTGATCGCCAAAATCTGATGGTTCTGCAAGCGGGAAACCGGAGATTTAAAATCATAATACAGCCGGTAAACACTATCCTTATCCGCATCCTCCGCCTGCACGGTTATAACTGCCTGCCGCTCCATTTTTAAGCGCAATGCCTTGCGGATATCGGCATCGTCGGAGATCATCTCCGCAATAATATCCGAAGCGCCGGCCAAAGCATCTTCCAATGTCTCAACGCCCTTTTCCGGATCAATATAGCCCTTCGCCAGCTCCTCAGGGCTCTGCCCATCCTGTGCAAAGATCGCCAACGCCAAAGGTTCCAGACCCTTTTCCTTTGCCACCGTAGCGCGGGTGCGCCGCTTTTGCTTATAGGGGCGATACAGGTCCTCTGCCTCCGCCAGTGTTACCGCTGCCTCAATTGCCGCGGCCAATTCTTCTGTCAATTTTCCCTGCGCTTCAATGGCATTGCGAATCTCTTCTTTTCGACTCTGGAGATTACGCAGATAGTTCAGGCGGGTTTCCAGATTACGCAGTGTTGTATCGTCCATTGTGCCGTGCATTTCTTTCCGGTAGCGGGCGATAAAGGGAATGGTGTTGCCTTCGTCAAGAAGCGCAATCACATTTTCAACATACTGCAGTTTTTGACCAAGTTCCTCAGCCAGTGTCTGTGCAATAGAATTCATATGCTTTCCTCCGTTTCTATAGAAAGTATAACACAACCCTATACCCCATGCAAGTAGTTGAAATCTATGTATTTTACAAATTTTCTCATTAGTCAATATTGACAAGCAGCACGGAACATTTTATAATATTTATAGGCAAATTGTAAACTGGGAGGAATTGGTATGACAAATAAAATCATTACAATCAGCCGTGAATTTGGTAGTGGAGGACGCTCCATCGGCCGTCTGGTTGCCGAGCAGCTGGGCATTCCCTTCTATGACAAGGAGCTGGTAGATCATATCGCTCTGGAGTCCGGCTTTGCCCCCAAGTACATCGAAGAGCATGGTGAGCATGCACCAAGTGGCAGCATCTTCTCCTACGCCCTTGCGCACCAAAGTGTTCCCGGGGTGATGAACGGTCTCTCCACCGCCGACTTCCTTTGGAGCATTCAGTGCAGCGTAATTTTGCAGCTTGCCGAAAAGGGGCCCTGTGTCATCGTTGGCCGTAACGCCGATTATATTTTGAAGGATCATCCCCACTGCATTCACGCCTATATCCACGCTGACGAGGACTTCCGGGCAGACCGTATTGTCCGTCTGTACGGTGAATCCGAGAGCAGCCCGCAGGCGCGTCTGCAGGAAAAGGATAAGCGCCGCAGAATCAACTACCACCACTACACCGGCAGAAACTGGGGTACTGCCCAGAACTATGACATCTGTCTCGACAGCGGAAAGCTGGGTGTGGAAACCTGCGCTGACATCATCGTATCCCTCGCGAAAAAATAATACATAACGGCAACTGCCGCAAACCTATTAAAGGTTTGCGGCAGTTTTTATGTCTCATTAATATGAATGCTGACACCGTTGACTTCCACATCGGAATCGGCGCAAATCAAAATGTATTTCACACCGTCAATAATCCGGGTTTCGATCAGGTCGCTCCGCTCCGGATCCACGCGGATAGATACATCCGGCGTTTTGATCTCAAAGCGCTTATTATCGATAATGTTCTTCGGGTGAAGCTGTGCTTCAAACCCGAAAGCTTCATCATAATCCACACTGAATTTCGAAACACTTTGCTCCGGCACTCCGCAGGATTTCAAGGAAGCAGCCAACTGATCTTTAGAGATAAGAAGCGGATCCGCCACCTTACTTTCCTTGTGCATGTCAATGCACTGGCGAAGCTGTTCATGAACTGTTTGAACCACATCCATGGTACACTGCTCCCCTACCGAAGCAGACAACAACGCCTCGAAAGACTTTTTTTGTTCAGCCGCAGGCTTAGGCGCCTTCACATTAAAAAGTGCATCTACAAACTCCTGATTCGTCTCCTTGGCACTGTGGGTATAAAAGAGGGCGTTGTAGATATTCGTGCTACGGTTATCAAAGGCCGGGAACAAAAATCCAATTTCCGGTGCGCAAATCTGGTTTGCCGCGCCGCTGTCGTGGAATTCCTTGCTCTCTGCCATGTACTTAAGGGCAGGCTTGGTCTGCTTTACAGGGCAGACAGCGCACATCAGGTATGTGTACACCTCGCCGGACGCATCCTGCTGCACCTCATCATCCTTGCTTTTAAAAGGAACATCGTAGCTGTCGCAACCGACCAGAATCACATATCCTTCATCAAAAGAAACCGTTTCAATGATCTTTTTATAAAGCTCCATCCGCCGGTCATCATTCTGCAATTTTTCTTTGCGCAAGTCCATCAGAAACTGATGCTCCGGGCTGCCGGCAACCTGTGCGGTACGGAAGCAGATGTCGATCAGGTTTTTGCCGATAGAACCGGATAATGTCCGCTTGAGAACGCCAAAGTACTTCTCTGCCTCGTTTTCCGGCATCATGCCCACACTTTGCCGAAAGGAAGACACAATCTCCTTGGCACCGTTTACATAGCAGCCGTAAATCGCTGTCATGTTGCTCCGGTCACGGCGGGTCCTGCGGCGAATTTCGCCTATCTCTTTCTCATTCATAGCGCATTACCTAGCTTATTTGTCCCACAGGCAATTCCAGTTCTGGACGAAATACTCCACACCGGAATACAGGGTTGTAGCAACGATCACGCCCACTACGATCCAGTTGGAAACTGCGATCTGGGGGAACACCATCATCACACAAAGGCCCACCATGGTAGAAGCGGTCTTCACCTTTCCGCTCCAGCCGGCAGCGATCACATTGCCCTTGCCCACTGCCACCAGTCGCAGACCGGTAACCGCAAATTCACGGGTCAGTACGATCATCAGTGCCCACGCAGGGAAAATGCCCCATTCGCAAAACACGGTCATTGCCGCAATGGTCAAAAGCTTATCAGCAAGAGGATCCAAGAACTTACCGAAATCGCTAACCTGATTATATTTGCGGGCAATATGGCCATCCACATAATCGGTCAGGCTGGCCACAACAAAGATTGCCAGTGCAGTCCAAAGCTGCCACGTGTTGGGAGTGCCGCCGCTTAAGTACATAAACACCATGTATACGGGGATCAGGGCTACACGAGCCAAGGTAATTTTACTTGCAGTTGTCATTTTTTATTCCTCCACATAGCCAGATAGATCACCATCTACAAGGCCATCAATATATACATTTACGAAACTGCCTTCCGGCAAAGATTCCTCCGATGCGATCCACACGCGACCATCGATTTCCGGGGAATCAGCAAAGGTTCTGCCGAAGAACTGTTCGTATTCTTCGTCATAACCGTCAACAAGTACCTGCATTGTCCTGCCGATCATAGACGCATTATATTCGTCCATGATCCGGGATTGGATCTGCTCAATGATTCCTGCACGTTCCTGCGCAATTTCAGCATCCACATGATCCATTTCCGCAGCCGGTGTTCCCTCTTCCGGTGAGAACGGAAACGCACCAACCCGTTCCAAGCGCAAATCCTGCAGGAAACCGCAAAGCTCTTCAAACTCTGCTTCCCCTTCACCGGGCAGGCCGGTAATTACACTGGTACGCAACACGAGCCCCGGGATCCGCTCACGGAGTTTTTTAAACAAGCCCCGAAGATAGTCGCCGTCACCGCGTCGGTTCATCAGCTTTAGAATTCGATCGTTGCAATGCTGGATGGGGATATCCAGATACTTAACGATCTTCGGCTCCGAGGCGATCACTTCGATCAGCTCGTCATCAATTTCATCAGGATATACATAATGGATCCGGATCCAATCAAAGCCTTCGATCCGACATAGCTGCCTTAAGAGTTCCGGCAAAAGGCGGCGGTGGGGCGGCAAGTCTGTGCCGTAGCGGCTGGTATCCTGCGCCACCACAATGAGCTCCCGGATGCCGCTACTTGCTAAAAGCCGCGCTTCATAAAGCACGTCGTCCATAGATCTGCTCCGGAATTTCCCTCGCAAATAGGGAATCACGCAATAGGCACAGCGGTTATCGCAGCCCTCTGCGATCTTAATATAGGCGTAGTGTGCAGGCGTGGTTAAAATCCGACCTGTTTCCAACTCCGGTGCATCAATGGAGCCAAAATCATAAACACTTTCCCCCGCAAGAAGCCGCTGGATCGCCTCGGCAACTTTATGATAACTGCCGGTGCCCAAAACCCCGTCTACTTCCGGAAGCTCGTCCAGAATCTGCTGCTGATAGCGCTGAGAAAGACAGCCGGTGACCAGAATCTTGCCCACCAAACCTTCCTGCTTCAACTGACCCATTTGCAAAATAAAGTCAATGGCTTCGGATTTTGCCGAGTCAATGAAGCCGCAGGTATTGATCACTACCACATCACTGCCAACCACCTCGGCAAGAACAGTATGTCCCGCTTCTTGAACCCGGTACATCATCCGTTCACAATCCACTTGATTCTTGGCGCAGCCAAGGGAGATAAAACCAATATTTGCCATATTATTCCTCCGGGAATAGATCCGCATCCATGGAAAGCGCTTCCAATCCGGCGCGGATTCTGCCATAACTATGTCCTTTGCGTAAAAGGGCATCTATTGCTTTTTTTAAATCCTTATCCGTCCACTCACAACCAAGACGACTGCGCAAAAAATCAACAATCGCTTCGTCCTGCTGCGGATAATCCGCTAAAACTTCCTGCCAGTATTCTTTGGGGATCCGCTTTTCATACAGCGCCTGTTTGGCGCGTGCCAAACCATAGCCTTTGTGGATACATCGCTCCACAACCTGTTGGGCTGTTTTCAGGTCATCTACCAGATCCAAGCTCTCCATCCAAGCAACCGCAGCTTTCGCCTGCGAAGGATCCTCTCCTTTTCGGATCAACCGCCGTTCTAAATCCTTTGCAGAAACACTGCTGGCTGAAACGATCCGCACAGCGCGCATCTTGGCGGACATTTCTCCTGCTGCCTTGCGCAAAGCTTCCAGTTCCTGTAGCTGCATTTCCTTCCCGGCATAAATGCCGAAGTCCTCAACAGTCTGCCGGTAAAGGCGCATCGATGATCCGTCCTCAAAACGCACCGTGTGCCTCCCAGCCCGGTCCGGTTGGGAGGCAACAGATTCAATCTTCATCATTAAAGTCGTCCGCGCTGATGGCAATAGGCCGTTCTGCCGCCTTGGCAGGCTCACGGGAAACAGCGCTGAGCAAATTCTGGCGCACCTGCGCTTCTACCTGTTCGGCAATGTCAGGATTCTGCTGCAGATATGCCTTCACGCTATCTTTGCCTTGGCCAATCCGCTCTTCACCCATGCTGAACCAGCTGCCGCTTTTCTGGACGATCTCCATCTGAACCGCCAGATCCACCAGTTCGCCCCACTTGCTGATACCCTGTCCGTACATAATATCAAAGTAGGCTTCCCGGAAAGGAGGTGCAACCTTATTTTTTACCACCTTCACACGGGTCTTATTACCGATCACGTTGCCGGCTTCCTTGATTGCCTCCACGCGGCGCACATCCAAGCGCACAGAAGAGTAGAACTTCAGCGCGTTACCGCCGGTGGTGGTTTCCGGATTGCCGTACATAACGCCGATCTTCATACGAAGCTGGTTGATAAAAATAACAACACAGTTGGTCTTGGAAATTGTACCTGCCAGCTTGCGGAGCGCCTGAGACATCAGCCGCGCCTGCAGACCCACAAAGGTATCACCCATTTCACCCTCGATCTCCTGCTTCGGCACCAATGCCGCAACAGAGTCCACAACGATGGCATCCACTGCACCGGAACGGACCAGCGCATCGGTAATCTCCAATGCCTGCTCACCGGTATCCGGCTGGGAAACAAGCATATTATCGGTATCTACGCCCAACGCGGCAGCATAAACAGGATCCAGCGCATGCTCGGCATCAACAAAAGCCACCTCGCCGCCCATCTTCTGGGCTTCCGCCAAAATATGCAGCGCCAAAGTAGTCTTACCGGAAGATTCCGGTCCGTAGATTTCAATAATACGTCCCTTGGGAACACCGCCTATACCCAATGCGGCGTCCAATGCCAAAGAACCGGTGGGGATCGCCTCCACATTCATTTCAGGGCGGTCGCCAAGGCGCATCACTGTGCCCTTACCGAAATTTTTCTCAATCTGTGAAAGGGCAGTTTGCAATGCTTTCTTCTTATCGGTTGCGGGAGTGGGGGTGTCGTATGCCGTCTTTTTCTGTGCCATGTTGCTTCCTCCTACCTGATTTGGGCTAAAACAGCCCGCTCTATGTCATTAAAATCTCTGGTTCGTTCCAGTACGGTATACCCATTCTCTTCCAAGATCCGGCTGACATCATCGCCTTGCCCCATACCAAACTCAAAACACAGGTATCCGCCGGGCTTCAGCGCTTTTTGGAACTTTTGGGCAATGCTGCGATAAAAGTCGAGCCCATCCTGCCCTCCATACAAGGCCAAAGAAGGTTCATAATCTTTCACACTATGGTCCAATTGTTCCATTTCCCGTTCCGTCACATAGGGCGGATTAGAGACGATCATGTCAAATTTACCCAAAAAGGCCGGCGGCTCCGACAGCGCATCCACTTTCATGCAGCTAACTCTGCCGCTAAGCTTTTGACCTTTAATATTGCGTTTTGCCACAGCCATGGCATTTTCAGAGATATCTCCCAAAGTGATCCGGGCATCTTTGACTCGCTGGGCAATCGCAAGTCCAATGCATCCGGATCCGGTGCACAAGTCAAGTATACGGGGTGAAGTGTCCAAAAAAAGGGCCTTTTTAATCGCCAGTTCCGCAAGGGCGCAGGAATCATCCCGGGGGATCAAAACATCCGGCGTCACTTCCAAAGTCATGCCGTAAAAATCCCACCGTCCCAACACATATGCAAGTGGCTCACCCTGCAGCAGGCGATATACCAGCGCATCCATTTGGGCACATTCCCGATCCGACACGGCATCATCCCGATGCGCAAGAAATTGTTCCTGTGTTCTGCCGGTCACATGGCATACAAGCTGTCTGGCATACATGCCGGCGAACTGCGGATCTTCCCGCATAGACAGGCTGCGCCGTGCGTCCGTATAAAGTTCAGAAAGGGTCTTTACCACAGGCTCATTTCCTCCTGCTCCGGAATCACCGCCTGCAAAGATGCAATACCCACCTCGATCATAGACTCGTCCGGTTCGTTGGTGGTAAACAATTGAAACCACATACCGGGAGCCGTCATGATCCGGGTCAGCCAGTTATCATGCCTGCCTACGAAGCGGTTGATCTCATAAGCAACAGAAACGATCACCGGCAAAAGCAAAAGCTTAAAGCAGATCATAATCAAGCTGTAAAGGAAACTGCCCCGCATAGCCGCCAGCCCGGGAATCAAGGCCAGCAGCAAAGACGATGCCACGGAGAACACCAAGATGGAAAGAATCATCACCACAAACAGGAAGCTGGTTCCACATCTGGGATGCAGACGGGTTTGCTGTTTCACATTCTCTACGGTCAGGGGCAATCCCGCTTCATAGCAACGAATGGTTTTATGCTCTGCGCCATGATAAGCAAATACCCGCTTCATTTCCTGCATTCTGGAAACAAGGAGCATATACACTACAAAAATCGCAATGCGGACCACACCTTCTACCAGATGCAGCACCAGATTATTGGAGATCCAGCGGTTTAAAAAGCTGCTTGCAATCATGGGAAGCAGGAAAAACAGCAGGATAGACATACCCATACCCAATACCACTGCAGAACCGATCAGATATTTCTGGAACCGATCGTCTCCCAATTTCTTTTCCAACCACTGATCGAATTTGGACATTTCTTCCTGCGATTCATTTTCATCAGGAGAAAGGTCCGCAGAACGCATCAGCGCTTTTACACCGCATACCTGCGAATCAAAGAAATTCACTACGCCCCGGATCAGAGGCCAAGTTTTAAAAGAGCCCTTCGCAGGCACTTTTCGGGGTGTGACCTGAATATCCAGTTCTTCCCCTTTGCGCACAACAATGGCATCCTTTTCAGGCCCGCGCATCATAATTCCTTCAATCAGCGCCTGACCGCCAATCGCCGTTTTAAATTTTTCCTGTGTTTTTGCCATAGCAATCCTTCCCTACTGTACGGCGGGAATACTGATGGTAACCACCGTACCGCCCTCGGGCGCATTATCAAGCTCCAAGCTGCCGCCATGCATCTGCAGGATCTCATCGCAGACCGCCAGACCGATGCCGGTGCCACGGGCTTTTGAGCTGCCCTTATAGAATTTCTTTTTAACAAGAGGAAGTTCATCTTCGGGAATACCGGGGCCGTAGTCCCGAATGGTGATATGCACCATATCATCCCGCAAAAAAATCTCCGCTTCGATCTTCTTACCATCGCCACCGTGCTTGGCGGCATTATCCAAGATGTTCAAAAACACCTGCCGCAAGCGCTTGCCATCGCAGGAAATCTCCGGAATCATCTGGTCATTTTCAATATAATCAATCACAATACCGTCCTGTGCCAGACGGCTTCCGTACATGAATACCGTATCTTCAAATTCCGCCTGAATGTCTGTCAATTCCATATTCAGCGTCATACGGTCATCCTGAATGCGGGTAAAGTCCAAAAGGCTGATAACCATATCCGTCAAGCGGCCGGCTTCCTTGTGGATGATCTTCATGCCACGGCTGGTATCTTCATCCAAATTATCACTGCTAAGCAACGTTTCGCTCCAGCCGGTAATGGCCGTCAACGGTGTGCGCAGTTCATGGGAAAGAGAAGAAATGAACTCTGTTTGGATCTTCTCATTCTCGCTGATCTTCATGGACATCTCGTTAATGGCATTGGCCAATTCACCGATTTCATCGTTATATTTTGTATCGATCTGAATGCCGTAGCTGCCATTGGTGATTTTCTGGGCTTTTTCGATGATCTGTCCCAACGGGACCACAATAGAGCGCAAATAATAGTTACTGCTATATACAACCACCAGCACAACACCCAAAAGCGCAACCAAGGAGATAAACGCAATCTGGGTCACCTGACGCTCCAAAAGCCTTGTAGAGGTCACATACCGCAAAACGCCGATCACCTCGCCGTTGCTGTAGATCATCGGGCTGGAAACTGCAAAGATCCGTTCTCCGGTTTGTGGATTGCGACCATAATAAGGGGTAATACTGCGCTTTTCAATGGCATCGCGAATATCACCGGTGGTAGGCGATTCGCCTGCCCAGTTGCCGTGGGAAGAAGCGACTATCTTTCCTTGCGCATTGATAAACTGCAGTTCCAAACGGTCCTTTTCCTCAAAGGTCTGGGCATAGGTAATACAAGACTGATAGTACTGGTTGTAGCTCTGGTTCAAATAATCGGCAAAGAACTCCGTCGTTGTCCTTGCGCGATAGCGCATATCCGATTCCATCGAGGAATAATAATACGCCGCAAACATGGCGGTGACCGCCAAAACGCAGACCAAGCCCAAGGCACATATGACACTAAGTGTATTTAACAGCCAACGATGCCGCAAGCCCTTGATTCTACGCACCGGTCATTCCTCCATCAGGGGGTTACGCACCCCACTTGTAGCCAAAGCCCCATACCGTTGTAATGTAGGTGGGGTTGGCAGTATCGTCCTCAATCTTAATGCGAAGACGGCGGATGTTAACATCCACGATCTTCAGTTCCCCTTCATAATCTCTACCCCAAACACTGGAAAGGATCTCTTCTCGGGACAGGGATCTGCCGGGATTCAGCATGAACAGCTTCAAAATAGAATACTCCACTTGGGTCAGCCGAATCCGGCTGCCGCTCTTTTCCAGCGTATGGTTGCGGGTATTCATCACAAAGGGCCCCTGTGCCAGCACCTCCAGATCTGCACCGTTATCGGCGCCCAACCGGCGGTAGAGGGCATCGATGCGAGCGGTCAGTTCTGCAGGTGAGAAGGGCTTCGTCACATAATCATCCGCGCCGGTCATAAGGCCGGTGACTTTATCCATCTCCTGCGTACGGGCAGTGAGCATGATAATACCGATCTGCTTATTGTTTGCGCGGATCCGGCGGCAGACCTCAAAGCCGTCGATATCCGGCAGCATAATATCAAGGATCGCCACACCGATATCCGGATTCTCCCGCAGCCGCTCCAATGCTTCTTCGCCGGTACCCGCCTCAATGGCATGGTAACCTGCTCGGTTCAGATTGATCACAACAAAGCTGCGAATATTGACCTCATCTTCCAAAATCAGTACTTTTTTCATGATAAACCTCTTTATGTTTCTCCCGTTTTCCAGTCCTGCTGGATCAGACGGAAGCTAAATATCAAGTTTTCCTGTGTTAGCTTCAGATCTTTTGCCGCAGACTCCATAGACGCAACATATGCGGTTGATTCCGTGCGCAGAAGCACGAATCCGCCATCCGCAAGGGCCTGCTCCTCCCGGTTCTGTCCGGTTAATGCCGTGATGGTAAAGAGCTTTCGTGTGCGTTTATAGGACTCATCCCATAAGTGGAAAATATATTGATTTGCTTGGTTTTCTACGGTGATCCGTGTTGCCCATTGACCGTCCAGCTGCACATACCATCCGCCCACAAAATTGTGGAAGGTATAGAGCTTGTCCACCTCGGCACCCTTGGAAGTCATGGCGTACCAACGGATCAGGTGGTGGCGGTCTTCATTGGGTCTGCCTTCCAGCGGCTTCATATTGATCAGCGACGGCAGTTCAACCACGCCATCGTTGTCCAGATCATCGGCATACACATAGTAGTTACGCATGGTTTGGATACTGGTTCCCGACTCATTGGAAACAGCCACATTGGTCAAGGTATTTCCTACCAAGGTAAATATATCGGTAATAATGGCTGTATCATCCACCGTGCAAGCAGTAAAAACTGCTGTTGCACCGCCGTTTAGACCACCAACGATCACGCGCTTCAGCTTGTCCGCCGGCTGGGACATGGTCACTTCATTATAGCGACCCATGGTGCCGCCCATCATGGCATACAGTTCCACCACACCGAAGCCACCCTCCGCTATACCGGGGCGGATAACCATCAGCTCGCTTTGCTGATTGCCGTCCAGATCTACCGTGAGCATCTTGGTGTAATTCACAGAAACCATCTGCAGCATGTCGTTATCTTCCATGGTGTAAACAGACACAGAACGAACCAGTTGATCGCTCAAACGGCGGCCAACCACAATTTCCATACCGGGTCTGCCGTCCATATTGGCGTATTCAACCAAATCAAATGCACTGCCGTTACAAGCTACCGTAGAAACCAAATTGCACTGCCCGTCCGCAATGCGGAAAACCAAGATCCGCAAAGGCTTTTCTTCTGTGCTCTTGGCAAAGAGAATATACTCCTCTTCCCCATCGCCGTCCAGATCCGCCATTTGCACATTTTGCTGGTTCTCGCCGGTAAGCGGTGCGCTATAGGACAAACCATGCATAGCATCATCGATCGCAGACTGCAGATGGTTGTAGCTATCGGAATGCTTGGGCAGCAGATACATCTGATCCACCGTCATCATGGAACAAGCACCTAAGAGCAATGCCGCTAAAAGCAGCACACAAGTGCATATGATTCTCTTTTTCACGGCATCACCCCCTTCGATTCACTATAACACATTTCCCTTAAAAATGGAAGCTATTTTACCACAACATTCTCGCTGCCCAATACAGATTCCAATTCCCGAAGCATTCTGACATCCAAGTCGCATTTCGTACCTTTACGAACTTTTGTATCCGCAAAATACACAACCGCCTGACTCTGCCCAGGGAACATATTCAAGATCCCGCGGATCTTGGTAAACAACGTTCCTTCCTCACTGGGAAGCCGCAGGTATAAAGTCCCAACAGGCTTTTGCGCCGCTTGCGTGATATCCTCCGCTGGCTGCGCCTGCGCGTAATCTGACATTGGTCTTGCTCGATTGATCACGATTTGCGGTTCTTTATCATCCCGCAAAGAAAGGCGACCTACAATGACAACCGGCATATTCTCTCCGAGGTAATTGCCATACTCTTTCAGGACATTGGAAAAAGCAATCAACTCCATCGCTGCCGTATCATCTTCTAAGGTGATGTAGGCCATCATGGAATTATTTCGGGTTGTCTTCATCTTAACAGACTGCACAACACCGGCAACGCTGACGATTTGATCATCCTGAAAACTACCGCCTTCCTCAGAAAGCCGGGCGATGGATACGACCCGCGTGTTTTTCAACAGGTGACGGTAGTCATCCATCGGGTGCCCGGAAAGGTAGATGCCGGTGGTTTCCTTTTCCATGAGCATTAAATCTGCTTTTTTCAGTTCCTGAAGCTTCGGAATCGGGATCTGTACAGAGGGCTCATCATCCTGAAGCATGGCAAACATGCCCATCTGACCGTCCAGATTTTTCTTTCTGGAACTGGCGATGGAATCCATCATGCTGTCATAAACTGCCAAAAGCTCGCTTCTGTGGTAACCGAAGCAATCCATTGCACCACATTTGATAAAGTTTTCCACGGCACGCTTATTCAGCTCTCCTTCACCCATTCTCTGGATGAAGTCCTCCAAGCTCCGGAAAGGCCCCCCCTCCTGCCGCTTGGCAACCATGCTGCGGATCAATCCTCTTCCGACATTTTTAACAGCGCCCAATCCAAATCGGATCGATTCACCCTCAACACTGAAATTGTCCACCGAATGATTGATGTCCGGAGGCAATACCGCAATGCCCATATCCTTACATTCTGCAATGTAAGTGGATATCTTCGCCGCAGAATCCAGCACCGATGTCATCAGCGCTGCCATATATTGCCGGGGATAGTGGCATTTGAGGTACGCTGTCTGATAGGCAACCACAGCATAACAAACAGCATGCGCCTTGTTAAATGCATAGTTTGCAAAATCAACGATCTCGTCATAAATAGATTGGGCCACTTGTTCGCTGACGCCCTTAGAAATTGCGCCGGGAATCCCCTGCTTTTGGTCACCGTAAACAAAGACTTTCCGTTCTTCCTCGATGACCTTCATCTTCTTTTTAGAGATTGCGCGCCGGATATTATCCGCCTGACCCATGGTATAACCGCCCAAGGAGCGGAAGATCTCGATGACCTGCTCCTGATAAACGATGCATCCGTAAGTGACACGCAAAATAGGCTCCAAAAGCGGCGTTTTATAGGTCACCTTCTTGGGATCCAGCTTATTGGCTACAAATTTGGGGATAGATTCCATAGGACCGGGCCGGTACAGTGCCACAATTGCCGTAATATCTTCAATGGAAGTGGGCTTCATATCCACGCAAACGCCGGTCATGCCTGCAGATTCCATTTGGAACACACCCTGTGTTCTGCCATCAGCAAGCATTGCAAAGGTCTGCGGGTCATTATCCGGGATCTTGTCCATCGAGAAATCAGGATTCAGCAAACGGACCTGCTCCTGCGCATCCTTGATCACCGTCAAGTTCCGCAGTCCCAGAAAGTCCATCTTCAAAAGGCCCAATTCCTCAATGGTGGTCATGGTGTACTGGGTAACGATGGTATCGTCATTGCGGGACAGCGGCACATAGCTGCAAACCGGATCCGCTGTGATCACCACGCCGGCTGCATGGGTGGAAGTATTACGAGGCATACCTTCCAAGCTTCGGGCGGTGTCGATCAGCAGGCGCACCCGCTCGTCTGTTTCATACATCTCCTTCAGTTTCGGAGATGCCTCCAGTGCCTCCTTCAAGGTAATGTGAGGTGTACTGGGCACCTGTTTTGCAACTACATCCGTTTCCGCGTAGGTGAAATTCAGTGCACGGCCCACATCACGGATCGCGCCACGGGCTGCCATGGTACCGAATGTAGCAATCTGCGCCACATGGTCAGCACCGTATTTACGGGTAACATATTCAATTACCTCGCCTCGGCGCTCCTGACAGAAGTCTGTATCGAAATCCGGCATACTCACCCGCTCCGGGTTCAAGAATCGCTCAAAGATCAAGGCATACTGCATGGGATCTACTTCCGTGATATGCATACAGTAAGCTACAATGGATGCCGCACCGGAACCACGGCCGGGGCCAACCGGAATTCCCGATTCTTTGGCAAACCGGATAAAATCCCAAACAATCAGGTAATAGTTGGTATAGCCCATACGGCTGATCACACCGATTTCGTATTCCAGCCGCTGTAAATAACTTTCAGGGGGATCCGGATACCGTTCCCGGAAGCCATCCATGCAAAGCTTACGGAAGTATTCTTCATTGGTATACCCCTCCGGTACCGGGAAGGAAGGTAAGTGGTATTCATTGAAAACAAATTCCACATTGCACATATCGGCAATCTTTTGGGTGTTTTCAAAGGCTTCTTCGCAATTGGGGAACAGCTGCCGCAGTTCCTCCTCGCTCTTTAAGTAGAATTCCTCTGTCTGGAATTTCATACGGTTGGGATCGTCAACGGTCTTGCCGGTTTGAATGCACAGCAGCACATCCTGCATTTTCGCATCTTCCCGCCGCAGATAGTGGGCGTCATTGGTGACTACCAAAGGCAGCCCCGTTTCCCGGGCCAAGCGCATCACACCCTGATTGACCGCCTTCTGTTCCTCGATGCCATGGTCCTGCAGTTCCAGATAGAACCGTTCCGGTCCAAAAATATCAGAAAGCTCCTTTGCGTGGCGCAAAGCTGCTTCATAATCCTCTTGCAGGAGGCTCTGAGGAATCACGCCTGCCAAGCAGGCAGACAAGGCGATCAAGCCCTCACTGTGCTTTTTCAGAAGCGCCAGATCCACTCTCGGCTTGCCATAAAACCCCCGGCAAAACGCTTCGGAAACCAGCAAGCAAAGATTTTCATAGCCCTTTCTGTTTTCGCAAAGCAAGACCAAATGATAGGATTCGTTGTCAATGCCATGGACACGGTCCTCCATGCCACGCCGGGCAACATAGACCTCGCAGCCAATAATCGGTTTCACCCCGGCAGCTTTGGCAGCCTTATAAAAGTCGATACAACCGTACATCACGCCGTGATCGGTCAGCGCAATGGCGTTTTGACCTAATTCTTTGACCCGGTCCATCATACCGCTGATACGGCACGCACCATCCAGAAGGCTATATTCCGAGTGGACATGTAAGTGTACAAAGCTCATGTTTGCGCCTCCTTTGCAAGTTGTACCAGCTTTTTCAAACGGTGATTCATGGCAGGTTTTGTGATCGGCGGCTCCATCATAGCTGCCAATTCTGTTAAGGATGCTTCCGGGTTTTCCTCCCGGGCGACGGCAGCTTGCCGCAATTTTTCCGGCAGATGCTCCACCATGGTCCGATTCCGAAGAATCCGAATGGCACTTAGCTGTTCCTGCGCCGCTTCCACGACCTTGGAAGTGTTGGCATCATCACAGTTGCATCGGCGGTTGACTTTGTTGTTCAATTCTTTTTCCAGCCGTGCCTCCATAATGGCCATCGCACCAACAGGCGCACCCAAATATGTTAAAAGATCGCTGATCATATCGCTCTGCTTTAAATAAAGAACGCTGGAGCCGCCTCTGGATGCCATTTTCGGCACAAACGGCAGCACCTCTTGCATCAGCGCATACCCTTCCCGGGCAACACTTTGATGGGTTGTAGAAAATTCCAGATGGTAACCTTTTACCGGGTCCGTCACAGAACCCCCCGCCAAAAAGGCGCCCTTGAGGAACGCGCATTTACAGCAATCTTCCTCCACAAGGGGGAGATTGATATGCAAAGACAGTGTATCCTTCGGATCAAAGCCACAGGCATCCATAATCAAATGGATTTTTTCCGGATCGTTCATTTGGAAATTCAATTTCCCGGGGGCATCCATATCCGGAAGGCTGTCAAAGGTCGCATTAAACGCTTTCTTAAACAACTTTGGCAGCATCTGACCAAATTCCCGACTCTCCGTTATAATACGGATGTTTTCGTCTGTAAAGCTATTGGCAAAAAGCAATATGCCAAAGCTCTGCGCCAAGGCGCAGCAATGTTTCTGTGGAAGGCTGCGGCAAACCTCAGCCTTCGTATTTCCGGAAAATGAGGCAGCCATATACGCCCTCCTTTCTTACCAAATACGAACTTCCGGTTCCAGACGGATGCCGGTCTTATTAAATACAATATCAGAAACCGACGCAAGAAGCGCCCGGACATCCTTTGCGGTGGCTTCCTTCAAATTAACAACGAAACCCGCATGCTTTTCAGACACCGCCGCATCACCGATTCGGTAGCCTTTCAGCCCAGACTGATCAATCAGTGCCGCTGCATAGCCGCCAACCGGCCGTTTAAAGGCCGAACCGGCAGAGGGAAGATCCAACGGCTGGGATGTTTTGCGCCGTGTCATAAGGTCCTGCATCCTTGCGCGAATCTGTTCCGGGTCATCCGGCGTCAGGAGAAAATCCGCACTGACCACAATGCCCCCTTCCTCCTCCAGACGGCTGTGACGGTAGGAAAAGCCCATTTCCTCACCGCTAAACCTGTGCAGATTACCATCAAAGTCCATGACATCTACACCCTTACATACCATGCAGATCTCACCGCCGTAAGCGCCGGCATTCATATAAACACCGCCACCCACTGTACCGGGGATTCCGTGAGCAAATTCCAGACCCGCTAAGCCATGATTGGCGGCATATACAGCGGCTCTTGTCATAGTAACACCGGCAGCCACACGCAAACAGTTATCCGGCAGCAATGTGATGCCATCCAAGCAATCTTTCAGGCAGATCACCACGCCATCCAAGCCCTCATCCGGGGCCAACACATTGGTGCCCGCGCCCAAGATCCGGGGAGTAATCTTTTTATCTTTGCAAAAAGCCAGCAGGCAGGACAGTTCCTCAGCACTTTTGGGGAAAGCCATCACTGCAGCACCACCGCCGATTTTAAAGGATGTATGCTTCGCCATCGGCTCCCCAAAACGGAACTCTACCTGTTCAAATCTTGCGGAAATATCCCGCTGAAAATCAGTTAATTCAATCATAAACGCCTCCGGGTGTATGAATGTGTACAGTATAGCATATTTATCTGCGATATGCAAATATAACATGGGAAAAATCTTTGATTTTTCACAAAAAATCGGCCGGAAGATCATTCTTCCGGCCGATTATATGTATGCATTACTTTTCTACGATTTCCAGAACTTCCATGGGGCAAGCCTTGACGCAAATACCGCAGGCGATGCACTTTGCGGTAGGACCTTCCGCAGGCTGGACCATAACCTTCATGGGGCAAATCTCAACGCACTTGCCACAAGAGGTACACAGCTTCTTATTGATCATGTACACACCGGTCTTGGGATTCTGGGTGATGGCGCCGGCTTCGCAAACCTTTTCGCACTTACCGCACTGGATACAGGTCATGGGTTTCGCACCGGCACCCTTGGCAACGATCTTAATGCAAGACAGGTCTTCATTGAATTCTTTGAAGAATGCAGTGGAACAGGCACGAACGCACTCCAAGCAGGCCATACATTCCACATTCTTTTTGACGGAAAGCTTTTTCATAAGGATATAAATCCCCTTTCTCCAATATTTGCTATCAAACATTATACTGCACTGATGCAAAAATAGCAATGACATTTTTTAAAATGTCGGAAAAATACTTATTTTCCCTGTGTAATCCTGAAAAGTTCGGTAAAACTAATGCCGGAATCATCAATTTTGGAGGTAATTATGAAAAAGTTATTTGCATTTTGTGCGGCACTTGTTGTATGTATGGCCTGTGCCGCATGCGGCTGCAGCAACAGCGCACCGGCTACGACTCCCAGCACCAGACCCGCCACTCCCAGCACAACTCCCAGCACCATGATGCCTACGCTGGAAACCAACATTCCCGATCCCGATGTGGATCCTTACGCAACCGATCCTACCGACACCACAGGCACAACCGGTGACAGTCGCAACCGGACCGATATGGGCGGTACGAACGGCATGGGCGGCATGAACGGCATTGGCGGCATGAACGGCATTGGCGGAACAAACGGCATGAAATAAAAACCGGGCAGTTTCCTGCCCGGTACATATGTTCATCTTTCAATGATCCTATATTTACAAAACCGTCACATACCGCAGCAAATTCTTCTTCATGCGCATAGCAGCTTCCAGCGCAGCCTCCCTGTAATCTGCCTGTGTCCATGGGTCTTCCTGCCATGCGGCGGTTATGGATGTACCGGCGCACACACAAGCGCCGTGACCAAGACGATCAAAAGCATTCGCGCAATTCTTTGCATTGGCACTGGGTGCGTCGTAGCCCTCAACCAAAAGAAACTGGTACTTGTATTTTTCCCGTAGAATCGCCAAGGTTTTAGGAGCGTTGGCAGGCGCAATGGCTGCAACGGCACCGTAGCCGCTGCGACCTGTTCCTCCCTGTGCAAACCGGTTTACAACATCTGCCATAGCTTGATACACAAGACGCGAACCGGTTAAAAGATCCTGAATCTCCTGACAGGACCGATTGGCCGATCTGGTAAGCACAAAGAGTGCTTTATCAGAGTCTTTCAGTTTTTCAAAGCAAGGACGGATGGCATCAGAGCCGATATAAGCAGTCACAGCCAGCGCATCAAATTTCCAGCTGCCATCCAAAAGAAGATCCGCCGTGCGCTCCCCATCCCGGGCACTAAATGCAGCCGGTCCATCCAGAATCACATAGTAGCCAAGCTCAGTGGCATACCGGAGAAGCTCCCGCAGCGCCATCAGCCCTTCCGGGCCGTAAACCGACGCCTGATTCATACTGAAACGAACAGCCGGCACAGCATCCTTCAAGGCATCCAGCAGCACCTTGCTGTAACGCTCAAACGCGCCGGAAAAGAAGGACTCCTGCTCCAAAAACATAGCAGGAATATGCTCCTGCAGCAAATCAAATTCTACAACAGTCGGGTTCTTTAGTTTGCGGATTCGCTCCTGCAGTCGATCAATAGACATAGGCTCCACCTCCAGCTTTTTATTTATTATAGCACAGTTTTTTCCAACTGCAAAGAGAGAAACCTTTCCTCGGGTGAATTTTTTGTATCCGGGAATACTAGCTGCGGAGGGAAAGGAGGAATGGCAATGACTATGAAAGGTTGGGCTGTAACCATGGGGCTCGGTGCAGCTGCCGGTGCCGTTGGGATCATGATGTTATCCAAAAGTAATCCCGCCCGGAAGCTGGCTCTGAAAGCCGCAAACAAAGTAGAAGACGCAGCTTGGAACATTTCTGATAAACTGACGCAAAAATTCGACATGTAATAAAAACCTCCCGGTACATTTGTACCGGGAGCTTTTTATTTGGATTCAATGACGAGGGAATCTTTTCCACAAGCAACCGTAATCTGAGAGATGGGTGATTCAAAAGAATCAATGATCCGTTCTGCAATCGGATCCTCCAGTTCCTTCTGAATGGTCCGCCGAAGATTCCGTGCGCCGTAAGTGACGGAATAAGCTTTATTCACTAAATATTCCACAACATCGTTATCCCACAGCAAGGTTAAGCCCCGATCCGCAAGGCTGCTGCGCAGCTCGGACAGCATAATATCGGCTATGCCCACAAAGTTCTCCTTTGTCAGGTGATTGAAGGTAATGATCTCGTCAACCCGATTGATAAACTCCGGGCGCAGGAACTGGCGTAGGGCTTTCATGGTCTTTTCCTTGACCATATCCTGATCGCTGCGACCGAAGCCCATACCGCCCATGGTGCCCTCAGAGCCGGCATTAGAGGTCATAACGATCACCGTGTTTTCAAAATTCACCACTCTGCCTTGGGCATCCGTGATCCGGCCATCATCCAGCACCTGCAGAAGAATATTCAGCACATCCGGGTGGGCTTTTTCGATCTCGTCAAAGAGGATGACACTATAGGGCTTTCTGCGGATCTTCTCCGTCAACTGCCCTGCCTCATCATAGCCTACATAGCCGGGCGGTGAACCGATCAGCTTAGATACCGTATGCTTTTCCATATATTCAGACATATCCAGACGAATCAAAGAATCCACGCTGTCAAACAGATCATCCGCCAGTTGCTTTACCAGTTCTGTTTTACCAACGCCGGTAGGTCCAACGAAGATAAAGGAAACCGGCCGTTTTTTGGGGCTGATACCCACGCGGCCTCGGCGAATGGCTTTCGCCACTGCATCCACCGCTTCATCCTGTCCTACAATATGACCGCGAAGCCGGTCTGCTAAGCCTTTGATCTGGGTATATTCCTGCGCTTTGATCTTACTTGCCGGAATTTTTGTCCAAAGCTCAATGATTCGGGCCAGATTCTCCATAGTCAGTGCCGGGGCCGGGATCTTTTCCAATTCCTCGATCCGCGCGGCGATCTGGCAAAGCTTACTGCGGATAATGGCCAGCCGTTCAAAATGCTCATTTTCTGTATCTTCCGTGAGCATACGAAGCTCCAGCTCATAGTCATCCCGCTCTTTTCTCAATTCCGCCAGCTGGGAGATCTCTTTATTGCGCAGATTTACATCCGAGCAAGCCTCATCCAGCAGGTCAATGGCCTTATCCGGCAAAAAGCGGTCGGTTATATAACGCTCCGACAAAACAACACACTGACGGGCAATTTCCGGAGAAATCGTCACGCCATGGAACTCAGAATAGTTCTTTGCAATGCCCTGCATGATCTGAACCGCCTCTTCAATGCTGGGCTCATTGACGGTTACCGGCTGGAAGCGCCGCTCCAACGCTGCATCCTTTTCAATATGTTTGCGGTATTCATTAAAGGTGGTGGCACCGATCACCTGAATCTCCCCTCGGGAAAGGGCTGGTTTCAAAATATTTGCCGCATTCATAGAGCCTTCTGCATCGCCGGCACCAACCAGATTGTGGACTTCGTCGATCACCAGAATAATATTGCCGCAGGCCTTGATTTCGCTGATCAAGCTCTTCATCCGGCTCTCAAATTGGCCGCGGAACTGGGTTCCTGCCACCAACGCGGTCAGGTCCAGTAAAAACACTTCTTTATTTTTCAGCTTATAGGGCACATCTCCGGCTACGATTCTTTGGGCAAGGCCCTCGGCAATCGCCGTTTTACCAACACCGGGTTCACCGATCAAGCAAGGGTTATTCTTCTGCCGCCGGTTCAGAATTTGGATCACACGCTCTGTCTCTACATCCCGTCCGATTACCCGGTCCAGCTTCCCTTCCCGGGCGCGTCCGGTCAAATTCATGCAGTAGCTATCCAAAAATTTGTGGGGGGAGGCCTTTTTCTTTCCCTTTTTCTGCTCTTCATTGTTTTCGTTTTCTACGTTATCCGGTCCTTTTTGCGGCATATTTCCGCCAAAAAGTTGGTTAATCAAAGGGAATGTAGCGGTTTGGCTCTCCGTTTCATCTTCTGCGTCCTCGCCTTCAATTTGGGCAAACATGCTGCTCATCTCATCAGACAGGCTGTCCAGATCGTCCTCAGAAAAGCCCATTTGCTTTACTGCCGCCTCGATCTGGGGTATTCCCAAACTCCGGGCACAGCGAAGGCAATACCCTTCGTTCATAGATACACCGTTTTCCACCTTTGTGATGAAAACAACAGCAATATTCTTTTTGCATTTTGTGCACAGCTTCGGCTGCATAGGAATCACACCTTTCCGGCGGTCAGTATAACATATCTCCGCCAAAAAAAGATAAACAAAATTTTAAATATCGGGGCATTCAAATTTTTCCACACCGTCATCGTACCATAGGTGGGTCATATACAAGCCGCCGGGAGGAACTGTTGGTCCAGCGGCAGTCCGGTTGCCGGAATCCAAAATAGCGCCGATCTCCTCCGGTGCTATTTTACCTTCCGCTGCATAGACCACCGTACCTGCCATAGCCCGGGCCATGTTGTAAAGGAAGCCGTTGGCGCAGACCCGCAGAAGGATCATGTTCCCCTGCCGCTCTACATTATAATAATATACTGTCCGAACGGTAGATTTAACATCCGTGCCAACACTTCGTACCGCCGCAAAATCGTGGGTTCCAACAAACTGATCCGCAGCCCGCTGCATGACCTTCTCATCCAGATGTTTTGGATAGAACCATGCTCTGTTCACATAGAAGGGATCCCGCACTCTTGAATTATAGATCATATAGGTATATTCTTTCCGGGCACAGGATCCGATGGCGTTAAAGCCATCGTGAACTTCAAACGCTTTGGTTACCACCACATCCGCAGGCAAATGGGTATTCAGCGCATAGGGCAGACGATCTGTGGGGATGGTAGAGGTAGTACGGAAATTTGCCACATAGCATTTTGCGTGAACACCGGCATCGGTTCTGCCGCAGCCGGTCACATGCACATCGTGACCTACCACCATGGCAATCGCCTTTTCCAGTGTCTGCTGCACTGTGGACAGGTTCTTCTGCATTTGCCAGCCATGGTATGCAGTACCCTCATATGTTAGAAAAAGAGCAATATTACGCATACAGACCTCACATACCAAACCGACGCAGTACGATCATTGCAGAAAACAACAGCAAAGTCAAAGTAAAGGTTTTATAATCCAGCAATTTGTAGCGAAGGAGCTTCATTTTGGTCCGTCCGTCACCACCGTGATAGCAGCGGCATTCCATGGCAGTTGCCAATTCGTCCGCTCTGCGGAATGCGCTGATAAACAAAGGCACCAAAATTGGCACAAGGGCGCGCACACGGCTCATCAAGGAACCGCTTTCAAAGTCAGCGCCTCTGGCTTTCTGGGCATTCATAATCTTATCCGTTTCTTCAATCAATGTGGGAATAAAGCGCAGAGCGATACACATCATCATAGAAAGCTCATGCACCGGCAAACGGATCGCCTTCAGCGGACCCAACAGAGATTCCAAGCCGTCTGTCAGAGAAATCGGAGACGTTGTATAAGTCAGCAAGAACGTACCGGTAATCAGCATCAAGATCCGCAGCATCATAAACACAGCTCTAACAAGTCCTTCTGCTGTGATGCGAATCGCACCAAGGGATACCAGCACAGTCTCACCCGGTGTAAAGAACACATTTAGGATGCCCGTAAACACCAAAATAAACAGCAGCGGTTTCATACCATGAGCCAGTGCCTTTAAAGGAATGCGGGAAATTGCTATGCTGATCGCTAAAAAAAGGAACATAACACCGTAAGAAACCCAAGACGATGCCAAAAACAGCGCAACAATATACACCACCAGAACGATCAGCTTTGTTCTGGGATCCAAGCGGTGTACCGGGGAATTTCCCGGGAAATATTGACCCAGTGTAATATCCTTAAGCATGACAGTGCCCCTCCTTTAACCGGGACAGCGCCATAACTGCCTGTTCCACCGTATATACCGGTTCCACATCCAAGCCTAACTGGCGCAGGCGCAAAAACACCCGGGTTACATCGGGAATGTCCAATCCCATTTCCACCAGTTCATCCGCACGGGCAAACACTGCACCGGGCGCGCCATCCATAGCGAGGCGAGCATGGTTCATTACCAAAAGCCGATCCGCCATTCTGGCAACATCGGTCATAGAATGGCTGACCATCATGATCGTGGCATTTTTCGCCCCCCGGTAGGCATTGATATTTGCAAGGATCTCCTCCCTGCCCTCCGGATCCAGACCGGCAGTCGGTTCGTCCAGAATCAGGATCTCCGGCTCCATCGCAATCACGCCAGCAATTGCCACCCGCCGCTTCTGTCCACCGGAAAGATCAAAGGGGGATACCGAAAGCTGCTGCTCGGTTATACCTACAAAGCCGGCAGCCTCCCGCACACGGCGATCGATCTCCTTTTCGTCCAGTTTCATATTTTTAGGACCAAAAGCAATGTCTTTATACACCGTCTCTTCAAACAGCTGATATTCCGGATACTGGAACACCAGACCAACGCGAAAACGGCTCTGACGGGTCGCGGCTTTATTTGCCCAGATATCCTCGCCGTCCAATAGAACAGAACCGGATGTAGGCTTTAATAGGCCGTTCATATGCTGCATCAAAGTAGATTTACCGGAACCGGTATGACCGATAATGCCGATAAATTCCCCCCGCTCCACCTGAAAAGACACATCTTCCAAAGCAATATGCTCAAAAGGTGTTCCGCGGCTATATACATGATGCAAATTCTTTATCTGTAAAATAGGTTCCACAATCTGTCCTCCTGTGGGTCAAGCCTTTATCCAATCATAAAGTGCCTGCGCACATTCTTCGTCATTTAAACGATCCAAGGGTAGGTTGAAGCCCTTTTGGTTTAACTCGTAACACAGTTCTACCGTTTCCGGTGCCGCAAGGCGAATGCTGTGGAGTAATTGTACCTGTTGGAACACATCCCGGGGCGCACCGTCCGCCATCACCTTACCGGCATGGAGCACCACAACCCGTTGGGCCTGCGCCGCCTCATCCATATGGTGGGTAATCAATACCACAGTGATCCCTTTATCCCGGTTCAGCGCAGTAATGGTTTCCATGACCTCCCGCCTGCCCTTGGGATCCAGCATTGCTGTTGGTTCATCCAGCACGATACATTTCGGCTCCATAGCAATGATACCGGCAATGGCGATGCGCTGCTTCTGTCCGCCGGACAAAAGGTGGGGCGCATGCTCCCGAAATCCATACATACCAACCTGCCGCAAAGCGCGATCCACACGCTGGCGGATCACCGGGCTGGAAATCCCAAGATTTTCCGGTCCAAAAGCGACATCTTCTTCCACTACATTGGCAACGATCTGATTATCGGGATTTTGAAATACCATACCAACATTCCGACGCACGGACATAAGCCGGTCTTCATCTGCCGTATCAATCCCGCACACATAGACCTTACCGCCGCAAGGAAGTAATATGGAATTAAAATGCTTTGCCAAAGTAGATTTTCCGCAGCCGTTACCGCCTAAAACAGCCACAAAGCTGCCTTGTTCAACGGTTAAATTCATGTCCTCAAAAACGGCAACGCCGGGCGTGTTATCCACGCCCGGATAGCTGTATGCCAGATGTTCCACAGAAATAGCGGTTGACATCCTAATCTCTCCTTCTTATGCAGACTTATGGAGTCCAGCGACCGGTGGATCCACAGGGAAGCATCCGACCGGTAGAAGCGACAGGCAGGCCAAGCTCACCGACCTGTGTGCTGCCGCCATGGGTTGCTCCAAATACCACATCCGCGGCATATCCCACCGCTGAGGGGGCTAGACCCGTGGTATAGGAGTTGATGATCACAAAAAGCGGATCGTCCGTCAACAGCTTACCCACCTCCAGCAGGAAGGGATAAAAGCTGGTTTCCATTTTCCAGATCTCACCGCTGGGACCTCTGCCATAGCTGGGCGGATCCATAATAATACCGTCATAACGGCGTCCACGACGAATCTCCCGCTGAATAAACTTTGCACAATCATCCACAATCCAATGGATCGGGCGATCCGCAAGCCCGGAGGATTTCGCATTTTCCTTTGCCCATGCCACCATACCCTTGGATGCATCCACATGGAACACCTCCGCACCGCCTGCCGCAGCAGCCAAAGTGGCACCTCCGGAGTATGCGAACAAGTTCAGCACTCTGGTAGGCCGACCGGCAGAAGCCACCTTATCCCGAATGAAATCCCAGTTTGCCGCCTGTTCCGGAAATACACCGGTATGCTTAAAGTTCATGGGTTTTACATTGAAGGTCAGATAGTCCTTATAACGGATCTGCCAGCGCTCAGGCAGGTCGTGATCTGTCCAGCGTCCGCCGCCGGTGTTGGAGCGAAGATATCGGGCATCATACTGTTTCCAGCCCGGATCCATGTGGGGCGTGTTCCAAATCACCTGCGGATCGGGTCGGACCAGCAAGTATTTACCCCACCGTTCCAGACGCTCGCCGTTTGACGCATCCAGAACCTGATAATCCTTCCATTCATCGGAAATCCAAATCATTTATTTCTCCTCAGTTTGTTTCTTCACCTTCAGTAGGACCGCTTGCTCCAAGCTGGTACTGGGTCCACGCCTGCAAGGTATGCTTCGTGCACACCTTATAAGGCTTTGTATTGCCTGTCAGCTTGCCGGTAAAGCCCTTAAACACGCCGGCACCACCGCTGGAGTTGAGCAGATAAACATACTCATCAGAGCAATACTCATCCTTCAGGCCATGACGCATCGCCTTTTTCAATTCTTCAAAGGTGGAGGGTCTCATCTTCACAAGCGCCTTTTCCTCCACTTTGCACACACCTGCGGATGCAAACTTCTGGCAATATTCGTTTGCCACGCCCTTACCTTCCGTACAGTAATTTACTTTGGTGTGCACTCTGCAAGTGCCGCTGGGACGATCCTCAGGATACACAAGCACCGTTGCGGTACGACCACCACGTACATCATGGCGGCAGGCATTGGTCGCAATCTTACCGGATTCCAGACAAACTGTCACCGAAGACATTTTTTTGGTGCTGTAAAGCGCCTTGCTCTTCAGGCCCTTGTGAATGGGCTGCATGACCTGCTTCCACAGCTGCGCTGCCGGGTTATAGCCCAAGGTGATCTTTTCCGGCATATCGTAACCAGTCCACACCGCAGCGGTATAGTAACCGGTAAAGCCACAGAACCAACGATCCTTACTGCTGGAGGTCGTACCGGTCTTACCGGCGATCTGCATACCGCTGAACACAGCGCGAGTACCGGTACCGTGATTTGCCGCGTTTACAAGGCAGTAATTGGTGTAAGTGACCGCTTTCTCACTGAGAATCGTGCGGGCCTCCTGTGTGTTATCCATCACCAGATTACCCTTACTGTCGTATACCTTTGTAAAAGTACGGCCCTCTCTGTAGACACCCTTATTGGCAAAGGTCGCAAAGGCGCTGCTCATATCACGCACCGTAACACCGTTATGATGGGCACCCAAGGACAAAGATGCGAAGGTCAAATCGTCCGGATTCTTTAACGTGGACAAACCGAAGCAATCCTTGCCAAAATTGAAAGCATAGGTATCGCCGATCTTCTTCAGTGTATTTGCAGCCACCGCATTGACAGAGGAAGTAATACCGCTGTAGATGGTACGCGTATAGGAATAGGTTCGGTTATCGTTCTTTGGCCAAGGACCATTCTTGTACTGATAGGGCAGATCCTTGATGACTGTCGCAGGAGAGATGGTCCCCTGCTGGAAGCCGGGAGCGTACACCGTCAGCGGCTTGATGGAGGAGCCGGACTGCAGCTTTGCCTGTGTTGCACGGTTAAAGCCAAAGTGCTCCTTATTGGTACCAACACCGCCGGCCATGGCCACAATATCACCGGTGGTATTATCTACGATCACAATGGCAGACTGAAGCTGCTGGGCGCTCTTGGTGTTGGGGATCTTCTTCAGGTTCTGGTAGATCTTATCCACCTGATTCTGCACTTTCATATCCAATGTGGAATAAATGTGCAGGCCGCTGCGACCGATCTGCTCATAGTAGTTTTCCCAAAGGGTCTTTGTCAGCTCGGAATAACCGTCCTTTTTTGCCATGGCAGTAGCAAGATCCCGCAGGACCGTATCCACAAACCACGAATAAACAATTTGGGAATTGCTCTCATCCACCTCGGTGATCTTACCGCATTTGGGGCACTCCAGCTTATTGGCTGTTCCGGAGTAGGTTGATGCAATGCCTTCGTAATCACAGGCCTCGTTAGCGCAGGCTGTCCACCGATCCTTGGCGTCAATGCCGTTTTTTAGAACCAGCTCCTGCGCCACAGCTTCATCATACTGCTCCTGTGTAATAAATCCTTGGGCAAGCATTTCCGCCAGAATCGTCAGCTGACGATAGCGGTTGCGCTGCATACCATCCATTTGTTCACCCTTGTAGGTAAACACAGAGCTGCTGTAGGGATCAAACAAGGAAGGATTATTGGTAATGCCGATCAGGCTGGCACACTCAGCAATGGTAAGCATCTGCAGTTCTTTACCGAAATAGGTCTTAGCCGCACTGCGCACGCCCCGGCAGCCCTGTCCCAGATAAATGGAGTTCAGGTAAAGCTCCATGATGGTTTGTTTATCGTAGTTCTTTTCCACCATGGTGGCTTGGAAAAACTCCTGCACTTTACGCTGCACGGTCACGCTGTCCGCGCCGGTACGGTTTTTGATCAGCTGCTGGGTAATGCTGGATCCGCCCACGGTCTTATCGCCAAAAAACATATTGGCAAAGGCCTTAATGGTTGTCACCCAGTCAACGCCCTGATGCTCATAAAAACGCTTATCCTCAATGGCCACCGCAGCATCGATCAGGGCTTGGGGAATATCTTCATACTCCGCGTTGGACCAGTCTGTTGCGGCATGGATCTTCTGCAATTCCTCGATCTTGCCCTGTTCATTCACAAAGTAAATATAGGACGGAGAATCCATATCGTAGTTTTCCAGCACCATGCCGGCATTTGGAAGAATCTCTTCCTCCAGATAGTCCGCCAAAGAGCCGGCCATGGCAAAACAGCAGACCAGAACGATCAACGCCACCGTAGCAACCGCGCCCAACAGGATCTTAACCGGCCCAAGCAATACACCAATCACCTTCGCGGCTGTTTCCGCGATTTTATTCAGTGTTGCTTTTGCGTTATTTTTATCTTTCTTAGAATCAGACATAGTATTTAACCTCCATTACGACGGCCCAAAAGCCACAATGGTAATATAAAAATCACATTCGTGGAATATGCGCATACAATCACTCATACTATTATAGCATATCACATCCAAAAACAAAAGCCCTTTTTTAATAATAATTGTTAAATTCCAGTAAATAATACATGTACGGAGAAAAATTGCAATATCATATATTTACCAATGCATTTCCACTTGATTTTAATCCTCTTCTCGGTTAGAATAGCAGCATAAGGAGGGGTTTCTATGACTGATCATTTCGGTTCTGATTTTATGACCATCGTCGACGAGGACGGCACCGAATTTGAATTGGAGGTCTTGTCCACTTTAGAGTACAACGGCTTTACCTATCTGGCTGTGATTCCCGCCGGTTCTGAAGAACCGCTGGAGGATATTGAGGTCAGCATCTTAAAATCCGAAGAGGACGAAAGCGGCGAACCGCTTCTATGTGCCATTGAGGATGAAGAAGAGCTGGAATCCGTGTATTCACTGATCATGGATCAGCTTTACGAGGAAGACGAAGAATAAACCCGCCTGCTTGGTGCGTGGCGTGTCCTTTTGGACCCACATCAATCATAAGGGATGTTAGATTTCCCACCCGGATTGCAGACCTCCCGCCTACGCTTTGACGATAGGCGGACGTTGGGAGCAGCTAAGGCTGGGAGCGGCAACCCACCTGCCATATCGTGCAGGTCATAATTGGATGCGACACGGCCAAAGCGGGTCTTGACATGGGGAGCGTGCTCCCCATGTTTTCTTTTTACTCATTTTGTAAACTTTTTTGTTTTTTGCGGTTTTTTTCATATTTTACTTGAAAGTAGTCAACTTATCCGTTATAATGTGTTGGTCTATATGCTGCGCTACCGTGCAGCAAACCTACTGCATATATGAGAGGAATGGATTTATGAGCGCATCCGATAAGAAGCAGCTGCGCAAGGAGCTGCAAAACGAAATGCTCACCGCGCGGCAGCGGGAAGAGCAAGCCGAGGCTAAAAAGCTGAAAGCATATACTGTTACATTTATTGCGATCATGGTTGCCGTGTTTGTGATTGCCATTGGATCTTTGATCTTTAACGGCGTAGAGAGCAGCGGTGTTTATCAGCGCAACACCATCGCCGCAACCGTCAACGGTGAAGAGCTGAACGCCGTAGAACTGAACTACTACTACAGTGACGCCGTCAGCCAGCTGTATGCACAGGCATATGAGCAATACTCCTACTACTATGAGCTGTTCTTTGACGCCATGGGTCTGGATGTCACCAAGCCCCTGAACGAGCAGAACAACCCCGAAACCAATGACACTTGGGCCAATTACTTCATCAACGCCGGTTTGGATAACGCAAAGCGGGATTACACCTTGGAAAAGCTGGCAAAAGAAAACAATTTTGAATTGACCGGCGAGGCTTTGGATGCGCTGAATACCCAGCTGACCAACATGGACTCCAACGCCAAGCTTAACGGTTTCTCCAGCGCAGACAACTATCTGCGCGCGGTTTACGGCGTAGGCTCTGACATGGAAAGCTACAAAACTTACCTGACCCGCATGGCCCTTGCCGATGCCTACTATCAGGACCATTACGATGCTTTGACCTACGACGAGGCAAAAATTGAGGAGCACGCCAAGGACAAGGTCAACAATTACAACGCTTACGATTACAGCTACGTCTATGTGAGCTACACCGATTTCCTGAACGACGCAGAGGAAGATGAGGAAGGCACCACTACCTACACTGAAGAGCAGAAATCTGCCGCCAGAGCAGAAGCCAAGAAGATGGCCGATCGCCTCTATGCGCTGGGCAATCTGGACGATATTCGCGACGAGGTTGGAAAGATCGAAGAGGTTGATCTTGAGATCAATGACTACACCAATGATCTGCACACCAACATCAACAAGCCCATCGCCGAATGGCTGGCCGGTGCTGACCGCAAGGCCGGTGATGTAGCCCTTCTGGAGAACACCTCCGTTGCCGAAGAGGGCGAAGAGCCTACCGTGAACGGCTATTATGTCGTGTGCTTCACCAAGCGCAACGATAACACCGCCAAAATGAGCAACGTCCGGCATCTGTTGGTTCAGTTTGAGGGCGGCAAAGAAGATGAGATCTCCGGAGAAATGGTCTACACCGTAGAGGAGAAGGAAGCCGCCAAGGCAGAAGCCGAAGCCCTGCTGCAGCAGTGGAAGGACGGCGCCGCCACCGAAGAGAGCTTCGCTGAACTGGTTAAAGAAAAGACCGACGACACCGGCTCCAAGGAAACCGGCGGTCTCTACGAAGACATCAATGCCGGTTCTCAGTATGTTCCCAATTTCCTGTCTTGGTCCATTAATCCTGCCCGTCAGGCTGGCGATGTGGACATCGTGGAAACCGAGTACGGCTACCACATCATGTATTTCACCGGCTACAGCGAGCAGTCTTACCGGGATTCTCTGATTACCGAAGAGCTCAAGGCAGCCGACATGGAAACATGGTACGACGGCATCATGGAAACTGCCACCGCATCTGCTTTGGATCTTTCCAAGACCAAACTGGATCTTGTGATCTCCGGCTAATATTTACGCCCCTGCCTGACAAAGGCAGGGGCGTTTCTGTATAAAAACACCTCCTGCGGAGAAAATTCCACAGGAGGTGTTTTTATGCGGAAATCCTTTTGGGGTATGCTTTTAGCCGGCATCTGCGCAGGGGCCGTTAATGGTCTGTTCGGCGCCGGCGGCGGGATGGTGCTTGTCCCGCTGCTGGGTCTGATGACCGATCTGGAGGATCGTCAGGTTTTCCCCGCCTCTGTATGCATCATTGCCCCAATCTGCATTATTTCCTTAGCAATCACATGGGAATCAGGCGTTACGCCTTGGGATATCGCACTGCCCTATCTGCTGGCAAGCCTTGTAGGCGGAATCGCTGCCGGGCTTTCAGGAAAACACATCCCAACATTATGGCTTCATCGATTACTCGGATTATTGATCCTATGGGGAGGTGTCCGCTACCTATGCTGAACACATTACCGGTCATGCTGGCCGTAGGGGCTGTTTTAGGCTTTTTGTCCGGTTTGGGCGTCGGCGGTGGGAGTTTGCTGATGCTCTGGTTGACGCTGGTTCTGGGCTTGGATCACAGTGTCGCCAGAAATATCAATTTGCTGTTCTTTCTGCCCACAGCCGCCATCGCTTCTGTATTCCGCTGGAAACAAGGCACATTACAAATCAAAAAGATTCTGCCTGCAATTCTTGCCGGGTGCGCCAGCGCCGCACTTTTTGCGTGGATCAGTCGTCACACAGATATTGCACTGATTAAGAATCTATTCGGCTTTTTATTATTGGTTACCGGTGTGCGGGAGCTTCTTTATCGCCCACGAAAAGCCAAGTAACCCTCCAGAATCAAAGATGCCGCCACTGCATCCACCGTGTTTTTCCGCTTCTTACCATGGTAATTATGGGCAGAAAGAATATTATGAGCCTCTACCGTAGTTCTGCGCTCATCCCACATAGCCACATTGATCCCGGAAGCATCCTCGATCCGTTTGGCAAATCCCCGGCACAGATCTGCCCGGACGCCTTCTGTGCCGTCCATATTTTTAGGCAGCCCCATAACCAGCTGGGACACCTGATGCTCTTTTACAAGCTGCAGGATCTGCTCAAGCACCTTATCCTGATTGCGGCTATGGATCACCATGGTTGTGCCAACGATACTGCAAAGCAGGTCTGATACCGCAATCCCGGTACGGGCATCGCCGTAATCGATTGCCATAATACGCATATTTTTACGCATCCTTTCGGTATTTGTTCTTTTGCCCCCATTATAGACCAAAAAAGGAAAAAAATAAAGAAAAAAGTTGTTGACGAAACAAATTCTCTGTGTTAGAATGGATTTTACCTGTGAAACGGGCTATTTTCCATGCCCTTTTCAGCTCCGGAGCGGTAATTTGTAGTTGACCGCTTACTAAATTTTTTCTAGCCGGAGTGATACAGGGAGGCAATTTTAAGGAGGTGCCGTTATGCGCGTTAAAGTCACTTTGAGATGCTCCGAGTGCAAGCAGAGAAACTACAACACCATGAAGAACAAGAAGAATGATCCCGATCGTCTCGAAATGAAGAAGTATTGCAGATTCTGCAAGAAGCACACCGTTCACAACGAGACGAAGTAAGGAGGCCCACACATGGCAGAAGCTAAGAAGCAAAACCTGTTCAAAAGAGCATGGGGCGGCATCTGCAGATACTTCCGTGAGCTCCGCAGCGAGCTGAAGAAGGTCGTGTGGCCCACTCCCCAACAGGTTCTGAAGAACACCCTGATCGTCCTCGCATGCGTCGTTGTCGTGGGCGTATTCATTTGGCTGTTTGACATCGTTGGTGACCTGCTCATCAAGGCGCTCATCAGCCTCAAGAAGTAAGGGTAAGCATTATGGCAGAAACTGCAAGATGGTATGTCGTTCAGACATACTCCGGCTACGAAAACACCGTTAAGGCCACCATTGAAAAGACCGTGCAGAGCCGTCAGCTTCAGGATCAGATCCAAGTCATCACCATCCCCATGGAAACCGTGACCGAGATCACCGATGCAGGCGTAAGCAAGACTTACGACCGGAAGCTGTACCCCAGCTATGTCTTTGTTAAGATGGTCTATAGCGATGACACATGGCACGTAATTAGAAGCGTGCGCGGTGTGGCGGGTTTCGTAGGTGCATCCGGAGACGGCCCCATTCCCCTGACCGAGGATGAGGTTTACGAGATGGGCGTGGAAAAGCGCGAGATCGTGGTCAACTACGCAGTTGGCGACACCGTGCGGATCTTGGACGGTCCTTTCAGTTCCTTCACCGGTACGGTGGAGTCCATCGAGGTCGAAAAGAACAGCGTCAGCGTGGTTGTTACCATGTTTGGCCGCGAGACCTCTGTCGAGTTCGAGCTCGATCAGGTAGAGGTCATTTCCCAGTAACGCATCGGACCGCACTGTCGGTCGGACCGTGGGAGGGGCTCAAGCCCCGCAAGAAATGCGTTAAACGCATATTACCACATTTATATTCAGGAGGTGCTTATTATGGCACAGAAAGTCACTGGTATTATCAAACTTCAAATCAACGCCGCTAAGGCTACCGCTTCCCCCCCTGTCGGCCCCGCTCTGGGTCAGCACGGCGTGAACATTGCTGCTTTCATTAAGGAGTTCAACGCCCGCACCCAGAACATGGAAGGCTACAAGATCCCCGTTGTGATCACCGTTTACGCTGACCGCAGCTTCACCTTTATCACCAAGACCCCTCCGACCCCCCTGCTGGTCATGAAGGCCATCGGTCTGGACAAGGGCTCCGGTGTTCCCAACAAGACCAAGGTCGGCACCATCACCAAGGCTCAGATCACTGAGATCGCCAAGACCAAGATGCCCGATCTGAACGTCAACACTCTGGAAGCCGCTGAGAGCCAGGTCGCCGGTACTTGCCGCTCCATGGGCGTTACCGTCGTCGACTAACATTAACTTTTTCTATCCGGGCATTCCCGGAAATGTGGGAGGATTTTTCCGCATCACCACTATAAGGAGGATTTAACAAGTGTTTAGAGGTAAAAAGTATCAAGAGAGCGCCAAGCTGTTTGACCGCTCCATGCAGTATGATCCCGCAGAGGCCCTTGATCTGGTTGTAAAGGGCGCTTCTGCCAAGTTCGATGAGACCGTCGAGCTGCACATTAAGTTGGGTGTTGACTCCCGTCACGCTGACCAGCAGGTCCGCGGCGCCGTGGTTCTGCCCAACGGCACCGGCAAGACCCGCCGGGTTCTGGTGTTCGCTAAGGACGCTAAGGTTGAAGAAGCTCAGGCAGCCGGTGCCGACTATGTTGGCGGCATGGAGCTGGTTGAGAAGATCACCAAGGAGAACTGGTTCGAGTTCGACGTGGTCGTTGCTTCCCCCGACATGATGGGCTTGGTTGGCCGTCTGGGTAAGGTTCTGGGCCCCAAGGGTCTGATGCCCTCCCCCAAGGCTGGCACCGTGACCCCCAATGTTGGCGCTGCTGTTCAGGAGATCAAGGCCGGTAAGGTCGAGTACCGTCTGGACAAGACCAACATCATCCACTGCCCCATCGGCAAGGTTTCCTTCGGCGCTGAGAAGCTGACCGAGAATATGGACACCCTGATGAACGCTGTTGTGAAGGCTAAGCCCGCTGCAGCCAAGGGTCAGTATATCCGCTCCTGCGTGGTCGTTTCCACCATGGGCCCCGGCGTTAAGGTCAACACCACCAAGTACGCCTAATCAAATGTATCAAACGCCCCCGGAAAGCAATGCTTTCCGGGGGCGTTGCCTGTTAATATGATCCGCAATATCAGATAGACATTACGATGGTGAAAGCAAAGAAGGCCAGCACCGATACAATATCAATTGCCATGCACATTTTTCTCAGGCTCTCGGTTATAAACTCTCTTTCCACCGGAACAAAATTCCGGCCGCAGGACGCGGTAACGCACAGATTATCATTGGTGCCTAATACATTTCCTGCAAATTCGTTCATGGTATAGCCTCCTTTCAAAAGACACTGAATTGTTTCACTTCCTTCGATGTAATTATACCATGTTAAGTTTCAGCTGTATATTCGAAATTTATAACAATTTTATCGGTATGTTTTTATTGATTTTCCACAATTGTCTCAATGGAGTCCATGCCGTCAGGGCGTACTTCCAGCCGTAATGTCACCGCATATTCCTTTCCATCCTTCAAAACCGCAAAATCCATATACAGTTTTGCAGGATGCAACACATAGCCTGCCACTTTTCCGGGCCAGCAATCCAATTCTTCCAGCGCTTGACCATTGAAATTGTGCCGTTCACTCAAATCCCACGTCCATGTGGCGCTGTCTGTTTTGTCCAGCACTTCCTCTGTCATCACAGAAAGAGCCACATCATCAAACTGTCCGGGTTCGCCATAACGTCGGATCAAGTTCCCTGCCACAGAAAAAACGCCGTCTGCATCCGTTTTACCTGTATAGGTAGCACCGCAGATCAAACCATCAAATGTATGCACATTTAAATCAAACTCCACATCAGCATATTTTGCCGTAGACGAAATCTTTGGCTCATCCTGTACAACACAACCTATGCTTTCCCGAATCTGATCGAACTGTGGAAGAGATTCCCGGTCTTTCGAAAAATACGACGAAAATAGAACGACGGCTACAAACGCAACAGCGAAAACGACACTGACAACAATCCGCTTTGTGATAGAAGAAGACGAATCATCCCCAACCGGAACAAAGAAACGTCCTCTGGATGCTGAAACAACAGGGTTCTCATTTGTTCCCATTACATTGCCGGCAAATTCACTCATTTTGCACGCCTCCTTATTTGATATTTACAGGACAAAACCTCTTTACAAAATTATTATCGCATATCACATTCCAAATATCAATGAATTTTTAAATCCTCCAAAGAAATATTTCATTGGAAATATCATAAAATTCCGCTTTTACACACCCGCTTCACAATGGCAACGGGCACTTGACAGTTTATCTGCTAAATGATACTATGGTCAAAAAAAATGCATGAGGTGACTATTATGTATTCCAACGCCCGTCTTCTTTCCATGTTTGCCGTAATTCTCGGAGCCATTAACGCGGTCATGTCCGTACTGCTTATGCTTGGTACAAACGACATGAACTGGACCGAGCAGTTTACCACCGTCATGTTCCTGCTTACCAACACCGTCGTCCTGCTGCTGCTGGCTGCCGGTCTGCGCAGCGCCACTACTGACCTGACCGCCAACGACGAAAGCACCCAATCCCAGATCCGGGCTCTGAAGAAAAAGGTGGACGAACTGGACGCTAAGTCCAAATATTGATAAAAAACCGGATTTATTCCGAAAAAAGTATTGACAAAACCAAATACATCTGTTAGTATATCAAAGTTGCCAAAGACAGCAGGTGGCTATGCCATAAATCCTGCCGAGGTGCGCTGATAGGTTTTTAAGCGTGTCTTTCTGTCTTCTGGCAGGAAGACACTTTTTTATTTCGGAGGTGAAAACACATGCCCAACGCTAAGGTTCTTGAAAGCAAGAAAGCAGTGGTGGAAACCCTGACCGGCAAGATCAAGGAAGCTACTTCCGTGGTTTTCGTCGACTACAAGGGTATCACCGTTGCACAGGATACCGAACTGCGTAAGCAATTCCGCGAAGCCGAAGTGGAGTACACCGTTGTTAAGAATACTCTGACCCGTTTTGCTGCCAAAGAGTGCGGCTACGATTTCGACGAGGTTCTCAACGGCACCACCGCTATGGCCTGCACCACCGGCGACCCCATCGCCCCCGCTCGTATCGTTTGCGAGTTCGCCAAGAAGAACAAGCTGAACCTCGCCATCAAGGGTGGCGTTGTCGAAGGCAGCGTGCTGTCTGCACAGCAGCTGAGCGGCTTCGGCGAACTGCCCAGCAAGAATGCTCTGGTTGCATCCGTGCTCGGCACTTTCTTGGCTCCTATCTCCAGCCTCGCTTTTGTTCTGGATCAGATCCGGCAGCAGAAGGAAGGCGGCTCCGCTCCCGCGGAGGAAGCTCCCGCAGAAGCTTAATCTGCGCGTAAACCTACTCACTTAAACTACAAAACAAACATTTAGGAGGATATTACCATGGCTAGTGAAAAAGTCACTGCTCTCGTTGAGGAAGTTAAGGGTCTGACCGTTCTGGAGCTGTCCGAGCTGGTCCACACTCTGGAGGAAGTTTTCGGCGTTTCCGCCGCCGCTGCTGCTGTTGCTGCTCCCGCTGCTGCCGCTGCTGAGGCTGTTGAGGAGAAGACCGAGTTCGACGTCATCCTGAAGGCTGCCGGCGACTCCAAGCTGAACGTTATCAAGGTTGTCCGTGCCGCTACCGGTCTGGGCCTGAAGGAAGCCAAGGAGAAGGTCGACAACTGCCCCAGCACTCTGAAGGAAGCTATTTCCAAGGAAGATGCCGAGAAGCTGGTTGCCGAGCTGAAGGAAGCTGGCGCCGACGCCGAGATGAAGTAATTTATACTTCTCTTGCATACAAACAACAGCCGCCAGCAATGGCGGCTGTTTCTATTTAGGTAGGTGTCAAATTATGACAGATTTCATTGCAAGCTTAGGCTTAAAACCCGACTCTTTTCTTGCTACCGTTGTCATTCTGCTGGCAGGCTCATTAATGATGGGTATTCTTGGAAGATTCATTTTTGGCAAGCGATCCAATGTAAGCGATGCCATCTCTTCCGCTATTGGGATCCTTTTCATCTATGCCGTAACGGTTGTGCTGTGCAGTACAGGTGTGGTGGCTGATCGATATATCGCTCCCCTGCCCTTTATCCGCATTCACAACAATACGCTCTCTGTGTTTTCCTTTGCCGGTTCTGACTATACTGCCATTTGCAGCAACCTACTGAGCATGGTGATCCTTGCTTTTTTGATGAATGTGGCAGATCGCTGGCTTCCCAAAGGGAAACGGCTGATCAGCTGGTTCTTCTTCCGGATTCTCACCGTTGCAATCGCTTATGGACTGCATTTGATCGTGGTGGGTCTGTTTACCCGCTACCTTCCGGAAGGGCTGGTGATCTATGCGCCTACGGTGCTGCTGGCACTTCTGGTAATTATGCTTTTAACCGGCGTGCTGAAAATTCTCGTAGGTGCCATTTTGACAACAGTAAATCCCATTATTGGGGGTCTCTACACCTTCTTTTTCGCCACCATTGTAGGCAAAATGGTATCCAAAGCAATGCTCACCACTGCATTGCTGGCACTGATCGTATTGGCGCTGAATTATTTTGGCATTGTCTCTATCAGCATCGCCTTGAGCGCTTTAACAGCCTATATCCCGCTGGTTATCGCACTGGCTGTTATTTGGTTCGTCCAGCACAAATTCCTGTAAATGCTCGCCCACGCTGCTTCTGCGGCGTGGGCTTTTCTTGACTTTTCCAAACACAGATTGTATGATATACAGGATCAAAAACGGAGGTTTTTCCATGAAACGAATGTTAAGCGCACTCTTAGCCTGCATGATGATGTTGTCTGTGTTGGGCTGCGGAAATTCGGACGCTACTTCCGACTCCGGCGACAACGCATCGCAAGCAAGATACACCGTTCCTTCCCCTATGTCCACCAGAAATTACACACTAGATGGAACGCCCACCCCGGAACAGCTGCGGCAGACCGCTGTGGGAGCTATGCGAGATCTGCTGTCCATCCAGTGGTGTACCGACGAGGTCATTGCTTATTATAAATCCGGTCCTGTCAGCAAAAAGCGGTTTGAACATGCCCCGGAAAATACATACGGCGGCACGCTCTACTCTAACGCCAGCACCGGTATCTTCCAGTTTATGGAGTTTTACGATCAAACCACCGGTTTGTTTGCATATCCCGCCCCCGCCTATAAGCTGAAGGAAGCCTTGGGAAATTCTTGTGCGGACTCCATGCTTTGGGGCTGGAGCAGTGTTTGCAACTCCATTCAGGGTGGTTTTTATCCGGTTATGATGGTCTATAAGAACGGGTATCTGCCTGTTGGTGACTATACCTACAATTTTGAAATCAGCAACTATAATCAGCAGCCCACAAATAAGATTATAGAACATAACGGTCAAGATAAAATTATAAGCTGCTATTTGCAAGTGCAGCCGGCGGACGCCTTAGTCTCCACCCCCGACAATCATGCCATGATGGTTCTGGACCCAGCCCATGTGGAATACAACGCAGACGGCACGATTGATCTGGAAAAGAGTTATATCCACATTCAGGATCAGCGTGGTGGCGACGGAAACGGCTTCTATGACCAAACCATCGATGGCAATCTCGTCCGCTTCAGCGGTCGTATCAGCTATAATTTCACATTTGCCAAGCTGCTGGAGAAAAACTACATCCCCGTTACCACCGCCGAATTTACCGGCGCCAAGGCATACGACAAAGCTGCGCTTTCTATCGATAATCCGAACTGCACAACCCTTACCGATCTGCAAAATGCCACAGTCACCGCCAACTACCCCCTTGCTCTTATCCGGACGACTGTTATTGCCGCGGACGGCACAGAAACTGTTCTGGATCGCAAGCTCTTTGGCGGTGCCGCCGAAACCGGAGTGCCCAGAAGCTTCCGTTTGGGCGATATCCCGCTCATTGCCGATTTTGCCGGCAACGAAGCCAACAAGCCCGGCAACCAACTCCGGATCGAAGTGATCGTTTCTACCGGCGAAACCTTCTGCCCCATTACAATCACACTTTAATACGCAAAAATGTCCCGATTTACAAAATCGGGACATTTTATTATTCCATATTTTCGATGGCAGCAATGACGCCATCAACGCCGTCGGTCTTCACTGTTTCCATCATACCGCTATCGTAGCTTTGGGCAACCATCGGATCAATGGGCAGTTTCGCCAGCACCGGCAGCTGGAATGCTTCCGCCACTTCTTCGATGTGGCTGTCGCCGAATACTTGGATCTTTTTACCACAGTCCGGACACTCCAGATAGCTATAGTTCTCCACGAAACCCAACACCGGCACATGCATCATATTTGCCATTTTTACCGCTTTCGCCACGATCATGGAAACCAGATCCTGCGGGCTGGTAACGATTACAATGCCATCTACAGGCAAGCTTTGGAACACTGTCAGCGGCACATCGCCGGTACCGGGAGGCATGTCCACAAACATGTAGTCCACATCTTCCCAAATAACATCCGTCCAGAACTGCTTTACCGCACCGGCGATCACAGGGCCTCTCCAAACCACCGGGTCGGTATTATTATCCAGCAAAAGATTAATGGACATCACTTGAATGCCGGTGGTAGTCAGTGCCGGGTACAGACCTTCTTCCGTTGCGCCCTGACACTCACTGACACCGAAAGCAGTAGGCGCGGAAGGGCCGGTGATATCCGCATCCAAAACAGCTACCCGTTTCCCCTTGCGGCTCATAGCTACCGCCAGCATAGATGTGACGGTGGATTTACCAACGCCACCCTTGCCGGATACGACAGCAATCACCTTTTTAACGCTGGCTTTCGGGTTTAACTTTGCTAGTAAGCTTTCCTGCTTGCGATCAGCGCAATCACTGCCGCAAGAGGAGCAATTACCATTACAAGAACTCATGATTTGCATCTCCTTCTGCATCAATATGCCTATTATATCACCGAAAAACATGCTGTCAACTCTCAAGTATTTCCTGCGCCCGCTCCCACTGGTCCATCAAATCCAGCAGCACTTCCTCTGCCTTCTCTTTTTCCCCCAGTAGCCGGGTCAGTTCCTGATAGTCCGCGGCAGCCGCTTCAATAGCGCTGTCTAAACCGGCAATCGCTGCTTCCTGTTTTTCGATCTCCCGCTCCAAACGGCGAACTTGCTTTTCCGCATCCTTTGTGCCGCCTTTGGGCTTTTCTTTTTTTGCCTTAGGCTCTGTTACCACAGGTTCCCGCATGGCAGCCTCACGCTCTAAGATAGAGCGATATTTACTGTAGCCGCACTGAAAGTCCCGAATGCTGCCGTCCTCCAAAAGCCAGATGCGCTCCGCAAACTTCTCGATAAAGTATCGGTCGTGGGAAACAAAGAGCAACACACCCTCAAATTCCTCAATGGCCGCCTCGATCCATTCCCGAGAGGCAATATCCAAGTGGTTGGTGGGTTCGTCAAGAATCAAAAAATTGATCTTTTCATCCATCAGCATGCACAGCCGCAGGCGGGATTGCTCACCACCGGAGAGATTCCCGACAGATTTGAATACATCTTCACCTTGGAACATAAAGGCGCCCAGACGGTCACGAGCGGTCTGTGGTGTGCAATTTTTCTCATAGAGCATGGTGTCGTACAAGCTCCGCTCCGGATGCTCGAAATGAATGATCTGGGGCAGATATCCCCATTTCACCGTAGGACCAAACTGGATCTTGCCCTGACAGGTCTCCTCCCCTAACAAGCACTTGATAAAGGTGGATTTGCCTGTTCCGTTATCACCTAAAAGTGCGATCCGTTCCCCGCCTCCTACCTTCAACTCCACACCAGAAAACAGTGTGCGCGCATCGAAGGCTTTGGAAACATTTTTCATCTGAAACACCACATCACCGGAAAAATCCTTTTGCCCGAAGGTGGCTTTCATGGTCTTTTCCGTTTTAGGGCGTTCTGTTTTCTTGATACGCTCCATCCGGTGCTGGATGGACATTGCACGGCGGTATAAGGTGCGGTTATTGATACCCCAGCCCTTCATCCGTTCCACAGTATAGCCAAGCTGCTTCAGTTTTGCCTGTTCCTGCTCATACTGCTTTAGCTGCAGATCAAACCGCGCCTGCTTCTCGTCCATATAGAACGAATAGTTGCCGGAATAAAACTCCGCATGGCCGTCCACGATCTCGATGACCCGCTGGGCCACCCGATCCAGAAAATACCGGTCATGGGAAATCGCCAGTACAGTGCCTTTAAAGCTGTCAATATACCCTTCCAGCCACTCCACACTGCGCAGATCCAAGTGGTTGGTAGGTTCATCCAGTAACAGAATATCCGTTTTTTCCAAAAGCAGCCGTGCCAGATTGACCCGCGTCTTTTCGCCGCCGGACAGACTGTCAAACAGCTGCATGCGCTGCTCCCGTGTAATGCCCAAACCATTGCAGATTTTATCTACATCCACATCCATGGCATAACCGCCGCCGGATTGGAATTGGTTGGAGAGGAGATCATAGCGGTTTAGCTGCTCTTTGGTGCTGCCGGAAGCCATCTGCGCCTCCAACTGCTGCATTTGCTCCCGAATCTGCACAAGTTCCGCAAAGGCAGAGCGCAGCACTTGTTCCACAGTAAAGCCCGCAGGATACTTCGGGATCTGGGAGATCAAGCCAAGCCGCTTATGGGGATTGACAAACACCTCGCCGTCATCATAGTCCATCTGACCGGTGAGGATGTTAAACAGCGTAGTCTTTCCGCAGCCGTTACGGCCCAGAATCGCAACCCGTTCCCCTTCCTGAATCTCAAAGCTGAGATTCTCCAGAAGATTTTCTCCGATCACGAAGAACTTTGTTAAATTTTTAACCGAAATATCTACCATAAATGTTCTCCGTGTATATTACAAAAGGTCTGTCAATCTGTAAAATTCATCCTTTGTGCAAAGCATATTCAACGCTTGCAAAAGGGCGTTGCTGCTCATATGCTCCGGCAGATCCAGCAGCTTGATCAGGGCTTTTCGCTTCCGGCTACTGTCCGGCCCGCCGGATAAGCCTGCATTAAACATATCCAGCTTGGTGATCTGCGCTTCCCTTACCGCAGTTTCTTCTCCCTCTACCGTAGCACCGGCCCGAAGCAGGCAATCCACAAGCACGTGGGGGGTCATGCCCTCCACGCCCAGTTTCCCTTCCTTACCGGGAGCGGACTTGCGCCGCTCCTTGCCGTAAACATCAGGAATATAGGCATGCAGTAGATATTCCCCGGGTATGGCACTTTTGAGCTTGTTACGAATCACAAAACCGGCTCCGTCCGAGTCTGTAAAGACGATGAGTCCCCGCTTTTGCGCCACCTTGCGCAAAAGCTCCAACTGCTGCTTATCATGCATGATGGCAAAGCCATCGGTTTGAAAAATGGGCGCATCCACCACCTGAGACAGGGTGTTCTTATCATAGCGCCCTTCCACCACGATGGCCTGTTTGATCTTAATCATTCCGGGCCTCCGCAGCAAGCTCCGCAACCAGTACCTCCAGCAGCCGCGCAGCGTCGTCAGTAGAGGTTTTCATCTTCCGCTCCGTTTCCATAATCAACTCCGCAGAACGGGCGTAGAACCGGGCAGAAAAGCGCTTAGCTGTACTAATGGTGTTTTCCGCATTGTAATAAGACACATTTCTGTAAAGCTTGGCATACTCTGCGGCACTTTTGCCGGAATCGTAATAAACTCTGGCAGTACTAAGCCGACGGAATTGCCAGCCTACTGCGCCCAAAATTGCCAGCGGTTTTTGCTGCATCTGCAAAAGCTGCTGCAGTTTCTGCATCGCCTTGCCGTAAGCACCGTCTGCCATAAAGTTGGTCATTTGAAAAGCAATGGCATCCAGCACCGGCTCAACCACCGCATCAATATCGCTTTTTACCACATGATCTGCCCCGGAATAGGCGCAGATTTTAGAAATTTCACCGGATAGTACCGTCATGGTTCCGCCGGTGAGTTCAATCAAATACACACAAAGCTCCGGTGCAATAGACTTACCCTCTGCCGCAAAGTGCCGGCTGATCCAATTGACCAGTTCCCGTTGACTCTGCTTGGCAAACTCCACCTCTACACCGTTAGTTATGACAGCTTCATACAGCTTTTTATACCGCTTATCCTGTTTCCACGGTGTTGTTTCATAGGTAAACACCACGGTGCAATATTCCGGAATATCCGAAAACAGATCCACCAGCTTATTACGGTCGTCCTCGTTGAGCTTAAAAATATCGATCTCATCCACCCACACGAAGGTATGCTCTGCCATCATAGGCAGACTCTCCACCGCATCCGCAAGGCTGCGCAGGTCGAAATTCTCTGCGTTCAGCTTGTGGAAATTAAAAGACTCTGTCAGTTCCTCCACCAAGATTTTTTTCAACTGCTGCAAGTAATAATTCAAAAGGAACGTTTCTTCCCCGTGGAAGAAATAGAGCCGCTGGGGCTGCCGTTGCCGGATCGCCGCCTTTAGCGCCTGCAGCGCCTGTTGGGAATTTTCTTGGTTCGCCATGGTTTTCACCTCCTGAAATGGATATCGCCGTGCAGATCTGTGCGCAAGATAGGGCAGTTATATAGTTCCAACCGTCCCAGTGTTTCCTTTGCCGGATGGCCGTAAAGGTTGTCTTTACCAACACTGATCGCAGCTGCAGCCGGCTTTGTTGCCTCTAAAAGTCGAAGCCCGGTAGAAGACGCACTGCCATGGTGACCGACAACCAAAAGCTCTAATTTGGGAATCTGCCACTTTTCTAAAAGCAGATTTTCATCTTGCGTGCTACGATCTCCGGTTATCAGTATATCACAATCCTGCCGTTGAAACAAGACACATAAACTACTTTCATTGCCCACTTTTCCCGGCTGGGCTGCAAACAAAGTGATGCGCCAATCCTTTGTGCCAAAAGCAACATCTCCGCTTACAAATGTAATGCGCTCGGAAAATGCCGTTGTCAGCTCCTCCCGAAAATCGGTATTGGGATCCTGCGCATCCGGCAAATACAGTGTCTTTGTGGGAATGCGGGACATCAGCAGCTCCACACCATTGGCGTGGTCTGCATCATAGTGGGTCAGAATAACGCCGTCTAGGGATATGATCCCCTGCGAAAGGAGGACTGCCGCCGCCTTATCTGCCGCATCCTGTCCATGCTGACTTCCGCAATCCACCAAATAGTGGCGCCCGGCACAGCGCAGAAGCACGCACTGTCCTTGCCCCACATCCATAACCGTCACTAAATAGTTTCCCAGAACCGGTTCTAAAAGGGTCGCTCCGATCGCGAAACCGAGGCTTACAATCAAACTCGCCGCCAGCACCAAGGGTCTTTTCTTTTTAACCGCGAAAAACAATCCAAGTACACAATACGCCACGATCAGCCACAGCACAATATAGTCACTTTCTGTGTATACCGCAGCAAACGGAACTTTGGCGGCAGCAAAGCAGATTGATTTTATGAAACGAATGGGAATACTCACACAAAAAGCAATTGCCTGTCCACCGGGTACCCAGAACATGCCAACCACGCAGCAAAACATGATCCCGTAAAAGATTCCGGATATCATCCAAAGGCATAGGACATTGATCAACACACCGATCAAGCTGACAACGCCGAAATAACAGACAATCAGCGGTGTTGTTACAACCATAGCACTCAAGGAAACAGAAATCGAGCCCACGCACCAACGCAAGATCTTAGAAAGAACGCTTTTTCCCTTAGCCATTTTCTTCAATGATCCCTGCATGAACCATTTATGAAGTCTGCGATAGAACAAAAAGATACCAACCATGCAACCCACAGACAGCTGAAGGCTCACCGACTGTACACACATAGGATTGGAAACCAGCATCACAAGAATTGCCGCAGACAACGCCGTAGGCGAATCATAATCTTTATTCAAAAGTAGGGCGAGGATCATCAGGATCTGCATTGTGCAAGCACGAACCACTGAGGGTGTGAAACCGGCAACAGCCGCAAACAGCAATAGTGTTGGGATCCCAAGTAACGCCGTTAACAACCGGCGCTTTCCAGCCAGTGTATAAATCAGCGAAAATAGGATCGCCACATGCAGGCCGGACACTGCCACCACATGCCGGATACCGCTAACTTGAAAAGCAGTATCCTCTTCATAAGTCAACAGTTTTGTATCGCCAAGCAGAAGCGCCCGGGCAAACGCCAATGTATCTTCCGGAAAACATCGATCAATACACTCCAATATTTCTTTCTTCAGCACAGCCGGAAAATAGCGAGCCGGGATCCGCTCCGCTTTTTGATATATTGCTCCATCCTGTACATAGCCTACAAGGAACAGACCGATCCCCTGATGATAATCAGACTCTGCTGCGCCCTCCGCAGTGGTCGCGCGCAATTCAAGCTGCCCGAACACTTGGTCAGCAGGCGTCAAAGAAACCGCATCGTCAATGTATATACGAACACGGTATTGCTTTCCGTCCAGCTCCACCATTCCAGCGGCGGATGTGCCGTAATAGGTTTCATAGCTGAAATCCGTTACAGTGACCGTTGCAGAAACCGTTTTGGTGTCAAATCGGCGGATATTGGACAAATAAAGATCGTCATAGCACTTCAGCCAGAAAAATCCCAGCAGAACACCCATGCAGATGACAAAACCGGCTTTACCTTTCTTTGTGCGGGTCAAAAGACAAACAACCCCAGCAGCCAAAGCAATGGTTCCGCACCAGATAAGGGCTTCAAAGCCAACGGCGTATACGCCGAGTATGCAGGCGAGCGCAAAACCTACCGTAAACAATAAAAGAAAACGCAAAATAACAACCCCTGCAAAAAGGGCACTGCAAAAGCAGTGCCCTTAGGAAATTAAAGCTTGGAAGCAACAAAATCGTCTACCTGCGCCAGCGCATCATCCACCTTGGACGCATCCTTACCGCCGCCCATAGCAGAATCAGGCTTGCCACCGCCGCTGCCGCCGCACACAGTACAGACCAGCTTCACCAGCTCGCCGGCCTTGATCCCCTTGGCAACCGCATCCTTTCCACAGACAGCCAAGAAGGTGATCTTCTCACCGCTGACACTGGACAGCACAGCAACCACCGCAGGATCCTTATCCCGCAGGGTGTCACCCATCTGCCGCAACTTATTGGCATCCGCCTCAGGCACAGAGGCTGTGATCACATGCAGGCCGCCAACACTGCGGGCACCGAACAGGAAACGATCCACCTCTCCGGCCGTCTCCCGGGCCTTAAAGGTCTCAACGGAGCGCTTCAGCGCCTTGATCTCTTCCACCTGACCTTCCAGCTTGGCAGCCAGTTCCGCAGGCTTGGTCTTCAAAATCGCACAAGCATTGTAAATCCGCTGACGAGCCAGTTCCATCTCCTCCAGACAAGCCTTACCGGTAATTGCCTCGATTCGGCGGATACCGGAAGCAACAGAGCCTTCACTCTCGATCCGGAAGGGGCCCACCTTAGCAGTGTTATCCAAGTGAGTACCGCCGCAAAGCTCGATGGAATAATTACCCATATTGACCACGCGGACAGTATCGCCGTATTTTTCGCTGAACAGCGCCATAGCGCCCATAGCCTTGGCTTCCTCAATGGGCATTTCCCGCACATCAATACCATAGCCTTCCAGCACAGCGGTCTGAACGATGCTATCCACCTTGGTCAATTCCTCAGGCGTAACCGCACTGTAGTGGCTGAAGTCGAAACGCAGACGGTCCGGTTCCACCAGAGAGCCAGCCTGCTGCACATGGTCGCCCAGCACAGATTTCAGTGCTTTCTGCAGAAGATGGGTAGCAGAGTGGGCACGCATAATGGCTTTCCGGCGCTCTACATCGATGGATGCCATCACCACATCGTCAGTCTTCACAGTACCGCTGCGCATAAAGCCGCTGTGCAGGTAACGGCCACCCTTGTCCTTCTGAACATCGGTAACTTCAAAGCGGCTTTCGCCAACCAAGATCACACCATGATCCGCAGCCTGACCGCCCATTTCCGCATAGAAAGGTGTCTTATCCAGCACCACAACGCCCTTTTCGCCGCCGGTGATTGAGCCGGTAACTTCCTCACCGACACACACAGCAACCACATTTGCCTGACAGTTGTACTCGGAATAACCGACAAACTCGGTAGCAGTTACCTCAGCGCCGAAATCAATGCCGGCCCAACCCAGATCGCCCAGCGCCTTCCGGGCCTCACGGGCTTTCACCCGCTGCTCTTCCCGGCAAGCGGTGAACTTATCCATATCCACTTCCATGCCGGCTTCTTCCAGCATCTCCACCGTCAAATCAATGGGGAAACCGTAGGTGTCTGCCAAAAGGAAGGCATCCTCGCCGGAGAATACATTCACGCCGGCAGCCTTGTGGGATTCCAGCTTTTCACCAAAGATCCGCATACCGGTATCGATGGTGCGGGCAAAGTTTTCTTCTTCATTCTTCACCACACGGATAATGTGGTCCGCCCGCTCCCGCAGGTAGGTGTAGTGGTTCTCATTCTCACGGATTACTGTCTCGACCACCTCGTACAGGAAGGGATGGTTCACGCCCAGCAGCTTGCCGTGACGGGCAGCCCGGCGGAGCAGACGGCGCAGCACATAGCCACGGCCCTCATTGGTGGGCTGCACACCATCGGCAATCATAAAGGTAGATGCACGGATGTGGTCAGTGATCACACGCAGACTCACATCGGTCTTAGGACTCTGGCCGTAGGCAGCGCCGGTAAGTTTGGTAACATGGTTGGTGATGTTCATGACAGTGTCAACATCGAACAGGGAGTTCACATCCTGACAAACAACTGCCAGTCGCTCCAGACCCATACCGGTGTCGATATTCTTCTGGGCAAGTTCTGTATAGTTGCCCTGACCGTCGTTATCAAACTGGGAGAACACGTTGTTCCAAACTTCCATGTAACGGTCGCACTCACAGCCCACGGTACAGCCGGGTTCACCACAGCCGTATTTCTCGCCACGGTCATAGTAGACCTCACTGCAGGGACCGCAGGGACCGGCACCGTGCTCCCAGAAATTATCCTTCTTACCGAAACGGAAGATGTTCTCCGCAGGAATGCCGATTTCCTTGTTCCAGATTTCAAAGGCTTCATCGTCATTTTCATAAATGGAAGGATACAGCCGGTCTTCTTCCAGACCAACCACCTTGGTCAAAAACTCCCAGCACCATGCGATTGCTTCATGCTTAAAGTAGTCACCGAAGGAAAAGTTACCCAGCATCTCAAAATATGTGCCATGCCGGGCCGTTTTGCCGATATTCTCGATATCGCCGGTGCGGATGCATTTCTGGCAGGTGCAGACCCGACGGCGGGGAGGCTCTACCTCACCCTTGAAATAGGGCTTCATAGGTGCCATGCCGGAGTTGATCAGCAGCAGAGATGCATCGTTCTGCGGGATCAGAGAAAAGCTGGGCAGACGCAGATGGTCCTTACTTTCAAAATAGGACAGGAACATCTCACGCAGTTCGTTTACGCCATAAGGTTTTTTAGCCATTTTATTTGCCTCCAATAAAAAAATAGACGCCGCCCCTAATCTAGGGGCGACGATGATCGCGGTACCACCCTAATTCACCGAATAATCGGCATCTTAGATACTCTGTAACGGGAGAACCCGGCCCGGTCCCCCCGGGCGGCTTGAAAGTGGCTTGCGGATCTCTGACAGAGGGCTTTCACCATACCCCTCTCGCTTCTTGTGCCAAACGTTCCGCTGGGCTTTCGCATTGCCTTTGCATATTGCTGATATTTTACCACAAAAGCATGATTTGTCAATGGTTTTTGCCGAAAAAAGTGCGTACCTGCAGGTACGCACTTTTTATTAAGCTTGCGCTTCTAACCATGCCTTCAAGGCCAAACGCCCTTCTTCGCTCATAGGAAAGGTCGCAGCGCCCTCCATTTCACTCTTCTCATAGCAGAACGGACCGTGCCAGTATTCTGCAAAAATAGAGCTTTGCGCCATATCCACTTCCTTTGGATTGGTTTCCGACTTAACAACTTTGGGAACGATTTTAAATCGCAGGGCGCCACAAGAGCCGGTAAATTCATTTTTCATGGCAAAGGTATGCAAAGTAGGCAAAAAGATATCAGCCATTTCACAATTCCTCCATCAGGTGTTCCATTTCGTCCAGTAGCGTCCCGAACAGGCACAGCGCCTGTTCCACCGGCTCAGGAGCAGTCATATCCACCCCAGCTCCCTTGAGCAGATCGATCGGGCTCTTTGTCCGGCCGCCGGAAAGGAACGTCAGATAATCCTTTACAGCCGTTTCACCCTCATCCAAGATTCGGCGGGAAAGGGCAATGGCAGCTGCATAGCCGGTGGCGTACTGGAACACATAGTAATTGTAATAGAAATGGGGAATTCGCGCCCATTCCACAGCGATCCGGTCATCCACCTCAATATCCGGGCCATAGTACAGTTCGTTCAGCCGGCGGTACTCGGCACAAAGATCCTCGGCGGTAAGGGTCTTCCCTTCAGCCACCATACGCCCAATGTTCAGCTCGAACTCTGCAAACATGGTCTGCCGGTAAATCGTCCCCCGGAACTGATCTAAGAAATGATTGATAAGATATGCCCGCTGTTTCTTGTCTGTAGTACGCCCTAAAAGATATTCCATCAGCAGGGCTTCATTGCAGGTAGATGCCACCTCTGCCACAAAGATCACATAATTTGCGTCAATGGGATTTTGGTTCTTATTGGACAGGTAGGAATGGAGCGCATGTCCCATCTCATGGGCCAATGTAAACTGGCTGTCCAATGTGCCGGTATAGTTAAGCAGCACATAGGGATGGACAGATGCGCCGGCAGAATAGGCGCCGCTGCGCTTACCTTCATTCTGATACACATCGATCCAGCGGTTTTCAAACCCCTCTTTCAGGATCTTCCGATACGCCTCCCCCATGGGTGCTAATGCTTCGTACACCGTGTTTTTAGCCTGTTCAAAGGGAATGTGCTGATCCACATCCGGCACCAAGGGGGTATAGATATCATAAAAATGCAATTGATCCAGCCCTAGCAGTTTCTTCCGCAGGCGGATATAGCGATGCATTTTATCCGCGTTGTTGTGGACCGCCTCAATCAGGTTCAAATATACAGAAGTAGGCACATTGGTGCGCTCCAGTGCCGCTTCAAAGGCACTGGGGTATTTACGGGCATCTGCAAAGAACTTCAGCTGCTTATTTTGGGCATTCAAAAGACCTGCCGCGGTGTTTTTGAAGGCGGTAAAGCCATCGTAAAGGCTTTCATAAGCGTTTTTGCGCAGCACACGGTCCGGGCTTTCCTCACAGGCAACAAAGGTACCCTGAGAAACAGGATGAAGCTTGCCCTCTGCATCCGGTGTATCCTTGAAGGTCAGGTCTGCATCCGCAAAAAGACTGTAAATATTATCCGGTGCCTGCGACATTTCTCCGGCGGATGCCAGCAATTTTTCTTCTGCGGGGCTAAGAACATGCTCCCGCAGTCGGCGCATATCTGTCAAATACCGGCGGTACCGCTCCAAGCCGGGACACGCAGTATAGAACCCCTCCAAAGTTGCATCGTCAATCGCCATGATCTCCGGCGTTTCAAAGCTCAGCTGTGCGCCCAACTCCACCACCGCATTCATAAACTTACCGGACATAGCCTGATAGGTAGCATTGCGGGTATCCTCATCGGCCTTTCGCATACAGTAATTTCCCAAACGGTCTGCCCGCTCGTCCGCTTTTTCCATCGCGCAAAGATATCCGTAAAGGCTTTCCGCCTGCCCCAGACGGTCACGGTAGGCAGCCAACAGGCTTCCCTCTTGCTTTAATTGTTCCAGATCCTGTTCCCATGCATCATCGGATGCATACAGATCCCCTAGATTCCAAGTATCTTCCACAGGGATCTCGGCTCTTTTACGAATAGGCTGGCTCATATGATCGCTCCTTTAAGTTATTGATTTGATTATATCACAGAAAACCTTGGGTTGCAATTCCTTTGGAAATATGTTAAATTATCGCTTGGTGATTATTGATGAAAAACAAATTAAAAGGCATTTTTATGTTGCTGCTTGCCACACTGATCTGGGGCAGCACCTTCATCCCCCAGCGGTTGGCAATGTCCGGTATGACACCTTTTTATTTCCAAGCCATTCGTTGCTCCTTGGGCGTGCTGGCGCTGTTTCCCGTAACTGTTTTGCTGGACCGCTCCAAAGCAGACGGCAAAGGCTACTGGGCCCGGTGGAATGACAAAAAGTTATTACTGGGCGGTCTGCTTTGTGGCATTACCCTGTTTTTGGCATGCAACTTGCAGCAGATCGGTCTTGTGGATACCGATGCAGGAAAAAGCGCTTTTTTAACTGCCATGTACATAGTGATCGTTCCTATTATCGGCATTTTCCTGAAGAAAAAACCCTCCAAAATGATCCCTATCAGTGTTTTAATGGCAGTAATGGGCCTGTATTTTCTTAGTTGCGTAGGTGTCACCCAGATCAGCACCGGCGATTTACTGCTGATTGGCTGCGCCCTGATGTTTGCGGTGCAGATCACCTTTGTGGATATTTTTGCGCCGCAGGTTGATCCGGTCCGGCTGAATCTTTTACAGGTAGCGGTGTGTGCGGTTCTGTCCGCCATCGTGGCGATTTCCACAGAAACCACCACAATGGACGCGGTGCTTGGAAACTGGTTCCCTCTGTGCTACGCCGGTATCCTTTCCATGGGTGTAGCCTACACGATGCAGATCTTCGGTCAGTTGGAGCTGGAGCCCGCATCCGCCTCTTTGATTATGAGTCTGGAGTCAGTTTTTGCCGTAATTTTTGGCGCGATCATTCTTCATGAACGAATGAGCACTTGGGAGCTGCTGGGTTGCGGGCTGCTGTTCGCGGCTGTCATTCTCTCCCAAATCAACTTGCCCGCTAAAAAGAAAGTATAATGGCAAAATGCCGCTGTGAAGATCACAGCGGCATTTATTATTTATTGAGATCTGCTCGGATGATGCGCTTCATTCCTTCAATGCCCACACGGATCGCGGCGGTGGTATCTTCGGACATTGGCATTGCAAGGCCCGCTTTTTCCCGTTCCTGATTCCACACAGCATGGAAACAGCTGCCGCAGCGGACACCAAGGGCGGCCGCCACCACGAACAGTGCCGCCGATTCCATCTCGCTGGCTTTCACACCAAGCCGCTTCCAGCATTCCCATTTTTGTTGCAGCTCATAGCCAACAGGGGATTTCTGGGGGCTGTGCTGGCCGTAGAAGGAATCTTTGCACTGGACAACACCGGTATGGGTACGATAACCCAACTCCTCGCCGGCCGCTTTCAGCGCCGTAGCAATATCAAAGTCGGGTACGGCAGGAAACTCGATGGGCGCGTACTCCATGGATGTGTGTTCATAGCGCACCGCTCCGGTGGCTACCACCACATCTCCGGGGAGCACATCCATAGCAATACCACCGCAAGTGCCGATGCGAATGAAGGTATCCGCACCGATGGCAACCAGTTCCTCCATGGCAATGGAGGCAGAAGGACCGCCGATACCGGTGGAGCAGACACTTACCTTTTGTCCCAACAGGGTACCGGTGTAAATGTTATACTCCCGGTTCATGCCGATATGCACCGGATCATCAAAGTATGCGGCAATGGCCTCGCAGCGCCCCGGATCACCGGGTAGGAAGCAATATTTACCTACGTCGCCGGGATTACAGCGAATATGAAACTGGGTTCCGATGTCCTGCATGAAAATACCTCCTTAGAACAAACTGACTTGATTCGTCTCCGGCATAGAGCCGAATGCGCCTGCCTCTTTGAGCATCTGCATATGGGTCTTGGAGACCTTGGGACAGGCGATAGAAACCTCTTCCATAGAAATAAATGTTCTACCCTCTCTGCCCCGAACAAGGTCTTCCGCGGCGCTTTCACCCAAGCCGGAAATCGCAACGAAGGGCGGGCGGATCTTTCCGTCCTCAATGAGGAACTTGGTAGCATCGCTCTTATAAAGGTCAATGGGTAAAAAGTCCAGACCACGCAGATAAAACTCATAGACCACTTCCAAGGTTGTCAGCAAGTCTTCATCCTTGGCGGTGGCATCCTCATTATCGTCGATGGCCTTGATATTTTCTTTCACCCGGTCAATTCCCTTGGTCATCAACACCGCGTCAAAGCCGCCCTTCTGACTGCGGCGGTAGAAATATGCCGCATAGAACGCAAGGGGATGATTGACCTTAAACCACGCAATACGAAACGCCATCATAACATACGCCACCGCATGGGCTTTGGGGAAGAGATATTTGATCTTCTTACAGGAGCCGATATACCAATCCGGCACACCGGCATCGATCATTTCCTGCTCCGCGCCCTCCGGCAGGCCTTTCCCCTTACGAACCGCTTCCATGATTTTGAAAGCCCGCTTTTCCGGGATGCCGCAGGAGATCAGATAGATCATAATATCATCACGACAGCCGATGGTCTGGTCCACAGTGGCTGTTTTGGAAGTGATCAGGTCCTTCGCATTACCCAGCCACACATCGGTGCCGTGGGTATAGCCGGAGATCCGCACCAGAAAATCAAATTTTTCCGGCATCGTGTCCAGAAGCACACCCCGGGTAAACCGGGTATTAAACTCCGGCACCGCCACCGCTCCGGTAGGGCCGAGAATGGGATCATCCTCATAACCCAGCACCTTGGAAGAGGTAAAAATAGACATGGTGTCTTTATCATCCAAGGGGATCTGCTTTGCATCCACGCCGGTCATATCCTCCATCATACGGATCATGGTGGGATCATCATGGCCCAACATATCCAGCTTCAGCAGGTTTTCTTCCATGGAGTGATATTCAAAATGGGTGGTGATCTGGTCGGATTTTGGATCATCTGCCGGATGCTGCACCGGACAGAAATCCCAAATTTCGTTTTCCTGCGGGATAACCACCAGACCGCCGGGGTGCTGACCGGTAGTACGGCGCACGCCTACGCAACCGGCAGCGAGCCGGCTCTTTTCCGCATTGGTGGCGGATTTCCCCCGCTCTTCCATGTACTTTTTTACATAGCCGAAGGCTGTCTTTTCCGCCACAGTGCCAACCGTACCTGCACGGAACACATGGGAAGGACCAAACATTTGGGTACAGTAAGCATGGGCTCTTGCCTGATATTCGCCGGAGAAATTCAAATCAATATCCGGCACTTTATCGCCGCCGAAGCCCAAGAAGGTTTCAAAGGGAATGTTAAAGCCGTCCTTTTCGAATCGGGTACCGCATTTGGGGCACACCTCATCCGGCAGGTCCGCACCGCAGCCAAAACCGGGAGGTACATCAAAGGTCGTGTACTTACATTCCGGATTGGGACAGCGGTAATGGGGCGGGAAGGAGTTAACCTCCGTAATGCCGGACATATACGCCACGATGGAAGAACCCACGGAGCCACGGGAGCCAACCAGATAGCCGTGTTCCAAAGAATTCTGCACCAGTTTCTGTGCAGACATGTAGATCACATCATAGTGGCAGTTGATAATGTCACCCAATTCCGTTTCGATGCGCTTGACCATCAGTTCCGGAGGATTTTCTCCGTAAAGCCGGTGCAGTTTGCCGTAAACCAAGCTCTTCAGATCTTCCACAGAATTTTCGATAGAAGGCGCAAACAGGTTATGGGGAACAGGACGCACTGTATCGCACATATCCGTGATGATATTGGGATTGGTGATAACCACTTCCCTAGCCTTCTCTTCACCCAGATAGGCAAATTCTTGGAGCATTTCATCGGTGGTCCGGAAGTACAGCGGGTTGGGATTATCACAATCGGAAAAGCCCTTGGTCGCCAGCAGAATGTGGCGGAAAATCTCATCTTCGGGATTGAGGAAATGCACGTCGCCGGTGGCAACCACCATTTTATTCAGCTTTTCGCCCAGCTCCACAATTTTCTTATTGAAATTGCGCAGTTCTTCCTCATTTTCAGCTATGGACTCTTCCCCTTCTTTTTTGGCTTCCAGCATAAAACGGTTATTGGAAATGGGCTGTACTTCCAAATAATCATAGAAGGAAGCCAAACGGGCAAGCTCCCCATCATCCTTGCCGGAGATCACTGCCTGAAACACTTCATTATTTTCGCAGGCAGAACCGATGATCAGGCCTTCCCGATATTTTATCAGTTCTGATTTGAAGATCCGGGGGAATTTCCGGAAGAATTTCAGATTGGCTTCTGAAATCAAGCGGTACAGATTCCGAAGGCCAGTCTGATTCTTAGCAAAGAGTACAATGTGCTGGCAATGGACACCCTCCTGCCGGTGGGCAGGACGCAAAGAGGTCATCAGCGGATTAATATCTGCAAGATTCCGGATATTCCGCTCCTCCAAAAGGGGCAGCAGCTTTGCCATGATCTTACCGCAGATCAGCGCATCATCACCGGCACGGTGGTGGTTAAAGTCTTCCAGCTCAAAGTGCTTTGCCACCGTATCCAATGTGTATTTATTCAGACCCGGCAGCAGGTTTTGGGATAATGTCAGAGTATCCACAGAAGTCAGCTCATAGGCAATCCCCTGCGCCTTACATGCCCACTGGATAAAGGTAACATCAAACTCCGCATTGTGGGCAACCAGCACACTGCCACCTACAAAATCCAAAAATTCCTGTAGCGCCTGCTGGATCTTTGGAGCACCCACCAGCATATCATCGCTGATACCGGTTAGGTCCGTTGTGCGCTTTTCCAGCTTTTTACACGGGTCCACAAAGGTCTGGAACCGCGCAATCTCCTGCCCGTTGCGCATGCGGACAGCACCAATTTCAATAATCTTATCCCTGCGGGCATACAGACCGGTGGTCTCCAAGTCAAAGGCCACATACTCCGTCAAGTCTCCGTCAGCATTTCCGCGAACCGCCAACCGATCATCCACGTCATTGATATAGTAGCCTTCGCAGCCGTACAGAATCTTGATATCCTGATCGGTACCCGCCACTTTGGGTGCGCCCTTCCAATCTTCCACCACATGCAATGCATCAGTAAAGGACTGGACACAGCCGTGGTCTGTAATGGCAATGGCCCGGTGACCCCATGCTGCAGCCTGCTTAATGGCCGCTTTGGTGTTGGTCAAGGCATCCATGTTGCTCATTACCGTATGCAAATGCAGCTCCACACGCTTGTCCCCTTTGGCAAGATCCTTCCGTTTCGGCATGGTACCGGGCATAATCGCATTCGGTCGCAAGGTTAGTTCATTGGTATAGTTATCGATCAGCAGTTTGCCCTGCACTTTCACCACACCGCCAACACTGATCCCTTCCAAGATCGGCTTTGCGTCTTTATTTTCCATAAAACGGCTGACGCGGATGGATGAGGTGTGGTCGGTAATATCAAAGTTAATGACCCATGCATTGCGCTTAGAAAGCTCTTTATGCTCCACATTGAACACGCGGCCTTCCACGATCACAAAACCCATATCCAAGGTAAGATCCTGCATAGGGATGGCGCTTCCCTTAAAGGGCTTTCCAAAAATGGTCTGTTGCGCAGGGGCGGCCTGTTGTGCCTGTACGGCAGGTTCTGCCACTCTGGGCAAGTCGTTGAGCACACTTTGACGCATTTTTTCCATGGCGTCAAACAGTGCCTGTCCATCCAGATTCTGGGCAGCTTCGATCTGAATATCCACCATGACCCCAAACTGTGCGTGCAGCGCCCGTTTGACCGACGGAATGCATTCTTCCAGAATCTTCTTTCCGTTGGCTCGCAGTTTTACCGTCAGAACATTTGCATCCCAAAGCCACTGGGCACCTGCCAAAAAACCGCGGGTCATGGAATTTTCTGCCACAAACAACGCCATCAGGTCATCCGCTTCCATGCGGGTGATCTCAGTGGGCGGGAATGTTGCCATGATCCGCAAGTCCGCCAAACCGTAGGCCGCCATTACCTGCTGACGAACCGATTGCATCACGGACGCGGGTATGTAGGCAGGAGAATATAATGTCATCTCGATCTTACGATGTTGGGCATCCACATCCGCAGACAAAATCTGGGTGTTGGCAAAACAAACCCCTGTAGCCTCATCCGGTTCAAAGGCGGAAAACATATTCAAAAAAAGGATATGTTCTTCCATAATAAAACATCCTTAAAGTTTCTCAATTCTTTGCAGCAGTGCAGGCAGAAGCTGCTCATAGGGTAACTTCTCCACCTGCTGTCCTTTCTCAAACAGCATGCCGCAACCATCGCCGCCGGCAATGCCGATATCCGCTTCCCGGGCTTCGCCGGGACCGTTCACAATGCAGCCCATGACCGCAACGGTAATGGGCTTTTCGCAATTTTTCAAAGCGTCATTTACCTGATTTACCAAAGAGATCAAATCGATCTGGGTACGGCCGCAGGTGGGGCAGGATATAATGTTTACGCCCTCTTTGCGCAGCCCCGCAGCCTTCAAAATATCCTTGGCGGCATAAACCTCTTCCACAGGATCGTCCGTCAGGCTGACCCGGACGGTATCGCCGATGCCGTCCAGCAAAAGTGCGCCAATGCCCATAGCCGATTTCATAAGACCCATACGCACCGGACCGGTTTCCGTTACGCCAATATGCAGCGGATAGTCGCACTTGCTGCGGAACAGCCGGGCCGCCGCCACCATGGTGGGTACTGTGGAGGATTTCATGGAAACGCAAGTCTCATAAAAACCGAATTTCTCCAGCAATGCCAAGTGGCTGAAGGCGCTTTCCACCAAGGCTTCTGCAGTGGGATGACCGTATTTTTCCAGTAGATTCTTATCCAAACTGCCGCCGTTGACGCCGATACGGATGGGAATATGCAGATCCTTACAGACATCCACCACTGCTTTTACCCGGTCTTCCCCGCCGATGTTACCGGGATTGATCCGGATCTTTGCGGCACCGCCTTGGGCGGCAGCAATGGCAAGCTTATAATCAAAATGGATATCCGCTACCAAGGGCAGCGGAGATTCCTTGCATATTTCAGAAAACCCTTTTGCAGCCTCCATATTGGGAACCGCCAAACGAACCACCTGACAACCGGCAGCATGCAACGCCTTGATCTGCGCCAAAGAGCCAGCCACATCCGTGGTCTTTGTATTGAGCATAGACTGGATCACCACCGGGGCACCGCCGCCAATGGGAACATTGCCTACCATGATCTGTCGTGTCATAATGTTACCTCTTGAAAATGGCAAAAATATCTTTAAAGGTAATCAGCGCCATCAGCGCCAGCAGGGCGATCATACCAATGGCATGGACATAACCCTCATACTTGGGGTTGATTTTTTTGCGAGTGACTGCTTCAATGCCGGTAGTCAGCAGAAGGCCGGCGATCCGGCCGCCATCCAGTGCCGGAATCGGCAGAATGTTCATGACCGCCAAGTTAATGGCAAGGAAACCGCCAAAATAAAGCATATTCAAAAGTGCTAAGCCGGTATCTTCCGCTGCTGCGGCACTTTCGGACATAATCTGCACAATGCCAACCGCACCGGTCATATCTTGCAAACCGGCTTTGCCTGTAAAGATCATTTCCAAACTGACAATCACGGATTTTACATAATTGAAAGCGGTCGGCAGGATCCGTCCGGGCACAGACGCTGCAGTCGTATCCTCTCTGGTAAAGCTAATGCCGAAGAGCATCGTACGGGCGCCGGATGAATCCGCCACCAGCTGGCGGATCATGGGGACATCCTGAAGGTGCACTTTTTCCCCGTTTCGCAAAACAGTAATATCATAATTGCCGTCCGGCGCCATCATGGTCGCCAAGGAAAAATCCTCGTAGATAGAAATTCTTTTGCCGTCAAATTCCAGAATTTGGTCGCCAGCCTGCAAGCCGGTAGAAATGGCTGCAGAGCTCCAATCCTCCACATGCGCAAGCTGCGTGGTGGTATAGCGGGGCTGACAGAACAAAACAATAGAAACGATCAGCACACCTGCAAGGAAATTCATAAAAGAACCGGCCGCCAGAATGACAAAACGCTTCCACCACGCCGCCTTTTGGAAGGAATGGGGGCTGTCTGTATCCTCCTCCTCCCCTTCCATGGCGCAATAGCCGCCAATGGGAATGCAGCGGATGGTATACTGGGTCGTTCCCCGCTTCCATCCTGCAATGGCAGGACCCATAAACATAGAAAATTCGTTGACCTGTACCCCGGAGAGCTTCGCTGCCACAAAATGGCCCAGCTCATGGACAAAGATCAAAAAGCTAAAGAGGATCACTGCAAACAGGATCGAAACAAAAAGGCTCATGGTATTCCTCGCAAATCAAAAATCTTTCACACACTGCCGGGCAAGCCGGTCAGATTCCAAAATCTGTTTCAAATCAGGATTCTGGATAAAGGGGACACTGTCTACCGCAGCGCAAACCCGCTCATAAATGTCATAGAAACCGATCTTGCCCGCCAAGAACATAGCCACCGCTTCTTCATTGGCGCCATTCATTACAGGACAAGCTGTGCCACCGGCCTTAGCGCAAGCTCTTGCCAAGGCAAGGCATGGGAAATTCTCCATATCCGGCGGACTGAACGTCAGCGGACCGCAGGAGAATAGATCCAACGGTTCCACCGGACACGCCATGCGTTGAGGATATGTCATAGCAAGCTGGATCGGCAGCCGCATATCCGGGCTTCCCAGCTGCGCCATCACTGCGCCATCTGTAAACTCCACAAAGCTATGGACAATGCTTTGACGGTGGATGGCCACATCCACCTGTTCCAAGGGCAGATCATAAAGGCGCATCGCTTCGATCACTTCCAAGCCCTTATTCATCAGGGTGGCACAATCGACGGTGATTTTTTCTCCCATCTTCCAATTGGGATGCCGCAGGGCATCTGCTTTTGTTACATTTTGCAGTTGTTGACGGGTCATTCCGTAAAACGGGCCGCCAGAGCAGGTAAGGATCAGCCGTTTCACTTCCCGGCGATCATTACAGCCCATCAGGCATTGGAAAATAGCAGAATGCTCAGAATCCACAGGGATGATCTCAGTATTATATTTCTTCGCCTCCGCCATTACCAGTTCACCGGCGCAGACCAAGGTTTCCTTATTGGCAAGACCAATCCGTTTTCCGGCACGAATGGCTGCTAAGGTGGGCTTCAAGCCTACCATCCCCATCACTGCGGTGATCACGCAATCAACTTGTGCCATGGTAGCCGCTTCGATCAGGCCCTCTTCGCCCCAGCTGACCCGAATGGGCAGATCCGCAATCTTTTCAGATAACTCTTGTGCCGCAAACGCAGTGGCCATTATCGCCAGCTTCGGGGTATACTTACGGCACTGCTGTGCCATTCGCTCCACATTTGTGCCTGCAGTCAAGGCCGCTACCGGGATGCCAAGATGGTCAATAATATCCAAGCTCTGCCGGCCGATAGAGCCGGTAGAGCCAAGAATACTGATACATTTTACCATAACTTACACCATCAGCGGCAGCAAAAGCAGCATCACTTCTGCCAACGGGCCTGCCAGCATCATAGAATCAAAGCGGTCCAAAATGCCACCGTGACCGGGGATCAGATTGCCGTAATCCTTAATGCCGGTCTGCCGTTTTACCACAGAGAAGCACAGATCACCGAATACGGAAGTAACAGAACCGATCAAACCGTAAAATACCGCAAACACATAATTAGGCTGCATTTTAAAAGCATACTGCATGATCACACAATAGATCAGCATACCCACAACTGTAGCAGCCATGCCACCGACCACGCCCTCGACAGTCTTCTTGGGGCTAATAACGGGAGCCAGCTTATGCTTACCGAATTTAAGGCCTGCAAAATAGGCGCCGGTATCGGAAAGGAATGCAAACATAAAGGGTACAAAGATCAGGTGTCTGCCCTTTTCCCAGCTATGGATCCGCACAAGGGATGCCAGCAGCATAGGCAACACCAAACCGGCAACGAAGCAAAGGGCCACTTTGGAAAAGCCCAGCTTCATTTCACTGAGCATTACTTCTGCCATTAAGCCTACCCAGAACAGTAGGATACCCAAAAGCAGCCAGCTATATCCAAGGCCCAATCCGCACCACAAACAGCACCAAAAGGCCATGACCATAGAATAGATATTCAGCCGGAAATGCTTTACAAGGCCGGTACCGGAAAGCAGCTCATATGCGCCGATGGCTGCCATTGCACCAAACAAAATGGCGGTAAACACCTTCGGTGCTGCAAGCACGATCAACAGCAGCAGGGGCAGCAGCGCAACGGCTGCGATAATTCTGGTTTTCATCTTTCTATACGCCTCCAAACCGGCGGTTGCGCCGGTGGTATTCTTCAATTGCTCGGTCCAGTTCCCGGGGACCGAAATCGGGCCAGAGCACATCCATAAACACATACTCTGAATAGGCAGACTGCCAAAGCAGGAAGTTACTGGTCCGCAGTTCACCGGACGGACGGATAATCAGTTCCGGATCCGGCACGCCTGCAGAGTACAAATAACCTGACAGCAAGGATTCACTCAGATCCTGCGGCTGGTATTTTCCCGCAGCAACATCCTGTGCAAAAGCACGGGCAGCCCGCACGATCTCATCCCGTCCGCCGTAGTTCAGGCAAAAATTCACCTGTACATCTCCAAAGCCTGCACTTTTATCCTGCGCTTCCGCGCATAATTTTTGCAGCTGCGGACTCAGGCGGGACAGGTCGCCAAAAAAGCGGAAGCGAACATGGTTCTTTTCCATATCCCGGAGGGCTTCTGTCAGGTAATTGCCTAAAAGCTTCATAATACCGGAAACTTCCTCCTGAGAACGTTTCCAGTTCTCTGTGGAAAAAGCATAAACCGTCAGATACTCCACACCCAAGGTGCGGCAGTAATTGGCGATGGTGCGGAAGGTCTCCGCCCCTGCGGCATGCCCAGCAGTACGGGGCAATCCCCGCTGCTTTGCCCAGCGACCATTGCCGTCCATAATGATGGCAATATGCCGGGGTGGCTGCAACACAGCGTTTTCGGTTTGTGCCATAGTATAAAACCTCTTTCTGTCAGAAATGGGGGCGCAAGCGCCCCCAATATCAGATGGACATCAGTTCCTTTTCCTTGGCTGCCAGCGCTTCGTCTGCCTTCTTGATATACTTATCCAGCAGATCCTGCAGATCCTTTTCTGCCTTCTTCTGGTCATCCTCGGTAATCTCGGAATTCTTCTTCAGCTTCTTGATATAGTCCATGCCGTCACGGCGAATATTGCGCATGGCGACCTTGGCATCTTCCGCATACTTCTTGACCTGCTTTGTCAGATCCTTACGGCGTTCCTCCGTCAGCTGGGGAAATACCAAACGGACTACCTTGCCGTCATTCTGGGGATTGATGCCCAGTTCACTTGCCTGAATTGCCTTCTGGATTTCCTTCAGCAAAGTGGTATCCCACGGCTGAATCACCAGTGTCCGGGCATCCGGGGTAGAAATGGTTGCAACACCATTGAGGGGTGTCTCACTGCCATAATATTCAACAGTAATCCGATCAAGAACCTTGGCATTGGCACGGCCTGCACGAACAGCACCGAATTCCTCTCCCAGATGGTCCAAAGCCTTTTCCATTCTTCTTCCGTATTCGGTAAAATCAACGCTCATATTCGTTCCTCCTAAGTTTTAATTGGTAACGGTGGTCCCGATCTTTTCACCGCAGACCACACGGACAATACTGTTTTCTTCTGCCAAACCGAAGCAGACCATAGGTACATTGTTATCCATAGCCAGCGCCATGGCGGTGGTATCGGTAGCCTTCAAACCCCGCTCCAGAACTTCATTATAAGTCAAATGGTCAAACTTCACCGCCGTGGGATCCTTCTTAGGATCAGCCGAATAAATGCCGTCAATGTTCTTCGCCATCAGGATGGCATCCGCTTCGATCTCCACGCCACGCAGAACAGCGCCGGTATCAGTAGAGAAATAGGGGTTGCCGGTACCTGCAGCAAACAGGACAACTTTTCCCTCATTCAAATAGCGATTGGCGGTATCCCGGGTGAAATACTCAGCAAACTTGTGCATTTCCACTGCAGTCAGCACACGGGCTTGCATGCCGTGCTCTTCCAAGGCATCTGCCACAGCAATGGCATTCATAACCGTTGCAAGCATACCCATCGCATCCGCGTGGGAACGTTGCATCTTACCCTCGCCGTTTTTCACGCCGCGCCAAAAATTGCCGCCGCCGATTACCAAACCGACCTGCACGCCCATATCCACACAAGCTTTGATGGACTGGCAAACTTCATTGATCTTTGTAAAATCCAAGCCGAAGCCATCTCCCTGCGCCGTTTTCTGGCCAAGAGCTTCACCGCTGACTTTCAGCAGGATCCGTTTGTACTTAATATTGGACATGTTAAACACTCCTCTCTGCCTATCCCCTATTTTATAATAAGTCTGCCAAATTGACAACAACAATTTTCAATTTTCAGCCATTGTTTTGATGATTTTTTTATAATAAAGAATATTCCTGTTACCCAGTTGCAAAATGGAAATGAATAGGTTATAATATTTGCAAATTTTCCAAAAGAGAGGATGCTGAAAATGGCTGAAATCACTGAGAGCAAGAATTTCATCCATGCCTTTATCGAAGAGGATATTGCAGAGGGCGGCCGCTATGCCGGAAAGACGGTACACACCCGCTTCCCGCCGGAGCCCAACGGATACCTCCATATCGGCCACTGCAAAGCACTGATCATCGATTTCGGCACTGCTGAAAAGTTCGGCGGTCTGTGCAATCTGCGTATGGATGACACCAACCCCACAAAAGAAGATGTGGAGTTCGTAGAAGCCATCAAGGAAGACATTCACTGGCTGGGCTTTGATTGGGGTGACCGGTTCTACTACGGCTCTGACTATTTTGAAAAAGACTATGAATATGCCGTAGAGCTGATCAACAAGGGACTTGCTTATGTATGCGAACTGACCCCGGAACAGGCGAAAGAAATGCGGGGCGATCTGAACACCCCTGCCACCTCCCCTTACCGGGACCGTCCCATTGAAGAAAGCCTTGATCTGTTCCGGCGGATGCGTGCCGGCGAATTCGAGGACAACCGTTATACTCTGCGTGCCAAGATCGATTTGGCATCCGGCAATTTCAACATGCGTGACCCGGTGATCTACCGGATCCGTCATATGCACCATCACCGTCAGGGTGACAAGTGGTGCATCTACCCCATGTACGATTTTGCCCACCCCATTCAGGACGCATTGGAAGGCATTACCCACAGTCTGTGTTCTTTGGAGTTTGAAAATCACCGTCCCCTGTACAACTGGGTGATCGAAAATGTATCTGTGCCCCATCAGCCCCGGCAAATCGAATTTGCCCGTTTGGGTATTGACCACACGGTACTTTCCAAGCGCAAGTTGCGGGCACTGGTAGAAAACAACTATGTTTCCGGCTGGGATGACCCCCGGATGCCCACCCTGTGCGGTCTGCGCCGCCGGGGTTACACCCCCGCAGCCATCCGCAATTTCTGCGACCGCGTAGGTGTTGCAAAGAGCCCCAACACCATTGAATACGCCTTCTTGGAGTACTGCCTGCGGGAAGACCTGAACGAAACAGCTCAGCGCGTTATGGCGGTACTGGATCCCATCAAGCTGACCATCACCAACTATCCGGAAGGTCAGAGCGAGGTCTTTGAGGTGGAAAACAACCCCAACGATCCGGAAGCCGGTACCCGTCAGATCACCTTCTCCCGGGATCTGTGGATCGAAGGCGAAGACTTTATGGCAGAGCCTGTTCCCAAGTATAAGCGCCTGTTCCCCGATGGTCCTGAGTGCCGCCTGAAGGGTGCATACCTGATCACCTGCACCGGCTGCGTTAAGGACGAAAACGGCAAGGTCATCGAAGTGCTGGCCACCTATGATCCCGACTCCCGGGGTGGCGATCCCGCCGACGGACGGAAAGTCAAGGGCGCTACCATCCACTGGGTCGATGCCAACAACTGCGCCGAAGCAGAGGTTCGTCAGTACAGCAATCTCTTTGAGGATGCAGATCCTGATGCCGCCGGCAAGGACTTCTTGGCCTGCTTGAATCCCAACTCTCTGGAAACCCTCACCGGCTGCAAGGTGGAAAAGAGTTTGGAAAACGCCAAAGCACCTGCCTCCTACCAATTCATGCGTCTTGGCTATTTCTGCCCCGACAGCAAGGATTGCAAACCCGGTCATTTGGTGTTTAACCGCTCTGTCAGCCTGAAGGACAGTTTTAAGCCCGGTAAATAAAAATCACGCCCGCTGAGTAATCAGCGGGCGTTCTTTATTATTTCTTATCTTTAATATGGGCCTGCAGGTGCATAGAAAGAACCGCCAAAGAGGTAGCCATATTCTCATTCTGAACCAGAATATTGGCAGGTACATCCAAGTGGGTAGGAGCAAAATTCCAGATTGCCTTAATACCGCAGCGGATCATCCGGTCGCAAACCTCTTGGGCATACTCTGCGGGCACAGTTATGATGCCCATGAGCACCTTGTTGGTCCGGCAGAAGGATTCCATTTTGTCCATGGTATAAACAGGTCTTCCCTCTTCCACCTTATTTTCAGCGGGCTTTGCATCAAAGGCCGCCAAAATATCCAAGCCGTAGGTACTGAAACCGCTGTAGCCAAGCAATGCCTGACCCAGTTTTCCCGCGCCCACCAAGATCGCACCGGTGGTGTTATCATAGCCTAAAAACTGGCTGATATCCTCGATCAGGCTTTCCCGCAGGTAACCGATCTTGGGGCGGCCACCATCAGAAACCATCGCCAAATCCTTCCGGACCTGCACCTCACCCATTCCCAAGGCGTTGGCAAGAGATGTTGCGGAAATATAAGGGCTGCTTCCTTCCGGGATGGCACGCAAATAAGAAAGGTAGCCGGGCAGACGCTTGAGGACCGCTTTGGAAATCTCTTTATGCTGCATATTCCATTCTCCTGTTCTTTCGATACAGTTTACTATCGATATTATTTCGTATCGATTATAGCAAGCATATCCCCATATTGCAAGTATTTGTTTTAGACGCAGGCCGTTTTTCTTAATATTTCACCCCGTAATCGCTCCATGATCCGCTTTTCCAAACGAGAAATATAGGATTGAGAAATCCCAAGCTTCGCCGCTACCTCTTTCTGGGTCAATTCTCGGCGTCCCTCCAATCCAAAACGCATCAAAATGATCTCCCGCTCCCGCTCCGGAAGCGCCAGTACCGATTGCCGCAGCAAATATAGATCCACCGCGTCCTCCATAGGACGCAGGATCATATCCTCCTCCGTGCCTAAAATATCAGACAGCAGCAACTCATTGCCATCATAATCCATGTTAATAGGCTCGTCCAGCGACACCTCGTTCTTTTGATGGGATGTTTTACGGATATACATAAGGATCTCATTTTCGATGCAACGGGATGCATAGGTTGCCAGTTTGATGTTCTTGTCTCTGCGGTATGTATCGATGCCCTTGATCAGCCCGATGGTACCGATGGAAATCAAATCCTCCAGATTGATCCCGGTGTTTTCAAAACGGCGGGCAATAAAAACCACCAGCCGCAGATTGCGCTCCACCAAAAGGCTTTTGGCTTCTTGATCTCCGGTTTCCAACGCCGCGAGGGCATCGAGTTCCTCTTTGCCTTTCAAAGGCGGCGGCAATACATCGGCTCCGCCGATATAGTAAAGGAAACCTTCTTTATAAAATAGTTTTCTGAAAATTTGCAGCAACCGATTTTTCATGCGCATCCTCCTGTCAAAGCTTGAAATTCACCGTTACCCAACCGATCCGGCGCAAAAGCCACCAGACAGCTCCCCCTCCAATTGCCGATACTGACATCCGGAACCTGCAGTGCCAGCAGCATCCCAGCTGGATTGCCTACTGTTTTATAAGGAATCAGCCTGCCACCCGGCAGTTGAAAGATGGTATGGGTGGGGGTTCGCAGCTGCTCCGGCGACAATCCCGCCAAGTCACGAGCAAGCTCCGGGCCAACCACCATCACCGAGCGACCGGTCATAGGATCCCGCAGGGTGTTGCCCGTATCCCGCAGCGCTGTCAAGCGAATTTTTTTGCCGCCATAGTTCAGCTGCACCGGTACGTATTGCTTTGAAAAGCTGTCCCGAAAAAATAATGTGCAAATAAGACACAGCCCCAACGCCCCGGCGCCCATTGCCCACAAGCCGCCTTGATCCAGACCGGCACCGATCCCATCTAACGCAAACCGCAGCAAAGCAAACAATATTCCCTTGCGAAAAGCAGGCCGCTCCGCACCGAACCCGACCCAGCAAATGATGCACATAAAAACAATCCGCCAATACCAGTTTCCCAAAAAATACAATGGTTCCGATGCCGCCGCACCGGCATATACCCCGCCGAGAAGGGCCCCCGGGATCAATCTGCGGCAATCCTGCGGGCAGCCAGCCAAAGCACTTGATCCCATAAGCAAAAGAAAGTCTACCGCCGCCCCAAGCAGCATTACCAACCACAAATAATTTTGCATTTGATCCCCTCCTATGTTCTGCTCCGGTTATGCCACGATTATAGAACCCCACGGGTAAAAAGAAGGTCATTTCCTCTTGCGGGTTTTCACCCATGAATCGGCCCTAGGCACATGTTGTTCACCACAGCTTAACGAAGAAATATAAAATGCGGCAGCTGATACAATCAGCTGCCGCTTGAATCTGTCGATATGTTTTCTGCATGGGATACCCCGCGGATGTTTTTCTCTGCCTTAAATCGGGGCAACATGACCTCATGTCCGCACCCAAGACATTTTAACCGAAAATCTGCGCCGGTGCGCAACACCTTCCAACGTTTCTCTCCGCAGGGATGGGGCTTTTTCATGGTCAGAATATCACCGAGTCGAATATCCATGTTTGATCGCCTCCCAATAGGCCTTGGCAGCCTGCTCCAACTTGTTCGGTGCGTACTCGTAGTAACGGGTGCCTACCAATTCATCCGGCAGATACTGCTGCTGCACCCAATGATTGGGATAATTATGGGGATACTGATATCCTTGTGGCCGTTCCTGTGTATAGGTATCCGCATGGACATTCTGCAGATGTCGCGGGAAATCCCCGCCCTTGCCGGCGCGGATATCCGCCAGCGCTGCATCCAACGCCACATGGCCGCTGTTGGATTTTGGAGATGTTGCCATCAAAACCGCCGCATCTCCCAATGGAATCCGGGCTTCCGGCATACCAAGCTTCAGCGCCATATCCACGCTGGCATTTACAATGGGAATGATCATGGGATATGCCAACCCTACATCCTCTGCAGCGATCACCATAAGCCTGCGGCAAGCCGCTTGAAGCTGCCCGGCTTCCAGCAAAACACCCAGATAATAAACCGCCGCATCCGGGTCTGACCCCCGGATGGATTTTTGCAGCGCAGAAAGCAGATCATAGAAATTATCCCCATCCCGATCCGCGCGCAAAGCGCTTTTTTGGGTGACCGCCTGCGCATCTGCCAATGTCAGCGGCAGAATATCCCCATCCGGACGGCCGGCAGTAAAGAGAACCTCCACTGCATTCAGCGCCTTTCGCAAATCGCCACCGCAAGCACCGGCAATATGCTCCAAAGTCCCCGCTTCAGGCACCGCCTTTAATGCGGTACGCTGCTCTAAAAAGGCAACCGCACGCTGAACCGCCTGCAACGCAGCAGCCGGAGAGATCTGCTTGAACTCGAACACCGTGCTGCGGCTCAAAATCGCATTGAACACATAGAAATACGGATTCTCCGTAGTGGATGCAATCAGGGTGATTTTTCCGTTCTCGATATATTCCAGCAACGATTGCTGCTGCTTTTTATTAAAGGACTGGATCTCATCCAAATACAAAAGCACACCATTCGGCGCCATAAAGGTATCCAGCTGTGACACGATATTTTTAATATCCGCTGTAGAGGCGGTTGTTGCATTCAGCTGATATAGAGTCCGTTTGGTCTGCTTGGCAATGATCTGCGCCACGGTGGTCTTACCGGTGCCACTGGGACCGTAAAACACCATATTGGGCACATTCCCGGAATCGATCAGACGGCGCAGGATCGCACCTTCTGCCAATATATGCTCCTGTCCAAACACCTCGTCCAGCGACTGGGGGCGGATCAGATCCGCAAGAGGCTGATACATAGCCGTCTTCCTTTCACAAATCAAAATGTTGCTACATCTTCCGCTGCAGGTTCTGCACCGGTTTCAACACGCACCGCTGTCAGCACAGGACCTTCTTCTCCTTTGTACAGCGGATGCTTTTCACAGGAAATCTTTGCTTCTACCATGACCCATTCCCTGCCAACCAGTTTGGCACTGCCCGGATAACGGCAGGGCACACCGCAAAACTGGATATCATCAGCGCAACAGGTCATAACAAATCGTCCGGGGGCAAACATATCCTCACGGCTCCGGCGGAGCATTGCCACCTGCCCTTTAAAGCAGACAGTTTTCCCATCATATTTTTGGGGCTCTTCCGTTACATCCCGGTACCAAAGGGCATAATCCTCGTCCTTGATATAAATAATAGGGGCATTAATATCAAAAGGAAGGGGATCTTCGATATCATCATAAGCAGTAGAGCCATCCGTAAACTCGTACATGATGTCGATCCGGCGATTGGCCGCTCTTGCCAGCTTATGGAACGGCATGGTATCCTGCCCGGGCTGTACCCGGTTAAAGATCACCATTTGACCGCCTACCAGCTTATCCATCACCAGATTGCGCATGTTGGCGTTATAAGTCATGAACGTAGTGGTATCGGCAAACATAACCTCCTGCGCCACTACCCATTCTTCCGGGAAGCGGCTGTATAGGTCGCCTACCAACTGCATGCCATTGAGCTCCGCAACGACCCGCTGGACCTTATGCTTTTTGGCAAGGGTCTGCAGCTGCTTGGTGGTCACCGTCTCCTGATCAAGGATCTCCAGATATACATTCTGATGGGGATATAAGGAGAAATCGTACTCCTCCTCCCCCTCCTCGAACACCAGAAGCAACGTGCGCTCGCCGGCATTAAAGCGGGGATCTTCTAATGTTTCCTGAATGAATTTTGTTTTACCGGAATCCAGAAAGCCGGTAAATACATATACAGGTATCTGCACCATATCTTACACCCCGAACAATTCGGCAATATCCTGCTCGTCCAGATCCGAACCGATCACACACAGCTTACCAGTGATCGCTGCGCTGCCGGTACGAATATTCCGTTCACCGGGCACATAATCAAAGTGGATCCAGCTGCCATCTTCCCCGGCTACAATACCCTTTGCCCGGAGAACAAAGCCATATTCCCGGGTATCCAACCGGGAAAGTGCCGCTTCAATTCCGGCAACAGTAAACTTTCTGGTCGTTTCCACACCCCAAGAGGTGAACACTTCGTCCGCATGGTGGTGATGATGTTCGTGGTCATGATCGTGACCGCAGCTGCAATGGCCATCCTCGTGATGATGGTCATGGTGGTGGTCATGATGCTCGTGCACATGATCATGACCGCAGCTGCAATGGCCATCCTCGTGATGATGGTCATGGTGGTGGTCATGATGCTCGTGCTCATGATCATGACCGCAGCAGCAATGGCCGTCTTCATGGTGGTGGTCATGGTGGTGGTCATGATGCTCGTGCTCATGATCATGACCGCAGCAGCAAAGACCCTCTTCATGGTGACGGTGGGCATGCTCCAATTCTTCCAGATCCGCAGCAACGCGGGCGTTACCTTCCATCGCCTCCGCCAGCTGGGCACCGGTCAGTTGATCCCACGGCGTAGTAACAATCGTTGCGTTGGGATTTTTCTCCCGCAAAAGGGAAACTGCCTGATCCAACTTTTGCTGAGAAATAGAATCCGTGCGAGAAAGGACGATGGTTGTAGCGGTTTCCACCTGATTGTTATAAAACTCACCAAAGTTCTTGGTATAAACCTTTACCTTGCCCGCATCCACAACAGCAACGGTGTAACCAAGCGTCACATCTTCATTGGTGACCTTATTCACCGCGCCGATCACATCGGAAAGTTTCCCCACACCGGAGGGCTCAATGATGATCCGTTCCGGAGCGTATTCGCTGATCACCTGCGTCAGCGCCTTGCCAAAGTCACCTACCAAGCTGCAGCAAATACAGCCGGAGTTCATCTCAGTAATGTTAATGCCGGAATCCTGCAAAAAGCCGCCGTCAATACCGATCTGACCGAACTCATTTTCGATCAGAACCAGTTTTTGACCGCTATAGTGTTCCTGAATCATCTTTTTGATCAGTGTGGTTTTTCCTGCGCCGAGGAATCCGGAATAAATATCGATTTTTGTCATGGTATATCCCCTTCTAATGAGATTTTCAAAGAGTATTATACCACTTTCTTTCATAGATGACAAGATAAATTAGCAGGTTCGACAAGAAGCACTTGTATCTTTTTTCTTATATCGCTAAACTACAAATGGCGGTCATTCTCCCCGAATGCGACAACCGCCAAAAAGCACCGCCGCTGCATGGTTTGCAGCGGCGGTGTTCTTAAATTAGCGGTATTAAAAGGACCTGATCCGGTGTTGGTTCCGCCTGCAACCCGTTTGCGCGGTTGATCTTTTCCACAGTAGAACCGTTTTCCTTTGCGAGGTCCCATAAGGTATTATTTCCAACCTTTGTAACCACCAGACTGGGACGGCGAGGATCCGGCTCTGCCGCTTCTGTGGCACCCATGGCGGTTACCATCGGCAAGCCCTGACCGGAGGTCATACAGCAATCCAGCAACAGATCCGCACAAAGCATGCCGGCACTAAACTGGGGTTTGCCGCCGGGACGGACAGAGACAGCGGCATGTTGTTCCTTTTCCGCCGGGAACGGAACCGTTTCCTGCCAGCGACTTTGCATGCTTTGCAATTGCCCATCCGGATCGTAATAGAGGATTTGGAATATGCCGCTTAAATCCGCTTCGATCCGATCATTTTCCCTGCCTGCGTAAGGCTGTTCCGGCCAAAAAACCACATCTATAGGCCGCATCACATCTGTCTGCACTTCCGTCTGTGCAGAAACCGTGCGAAGGATTTGTTCGTCCACAGAAGGCGCGCAGAATTGATCCATGGTCAGTTCCGTCTTGCGCAAAGGACTGAACGCGTCCCCGGCGAGGATAACTTCTGATTTATCATATATGATGTACTGACCGGAAAGCCCCCCTTTCAGGCGCATAGCCCCCTCAGGCGTACTTTCCAATTCCAGATTTGTAACCACCGGAATAACAGTTGGATACGCCTCAGCGCTATACTCTCCCACCAGCTCCGCGTACTGTGAAAAAGGCAAATCAAAATCGCGGCTATATAGTTGACCGTCTGTTCCCCGATAAAGAACATGCGCCACGCAAAGGCCACGAAATACCAGCTTATCAGAAAGCACTTTTTGCTCCAACACCTGTGGTGTCAATCCTACCTTAAGGATCTGTTCCGGAGCAGATTCCTGTCCGGGCATTTCTAAATGTTCATCCAGATTGAATGCCTTTTCCCCCGCCTCTTTTGCAACCGTCAAATGATGGCATTTCTCAAGGACTTGCACATCCTCCGGAATAGACTCTGCCCGATAGGCGACATGTTCAGCCGGGCAGTATGCCTCCATCAATATGCCCACATTGACTCTAACCATTAATTTTCTTGCTGAAAGGCTGCGCGCATCCGCACTCCGCAAACAGGGCTGCACAACGATCGTCCCATCCTGACATCCCCCGGGAATCGTCCATTTCATTTGAAAGGGCAGCCATGCCTCCACTGAGTGGGGCGTATCTCCGCCTTCCGGTAAATAAAGGACCCGCGCCAACACGCCGCCGGAGATCCCCACTTGATCGGATCTCCACTCTTTTCCCCGCAGTATCACCTGCCCCCAGCTAGCCAACACAGTGCCGATATCCGGCATTCCCTCCGGGATCCGGACATCTTGGGTCTGTTCTTGGGTTTGGTATTCCCGCGTTGCCGGCTGCAAACATTGAAAAACCGATTGACTGAATTGTAAATCCATGCGGATCACTCCTTATCCCATGTTATAATTCACTGTATGCACACCCGGACAAGGTTATGACCGCCGACACCACGAAGACAAACCGAAAAAGACCAAGCCCAAGCCAAGGCAACATGGCAAGAATCCACCATCGATCCAGATACCGATCAGCAGTCCGGCGCCAAAGGCGCACAGTCCACAACCAAAAAGCTGATTGCGCCGACACATAAAAAAACACCTCCCGCGTTAGTCTATGCGGGAGGTGTATTATTTTTAACCGCCGAGGTAAGCTTTGCGGACCTCGTCGCTGCTTGCAAGCTCTGCGCCGGTACCGCTGAGGGTGATCTTACCGGTTTCCAAAACGTAGGCCCGGTCAGAGATCTCCAATGCCTTACTGGCGTTTTGCTCCACCAGCAGAATGGTAGTACCCTGCTTATGCAGCTCCTTGATGATCTCAAAGACCTGATCCACCAGAATGGGTGCAAGACCCATGGAAGGCTCGTCCAGCATCAAAAGCTTAGGCCGGATCATCAGCGCACGGCTCATGGCCAGCATCTGCTGTTCACCACCGGAAAGGGTGCCTGCGATCTGGTTGCGACGCTCGGCAAGGCGGGGGAACCGCTCAAATACAGATTCCAGATCCTCTTTGAATTGCTGCTGATTACGCACCGTGTAGGCGCCCATCATCAGGTTTTCATAGACGGACAACTCTTGGAAAATGCGGCGACCTTCCGGCACCTGCGTCATGCCCAGCTGAACGATCTTGTGGCAAGGCATTTTGGTGATGTCCTTACCGTCAAAAACCACGCTGCCGCCCTTCTTGGGGATGATACCCACGACGCTCTGCATCATGGTGGTCTTGCCGGCGCCGTTGGCACCGATCAAAGAAACGATCTCACCTTCATTGACCTCAAAGCTGATGCCCTTCAGGGCGCAGATCACGCCATAATAGACCTGCAGGTCTTTTACTTCTAACATTGCCATGGCTTTAACCTCCAATGTACGCCCGAATCACTTCGGGATCCTGCAGTGCTTCCTTGGTCTCACCCTGTGCAAGCACCGTGCCGAAATTGAGCACAGTCAGCTCATCGCACAGACCGGAAACAAACTTCATATCATGCTCGATCAGCAAAATGGTCACATTAAACTGCTCCCGGATCAAGCGGATGATATCCATCAGTTCCTGCGTCTCATGGGGGTTCATACCGGCAGCCGGCTCATCTAGGCAAAGAAGCTTCGGGCTTGTTGCCAATGCACGGGCGATTTCCAGTTTCCGCTGTTTTCCGTAAGGAAGATTGCAAGCTAAACTGTTTCGCTCTTCCAACAGGCCGACCACTTCCAAGATTTCCTTAGCCCGCTGACGCATGGCCTTTTCCACCTTAAAGTGGCGGGGCAGCCGCAGCATGCTGGTAAACATACCGCACTTATATTCCGGCTGATTATGCAGACCCACCATAACATTCCGAATCACCGTCATGTTGTTGAACAGACGGATATTCTGGAAGGTACGGGCAATTCCTTTGTGATTGATGGTTTCCTGACTCTTGCCGGTAAGATTTTCGCCGCACAGGTAGAATGTACCGGTAGTCGGCTTATACACGCCGGTGATCATGTTGAACACCGTGGTCTTGCCGGCGCCGTTGGGACCTACAAGGCCGTAAAGCTGCTTTTCTTTAATCTCAAGATTCAGGTTTTGCACAGCCTTCAAGCCACCGAAGGAGATGCCGAGATTTTCAATCTTTAAAACTGTCTCAGCCATTTATTTCTCCTCCTTCCATTGCTTGTCGGGGGTGTAGGGAGATTGGGGCTGAATGTCCACAGACAGCACTTCATCCACCATGATCTTAGTGGGAACACGATCCCAGCTAGCTTCGTCGTCGTGGATCTTGGAAGGATCGTGGGTCTTCAGCTTTGCCAGCAGATTCTTAATGCTGGCCTTTTCACGGAAGACCTTTAGTGCCGGTGCATTTCTGTAGATGACCAGCAGGATCATCACAAGGGCATACATGAGACCCCGCAGAACCGCCAGATCACCGGTCAGAACGATCTGCAACTGCTCATTCAGGTAGGTAATCAGCAACGCGGCGATCAGACTGCCGTTCAGGCTGCCCATGCCACCGAGCACCACCATAACCAGAATCTCGATAGAGTAGTTATAGTCAAATGTGGTAGGCTGAACCTTATTCTGTGTAAAGGAGAACAGAACGCCGGCAATGCCTGCAAAGAACGCAGAAATCGTAAACACCATCAGCTTGTACTTTGTGACATTGATACCTGTAGCACGGGCAGCAATCTCACTATCACGGATGGATGTAACCGCACGGCCGTGCTTGGAACGGATAAAATTCTGAATGATCGCCAATGTCAGAATCACCAGAATAAAGCCAATAATGAACAGGTGATGACGGATATACCGAACCGCCTGCTGACCCAAGCTGCCGCCAAACATTTCGTCCGGCAGGTTTTCGAAGATCGATCTTACGATCTCACCGAAAGCAAGGGTCACGATTGCAAGATAGTCGCCTCTTAAGCGGAGGGCCGGCAAGCCGATGACCACACCGCAGACAGCAGCTGCAACGCCGCCAACCAAAAGGCTGATCAGCAAAATCACCAGTTCATTACCGGGACCCATAGATGCGGTCAAGGCAACAGCAGTCTTGGCGCCAAGATAAGCACCAACGCACATAAAGCCGGCGTGGCCCAAAGACAACTCGCCCAAGAAGCCAACAACCAGATTCAATGATACTGCCAAGATCATAGCCACCGCAGCTTTTTCCAGCAGAATCGTGGTAATTCGATCCAAACTGCGCTGCAGTCCGAAGAAGCCAAAATAGCAAGTGGCGGCAATCAGCAGCAAATAGGCAACATACTGCTTCCACTTAACATTTCTAAACTTGCTCATACCTTCTCCCTCCTCTTTTTACCCAAAATACCAGAGGGGCGCACCAGCAGAATAACGATCAAAATAGAAAATTCGATGGCTACGGTAAAGGGCGCAATAACAGGGCTTGTCTGCGCAAAGGATTCCACAACGCCCATCAAAATACCACCCAGCATAGCACCGGGAATGGAGCCGATGCCACCAATAACCGCAGCGGTAAAGGCCTTGATGCCGGGCATTGCACCCAATGTGCTGTTAACAGGAGGAGACTTAAGCACCATAAAGAAGCCGGCAAATGCCGCAAGAGCGGAACCGATGGCAAATGTAATGGTAATAATGAAATTCACATTAATACCCATCAGCTGGGCTGCCGCCTTATCCTCAGACACAGCGATCATCGCACGGCCGATACGGGTGTATTTCACAAACAGGCTCAGCGCCACCATGATCACTGCAGAGCAGCTCAGGGTAACAACGGTATAGGCAGAAATGCGGAAAGAACCGATGTTAATCTTACCCAAGTCAAAAAGACGCACCATGCGATCTGCGGAACCGAAGATCATTTGGGCCATAGATTGCAACAGATAACTCATACCGATGGCAGTGATCAGCACCGCCAAGGGAGAAGCGCCACGCAAGGGTTTATATGCCAGTTTCTCAATGGTCACACCCAGTATTGCACAGCAAATAACCGCCAGCAGAAGCGCCACCAACGGATGCATACCCATGGTCATCGCAGTAACGAACAGCGTATAGCCGCCCACCATGATTACATCACCATGGGCAAAATTCAGCATCTTCGCAATACCGTAAACCATGGTATAGCCCAGAGCAATCATGGCATAGGTACTACCGGAGCTGAGTCCGTTTAGTAATGTTTCTAAAAATTTCATACAATCAACCTTTTTATAACAATTACAGAGCAAAAACTGTTACATAGAAAATCCTAGTAACGGACAATTTGCCGGCGGTTGCCCGCCGGCAAATTAGAGAGACAAATTACTTCAGGTTGTACTTCACAGCGCCCTTAGCAACGGTGCCGTCAGCATTCCACTTGATGTTTGCGCCGGTTGCACCCTCAGCCAGAGTGTAGCCGCCGGTGAACTTAGCCTTCAGCATATCGCACAGGTCGGAAGCGGTGGTCTGAGGAGTGACTTCCTTGCCCTCATCGATCAGTTCCTTCATTGCGCCGTAGATAGCGTAAACACAGTCGTATGCAGAAGCGCCGAACTGGTTCAGAGTCTCAGCACCGAACTTCTCGGTGTACTTCTTGACAAACTCAGCAGCCTTGCCCTCGGTAGCGGTTGCATCGAAGTGGGACAGCATGGAAACTTCCTGAGGAATGGTGGTCAGATCCAGCTGACCTGCCAGGCCGTCGAAACCGTCGCAGCCGTAGTAAGTAACACCAGCGGGGACCTCGTTCTTAGCCTGCTCCATAAACACAGCAGCGGGCTGGTAGTAGATGGGCATGAAGATGAAGGGGCATTCCTTCAGCTGGGAGATCTGAGTAGCAAAGTCGGTGGAAGTAGCTTCAGTGAAGCTGGTCTCAACGACCTCGATATCAGCATCCAGGTTCTCCTTGAACTGCTTGTAGATACCGTTGGAGTAGCTGTCATCGGACTTGTAGAACACGCCGATCTTGGTCAGGCCAGCATTATTAACATAGTCAGCAGCAACAGCGCCCTGGTTGCCGTCAGCGAAGCACATCTGGAAACCGTTGTCGAACTCAGGAATCTTATCGCCGGAAGCAGAGGGGGTCAGGAAGAAGACATTGTCTTCCTTAGCCAGAGGCTTGAACTCCAGACCGGGAGCGGTGGTAACAGTACCCAAAGAGACCTGCATGCCCTGATTCATCAGGTTTGCATAGTTGGTAGCAACCTTGGTTGCATCGTGCTGGTCGTCAGTAGCGATCAGCTTGAAGTTAACACCGTTCAGACCGCCGGCAGCGTTGATCTCGTCAACAGCCATCTGTGCGGCGTTCTTAACAGCAACACCGTAAACGGCAGCACCGCCGGTCAGAGGACCGGACATACCGATCACAAACTCGGTGTTCTTGGCGTTACCGCCAGCAGTACCGGCAGGTGTACAGCCGGCGAACATTGCGGCTACCATCAAGGCAGCCATTGTAATTGCAAGTACCTTTTTCATTACATTTCTTCCTTTCAATTTTCGGGATGACCGTATGGGAACGGTTTCCCTAAGATTGATTAGATTGTATCTCTACGGCGCACATTTGTCAACACAGAAAAAACACCAAATACGCCGTGCGTATATCGCCCATTTTGTGCAATTCGTACAATTTCCCTTTAAACAGACTCTTTACAAGCGGCCAAAACCCGGGAAATAATCGGTATACACACCTTTGCACCGTATCCGCCGTCCTCAACAGCCACCACAAAGGCGTATGGGTATTGTTCATCCTCCACAAAACCTGCCAGCATCGCATTGGGCTTTTTCCCGCCCCCTACCTCACCGGTACCGGTCTTGGCGCAGACATGCAATCCCGGGAAATTTTTGTCCCCGTATTTTGTTTGCACATTATTGCGCATATAGCTCCCCAGAATCTGTGCAGTGGATTCAGAAAGAATCCGATCTCCTTTTACGGTTTTGGCATCATAGGTTTTTATTCCGTCAACGGTAATACTGTCAACCAAGTAGGGATCGACCCCTTTACCGCCAGCGGCAACAGCACCTACAAACCGCAAAAAACCGCAGGGATTGATTTGGTCGGTATACTGACCGATGCCGCTCCACGCCGCATGATAGTTGGATGCAGTACCTCCCTCAAATTTGCCGGCCGCGGTAGTAATGCCATCGAAGCGCACCTGCTCGATTACCCCAAACTGCTCCACATAACGCTGCAGATTTTCTTTCCCAAGCATTTCCACCAGTTGGGCAAAAGCGCAGTTACAGGAGTTGCAGAAGGCTTCCTTTAAGCTTTGCTTGCCATGGACAGACTCACAGGTAATGGCATCGCCGCCGATGGTATAGCTGCCTTCGCACCGGAAGGACATCTGCTCGGCATCCGGCAATTTTTCCAATGCCGCCGCCAAAGTGACGATCTTAAAAATCGAACCGGGAATATATAATGACTGCGTAAAACGGTTCACATACAAACCTTCATATTCACCGGGATTGCTCTCATCAATCTGCGGTGGATTATCAGGATCATAGTTGGGAGTGGTTACCGCACACAGAAGCTCACCGGTCTTATAATTGTATACCGCTACTGTGCCGCGATACTTTTTCATAGCTTCCTGTGCTGCAGCCTGCACTTTAGCTGACAGGGTCAGTTTAGCCGTGCCGCCGGTACCCCCGTAGGAATAAAGGCCGGAGAGCACATTGTAGCCTGCAAATTCTGCAGCGTAATGAGAAAGAGCGGGGGCACTGACAGAACCCCGCCGGTCACCGACCCAATGGACCGTGGCCTTGCGCAAAAGGGCATCCGCAGAATAGGTGCGGTCGCCACTGAGGTCCAAAAGCAACACGCCATCCCGATCCGTTGTCACGCCACAGCCGATATTTGAACCGTTATAAACATGGGGCGAACCCGGGAATACCGCCCACTCATCCGCCTGCATGAAGTACTCTCCAAGGAAAAAGGCGAAACCGATCAGAAGCACCACTGCGATAAGCATGGTAATACCGGCTCTACCGGCGATTCTATTCATCCTCTTCATCGCCTCCTGACTTCATTAGCCGAACAGCAAAGCTGGCATTCTGCCGGGTGTCTGCCGCTTTGATGAACGCCAGCAGCCCCCACGCGCAGATCATACTGGATCCGCCATTGGAAAGGAACGGGAATGTAACGCCTGTCAGCGGAAGGACATCAACTGTACCCAACGCATTGAGGATCACCTGCACCAGCAGAATACTGGCAGCTGCACAAGCGCCGATGGTGTAAAAGCTACTGCGCCCCACAGCCGCAGAACGAACGCAAAACGCCGCAAGGGCCACAATGGACAAAATTGCCATTATCAAAACCAAAAGCCCCCACTCTTCCCCCAGTGTGGCCACCGCCACATCGGAGTCGGCAGCAAATACATGCTTCATCCATCCCTGTCCCGGGCCCAAGCCAAGCAAGCCGCCGGATGCCATGCAAATCAGCGCTCTGGTTTGCTGATAGCCACCGGTAGTCGGCGTTTCCCAAATATGCCGCCATGTAGCAAAGCGCCGCAATGCATGGGGTGCGATCTTCAGCGCCACCACACCTGCAAAACCGAGGGCGGTAATTGCCAAAGCCAATGTGCCCACATTACCGGAGCGCAGATACGCGATCACCAAAAATGCGCAGAAGAATATAAGCGCTGTGCCAAAATCGTTCATCAGCGCCAGACAGCCGCAGATCATTACCGAATAAGCAATGAACAAAAACAGATTTCGTTTGGTCATGATCCGGTTCATGGCAGATGCGCCCACAAATACAAAGCATACCTTTGTTAATTCTGAGGGCTGAAGGGAAAGCGGTCCGATCACCAGCCAGTTTTTAGCTCCATAGTATTCTTTACCGAACACCAATGTTACCAGCAAAAAGGCAATACCTGCCACCGCCGCAACCAGACGCATCCGTTTTGCCCGTTCCAGATCACGCAGGGCCCAACCTACAAACAGGAAGGCTGCTAAGCCAAGGCCGATGGCAACGAGTTGTTTGCCGGCTTCGGCGGGCTTGACCGTGGCGATCATCGCCATGCCAAGGGTGGTGAGCATAAAAGCGATGGTCTCCACCTCAAAAGAAGTCCTTCGAATGCAGACATAAAACAAAAGTAACAGCCATTGGGCGATCATGATGCCGCCAAAGCCCATCAAAATGGACATTGCGGTATCTGCCTGACCCCGCAGCAGAAAGGCAACGCAGGTCAGCAGCTGCAAAACACTTAAAAGCATCAGGTTGCCAAAACTGGAAAGTACGGAAGAAGCCTTGGAGCGGATCTGCGCCAGCCGCTGCTCCTGTTTCCGGGAGATGGGCTGAAGCGTCATTTCCACGCCGCCGATGCTGATCACATCCTCCGGCTTCAGCGCCCGAATCTTGACTTTCTTTCCATTGACCCGGACGCCGTCCTTAGAGTCCGCATCCGTAATGGTCCAGCTGCCATCGTCATAACGGGTCAAGACGCAATGACTTTTCGACACTGTGGGAAAATCTACCACAATATCGCTTCGCTTGCTTCTGCCGATCACATTTTCCCAGTGGGTCACAGGAAGCTTCCGTTCATCCGGCAGGCAAAGCCACGCCCAGATTTCCGGCTCTCGGCGGAATGTGAGCAAGGGCTTACAGCAGCGGCAAAGCAACATAAACATCAATATTGGTGCGACCCAACGAAAGACCGCAATATATACATGTAAATACACCGGCTGTTGTTCCAAAACAGCAAAGATTCCTTCCTGCACCTGCTCACCTCCTTTGTAAAAATCTGAAAGAAATTATTTTTCCAAATCCCGCAGCAGCTGGATCTCCCGGGCATAACCGGGCAGCTCATTGGGGGTTTCCAAGATCATAGGCAGCTTTTTCAGCACCGGATGATTCACGATACCGCGAAATGCTCCCACACCGAGGCTTCCCTGCCCCAGCAGTTCATGCCGGTCTTTATGGCTTTCAAATGGATTCTTAGAATCATTCAGATGCAAAGCTTTCAGCCGATCCAATCCGATGATCCGATCAAATTCTGCCAAAACACCATCCAGATCGTTGACAATGTCGTAGCCGCCATCATGAACATGGCACGAGTCCAAGCATACGCCTACATGCTCGCTTCCAACGCCATCAATAATGGCTTTGAGTTCTTCAAATCTGCCGCCGATCTCGCTGCCCTTGCCTGCCATGGTCTCCAGAAGCACGGTAACAGGATAGCCCGGCGCCATCGCTTTTTTGAGGGCATCCACGATCTGGCTGATGCCGGTATCCGTTCCCTGTCCCACATGGCTGCCCGGATGGAAATTATAGTAGTTGCCGGGCAGGGCCGCCATCCGGCGCAAATCATCCGCAAGAACGCCGGCCGCAAAAGCTCTCGCATCCGGCTCTAAGGTACAAAGATTCATTGTATAGGCACCGTGGGCCACCAAAGGGCCAAAGGACGCATCCTTTAACGCTTCCATCGCCCGTGCACAATCTTCCAAGTCCTCGGGTTTTGCTTTACTTCCCCGGGGATTTCTCGTAAAAAACGCAAAGGTATTCGCCCCGATAGACTGCGCGGTACGAACCATTTCCAAATTTCCGCCGCTGGCAGATAAATGACAGCCCACATATAGCATAAGGATTTTCCTCCTTGAATTGGTATATTTACTATACAATATCATATTTTGTGCAAAAAATCAATTTCTGTACTTTCCCTTTTCCTGCCATATATGATATAATGAAGAAAATGACCGTTAGGAGGGACATTTATGCCCAAGTCAGATAACCAGAAAGCAAAGATCCTTTATATTATGGACTATTTGGAAAAGAACGCCCATGAACACAACCCGGTCAACGCGGCAGAATTAATTACCATGCTGGATCGGGATCATCGGATCAGCTGTGACCGAAAAACCATTTACTCTGACATTGCTGCTTTGCAGGAATTCGGGTTGGATGTCGTATCCATCCCCGGTCGCGGAGGCGGCTATTATCTGGCATCTCCCAGAACATTCCAGCTTCCGGAACTGAAATTGCTGATTGACGCCGTGCTGTCCAGCCGATACCTGACAGAGAAAAAATCCAAAGAATTGATTGAGAAGCTCTGTGCCCAGTGCAACGCCCACGACGCAGCACTGATGAAGCGAAATGTGCTGGTTTCCGGACGGGTCAAGAGCATGAACGAGACGATCCTGATCAGTGTAGACACCATTCAAGACGCAATCACACAAAACAAAGCCATTAAATTCCGGTATTTCGACTGGGATCTGCAAGGACAGCGCCGCTACAGAGAAAAAGAATACCTGGCAAGCCCCTATGGGCTTTGCCAGGATCACGAAAACTGCTATTTACTTGCTTATTCTGACCGGCACGGAATTACCTCCTACCGGGTAGACCGGATGACCCACATTGAACTGACCGACCAAAAGCGCACACCCTGTCCGGAGCTGACCGGCAAAGCGCTTCACGAGCATGCCAACCGCCTGTTCCAAATGTATTCCGGCGACCAGACCGATGTGAAGATGCGTTTCCACCGGGATCTTGTAAATGTTGTGATCGACCGTTTCGGCAAGGATACCATGCTCATTCCCGATGGAGATGACTGGTTCAATTTCACTGTCAAAGTCGCTGTATCCCCTATGTTCTTGAGCTGGGTCATTGGTTTTGGCAGCAAAGCCAAAATCTTATATCCGCAATGGGTTTGCGAACAATGCGCAACCCTCTGCAAAGAAGCCCTTAGTCAGCATCAAGGGTGACAGAGCTAAAAAGTATGTTCCACGTTTCCTGCAGATCGCCGGCAGAATCGGCGTTTGCCATTACCGTGACAGCATAGTGGTTCTGGCCATCGTCCAGAATCAACGCTCTGCCAACTTGATCTCCGCCCTCCCCCGCTGCCGTCCAAACAGTATTGTAGCGCACAGCCGGTCCGGCTTTGGTCTTGATCATTTGCAGCTGACTTCCGGAAAAGCCGGTAACATGCCGCAATGTCCGGTCCAGATCTCCCCCGGGCAAGGTCTGCACAGTCAGTACATATCCGTCACACTGATAATAGGCACCTCCATCGGCAGATTCCATAGCCGGCGATGCGGCTTCCTGCGGCAAATCCAGCTTGACCTGCCGCACCGCCGCTGCCGCACTGACCATATCCGTATCCTCCACTCGTTCAAATACCGGCTGCGCACCGCAGCCGCAAAGCAATGCCGCAACCATAACGATAACAAGCCATCTTTTCATAATATTCCCCCTTGGAAGGAGCTTCCTATGAAGCTACTGATTACTTACCTCATTCTAATCAATGCGCTCGGCATTTGCTTTATGCTGGCCGACAAAATAAAAGCCCGGAAAAATCGTTGGCGGATTCCGGAAGCCACACTTATAGGGATCGCACTGTTCGGCGGAAGCTTGGGTGTTATCATTGGCATGCGACTGTTCCGCCACAAAACTCTGCACCCCAAATTTTCTATCGGCGTGCCGCTGGTGTTTGCGTTGCAGCTGATTGCCGGAATCCTTATCCGGGCATTATGATATTTACATTCTCTGTTTAAACAGCAACCGGCGGTATGACCACCATCGTCATACCGCCGGCTGCTGTTATTTTATTTTGATTGCACCGGTTGGACACGCATGTCGGCATTCTCCACAGCGGATACAATCCATGCTGTTTGGCTTTTTCCATACGGGGATCTCCAGCTTGCAGGCACTTTGACAAGCGCCGCATCCCACACATTTTTCCGTATCAATATGGTAGCGGTATATGGCAAAGCGATTAAACAAACCGTATATCGCTCCCAAAGGACACAAATACCTGCAAAACGGTCTGTAAATCATCGCAGAAGCTACGAGGATCAGCACAGCAATTGCGATCTTCCAAGCATAGTGCCAGCCGATGGCATCTTTTAATGCCGGATTTAACAGTACCAGCGGAACCCCGGCTTCCAATGTGCCCACAGGGCAAATGTATTTGCAGAACCATGGATCACCAATGCCAAAAAGGTTATGTACGATCATTGGCAGAAGAATTACAAACACCCCAAGCAGTACAAACCGCAACCAGCGCCAATAAACCTCACCGGGAAGCTTGCGCACTTTTTTCGGGGTAGGTATTTTGTGTATTATATCCTGAACCAGCCCAAACGGGCATAAAAAGCCGCAAATCAATCTCCCAAAGAACGTGCCCATAACCGTCATGAATCCAAACACATACAGCGCAATATGATACTGTTTACTGTTCAGCACCGCCTGCAACGCGCCAATCGGGCAAGCGCCCAGCGCCCCCGGACAAGAGTAGCAGTTCATTCCGGGGGCACAAAGGACTTTCAATGCTCCTGTATAGATTTTCCCGGTTTTAAACCCAATCAAGTGACCATTTGATAAAGCCCCGAACGCACATTGTATTAACAAGCGAATCTTCCCGGGTCGTTTCTTTTTCTTAACCAATTCCTATACACTCCAAGCAGATCTTGATTGCTTTTTCCAAAACCGTATGATGTTCTCCCCGGCTGATCCCCAGCACGATCATAAGAAATCCTGCAATCAAAAAGCAGGAAGGTATGATCCATGTTTTTCTTTTCATTGCAGGCTCTCCAATAAAGCATTCACGATTTTCTTCCATTGGTCTTTGCTCTTTGCCCCGAAATAACGGATGCCGATCTGATTGCCGTTTTCGTCCACAAAGATGGTTTCCGGCACCGATTGGACCTGAATCAGATACGCCTTACTCAGGCTCTTAGAGGGCAGCAGATGCAAATAATCCGCACCGGTGGTTTCAATGATGGATGCAGCCTCTGCTTTTTTATCCGTCAGGACATTTCCATTCTTATCCGCGGCATCCACTACAATGCCAATCACTTGAAATGCATCCCCGTATTCTACTTGAAGCTGCTTAAGATCCGGCATTTCTTCTACACAGGGGCTGCAAAAAGTTGCCCAGATATTGACCATCGTCAGCTTATGACCGGTAAATATCTGCGCATTTACCGGATTGCCCGCTATATCCGTAGTGGCGAAGGGCCCAAAAACGCATTCTCCCTTCTCTACAGATACCGTTTCTCCGGAACAGCCGGAAAACAGCAGAAGCATTACAATCACGCAAAGGAACACACATTTTTTACCCATGTCTTACCCCTGATACATGATCACGACCGTGTCCGCAGTCTTTTTGGTAATAAGCAACGCTTTGGTACCGGCTGATTGTTTGATGCCGATCTTGGCCGTTGCACCAACCGGAGCATCTGTAGAAAGCATCAGACTGTTTCCGTCCAGCTTCGCAAATCCGGAGGCACTGTCTTTGCTCAATTGCGTTTGACCGCCCAAATTCAAAGAAAGTTGGGTAACCTGTGCGGACAGAGTCAAACTGGTACCGCCGGGTGTTACTCCGCCGGCTTCCTTGCTTTGCTTTGATGTAATACTAAAAGAAATTTTTATTCCGGCAAGCATTGCATCATCCAGTGCGGACACATCCGTAGCAGGTCTTTTTTCTACCGTAGACAATCGCAATGTAATTTCGGTAACGATTCCGTTTTTAACAGTAAAGCCACAGTTGTAGCCAAGTGCAGAAAGCAGTTTTCCAAAATTCGAGTCGGGATATTCCATCGTTTCCGCAGCCGTTGCATTGGCAGACCAATAGGAGATATTAGAATCGTTACAATAGATACGGCCCGCTTCGGTCATCTGCTTTTCGGAAGGGACAATGCGATAGGTGCCATCTTCCAACGCATCAGGAACAGTCATTCTGCCGTTACCGGGAGGAGTCGGTTCTTCTGTCGGCTTTTGATGATCCGTATTTATGTTGCGCTGATCAATATAAAAACTACTTAGCGGCTCATACCCTAAGGGCGCTACCAGTTTATCCCAGTTCTCAGGCAGTTCGATCTGAATGGTTATATATCCGCCGCCGGGCATAACCTGAAATTTATTCCGGTCCGTATCGCCGGTGATCAGCATCGGTGTCTGCCCTTTGCGCATCGTTGCGATGGTCTCTATTTCAGGATCGTCTACGATTCCTTTCAACCATACAGGTGTGTTTGTCAGGGCCGCAAGCTCCTCCGGGTCTTTAAGCAGCTTCTTGTAATACTGATCAAAAGTATACTTACCGTACTGTTGTGAGCCGGTATTGGCCCAGTAGTTGGCATAGGCGCGCATATAAAGAGGGCGGCGGGCCGTTTCAATCAGTGCATCCTCCAGAACGTTCTTGGAGGGATATTTTGCAGCCAAATCTCTTGCCACATACTCAGTAATAAATACCGTGCGGTACACTTGCGGATTTGTGTTTCCTAAGCCGTTTTGCTGTTTTTCTGTAATGTCCCAAGCCATCAAGGTCATGATTTGCTCCGGATCATCGGTTGCAGGGGTCACATTATTGCCCCATTGCAGCGCAGAGCCGGCGGTGATGGTGTTATCATTCCAATCATAACCCTGCGTTACATGATAAGGATCCCACCCAACTCGCGCGCAGGCTTCCTCATCCTCGGAAAAGGTCCATGCAGACAGATAACCAAAGGTTCCCATCCGGTTTTCCTTTACGTAATAACCACCGATATTCAGCATGGCCAGATCGATAAAGCGCCCCAGCGCTTTATTATTTTCCTCGCTGATCATGCCCTGTCCGTGATCGATCCCCAACTGCCGGGCAACAGGTCCGTTGAGCCACGCATAGGGTGACCATCCATGGGTGCTGGCAAGGGGTCTACGCCACTCACCATCCGCCATTGCTTTCACAAAAGCGATACAAATAGGCATATATTCTGCCGGTACACCAGCCATTACCGCATTGGCCGCCACCGTGTAGGCTGTACACTCCCGATATGCAAGGGCATATGTCCCCAGCACATCCTCTGCCCCATAGGGAGTAAATTGCAGATATTGACGAACCTTTTCGTCTGTAGGGGGCACTACCGGCAAACCGTCGGTCCAACCGTTGACCCTGCAGTATTCCTGAATCTCGTCATAATTGCCGTAGTAGATGATCTCATCGAAAGGTCGTTTCCCGTCATTAGCATAAAGATCCACCTCTGCTTGTGTGATTTCCTTTGTGAGGCCTTCCACAATTTGAGGGAAAACAGTTTCCCGGGTGTTTTTCAAAAGCTCCTGTGTGGAATGAGAAGCAAACGCCCCCGGATATTCCGCAGTGCGAAGCACCGGCACGCCGCGATTGACACCGGTGGAGTGGATCTGTGCAATAAAGGTAGGTGCGCCAACAGTAACCGTGGGAATGCCTATGTATTCTGCCGCAATGGCAGAACCGGATTCCTTTGTGGTGCACAGGCCGCATCCGCAATTTCCGGAAACCACCGCGTCAACACCCAGCGCCTTTAATTTATCTTGAAATGCTTTGGTCTGCGCGCTCTGTCCAAATACCGAGTAAGGACCGCCCGAGCCAACCTCCTGCAGCATATAGACCGTAGCTGTGGGATAGGCATCCAGAATACATTTTTTCAGTTCCGGATGGGTAGTAGATGCCATAAAACTGCCGCCTACCAAGGCGATGGTTTTCCCCTCCAAGGTATCCAACCGGGGCGCTTGCTCCAGCATATCCACATTGTGATAACCAACGGGCGATACCATTGCATAGACCTGATTGCCATGTTCATCATGGTCCGGAATCACGCACTGGCCGTCAATGCATGTGTCCTCTAAGTTGTTAACGGAATCCTTTATGCCGCAGGCTGCCAACGGCAGCAACACTAAAAAGCACAGCACAAAACAAAACAGACTGCGCATGCATATTTTCATATATTTCTCCTTTCAGGTAACCGTGAATCAGCGCAGCACTACCTCTACCCGAAAGGTTTTCTGTGCCGCAGCTGATACCGTCAAATGTCCGTTGTGCCGGTTGGCGATAGCTTCCGCAATAGACAGCCCAAGCCCGAAGCCGGTCTTACCTGCTGCATTTTGCCCGCGTTGAAACCGCTGAAGCAGCAACCGGTCATTCTTTTCCGGCAGATAATCCGATGTGTTTACAACGGACAAGATGACACCATGGAAGTTTCTTTTTGATTCCACACGGATGATGCCTCCCGCAGGGCAATATTTGCAAGCATTATCCAGCAGGATCTGTATCAACTGCTGCACCTCTTCCTTACTACCGGAATATACGATTTCTTTCTGCGTTTCACAAGCAAACAGGATACCCTTTTGTTTGGCGATCACTTCGTAGGTTTCAGCCACATCCCGTAGAGCATCCGAAAAAGAAAAGTCCTCCCGCAGGAAAGGTTGATCATATTCCTCCGCTTTGCTTAATGTCACAAGATCATGGGTCAATTTTGTCAAATTGGTCACTTGCTTCTCGATGCCGTCAAGCCAGTCGTTTTGTCCGATTTCCGTCTCCAGCAGCTGCGCATTGGTGCTGATTATCGTCAACGGTGTTTTTAATTCATGGCTGGCAGATGTAATAAACTGTTTTTGTTTGTTATGATTGTCCACAAGGGGCTTTACCACCCAGCCGGAAACCGGAGTCAATACAGCCGCGATTGCAAGCAGGCCCATCAAGCTGACCCAGATCATGTTCTCTGCTGCTGTTCTAAACATCTCAACACTGGATTCCCGGGATAAAAAATATATTTTCGAGCCGCTTTCATTCTGATAAATATGATAGCGATATCCCTCAACAAACCCTTTTTCTCGATTTTGTGACAACGCACAACGGGCAAATACCGCCGCATCCTCCGCCGATACGGACACATGCTGTACCACGTCCGGATATACCGTATTCTTACCTGCAGGAATCTTTACAGAAAAATACCGGTTTCCCCCGGAGGGGTTGTTGTATAACTGAGAAATCAGCATATCTGATTTTGTTACAAGATCGTGATAGTTATTGTAAATGCTTACACCTACGATCCCGCTTTGAATGAGCAGCAAGCTCAGCATTGCCAGCAGCACGAAGCGGATCCGCAATTTTGTTTTTAATGTCATTTTCATTGCCGCGCCTCCAAAACATAGCCAAGATTTCGCTTATTTTGGATTGTAACATCTGCCCCTATGGCGGAAAGCTTTTTTCTGAGATTGTAAACGATCGTCCAAAGCGCATTTTCCTGACCGGCACGATCCGGCTCCCAAACCTTATACATAATCCTTTCTACGGAAACCGGTGTGGCGGGCGCTTGCATCAGCAAAAGGAATGTCTGATACTCCTTGTTGGTCAATGGCTGTTCCCCATTTGGTCCAATCAACATAAAGCAAGTCGTATCAAGACAAATATTGCCGATTTGCATTCTCGCAGACTGCTGCCCTTGTGGCCGGGTCAATACCCGCACCCGTGCAAGAAGTTCCCGGATATCAAAAGGCTTCGGCAGATAGTCATTTGCGCCGGCATCCAATCCGGCTATGCGATCCTCGATTTCAGACTTAGCGGTCAATAGCAAAATCGGGGTGGCGTTCTTCTCTGCACGAACCATTCTAACAACCGTTACACCGTCCATCTTGGGCATCATCACATCCAAAACCGCAGCATCATAGTTACCCAGTTGTAAGTACGCCAAGGCATCGGCGCCATTGTCTACTGCGTCTACAGTAAAATTATTTTTTTGAAAGAAAACCTGCAGCCCATAGCGTAGGTCCTTGTCATCTTCAGCGATCAACAGTTTCATGTTCACCCATCTTTCTTTTGCCGTTTTTTCTCTATTTCCATTCATTATATATGAAAAAGCAAACATTGCAAAGAAACCTTCCAATATTCACACTCAGTATACTGCATGTTTCTCAGTTGTACCTCATTTTATTTTCATTTCACAACACCAAGATTTTAAAATATCACCTTGTGAAAGTTGTAACGGTATGCTATAATACAAAAAATGTATGCGTCTTCAAAACGCAAACCCTAAGCACACAAACAGCAAAGGAGATTAAATATATGAAATTAGGTATCGGTGATGAAACTACCGATTCCATATTTCAATGTATCTCCACAAATGCCGATAAAGCTTGATAAACACTCGGTTTTTCAACATTTCTAAAACACATAAGTCCATGCATCTCTATGCCTTCCCACGGGAAAATGGCGTAAAATTGGCGTAAAATGGCGTAGAGAAAATCAGCGGACAGCCTGCGAAAAAGTGTATACTGCTACCATAAACAGCCACCCGGCGGCGAGACCAAATCGGTCTCACCGCCGGGTGTTTTTGTTGTTAGTTTTTAGCGTTACCCTTATAAATCAGCAAGGCTAGTATAACTAAATCGCTCCACAATAGGTTTAGGAAGAAACTCGTCCCTACAATGATTAACCTAAACACAGCAGATAAACGATCAACACGCAGTGCCCTACTATATTCATATAAGCTTTCAACGAGATGCCACTAAATAGGGATTTTCACGAGAGTATTTCTCAAACCCGCTAGATGCTCTTAAATGGACACGGTAAAAATTCAGTCCATCAAATGATGAGTTATATGCCTTGGCACGAGAAAAATCCGACCCTTCTAGCATCGTTTTTTGACCAAAAAAACATGTTCTCCTAAATACAGTACCTACACAGCTTACATTTTTAAAGTTGCAATCAATAAAGTTGCTTTTTTCTATTGTTAAATCGTTAAAACATGCATCTGCACAAGAACAGTCTTTTATTTCATTTTCCTTAAAAGTTGATAGTGCGGTAAAACGGCATTTACTAAGGTTACAACCAGAAAAAGACGTTTCACTGACTATTCCCTCAAATTCTGCTTTTAAGAAATTTACCTGTGAAAAACTTGTTTTAGCTGTGATAATTACATTGTTAAGTTTACAGTTTTTAAAGTCAGAATTGCTTATAACAGAGTTAGCAAACACCAGATCACTAACATTTCGACCACTAATCGTTAGTTCGTCAATGTGAGATTTCGAAAAGTCATTCTCTCCAAAGCGACTATTTCTCCAAGTACACTTTGTAATTCTTGCTCCGACAAACTTTGCCCCAACTAAATTGGCGTCTGCGAAATTAACGCCAGTCAACACTGCGTCACTAAAATCCGCATTGCGCAAATCAGCATTAGAGAAATCTACATCGGTTATATGGGTTGATGTAAACGAGCAATTTCGCATGTTAGCCATGCTAAAGTTTAGATCTCTCAGAGTTGATCCTTCAAAATCAGCATCGTTCAATATAGACCGTTCTAACGAGATATTACCTAGATAAGTTTTGCTTACAATTCCAATCTTCTTGTGTTTCGAAATGTTAACTGATTTTACGAACAGTTCTCGCCAGTCCTCAAAAATACCAAGGCGGTCCCACTGTGTCTTGTCTTCTTCCGTGGGCCAAAGATTAATAACCGAGTCCTTATCCTCATTAACCAAAAACTCCATTAAAATACGGAATAGCATCAGTGTATTTCTGAAAACATATTTTATCGCAATATAGGGCATTTCATTGTAATCATATATCCACAAGCTTTTTGACTCGATCATTCCTTGCATTAAAGATGCGACACAACTATTGTGTTGAAGCAAGTGATATAAAGACCCGGTTTCAGCTCCATATTGAGATTCATATTTAAGTCTTAAGTAAAGGAAAGAAAACGCTTGTTCCCATGTTGTACCAGCAATATCGCCCCACGAGAAAAGTCGGCAACAAAGTTCTATTAAGTGATCAACTACTTTTTCCCGGTTTAATCCATTTAAACAATCACACAAGGATTCGCATATATACTCACACATAAAGTAATCTCTGATATCATTGTGGTAAAACTCTAGTGCTCCAAGAATCGCTGAGCTTTTCCAATAGGCACACAAAACACAAGTCTGTCGAACCGCTTCTGGTGTTAATCCACCCAGTGCAGTATCTCTAATTATATCTTCGATTTCTTTTTCTACAACATAATACCGTTCTTCCTTGGAGTTCTGAAACATTCTATATGCGATGCGTTCAACTATCTCATAATTTGTACGCGACCTTCTAAAGCGCAAATCATTAGAGGTGTTTTTAAAATTCTCATTATATTCAGCATCAACAATAGCTTTTGAAAAGATTTCGTGAAATAATGCCCAATGATTACCCTGAAGTTCTTCACGCATATCACAACGCACTAAAAGATATAACGCTAACGGTGTATCAGCAACACCCGCTGCAACCTCATCCGTTAATGATAATATATACTTTTCGGTTGCATCTGGGATTGCCTCTTGACAATTCTTATACTTTTCTAACCACTCCTCTCTCATTTGTTTGCTAAAATGATCCAAGCTAATCCGTCTTATTTTAAATGTATTTCTTTTGAACACTTCCATGTTTAGAAAATGAGGACGTGTTGTCACTATTATTTTATGATTACTAAACCCCTTTCTAATATCCAAAACAAATGACTCTATAGAAGAAGCTGCCACACCACTTACCATGCTAAGCTCGTCAGCGCCATCAAGAATGATAATTGCATCTGCATATTGATGCGAAAATTCCTCGACACTTTCTATATTCAAATACGAAAGCATTACTTCACATGGATTTAAAGATGAGTCAGAAAAAACAAGCTCCCTCAACCGCACGCATACTACTTTTCTATTCATGAAAATTGCACGCCCGGTTTGTCTTTCCTCAGATATATCTGTATTATTCACCTGTAAATAATGATAACACAGCCAAGAAACCAAACTTGTTTTTCCTATTGCAGCATCACCTTCAATGAATAAAATGCGTTCTTTATCATTTATTTTCTTTTGCCACAAAAAATCACATAAAAGGCCAACCAGATCACGCGAACTGGTATTGCTAATTTGCCCTCCACAATTTGAATCATCAACACAAGAAAAAGAAGGATCTATATAAAGATTTTGTAGTGTTACCCTAGAATTCTCATATGTATGCAAAAACAGCTTGCTGGTATAATTATCCGCATATTCTTTAATAATTCCTTCCACGCGATCCGGAACAACGTTTCTGCTTATAAATATATCGCCATTGCGCTGCATAAATTTCTGTAATAATCCAGCATTTTCACTGAATTGAATACTGTGTACTTTTTCAGATAATGTAGAGAAATCTAATATGTCATCCTGGGGATTAAATATTATATTGTCGGATGTAGCAACACGCTTCACAGGATTGCTTTTTTTCAGTTTTACACCATCTGCACAAAGAAAGAGAAATTTAATGTTATAGCCATTTATATCCTTGATTTTTCGTAGTTTTATACGGCAATTATCCCTATCATCCCTTAGCGAAGGATCCTTTTTGCACTCCTCTTCGAGTTTCTTCAACCTCGCCTCTAGATTATTTCTTTCAGTCACCTGTTTCTGTAACGTCTCTACACATGAAGTGATTTTCTCAGGTCTGCACTCGCTAGTGACCTGAACAAGTATTTTTTGAGAATCACTAAACAAATCATATCCAGCAGTTAAATTATCAGTATCATTAACATTTGACAATTCATAACCATATAAAATATTTAACAACTCACACATAAAACCTTCTGATAGGATATTAATATCCATAAGGCGTGTTTTATTGCACAAACGGATATATGCATCTAAAAATGATATTCCGAAATTAAATTGATTAATTAATAAAGCCATGCATTTTACCTTCTCTCTGTATAACGAAAACTGTGCAGGCAACTTATGTGGATTATGTATTTAATTATATTACTTTTTCAAATAATTTGCTTTGATCTGACAGTTTTGACAAATAGTTTTAATATTTAGTCTATGGGTAAATATACTATGATCTATTTTCATAGAGTTAGGAAAACTATATGGATTATTTGCACCCATATGATTTGCAACACTTTTTTCAAGTTCTCGCTGCAGGTCCCCCTCAAACAACGGACTTGCAGTAATAATCATTTGGCTAACAATCTCATTAATTAATGGGACCGCTACACGTTGAATTCCACCGGCATCATGAAATTCCGCTTTAACACGAATTTCTTTCTCATAGGCCCACGCCATATCTTTGACGTATCCAGTCAACTCTGGAATTCGTACCGCATTATGAATGTTTCTATTTGTCTGATTGCTCCACATCAGTTTTTCTTCGGTAATCTCCTGCATACTATCAGCATTAGAATAGGCCACCGCAGATAAACGCAAGGACACTATATCATTATCTAATGGTATTGTCCTTCCTGTTGGGGTGTAGTCCTTAACCGAAATTTCCCATAGTTCTTTAGCTGAGTAAATCCAATCACGCACAGCCTTACTCGGGAGAGATATTTTTACCCCCTTTTCCCAAGGCTGCGCATACATACTCCACATACCAATGCTCTCTTTATCTTCGCACATAAAGCAGCTAAAAAACAAATTATTCCAGCGTTGCTCATCCCCGTTTTCATACTCAAGTTTATCGTTCATTTTCGCTGCATCCCCAAGATGCCAGCTGCCGCCACAAATCATTTTTACAACATTTTCAAGTGTGGTATAGTGGTGGATATACTTACTAGATTTTAACCTGTTGATGCTATCATCCAAATATAAACGCAACTCACTTGTTGTGTTAATTCCTGAAAAGGCTGAAGGTATTGTTTGCTTTTTCTTTGTATTTTCCATATGGCCGCACTCCCCTGAGTATCATTGTATTTTCATTTTACACATTCTGCTTGTTTTCGTCAACATTTGTTACATGAACCAACTAATATAACTGCCGAGTTTAAATTTCAATATAGTTTGATAACCACCATGTTTTCTAATATTTCTAAAGCGCACAGGCCTCTACACCTTTTCATAATTTAAATGGCGCAGAGAACAGCAAGTTGGCCGCCTGTGATACGGCACATACTCCTACCGTAAACAGTCACCCGACGGGAAGACCAAATCGGTCCCACCGCCGGGTGTTTTTCGTTATTAATACTTTTAGTAAGCCTATCCGATTACGCTGCTTTAAGCTCCTTTGGTACTATTCTTACATACCGCCTAAGTATTCACCATAGGTTAAGATATTTTCTTCACCAACAAGATCACTTAGAAAACCGCGAAAAGCGGCAGTCATCGGCACAGAAACGAAGAATATTAATCTCTTCTTCGGTCTAGAGCAGCATACATAGAACAGGTTGCGATTCCGTTCGAATGAAGCTTCCTTGCCTCTCGGAATAGGTACAGAGCCATTAATCATAGGCGCGTAGGTTTCAAACTGATATTGATTCCAACCTTTGCTTATAACAAAGATAATATTATCGTATTCTTCTCCTTTTACACCGTGTTCTGTAGAGAACTCCGCTTCAGGATACAGAAAATCAATTGCCGCCAAAAATTGAGCATACTCCAATTCTAAGAACTCCTGAATTGGCACGCCATTAGGGTAGATCAATTCAGGCGTTGTACAATACAGTTGATAATACCCTTCGACTTGCGGTGGAATTGGTATTAGGTTAGATTCAATTACTGTCTTAAGAACATCTGCCGCTCGCTTTTCTCGGACTTCTGCCAGATCCTGCTCCAATGCTTTCCAGCAGAGTTTCTCAGTTTTTTTGGTAATGGGGTATCGTTTCTTTAATGTATCGAAGAGCAATTGCATATCAGAAGTTTGAAGCGCCTTATATACAGGTTCCACAGTCTCCATAAAGAACAGCAGAAAAGGATCATCTTTGTCCCGAAGACCATCTTGTAGAATATCTAAAAGTTTTTCATACCCTTGTTGTGCTGCAAGAACCTTATGGGTAATCATCAGAGTTTTAATTGTCTCTTCTTCAGGAACAGATGCTTTTATGTGAGCGGATATAGCATTTATTCGCATTCTTAGTTCATCTGCCGGTAAATCTTCTTTGAAATTTCGATCGGTCCGTCGCTCACCTGTGTAATCTTCACATGTAACTACAACAACTTCGCCTTCAAATTCATCTACAGCGGACTGTTGTGGCAGTTCCGGACGAATATTATTAAGCAACTCTACAATTCTAGGCGCAGACCTAAAATTTGATCCTTTAGGGATCACAACCAGGTTATCATGATCAATCAACCCACAAGCATTATTAGACTGATAGATTGTCTGCCACGCATCACCGAAAAAGCCAAACTGAGGTCCTGTTCCCTTAGAAATAAAATGTTCGATAAAGCGATCGATAATCGATTGGAAGGAATCTTGATATTCATCAATAAGGATTAAAGGGTATTTATCGCTGAATACACGCCTAAATTTTGCATTGTCCAGCATTGCAGCAAAGAGTTTAATTACATCATCATGAAACAGGTAATGTGTTCCCTTGCTGACATATCGGTAGCCTCTATCGTACTGGATAGAAGTTATACCTGAGAAATCAGATTCTTTTGCCCACAACTTTTCGTCCTTTGCAATCATATCCATTAGGGTGCTTTGATACTGTTTTATTGCGCCCCAAGCAAATGAGTGAATTGTCGACGGCAAAATAAAGGAATTGTTTGTAAGCCGTTCTGCGATTACATCCACCGCCGCGTTGGTATAAGTGATACATATCACATTTTGATTCTTTCTCTTGTATTCGTTCCACTTATTAGCTTGTACCCATTCAATAACCCTGTTAAGTGAGTACGTTTTGCCCGATCCCGCACCTGCTTCTACTCGAAAGCTGCGACCTTGTTGGAGGGTAGAGATAATCAATTCGTCAACCTTATCAGCCTCTTCTTTTGCAATTTGGTAGTTATTCTTCTCGTTTTCTCCGCTCATAAAGTCACCTCCTCTATATCAATACCTGCTGATCATTAAGCCAAACCAAACCATTCTTAATATAGTTTGGAATCGCATAATCTGGCTTTTTCGTGATAAGATTAAGTGCAAAATCAGTCTTGCTTTTATCCTTAAATGACAACTTGTCCTCTGTGACCGGCTCCGCCAATTCGTAATGAGCTCGATTTACATTCATAATTGACTCTTCCAAAGAACGCCCACACAGGCCATATTCACTGGTTTGGAACTCCACGTGACAAGTCCCGCGTGTCTTCTCCTCAGCTGTTAACGCTATAATCTCGGAAAGATTAATTGTAGAAGGGTCGTCCTCTGGCAAATTCTTATGTTTGCGCATCCACCACTTTAACGTAGAGTTAGATGTAACCTTACCCTTGCTGACAGCAGCCTTTGTCCGTCCATCTTCCATAGCATCAATATCAGTTAGTATAAGGCACGGTATTCCCAAGAATTCTATAAAAGGAATAAACTTATACGCATACGCTCCGCCAATTTCAATCAAAGCATAATATTGAGCAGGTAGTTTATATTCTTGTGAATCGAATAGTCCCGCATTGGCACATTTTTCAATCATATCAGGCAAAAGGAGCCTTTCGGAGGCGCCTTCCACAAAAATGATCTTATCCGCGAAAAACATATCACACCGGCTGAGTGTAAGATACTTTTGAATGAACTCCAAATTTACTGTTTGGATCTGCGAAAAGATATTTAGGTCCTTATACACAACACCCCGCCTTGTTTTTTGTGCATATCTTATTTTTGAGAAGTCAATTGTATTTGCAATATGTGCGGAGTGTGATGTGAGAAACGACTGAATATGAACATCGGATATTTCTCCCAAGAAAGTTCTCAAATAACTGGCAAATGTGTGTTGCATTTGCGGATGCATATGCGACTCTGGTTCTTCTATAAATAGCAATGGGATGCACGCCGTGCTTCCTTGCTTAATCTTTCCTGCAAACGCTGCAAGCTGGAACTCAATTTTAATCAAATTCTTATATCCTAATCCGTTATGAGAACTTGGAAGAGATTCTCCTGCAACTTTTGAAGTATAAGTAAGCTCCGTCTGATCCTTGATTTGATTATCGATCTGTAATTTCGTGTTGACACCAAGTTTTAGCTCCTCGCTATTAGGATAACCAAAGCCGACAGACCGATCAACAATGGAACTAAGTAGTTCGCTACTCTTTCTTTGAATTGCAATATTTGCTTTCTCAACCGTTTCTCGCAACACTTTCACATCATTTGCAATTTGCGGATCAAGATTATCAAGGTCAACGCTAAAATAGCTGGTAATCAATGACCCTAGTGAGCTCTGATTATCTTCTGCGGCCTCACCCAAAAACCGTTCTGCATGGATTGGGTAAAAAGGGAAAAGATCTGAGAGTTCTTTTTGCGTCTTAACTTGAACATCTGCAGTATTTTTAGGGTTAATTGCATAAATGGTTAAGTCGAACATTTTTGGGAAGTTTGCTATACATATGTCGCGCACATCTTCAAGTCGCTTTACGAATACGCCGTTTTCAAAGAAGCACGGTGCAAACAATTCACGCAATGTATTTTCTTCCATTTTAAGTTTGTACTCTGCACGAATAACAGCTTGTGTGGTATCAACATCCACATCAATGATAAACGGAGAAAGTGCACCCAGATTCGCATCAGGATCATCCAAAGAATAGTCCACCCAGAACTCAATGGCAGCTTGGGGAAATTTTTTACAAAGGCGTTCATAGGTAATCGTACCCTTAATAAAATGCTCAAGCAAGAAATATGCATACTTTCGCTTACTTAAAGGAAAATCATCATATGTTAGCGGTTTCCCCTTGATAACCTTCCCTAGCATATCCATGCAAGATGTTTTTGCTGTGTTGTTCCGACCGACAATCAGTGTAATATCTTCATCAACATTCAATTCTGCATTAACCAATAGGCGAAAGTTTTTGATTGCAATTTTAGTCAATAACATAATGTCCTCCATATTCCTGTATTGAACATCATTCAAAAAGTTATTAGTATTAAGCCTTATTAATGTGACAATTTTTTAGAGTTTCCTTTTGGCTATATTTATATTGAGATTAATATACAATTCTAAAGTAATCCAAATAAGCCTTAAAGCGGTCTTGGGCGGTGAGGCAGGTGTCTATGAGGAAGCCTTTTTCGTGATCCCATTCTTTGAGACCGCGGTAGTAAAACAGCTTCAAGTTATCCTCAATGATAAACGGGACGATATTGTGCTTCAGGCACTCCTTAAAGAGGATCAGGCGGCCTACGCGGCCATTTCCGTCCTGGAAGGGATGAATGCGTTCAAATGCCACATGGAAGGCTACGATGTCCTCAAAGGTCTTAGAGAGCAATGCATTATACTCTGCCAGCAGTTTACGAATCGCCTCGGCAACATTCTCCGGCAGAGTAGTATCATTACCGCCCACCTCGTTGGGTAACTTCTTGTACTCCCCTACCGCGAACCAAGCCTTGCGGCTATCGCTGGTGCCGGTTTTCAGTACGAAATGCAGTTCCTTGATGAATCTCTCAGTAAGTGCATTACCAGCCTGATCGATCACCATATCAATGCAACGGAAGTGGTTTGATGTTTCAATCACATCGTCCACATTCACAGACTCATTTTCAAAACCGATGGTATTGGTCTCAAAGATATACCGCGTCTGATCGTGAGTAAGACGGCTACCCTCAATGTGGTTGGAGTTATAGGTCAGATCGATCTGCACCTTATGATAGATACCTCCAGTCATTTTTGCCGCTTTCTGCTCCCGCAGGATCTGCAGCAAGGAAGGGGTATCTTTCTTTTTGTTGATACGATCCGGCTTTTGTGCATTCTCTGGAATGTACCAAGTTTTGCCGATAAGCTTGGCATCGGCAATTCTGCCGTGGGCACAGTAATTCCGCACACTTCGTTCAGAAAGTCCCCATTTTACAGCCATTTTTGCGACAGATATATATTCCATAGTTCCCTCCCGGCAAATTTTCTTGTCATTATTATACCACATTACCGGCAAAATAGCAATACATTTTCCGTGTGTTTATTTTTGATTGTTGCCGGTAGTTTGATTGTATATGGGGCGATTTTGCCCCATGAGGCTGGCTATTATATTTTCAGAACAGAAAACCAGTACAGAAAGAGAGTGGACACATTATGGCAGATGCATTGAAAATGAAAGTAGAAACCGAAGGCAAGGAAACCTTTGAGAGCTATAACCTTCCTGATGCGCGGGATGGTTTAACGCCTAGACAACGCAGAATTCTTTGGACCATGCGGCAACGAAAGTTGTCCAGCAGGTCTGAATATGAAATGACTGCAAAGACGCTCTATGATGCCGGTGGTCAAGTTGGAACAATGAGTGACCATTGGGGATTTGGAGAAGCGGATACAATTAACAACACGATTGCTTTAATGACTGAGCATTTTAATACAATTCCTTTAGTAGATGCACCGCGGGGCAATTGGGGACAGCACGGAGGCAATCCTACATCCCCTCGCTTTACTGAAATAAGATTGCATACATTTGCAGAGGACGCAATGCTTAAGTATATAAGCAAAAGAATGGTAGACTTTAAGGAGGATACCGGTATTGCCTGCGGTAAAGTGCCACTTGTGTTGCCTGAGCGCATCCCCGGTTCTATCGTGCTGGGCACAGACGTGATTGCCGATGGATTCTACAGTCAAATTCCCCCACACAATTTGGGAGAAGTAATTGACGCAATGATAGCAATGATCAATGATCCTGACTTAGCACCGGAGAGGGTCTTGGACTACGTAAAGGGTCCTGATTTTATAACCGGCGGTGTGATCGTAAATAAAAGTGAATTACCGGAAATGTATCGCACAGGGCGCGGACAAATCCGGGTCCGATGCAAATCGAGCTTAATTCGATCTTTTGGAAAAGAAAGACCAATATTGGCCATTTGGGAAGTTCCGGTCACAATGGATCGAGATATTGATGCATTTGGGACTCTTGTTGATGAGCTAGTCCGTGACCGAGAACTGCCGGGTGTCGTTGGAGTTTACTCAAAGCATTGGTTCCCGGAGGTTGAGTTTTGGATTGAACTAACAGCTGACGCAGATGTGTCAAAAGTGCTGGATTTGCTTTATCTCAAGACTGGGCTTGAAGACGTTATTGATTATCAGGCGATTTTGCTCTCCGACAATAAGCCTGCAAGGATGTCGCTGTACAACATTCTTTCGGAGCATTTGGCATTCTATCGAGATTTCCTTCAAAAGAAAAATGGCGTAGCACCAACAAATGAAGAAATGTGCCAAGAACTGCTCGCAATCAAGAAAAAACACGGAAAACCCAGAAGAACGGAAATCATTGATCTAGTATAATACGAAACCCACCGGATGGGGCGAATTTGTCCCGTCCGGTAGGTTATTTTTATAGTGGAAACAAATTAGGAAGGGTGTCACAATGGCAAATAACTATGTGTACAGCAAAAGAAATGGCGATATTCCCGAAACAATGAACCTAGTGCTTGAGAAGCTTGCGCAAATAGCACTCGAAGATGCGCAAAAGCCAAGACAGTCTACAGGGCTCCTGGCTATCGACAAGTTAACAACTGGGTTAGTGGATGAAGACCTGGTTGTTATTGCAAGCCGTCCGGCAATGGGTAAAACGGCATTAGCGTTAGACATTGCCAATAACCTAGCAAAAGAAGCATCCAAAACGACTGTGCTTTTTTCTTTAGAAATGTCCGAAGTACAGATTATCCGCCGCTCACAAAGGGCAAGCGGAAACTGACACAAAAAAGAAGGCAACCTTGTAATCTGTGATGATCCGTGGATGACGGTGAAGAAGATTCATGATATTTGTAAGAGAGTTGAAAACCTCGGCGCTATAATCATTGACTATTTTAATTTACTTGACGATCCGGCATATCACACAAATAGTAAAGACCGATTTAGCCGGGCTTATAATTCTAAGTCGCGGGACCTAAAACTTCTAGCACGGGAATTAAGTGTGCCGGTTATTTGTACGGCGCAGTTGGGTCGGCAGGTAGACTATCGCGAAGATAAACGACCTGTTTTTAAGGATTTAAATGATTATGGTGCTTTGCAGCAGGATGCTGATCAGATTCTGCTACTGTACCGAGATCGCTATTATAACCCGGAAACGCCGCTGGGCGATATAGCTGAATGTATTGTGGCGAAAAACAGACATGGAGATTGCGGCACAGTCAAATTACGGTGGGATCCGGAAAAAGCAACCTTTTCTGACGAGGAGGTAGTAGAATGAAAATATACATCATCAACAAAGGTGAAGTACAGCTGCGCTATGTAAAGCTATACTTTCATGGAGAATCGAATGTCGAGTGCGTAGCTGCAGAATTTGATGAATTTATAAGGTCAAATCCAGTGCAGTGCATTGTTTCCCCTGCCAATGCCTTTGGGTTAATGGATGGCGGATATGATCTTGCCATTACCAATTACTTTGGAGATCAGCTGCAAAAACGGGTTCAGCAGCATATTATTGAACACTATTATGGAGAACAGCCCGTTGGATCGAGTTTTATGATTGACACGGGCAAAGAGGGACGCAATCTGATCCACACCCCGACTATGCGAACACCACAACCAATCAAAGATCCGCTGGTTATCTATCAATGCATGCGTACAACACTGATGTGTGCGTACGAGAACAATGTGGATAGCATTTTAATTCCCTTGTTTGGCGGTGGTTGCGGTGAGGTGCATCCAAAACTAATTGCGGAAATGATGTGGAAGGCATATGAACAAATTCATAACCCGCCAAAGAAGCTGGACTGGGACTATGTAGAGGAACATGAAATCTGCTTATAGGAAAGACCCACCGGATGGGGCGTTTTTGCCCCGCCCGGTGGGTTATACTTATAGCAGAAGGAGGCGAATCTATGAAACGACTTGAAAAACAAACAGATGCAAATACCTTGTGTGTGCTACATGCAAGTGACGCAAATATGTCCCGCACCGGATATTTCCAGGAATACATAGCCTTTGGCAATTGGGTTGACAGCTGTGATGGACCATCGATTCGATTTCACGGAGGATCGCCTTTTTCCGGTCGATTGGATAATGCTCCAGTTATGTGCTTCAATATTTACGGAGACTGTAAGATTGTTCCGGCTATGTGGATGAATGAAAATAACTGCCCCAATGTGTATGATGATAAGTTCATAAATCAGATAACGACTTTTATTCAAATTAATTTGCCTATTTTGTATCTTGTGTACAACAGATTTTTGGATAAAGAAGATGCTCTGGCATATTTTAAAGGGACAATAGATTGGTGTGCAATGCTTTCCTCAGTTTATCGTATTCCTAACGAAGTATATACTGGATTGTTTGCTTGTGAGAATAATGCACAGCTGCACGAATTCTGTGTCTTGGAAGGGTTATACGGAAAACAGGAAATCATTAGTGATCGATCAATTTTGTGCGCCAAACTGGAGGGTATGGTTCATCCAATATTCGAAACAACCTGTTATGGAGATGAATTTGTATTATTGAAATATAACGGATGCGAGGAAACTGTGAACATTCCGGAAGGTGTTGATCGGATTGGATCGGAGGCTTTTTCCGGGCATAAGGAAATAAGAAAGATCGTATTCCCTGACACTGTGCAGACAATTGATAAGAGGGCGTTTTCCGGATGCTGCGGAATCGAAATATTGCTTCTGCCTCCCAGCATATGGGATGTTTGTGAAGATGCATTTTCTGAATGCACACGCCTTCAGACAGTTTGTTTTGAAGCTCAGCAGACGCACGACTTGTATTTATCAAAGGATGCCTTTCGGGGCTGCATAAGTTTAACTGAGATTATTCTTCCTCAGGATGTAATACCGGAAGGCAATCCCTTTGGCGCTTGTCCCAATTTACGTAAAATTGCTATTCATGACACGCCTGGTTATACCCGGGATGGTTTTGCAATCAATGCGATTGTGTATAGCGATGTGTTGTGGGTAGGCTGTAATGGCACGGCAGTCCCTAACGGAACAAAAGAAATCGACACAGGAGCTTTTGCGGATTGCCCCGATCTGAAGGAACTCTTTATCCCAAATAGCGTAGTTAAAATTCACAGGGAGTCCTTTTTGCAGTGTCCGAATCTAGTAATTCATTGCAACGCTGGGTCTTGTGCTGAACACTATGCCATAGAAAATAATATTCCCTATCATTGTGTCAATTATACGGACGTAAAGGAGAAAGATTAATGAACCATAAGATTGCAGCCTATGGCTTAGCAGAGGGGCAGATATCTCATTTGGAGGCGTCATTAACGGAAGGATATAAACCGATGACAGCAGAGTGCGTGACAGATTTACTTGTCGCAGATGCTATCTGCGTTATCGTAGATGCAACACAGATGCGTAAGGATGCTCTAAACACGCTGCTCGCCTACTATATGGATGTGGGTGATTGGCTGGATGAAACAGTGGTATGGCTAGGGGATGCTGAGCTACCCGATCTGCCGTCATTTGTGCGTTGCGATAGTTTTCTAGAATTGTTGACGGAACTGAAAAGCATCCTAACTCGGGCGCAAGTCCATTACGATACCATGCAGATGTACGGCAGCGAATATGCGTATCTGCCGAAACGCGCCATTGAGGAGAGTCTCGAGGGAGATATATATTCAGCGTTGCATCGCAAATATGGAGAAAAACCAGACTCCTTAATTCTCAAGCGCATGCGGCAGGAATGGACTGCCTTGTTGGAAAGCGGCAACGTCGCGGATCTTGCTGCAGTCTATGAACTGACCAGCTGGCTAAAGAGGAATCAACACCCATATAAGATATCCGGAGATGCAACCTCCGGCCTCATTCCATACCTTTTGGGAATCACGAATGTAAACCCATTACCGCCCCATCTTCATTGTCCCAAGTGCCACCGTACCATCTGGCAGCCTGCATATACAGACGGGTTTGACATCCCACCAATTAATTGTTGCGATGTAGCAATGATTCCTGACGGCCATAACCTTGTCTGGCAAAGCTATTGCAGCTATGGCAATAACCCTGTTTATGATTTCAGCTTGCCGGAGGATATGCGTGAGCAGATAGAGCATTGGCTGGATAACCACTGGTTGAAACTATTAAAATCCGATATATGGGATTTTACTGCATCCACAGAAGCAGAGTATATTCAGCGTGGCAATTTGTTTTTTGAATTCACGCTGAACCGCAACCGCATCGCAAAAGACTTTCATACAAAAGCCATCACCGCAGAAAACCGAAATTATATCACTCGAATTGGGAAAGCCAAAGATATACCTTCACCCAATTGTGTAGGAGAGATGATTGCTCTTTTGTGTTTAGCAGATGATAATAACGCTTGGGATAAATATAGTGCAATGCTTCGCGACGGCACATTGAAACTATCTGAGTTAATTTCCTGTCGGGAAGATATTTTCTTTTATCTAAAGGCCCATGGCTTTGTTGATAAAGATGCGTTTCGAGGGATGAACTGGGTACGCAAAGGTCGGGGTTTTCCTGTTATTACCGATGAAATGCGTGCATCTGAGGATAACTGGGTATTAACACAATGCGAGAAATGTCGCAGACTACCTTCGAAAGCAACAATACTGGAATATCTGTTTTTCATGCTGAAAGCATTAATTAGTCCCGAATTATTGGACAGTTAAAGTGTTATCCTGTATTCTGGGGTGATGTAATATGGATTATTTATCCGCATTAAATGAAAAACAACTGGAAGCTGTAACGGCCACGGAGGGATATCTCCGGGTAATTGCCGGCGCAGGCAGCGGCAAAACTAAGCTGCTGGTGAGTAGGTATGCCTATCTTGTAAAGGAGTATGGCATCAATTCTGCCAATATTCTCTGCGTAACTTTCACTAATAAAGCCGCCGGAGAAATGAAGCGTCGTATTCGCAGCCTAATTGGTCAGGAATACGACACTTCCTTGATCTGTACATACCACGGTTTCTGTGTTCGTGTACTCCGGGAGGATATTGAAAAGATCTTCTATCCTAAAGAGTTCCAGATCATCGACAATGCCCAGCAGAAAGCAATCTTAGGGGATATCTATCAGAAATTTGAGCTGAAGCTGGACCACGCAAGCTTTGAGAAGATCATCAAGCAGATCGCATTCTTCAAAGCGAGGCATCGGGATTATGTGGCGAAAATGTGCTGCACCGATCATTGTCAGATCATGCCTGAGATCGTGTCCATGGACGATCAAATCATTGAAGAATTCCTGCAAAAACAGAAGCAGATCTACGCTATGGATTTCCACGACCTTCTGTATTTCGTGCTGGATATTTTTAACCGGTGTCCGGAGGTTTTGGAGAAATGGCAGGACCGGCTGAACTATATCCAGGTGGACGAGTTTCAGGACAGTTCCAACACAGAAATGGAACTGGTGGACAGGCTTTCGGAAAAGCATAAGAATTTGATGATCGTAGGCGACCCGGATCAGAATATCTATGAATGGCGCGGCTCTGATGTGAAGCTGTTGGTGGATTTTGATAAGACCCATATCCCTACCCGAACAGTCATTCTGAATCAGAACTATCGCTCCACACCGCAGATTCTGCGCTGTGCCAACACACTAATTGAAAAGAATGTGTTCCGGCTGAAAAAGGATCTGTTTACTAAAAGCGGTGACGGTGTGCAGGTATACCATTACCATGAAAAGAACGAGTACGCAGAGGCAGATCGAATCATCGCCAATATCCATCAGATCCGCAAAGAGACCAGCTGTAATTATGCAGATTTTGCGGTTCTGTACCGTTCCGGTTTCCTCTCCCGGGTCATCGAAAAGAAGTTCACTGAGAACGGTGTGCCTTATGAGATATTCGGTGGTGTCAAATTCTATCAGCGCATGGAGATCCAAGATGTTATGGCATACTTGCGGCTGGTGGCTTTTGACGATGACATTTCTTTCAAACGCATCGTAAATAAACCCCGCCGGAAATTCGGCAGGATCAAGCTGCAGCGACTGCTGGCACTGCAAAAAGACGGGGAATCTTTGTTCCAAACCCTCCAGAACAATTTGGATGATCCCACTTTTAAGGGAAGCGGCGCAAAAGAGTTTGTTGCTGTTATTAACACAGTGCGGCAACTGCATCAAACCATTCCCCTATCCGAGTGTGTAGAACACATCTGCGCAGACAGTGGATATGAAAAATACATCCGGGAGCTGGGCGATATGGAGCGGTTTGAAAACCTGTCGGAGTTCAAGCGGATCGCTTCGGAATATGAAAATAACTTTGGAGAACAAGTATCGCTAAAAGAGTTCATCAATCAGATTTCCTTACAATCGGAGGATGACGGTGAGGAAGCCTGCGATATGGTGAAGCTAATGACCATCCATGCGGCCAAGGGCTTGGAGTTCCCCTATGTGTTTATCATAGGCTTTTCAGAAGGTATATTCCCCTCTGCCAAGACCATTGAGGAACGGAAGAAGATGGGGCTGGAAGAAGAGCGCAGACTATGCTATGTGGCGATCACCAGGGCAGAAAAAAGGCTGTTCTTGCTGGACAGTGAGGGATATACCCAGAACGGCAAACAAAAGCTCCCCTCTCGTTTTCTAAAAGAAATCGGCGAGGAGAATTATATCCGTGTGGGTACTATCTCCAAGGAACTGCAATACAATGCTGATCGGTATGCAGCGCAGCTGTATGATGAACCGATCGTTACGCCACCCAAGACCGCTGGAGCGAGAGTGACACATCCGGCATTTGGTGAAGGCGAGGTTTTGGGTTTTGGTCGAAATAATAACAGCTACCGCGTAAAATTTGACAAGCTATCAAGTGAGCGAGAGATTTCCGTTGATTTCTTTAACAGACCTCGAACATTACCGCAAATACCGGCTCCTACTCCTGAGAAACCTGTGGAGTTTCCACAACCGATAGTGGAAAAGACAGAGCCACCCAGAGAAGAACCACCCAAACCGGCTGAGAAAAAACCGCAGGAAGAAAAACCAACCAACAATTCTTTGGATGGTTACGAGCAAGTAGATGCATTCAAGTTGCAAACCAAGGAGTCCAGGCAGTCTACAACAGAAAAGAAAGAACCTGTGAATGAGCCGCAACCACAGCCGAACCTGGAAGATTACGATAATCTCTGGAAACGGGATGATGTGCCGAAAACCGGCTGGGTTTGTACCGGTGTCACCGACTTAGGTGAACCCGTGGGGGTGTGTGAAATGTGCGGACATCAGATTATTCGCTATGTACACCATATGTATCACCCCAATTTTGGAAGTTTGGGCGTTGGCTGTATTTGCGCCGGCAAAATGGAGGGCAACATTGAACAGGCCAAGAAGCGCGAACAAGATTTCAAGAGCAAGGAATCCCGGAAGGAAAACTTTAAGAACCGGCAATGGAAAACCTCTAAGAATTCCAACAGTTACATAAAGATCAAGGATCACCTTGTAGTGTTGTATCACAATAAGAAAAACGATACTTGGAAGTATTCCTTGGACAATGTATTCTGCCCAGAGATTTACCCCACACAGGAAGAAGCTATGGATGCAGCCTTTGAAGCTTTAGAAAAACTCCGATAAAAACACCACCTGATGGGACGAAAATGCCCCGTCGGGTGGTGTATCTTTATGGCAGGAAGTGAAAATCATTTCCGCCAGAAAGGAGATACATGTATGAAAAAGAGAATTGTAATTGCTGATAATTCGGAGGAATTTTGCAATCGGCTTGTGCAATCTTTAAAGAAGCACGATATGCTTGAAGTTGTAGGAATTGCCAATGATGGCGAACAAGCTGTTCGCATGATAAAGCAACTAAAGCCGGACATGTTGGTGCTTGATCTCCTGCTTGCTAAGCAGGATGGCCTTGGTGTGCTCAAAGAAATCCACGGTATGGAAAACCGGCCGGTTGTGGTTGCTACATCAAGGTTTATTACGGATTACGTAGCGTCTGCTTCTGCTAATTTAGGTGTCCGTTATCTAATGCTGAAGCCTTGTGATACAGATGCCTTGGCAGAGATTATGGAGGAATATTGGTGTGGTAATGAACCGAGAAAAGCATCTCAGCAAACCACTGTATGTAAAATAGAAACACTGACTACAGATATCCTCCGTGACATTAGTGTGCCGGCACATATAAAAGGCTACCACTACCTGCGTGAAGCAATTATGATTGCCGTAGAAGACCCGGATGTGATTAACGCTCTTACCAAAGTGTTGTATCCGCAAGTTGCCAGAACCTTCCAAACCGCCCCTGCTCGGGTAGCACGTGCCATTCAGCACGCAATTGAGATATCTTGGGATCGCCGAGAGCAAAATGGGCTTGTCCAATTCTTTGGGTATACGGTCAATAAGCGAGAGGACAAGCCCTCGGTTGCAGAGTTTCTTGCTGTAATTGTGGATAACATTCAGCGCACTATGCGCACACCATGAGAATGCAATATTCAAAAGGAGATATACATATGAAAAAGCAAGTATTGATCGCAGATGCAGATGAGCAATTCCGCTATGAACTGGTGAACGCCTTGGAAGGTAATAAAGAATTTGAAGTAATGGGTGTGGCTGCAGATGGTCAAGAGGCACTCCAAATAGCCAGCGAGAATCGACCAGATATCATTATTCTTGATCTGTTGCTACCGCAGTACGATGGCATTAGTGTTTTGGACTTAATTTCTGTCCGATATACTGACTGCAAGGTGTTTGTTGCCACCGGCTTTATCAGCAACTATATTGTATCTGCATTGGCAGCAAGACGGGTTTCTGCTTTGCTGAAAAAGCCCTGCACCGCACAATGTGTTGTAGATCGAATCAATGAAACGTTGAAACACAGCGACCTTCCCATTGAAGAAAAACTTCCGGCGCTTAATCAGCAGATTACAGAAATGATTCACAACATTGGTGTGCCTGCTAATATCAAGGGATACCGGTATCTCCGCGAGGCGATCAAACTTGCAGTAGAGGATATGGACCGCATTAACAATATGACCGAGTGCATTTACAAACCTATTGCGTTGACGGATGGCTCTACCCCAAAACGGGTACGGACAGCAATTATGCGAGCAATCGAAATTGCCTGGGACCGAGGGGATTTAGATACCCTGCAGAGTTTCTTTGGTTACACTGTCAGCAACACAAAGGGTAAACCGACGAACAGTGAGTTTATTGCCCTCCTGGCAGATAAACTCAGCCTTTTGATGAACGCTAACGGTTTTGCATTATAACAATCCACACCAGATGGGGCAGAAATGCCACATCTGGTGTTGTAATATGGTGTCAAACATGATACACTAAACACGAGGTGATTGAAATGGCACAAACCGCACCGGCAAAGAAAATGCTCATTATGAACATCCTGGATATCCTGAAGCGATATACAGACGAAGAACACAAGCTGAGTCAAAAGCAGATCATGGATATTCTCTGGTCCGACTATGATATGGCTGCTGACCGCAAAACCGTTGCCCGGAATCTAAGCAACTTGATGGCAGCCGGTTACCCCATTGAATGCAGGGATGATGTTGCACGCACCTACATCAATAAACAGGGCAAGAAAGAAACCAGCTATATTCTCTCCGATTTCTACCTGGAGCGGGACTTTACAGACGCCGAGCTGCGGCTGCTGATAGATAGCTTGCTGTTCTCCAAGCACATCCCCTATAGCCAGTGCAAAGAGCTTGTTGAAAAGCTGGAGGGTCTAAGCAACCGGTACTTCAAGTCCAGAGTGCGGTTTATCTCCACTATGGAGGAAACGAAACCCAAGAATCCCCAGCTGTTTTATACCATTGAGATCATCGACGAAGCGATTGCTGCCGGCAAGCAGGTTGCCTTTACCTACAACGAGTACGGCACCGACAAAAAGCTGCACTCCAAGCGAGAACGGGAATACATCGTCAATCCCTATCAGATGGCAGCTACCAACGGTCGATATTACTTAATCAGCAATTACGATAAATATGATAATCTTGCCAACTACCGTATGGATCGCATCACCAACATCCGTCTGCTGGATACACCGATAAAGCCCAAGGAGCAGGTACAAGGCGGAAAGCATTTTTCGCTCCCCAAGCACATGGCGGAGCATCTCTATATGTTCAGCGGTGAGAGCATTCCTGTAACCTTCCGGATAAAGAAAATCATCATGAACGATGTGATCGACTGGTTTGGCTCAGACATCGCCTTTACCGACGAAACCGAGGATGAAGTCACCGCTCGTGTCACCGTCAACTGGAGCGCTATGCGTCACTGGGCATTACAATACTGCCGCCATGTTCGTGTCTTGTCGCCCCCTGATTTGGCACAGACCATCAAGGAAGATCTGCAAAACGCATTAAATAACTATCAAGATTAATGGGAGGAAAAAAGAAATGAAAAACGCAATGATTGTTATGGAGACTTTATCAAAATGGGAACGCCTGTTGAACATGAAAAACGATTTTGTTTTTGCAGAAGCGACCTTTGATAAAGAATTATTCAAAGATGCGATGAAACACGCATTTGACCTTTTTTGTCTTACAAAAGGCGCTGAAAGACTGCCTGTTACATTTTACGACATGGCCTCCCATGAGTATGTTTCTGTGTTGGATTTTTACAGACTGATTCAGCACATGTCCGATTACGCATCGGATTGCTTTGTGGGTGATGAGAGCGATGACCTGATTTTTACTGCTTCTCAATATGCGGTTAGACTTTTCCTTCATAATATGATTTGGGGCACATCCATTTCCAGCGAGACTGTTCTTACGGATGATATGGAGTTCACCGACGGTGAACGATCCTATTCCTACAATATTGAAACCGGTGATTTGTCCGACCTACAGAAGCTTGCAAAATACCGCGAATCGTGGAATTAACCTATAAACACGAAAGAAAAGAGGGTGTATTATGTACGAAGATGAAGTGGTATATCTTGAGGATATAAGTGAGGAAGAATACGAACTGGTTTGCAATACGTTCGCTAATGAATTATGCGGATGGGTTGCCTATGAGGTGTACAAAAAGCGCGGCCAAGATATGACACAAATTGGTACTTATCGCGGTGCGTGTTTCTACCTGAAGCTAAAGTGTGGTAAAAAAGCAATGGTTCATGTTGACCCATATTCCGCAGATCACGTTGAAGTTTCGTGTATGACTTTAGATCCCATAATCAGCATTGTCACTCCAGAAGAAGCGGTCGGACTCATTCTACAACTATAAAACTGGACTAATTTGTACCCAATATCCGGTTATGGTGCAAATAAAGAAAAGGAGAATACATTATGCATGATGGTGTATTTGAGGGCGAAAAAGCAAAAGACCAACTAGTAAAAATTTTGATTCTGGGAGAATCCCACTATTGGGGCGAAGATAAAAAAGAGGAAGACAAGCTAACATCTAAAGTGGTTGAAACCTATTTAAAAAAATACAACTCCCGGATTCGTTCAGAAAAGGATCGCTCCTATCGATTCTTTGATAATATTGTGCAGGCTTTCGGAATTGATCCCGAAAACCGAACCGATTTCTGGAACCGTGTTTGGTTCGGGAACTACATCGATGAACCGTGTGGAGTCAGAGATTCTCAGGCAACTAAAGTACTCAAGAGGTCTGGTAAGCGCGATGCTCTAAACAAACAGTTATTTGAATTTATTGAAGAGAATAAAATCGATATTGTATTCTGTTTCAGCAGAAAAGTGTATGACAAGCTGCCACCCTTAGAAGAATCATTGGGTGACAATGAGATAAAAGGCGATAAAAGTGACTCCCACCGTTTAGATAAGTGCGTATATGGTGCAGGAGGGAGAGCTACGGTATCCGTACCCCTTTCAAAATCAGTTACTGTTTACGGTTTAAAACACCCCTCCCAAGGTTTTAGCTATCGCAAGTATCAATGTTCGTTAAAAAAACTGATTCAGCTCTAAATATGATGACCCACTTTTGCCCCATCGGGGATGGTAGAATGAAACCATCCCCGATGGGGTTTCGTTACAAAAGGAGGACATCACTATGACCGACAAGGCATACGAAGAAGCTTATAAAATGTTTTGCCAGCATTTACAAGAAACCGTAACAGAGGAAATGTTTGAAGCGATGGTGCTGTGCACAACATCCAAGTGGTGGCTGGTGGTTGGAACAGAGGACGCCACACTACCCATCCGTATTTACCGTCTAACAAATCCTACAATCGGAAAGCCTCAAAAATTGATTATTAACTATCACAGTGTTCCTTTGTGCGACGATGTCTATTCGGAAAATGACTACACAATCGCCACTAAAACAGATGAAAATCTGTTTTTCCTTGCAGACAGTTTGTCCCGTATGAACAGATGGTGTGTGCCGTCCTGCCTTCTTCCGCTATATGATGAAATGAAGCAATCGTACCCACATCCGTCGGGGTACTTTGCTCATAAATGTGAAAAACACTTCTTAGATTTGGCGATTCAAGAAATAGAGGCAGAGTGTAATCTCTGGACAGCGCAAAGGTACACATGGTATCAGCAAGTTATTGATGCGTTGTTACCCCTCCTAAAAGAGCACTATAAATATGTCAAAATAGAAACGAATTACTGGTGGCCAGACGAGTATAAGACACGGATTAATTTAGACTCCCGCAAAGAGAAAACATTAGATGTCGATCTTTGGGAGGATAGGTCCATTCTTTTTGTAATGAGCAACGATGCTAGCTGTGATATAGCGTTATACAACGCTATCGATGCTTTAAATGCAGCCAAGAAAATCGTTGCCTTTTGTAACTGCCGTTATCAATGATACGCTTTCAAGCACCTTGCACGGATGAACTGCCCCAGTTTGTGCGGACAGCACAAAAAAGCACCTGTGTAGGAAATATTTAGTTTTATGCGGAGTGGCGCAGCGTCAGCGGCGCCACTCCGGTTTTATTCTGGATGCGCTCGTGGTTATAGAAATGAATATATCT